>JAWOKN010000184.1:0-7280 GCA_033854175.1 Bacteroidota bacterium | reverse complement strand
CGCATGAGGAAAATGCGAACTCCTGCTGCGGAGTCGGGGGGTGCTGCACGGTGGATTACGCGGTCTTCGCTGAAGATTACACAAGGATGAAGGGGTATGTCGCGGATGCCGATCTGGGGCTCGGGTGCGGCGTACCGACCGAATTTGCGCAGATGAAACCCGGTGACACGGTCGTTGATCTCGGCTCGGGGGCCGGAAACGACGTCTTCGTCTCGCGTGCGATCGTGGGTGAGAAGGGGAAGGTCATCGGCGTGGATATGACAGAGGAAATGATCGCAAAAGCCAGAAGGAACTGCGAGAAGCTCGGTTTCAACAACGTCGAATTCCGGCTCGGCGACATCGAGAAACTCCCCCTGACGTCGAACGCAGCAGACGTCGTCATCAGCAATTGCGTCCTGAATCTCGTGCCTGACAAGGAAAAGGCTTTCCGGGAGATCTTCCGCGTGCTCAAAACCGGAGGGCACTTCAGCATATCCGATGTGGTCACCACCGGCGCGCTGCCGGAACCGATCCTGAGGGCAGCGGAGCTCTATGCCGGTTGTGTTGCCGGCGCGATGAAAAAAGAAGAGTACCTTGCTCTCATTGAAAAGGCCGGATTCGAAGAGGTTCGTGTCGTGAAGGAGAAACAGATTTCCGTCCCGGACGACATCCTCCTCCGGTATCTTGATCAGGACGGACTCGGCAGATACCGCGCCACCGGCACCGCAATACTGAGTATCACGGTGTACGGAGAAAAGAAGGCGTGTTGCGCCCCGGGGAGCTGCGGACCGGGGAAGGCATAAACGTCGATCAGGGGGCGGTCGTGATGGAGAAGAAAAAGGTTCTCTTTGTCTGTATCCACAACAGCGCCCGCAGCCAGATGGCCGAGGCGTTCCTCAGGCGGCATGGCGGTGGCCGGTTCGAGGCTGAAAGCGCGGGGATCGAGCCGGGCACGCTGAATCCCCTGGTGGTCGACGTGATGCGGGAAGTCGGCATCGACATATCGGACAACCGGACCAAAGACGTGGAGGATTTTCTCCGGCAAGGCAGGAAGTTTCATTATGTCATCACCGTCTGCGATGAGGCAAACGGCGAGCGCTGCCCTGTTTTTCCCGGTGTCTCCGAACGGCTCCACTGGACGATTGAAGACCCTTCAGGCTTCACCGGCCCGTATGAGGAGAGGCTTCGGCGGACGCGGGCGGTACGTGATGCGGTGGAGAAGAAGGTTCTTACATTTCTCGGAAAGGGATGACCGTATGCAAGCGCAGGTCAAAAGGCTATCATTCATCGACAGATACCTCACGGTCTGGATATTTCTGGCCATGTTCGGCGGTGTACTTTCGGGATATCTGTTCCCGCCCATTGTCCCCTTCTGGAACTCCTTCCAGAGCGGGACGACGAACATCCCGATCGCCATCGGGTTGATTCTGATGATGTATCCGCCGCTTGCGAAGGTGAAATACGAGGAACTGGCCGATGTTTTCCGGAACGTGCGGGTTCTGGCGCTCTCACTCATTCAGAACTGGGTGGTGGGTCCGTTGCTCATGTTCGTGCTGGCGATCATTTTTCTGCAGGGGTATCCCGAGTACATGGCGGGTCTGATCCTGATCGGGCTGGCCAGGTGCATCGCTATGGTCATCGTCTGGAACGAGCTCGCCAGGGGTGACACGGAATACGCCGCAGGGCTCGTCGCGTTCAATTCCGTCTTTCAGGTGCTCTTTTTCTCCGTCTACGCATACATCTTCCTGACCGTCCTGCCTTCGTGGCTCGGCATAAAGACGTTTGCCGTGGATGTCACGATCGGTCAGATCGCCCGGAGCGTATTCATCTATCTCGGCATTCCGTTCTTCGGGGGGATGCTGACGCGGCTGGTACTGCTGAAGGCAAAAGGGAGGGTGTGGTACGAGACGCGGTTCATTCCGCGGATATCGCCGGTCACGCTGATCGCGCTTCTTTTTACGATCGTCGTCATGTTCTCTTTGAAGGGCGAGTACATCGTCAGGATTCCCCTTGATGTGCTGCGGATCGCAATCCCGCTGGTCATCTACTTCGTCGTCATGTTCTTCGTCTCGTTTTACATGGGGAAGAAGATCGGGGCGGACTATTCAAAGACGGCGACCATGTCGTTCACGGCTGCAAGCAACAATTTCGAGCTGGCAATAGCGGTTGCGATCGCGGTGTTCGGGATAAATTCTGGAGAAGCGTTCGCCGCCGTGATCGGGCCGCTCGTTGAAGTACCGGTGCTCATCAGTCTGGTCAACGTCGCGCTCTGGATACAGAAGAAGTACTTCGCCGCGGCCGGCGGCGGGGTTTTGCCGGGCGCACCCGGCCTCTCACGGTAGTAGTCCCCCCTTTCAACAACCCTTCGGTTCCTTCAATCCGGCCCACAGGAATATTCCCGAAAATCGCGGGCCTACCCCTCTCAGGGTGGGGGTCCGGCGGGATGATTATTCGTTCCCGGACTCTATGACAGGCCGGAGGAGGGTGATGTTTTCATCCAGCGCGGCAAGGGTATCGCAGATGATCGTGACATGACCCAGTTTGCGGTTTTTCCGGGGGGATTTTTCATAGAGGTGGAGGTGGACATCGGGGTAGGAGATGATCCGGGCGGTATCGGGAACAGTGCCGATCAGGTTTATCATGGCAGCAAACCCCCGGGGGGCGGTCGAGCCGAGGGGATAATCGAGAACGGCCCTGATATGGTTTTCGAACTGGCTCGTGGCTGCGCCCTCGATAGTCCAGTGGCCGGAGTTGTGGACTCTGGGTGCAATCTCATTGGCCAGAATGGCGCCGCGGTAGTGAAAGAACTCAATTGTCAGCACGCCGACATAATGAAGCTCGTCGAAAATTTTCTTCATATACCCCTCTGCCCGCGTCTGAAGCTCTTTATCCCTGTACGGCGCGCGGGAGAGGCGTAAGATGCCGTTCTTATGTGTGTTTGCGATCAGCGGATAGAAAACCGTTTTGCCAGACCTGCTGCGGGCCCCGATAAGAGAGAGCTCACGGTCGAAGGATACGAACTCCTCGAGTATAAGCTGTTCTGTCCGGAGGGCGTTCCAGGCCTTCCGAGCCTCGCTTTCATTGCGGAGAATAAACTGGCCCTTGCCGTCGTATCCATACCGGCGGGTTTTGACAACAAGGGGGTAGCCAAGTTCATCGACGACGGTATAGTAGTTATCCTCCGATTCCACGGCCCGGTATTTCGGAACGGGGATCGAGAGGTTCTGGAAGAAGAGCTTTTCCTTAAGCCTGTCCTGGCCGATTTCAAGCGCCTGCGGGGGAGGATAGACGGGGGCGGTTTTCTCAAGGATCCTCACGGCTGAGAGGGGAATATTCTCAAATTCGTACGTCACGACATCCAGTCCCCGGGCAAACATCTCGAGTGACGCGGGATCCTCATAGTTGCCGGTGATGATTTCGGCGACAGAGGCAGCAGGCGGCCTGGGTGTGGGGTCGATGCACCGGACTTGCAATCCGAGGGGGATGGCAGACATAGAAAGCATTCTGCCGAGCTGGCCGGCGCCGAGTATACCGATGGTCATCGTCAGGAACGGGGGTCAGGATGTTGGAGGACCGAGCGGGTCTGTGTTTCCCGGAACTTTTTCAGCACCCCTCTGAACTTCGGGTACTTGTTGCCGAGGATCGAGCAGGCAAAAAGCGCAGCATTCACAGCGCCGGCTTTATCGAGTGCAAAGGTGCCCACGGGAACGCCCGCGGGCATCTGGACGATGGAGAGGAACGAATCGACCCCCTTGAGCGCCTTTGTTTTCATCGGAACTCCGAGGACGGGGAGAATGGTTTTGGAGGCGGTCATGCCGGGCAGGTGGGCTGCGCCGCCGGCGCCGGCGATAATCACCTGCAGACCCCGTTTCTCGGCCTCTGATGCATAGCGGAAGAGAAGATCGGGGGTCCGGTGAGCCGAGACAACCCTGACCTCATGGGGAATGCCGAGTGTGGCGAGAGTCTGGGCCGCAAACGACATCGTTTCCCAGTCCGAGCGGGAACCCATAATGACACCGACAAGTGGTTTTCCGGAGCCTCGGGTCTGATGTTTGGTTTTTCGGGGCATGGTGGTATGATCCTAATTTGAACTTCCGCCGAAGCGGATGACGTCCGATCCGTATTTTTTCCGGAGCTCATCGACCGCCCTGAGGACGCCCGCCGTAATCTCCGGTTCATCGAAAAGGGAGGGTTCGCGTTCCTCATCCCCCAGAAAATTCGACAGTCCCACGCCGATGAGCCGGAGCGGCCTTTTTTGGTCATAATGATTCCGGAAGATATCGCGGGCTATGGCGAACACCCGGGGGTCAAAATCCAGTGGGGTGCAGCTCTGCTGGCGGGTGAAGGTTGTAAAATCCGCGTAGCGGAATTTCACCGTAATGGTTCTCCCCTTCCAGCCGTGTTTTCTGCATATCGAGCAGATTTGACCCACCATCGTAAAGAGCGTCGATTCGAGATGCCGGGTATCGCTGACGTCGGCGGCAAACGTCTCCTCCTTCGAGACACTTTTCCTCGAATGCTCCATCGAGACAGTGGATGAGCCTTGCCCGCGGACGGCACGGTAAAGATACCCTCCGAATGAACCGAGAAAATGGACGAGATCGGGTTCGGAGAAAGCCTGGCACTGGGCGATGGTTCTGATCCCGCGCGCAAAAAGCCGTTCCGATGTCTTCGTCCCCACCCCCGGTATGGATTCAATCGGGAGCGGGGCAAGGAACAGGGCTTCGGTTCCGTGGGGAACCGATATGACGCCATTCGGTTTCACATGATTGGCGGCTATTTTGGCGACCAGTTTATTTGAAGCCAGGGCGATGGTACAGGGAAGCTGAAACTTTTCCAGTATTTTCTTCTGGAGTTCACGTATAAACCCGGCCAGATCCTCGTGATAGAGGGTTTCGCAGCCGGTGAAATCGATATTCATCTCGTCGATCGATGCCTTTTCGACGACAGGGGCGACGGAAAGAAGGTACTCATAGAGCCGGCGGGAATAATCGCCATAGACGCCGTGGCGGCCGTGGACGACAATGAGACCGGGGCAGAGGCGGAGTGCGCGGGCGGTCGGCATGGCGGAATGGACGCCGAACTTCCGGGCCTCATACGAAGCCGATGCGACGACGCCGCGGCCTGACGGACTCCCACCCACCACCACGGGTTTGCCGCGCAGCGAGGGATTGTCGATCCTTTCGACCGAGACAAAAAAGCAATCCAGATCGAGGTGAGCGATATATTTTTTCTGGTCAGACACCCTGATTTCCCCGGAAATGTTTTCAGCAACGAAAGGCGATTTTCGTCGACATGCAATTTAGCAATCTCCGGGCGAAGTATCAAGTAGAAAGCCGGTATTCCGGAAGTCCCATCTGTCCCCGGCTGGTGTGGTGGGACAGCTTGGAAAGAACGGGGCAACATCGTATCTTCAGGTAAACGTTCTTCACGGATCCAGACATCCTCACAGATACGGGAATGTCCCACAAGCACAAAAAGCCACCCCCTCCCCCATCGCACACCTCCCGCAATGTGATCACGGCAGGTACGATCATCGCCGGTCTGATCGTCATCGGATACTTCATCATGACGACATATCGGTCTGAGCAACGGGCATCAACCGCCCCGGCGGGGCCCCGCGAGGCGCGCACTGACACGGCCGGCGTCTGGATAACCCGTGCATTCGAGGTCAATCAACTCTTCCGGATTGTCTACACACCCTGCTGGGAAGGTGCATACGGGGCGATCGGGGATGCGTATCTGTACAAAGCCACGCACGACGCTTCGCTCATGAGATTTCACATCAACGAGCATCCGCTGGTAAACATGTGTGTCGGAACGTGGGTGGATGACCGGGCGTGGGTCTGTCTTGCGGAGATCCTCTGGTGGAACGTGACGGGGAAACAATTCCACTATCTGATTGACGACGCCCGGCACAGGTATGACGAGGCGCGGAACGAGGGACGGTTATCGGACCGGGAAGGATACTGGAGCTGGTACAATTATCCCCCCGGATCATCGGCTGAGGTGCAGATCTTCACCAACAGCAACATGAATCAGATGGCGACGGTCGCGGCGCAGCTCTACGAGGCAACGGGAATCCACCAGTACCTCACCGAGGCCCTGCTCGTATGGAAGGGTGATAAACAGCATCCCGGAATCGTACAAACGCTTTACAAAGGCAACGGGAGGTGGGAAGGAAAGCCCGGGCTGGCGGCATTCGGAAAGGAGCTGCCGTGGGAGGGGTCGGAGTACTGCTCGCTCGGAGCCTCGCTCTACCGGATAACGGGGGACACCGCCATCAAGCAGATCGTCATTGCGACGGCCCTGAGAGTCACCGATCCTGCAAACGGCTGGGTGGATCCGCATGAATACTATCAGATCCGCATGGATGGAAATGGTGCATTCGTCAACTACCTGCTTGACGCCTATTCGATCGCGCCGAAGGAGCTGCATGTGCTGATGGAACGGATTGAGACCATGCTTACGCACGTCTGGACAAACCATGAGGGAACGGCGACGGTAGTTCTTCACCGGGAATCGGACAACGGCATCAGGAACGGGTGGAATCCGAACGGCGGTGAGGATGGTTACGGGGTGGACGAGGTTGGAACCGTGCATGCCCAGGGGGAGGCCATGAGGGCCTTCGGGACATTCGCGTATTATGATCAACTGCTGCGGGAATCGGAAAAAAAGCCGGCTGGCCGGCAGACGACAAGTGGCGGTTAATTTCTTGCCCGTGTGAGACGTTTTCCGAACCTCATGACGCCGTTCTTCATATCATTGACCACTTTAAGGATGAAGATCACAATAAAGCCCAGCGTGAGGATTCCCACAATCCAGTAGAGAGCCGTCAGAATCTGATCCATCGTAACTCCAATGAACGATTGTTTCTCGGTGATGACACTTAATGTAGTAAATGTACGAAATCAGGTGTGGACCGGGCAAAGGGGATGTGAGGCAGTTCACATTCTCCGGGCTGTCAGGGCATCCAGGCCCTGTTTCTACTGAACTTACGATGTCAAAAAAAATCCCCCAGCCGCTGATTTTTGCGGCTGAGGGACAGATTTGGTACCGCCACGAAGGGCGGGATCAGTACATATCGCCCATACCGCCACCGCCGGGCATCGGCGGCATCGGTTTCTTCTCCTCGGGCTTCTCCACCACCGTCGCCTCTGTCGTCAGGACAAGGCCTGCCACGCTGGCTGCGTTCTCCAGCGCGATTCTCGTCACTTTTGTCGGATCGATCACACCCGTCTGCACCAGATTCTCATACTTCTCCGTCTGCGCGTTGAATCCGTAGTCGTCCTTCCCCTCCT
>JAWOKN010000183.1:0-17778 GCA_033854175.1 Bacteroidota bacterium | reverse complement strand
CCGCTACGGCCGGACCGAATGGAAGTATCAGCCCCTCCGGCTCCGTGACGGTCACCGACGGCGGCAGCCAGCTGTTTTCCATGACGCCCACTACGGGATATCAGGTCGATAGCGTGGTCATCAACGGCGTGTACCGGGGTTCGATGACGAGCTATACGTTTAATAATGTCGCCGGCGACAGCACCATTCATGTGACGTTCAAAATCACCGCCGCCACCCATACGATAACAGCCTCGGCCGGATCAAACGGATCGATCGCTCCTTCCGGTGCCGTGAGCGTCACCGATGGGGCAAGCCAGTCGTTTACGATGACCCCATCAGGCGGGTACCGGGTCCTGGATGTCCTTGTTGACGGTGGATCGGTCGGAGCGGTTACCGGCTATACGTTTACCGATGTTACGACCGACCATACCATCAGCGTGACGTTTGCCGCGGCGTATGGCCTGCAGCTTAACGGGACAAACCAGTACGTCACGTTTGGCCGATCCGAGGGTCCCGATACCGGATTGGGCGCGTCCTCATTTACACTCGAATGCTGGTTCAACCGGTCTGCCGGCGGCACCGCGTCTTCTACAGGTTCAGGCGGCGTGAGCGCTCTCCCCTTGGTGACCAAGGGACGGGGTGAGGCGGACGGGAGTAATGTGGACTGTAACTACTTCCTCGGAATCAACAGCACCGGTTCGTACGGCCCGGCCAGCGTCCTGGCCGCGGACTTTGAGGAGGGTGCAGGTACCACGAGTCCGGGCCTGAATCATCCCGTGACGGGCGTTACCGCGATCTCCAGCGGCACCTGGTATCATGCCGCGGTCACCTATGATGCTCCGAATCTCCGGTGGCGGCTTTATCTCAACGGAATTCTGGAAAAGGATACGGTGATCCAGGCTGGAACAAGGTTCCCGCAGTATATGAGCATTCAGCATGCAGCCCTCGGGTCGGCACTGAATTCCACGGGCGTCCCATCAGGCTATCTGAGCGGATCCATCGATGAGGCCAGAATCTGGAATTATGTCCGGTCACAGCTCCAGATACAGCAATCGATTAATTCTGAAATTTCATCGGCACAAACGGGGTTGATCGGCCGGTGGGGACTGAATGAGGGCTCAGGCACGGTCGCGAATAATACGGTAACCGGCCGCCCGAAGGGGACATTGACGGCTGGTCCCACATGGATAACTCCGGGTGCTCCGTTTAATATATCATTTACTCCGCCTGCCGCACCCGGCGGTCTTACGGCAACCGCAATCTCTCTCAGCCAGATCAACCTGGCATGGACGGACAATTCAGCGAACGAGGCGGCTTTTGAGATTGAACGCTCTTCCTCCGGATCGGACGGCCCGTTCACGCTGATGAAAACCGTGGCCGCCAATACTCAGGCCTGCAGCGATACCGGCCTGATACCGACAACAGAATACTGGTACCGGGTCCGCGCCGTCAACGGCGGCGGGGGTTCGTCCTATAGCAACATCGCCAGTGATACGACACTCTCACCGGCACCCCCTGCAGCACCGAGCGGGCTTGCCGCCACGGCTCCTTCCCCGTATCAGATCAGTCTCTCGTGGACCGATAATTCAACGTCCGAAAACACATTCGATATCTGGAGATCGACCGACGGGGGTCTGAATTTCAGCGCGCTGATATCCCTTCCCGCCAATACGGTGAGCTATACCGATAACGCCGTTAACTCTTCGGCACAGTACCTGTATCGCGTCCGCGCGACGAATGCCTCCGGCTCATCGTCATTCACTCCCGATGCATCCGCATCGACTCCCCCGGAAAAGAACGCGGCCCTCCAGTTTGGGTCTTCGAATGCCTACGTGACGTTCGGCGTTGCCACCGGGCTCGGCGCAAAGAACTTTACACTCGAATGCTGGTTCAAACGGACGGGTTACGGCGCCAAAACGACAACCGGCACTTCGGGCGTGCTTGCGATTCCCCTGGTGAGCAAGGGTATGGCGGAGTCGGATGGCAATACGCTCGACATGAATTATTTTCTCGGAATTAATGATACGCAGTATGTCTCGGGCAGATCGTATGGCCCGCCGAATGTCCTTGTGGCCGATTTTGAGGAGGGAACGGGCTCAGCCAGCGCAGGTCTGAACCATCCCGTCGCCGGCGTTACTCCCATCCTCATTGATGTCTGGTACCATGCCGCCGTTACCTACGACAGCGCCTCCCGGCGGTGGCAGCTCTATCTGAACGGCTCCCTTGAGAAGGATACCGTTATCTCGGGCGGCGTGTGCTTCCCCCAGTTTAACAGTGTCCAGCATGCGGCGCTCGGCACGGCCCTTCAATCGAGCGGCCTCCCCGGAGCCTCCACGTATGGTCCAGGGTATTTCAACGGCATCCTGGATGAGGTCCGGATCTGGAATTATGCCCGCTCAAATGCCGAAATTAATGCGCTGCTCGACTCACAACTGGTTACCCCGCGGACGGGCCTGATCGGACGCTGGGGCCTGAATGACAGCACCGGCGCGGTTGCTCACGGTAACGCCGGTGGGTTTACCGACGGCACGATTATGGGCACGGGTTACAGCTGGGTCGGGGCCGCCCCGTTTGACATTGTTACCCTTCCCCCGCCTGCCCCCCCGGGCAGCCTGTCAGCGACGGCGCTTTCAGCGTATCAGGTCAGCCTCTCGTGGACGGATAATTCAACGAACGAAGCCACCTTTGATATCTGGCGGTCGACGAACGGTGGCCTGACCTTCAATCTGCTGAGGAGTGTGCCCGCCAATACAGTGACCTGCATCGATACGCAGGTGAATCCTTCAGCGCAGTATTATTACAGGGTCCGTGCCACGAATAGCAACGGCTCATCTTCCTTTTCCAACGATGCCAGCACCACAACACCTCCGGAAGGGGCGTATGCACTGAAGTTCGGAAGTTCAAACTCATTCGTCTCCTTCGGTTCAGCTCCTTCATTGAATACTCCGGTCTTTACGGTCGAAACCTGGTTCAGACGCGACGGCCCGGGTGTGGGTGTCACGACCGGCTCGGGGGGTATAACGAGCGCGATCCCGCTTGTGACGAAGGGGACGTCGGAAACGGAGGATACGACGAAGGATATCAATTACTTCCTCGGTATCGATGCGTCCACCGGGAAGCTGATCGCGGATTTCGAACAGAACACCGCGAGTCAGAACTACCCCGTACGCGGTGTCACGACGATCGCGACCGGCGTGTGGTACCACGCGGCAGCCACGTACGACGGGACGACGTGGAAATTGTACCTGAATGGGGTCCTCGATTCGGTGAAAACGATCGGCCCCGGGATTTATCCCACCGCTCATTCCATATCACCCGCAGCCATCGGTACCTCCATACAGTCAAATGGCACTACCGCACAGGGGTTTTTCGATGGTACGCTCGATGAAGTGCGTATCTGGAATTATCCCCGCACAGGCGCGGAGATCCTTGCAGCCATCGATTCGCAGATCATCGCCCCGCAGACCGGCCTGATCGCCAGGTGGGGATTGAACGAGGGAACCGGATCGGCCGTTCATGGGAACGCCGGTGGTTTTGTCAACGGCGCGGTGAGCGGAACCGGCTACAGCTGGGTCGCGGGCGCTCCGAATAATAAACCCGCCCAACCGACCGCGGTCTCCCCGTCCGACGGCGCCACGGGCGTCGAAACTTCACCGGCACTCACCGCGAATGTCTCGGATCCGGACGGCGGAAATCTCAGTGTGAGCTTTTACGGACGAACCCTTACAGCACCCGATTTCACCGTTGTGGTGCTTCCCGATGCACAGAATTATACCGCCCTCCTGAGCAATGGGACCAACGCCATCTTCAAACAGCAGACTCAGTGGATCGTCGACAACCGGGTCAGCCGGAATATCGTCTATGTCAACCAGATCGGCGATATTACCAACGATGGTGATTCCAATATCGAGGAGTGGAGACGCGCGGATACCTCGATGTCGATCCTGGAAAATCCCCTCCCAGGCCTTCCGTACGGTATCTCGATCGGCAATCACGACCAGACAGGCGGTACAACCTACTATAATCAGTTTTTTGGTGTGTCACGGTTCACGGGCCGGTCCTATTATGGCGGGCATTATTCCGCGAATAATAATAACAATTTCCAGCTGTTCAGCGCGGGGACCCTGAATTTTATCGCCGTCAATCTCGAGGTGAATGCCGCGGCCGGCGCGCTTCATTGGGCCGATAGCCTGCTCAAGGTCTATAACAGCCGCCGGGCACTGGTGTTCTATCATAATTTGCTGAATACGAGCGGGGGATGGGACGGTCTGGGCCAGACGATCTACGATTCCCTGAAGGATAATCCCAACCTGTGTATGATGAACTGCGGCCACTGGCCCGGTGAGAGCCGGCGCTCGGATGTCTATAACGGGGACACCGTCAATACGCTCATGGCCGATTATCAGGGTCGTTCGAACGGCGGGGACGGCTGGCTGCGGATTCTTGAATTTTCACCAGCCGGCAATGTGATTCATGTGAAGACCTATTCCCCGAAACTGAATCAATGGGAAACGGATGCCAACAGTCAGTTCGATCTTTCCTACGATATGAGCGGTGCACCCTTCCAGCTCATCGGCACGAATACCGGCGTCGCTTCGGGATCGAATACGAGTATGATCTGGAGCGGTTTGAATACTTCCACCCTCTATGAATGGTATGCAGCGGTCTCTGACGCCTTCGCAACAACCACGGGTCCGTCCTGGCAGTTTACAACTGCAGCCCCACAGGTGACCCATACGATCACCGCCTCCGCGGAGGCCAATGGCTCAGTTGTTCCTTCCGGATCAGTCGTTGTCAACCATGGCAATGACCAGACCTTTACGATCACACCTTCTCCCGGTTATCATGTGCTCGATGTCCTCGCCGACGGAAGCTCCGCCGGCGCTGTGACAACCTATACGTTCTACGGCGTCACGCAGGATCATACCCTTTCGGTCAGCTTTGCCCCTGACGTGACGACGGTGAATACGAGCGCTCTGGCCGGCTGGAATCTGGTCAGCGTGCCCGTGCAGCAATCCGACATGTCACCGGCGGGTGTGTTCGGGGATGATTACGGAGCTACGCCATACTATGTTTTCCAGTATGGTTCCACGAACCTTTACACGGTGCCAGGCATCCTGACGATGGGCCAGGGGTATTGGCTCGGATCCACAAGCCCGCAGGCGATCGATGCCGCGGGGACCCGGCTGACCAGCGCGAGCTCAACCCTCTCCATCGGCTATAACATCATCGGCGACCCGTTCTCCACCGATGAACCCAGGGGAAATCTGCAGTTCACCTATGACTCGCAAACGAAGGGGTGGACCGATGCGGTGCTGGCAGGATGGCTGTCAAATGCCCTCTGGGCCTATACCGGTTCGACCTATGCTCTGGATACCGTGAAACTCGAGGTGTGGAAGGGATACTGGATACCAATGCTCGTCGACGGCGTTGTCATCCATCATGCACCGTCGGGCGGTGCCTCACTCCCTAAAACCGCTCATGCAGAGGAACCTTCTGCAACGCGCTGGAATCTTGATCTTGCCGCCACACATACGGATCCCTTCGGTATTACCAGCACCGACGGGATCGCATCGTTCGGTGTGCGGAGTGACGCGACGGACGGCTATGATAACCGCTACGATGTGCCCCGCCCGCCGAGAAGCCCGGGGAAACATTTTGTCGAGGTGGGTTTCCTGCCCGTGGGTGGGAATTATCCGGAGATTTTCGGGGCATCCTATGCGCGGGATTATAAGGCGTCACCCGACGCGGGATGGGAGTTCGTCGTGAACGCATCCGGCGGGGGGGATGTGACGCTGTCATGGAACTCCGGCGCCATCCGCGCCCTGGCCCGTGACGTGAATCTCCAGTTGTACGATCTTGAAGCCCGGAAGTCGGTGGATATGCTGCGGGCGGATAACTATGCATTCAGACTCTCGGGGACGAGCCGGATGTTTACCATACGGAGTCGGGATCAGGCCGTCCCGAACTCGTTCGAACTTGCACAGAATTATCCCAACCCGTTCAATCCGACCACAATGATCGGTTACGGTTTGCCCAACACCGCCCGGGTGCGCCTTGAGATCTATAACGTGCTGGGCCAGAAAGTCGTGACGCTTGTGAATCAGACGCAGGACGCAGGATACTATACCGTCTCCTGGAACGGCCGGAATGCATCGGGCCAACCCGTGCCTTCGGGTGTCTATATCTGTCACATGACGGCAGGCCACTACACAAACGCGAAGACCATGCTTTTGGTGAAGTAACACCGGCAGAAGCCTGTGTTTTTTGAGAATATTCTTTTCGGATCATAGAACGCCGGCCAGGTTTTCACATGGTCGGCAATGCCGCTTAGCCGCTTCGGCGGGGGAGAGAGTACGAGTGGCGGGGATCGGGAAGACCGGATGCGCGCGGGCGACAGGTAAGTTCCGCGCTCTTTGGCTTTTTCTGATATCTATTTTGCGAAAATAATATTGGAGGGTACAATGACAAACATCAATGTTCCGTACTACGGGAAAATCATTTCCGCTCTGGCTCTTCTCCTGTTTCTGGGCACCGGGCTTACCAGCGCCCAGACGGGCATCCAGCTGAACGGAACGAACCAATACGTGACGTTTGGTCAGGCAACGACTGCTCTCGGGACGCAGAATTTTACGCTCGAGTGCTGGTTTAAGAAAACAGGCACAGGTGTCGTCACGACCAGCGGCGCAAGCGGTATCCTTGCTCTCCCGCTTGTGACAAAAGGAATGGCCGAAAGCGACGGCGGCACCTTCGATATGAACTATTTCCTCGGTATCAATGGCACCACGTTTGTTTCAGGACGGAGCTACGGTCCGGCAAATGTGCTTGCCGCAGATTTTGAGGAGGGGACGGGTTCTGCCTCCCCCGGCCTGAACCATCCCGTTGCCGGCGTTACCCCCGTCCTTGATGATGTCTGGTACCATGCCGCAGTTACGTATGACATTACCGCACACCGCTGGCGCCTCTACCTGAACGGAATCCTGGAGAAGGATACCGTTATCGGATCGGGCTCACTCTATCCACAGAACCTCAGCACCCAGCACGCCGCCGCCGGAACCGCCCTGCTGACCACCGGTCTTCCGGGTTCGTCTTCAGGGTATGGTCCCGGTTATCTCAACGGCGTCGTCGACGAGGTCCGGATTTGGGGGATCGTGAGATCTCAGGCCGAAATCCAGGCTGCCATCGATTCCCAGATTACTTCACCCCGGCCCGGCCTTCTCGGCCGCTGGGGTCTCAATGACGGCTCGGGAACAACTGCGCTGAATTCCATTGCGGGTTCCCCGGACGGTACTCTGATAAACGGCCCCTCCTGGGTCGACGGTGCACCGATGAATATCACCTTCCTCCCCCCGGCCGATCCGTCCGGTCTTACCGCCGGGGCGAACGGAAGCGTTCAGATCGACCTCCAGTGGGTGGATAATGCCGGCGACGAACAGATGTTCAATATCGAACGCTCAACCTCGGGATCCGGCGGGCCGTTCTCCCTACGGGCCCAGACGGCCGCCAATGTCACCACATTCTCCGATACCGGCCTGAGTCCCTCGACGGAGTATTGCTACCGGGTCAGCGCCTCAAATAGCTTCGGCTCCTCGGATTATACCGGCGTGGCCTGCGCTGCAACCACAGCCCCGCCGAATAATGGGTTGAAATTCGGCAGCGGCAACGCCTGTGTCACATTCGGAACGGGATCGAGCCTCAGTACCCCCACCTTCACAATCGAGACCTGGTTCAGACGCGACGGGACCGGTGCCTCCGTTACCACCGGTACCGGCGGTATCCCCGATGCCATTCCATTGCTGTCGAAGGGTACGTCGGAGGATGAGGTGGCCGCACACGATATCAACTATTTTCTCGGCATTCGCGCATCGGATAGTGTCCTCTGCGCCGATTTTGAGGAGGGCGCGGCCGGCTCAAGCCCGAGCCAGAACCACCCTGTTGCAGGCGTTACCCACATCCAGCGGAATGTATGGTACCATGCGGCCGCGACGTATGACGGAACAGCCTGGAAGTTGTACCTGAATGGGTCGCTGGAGAATCAACTGACGGTCGGACAGCCTGCGGCTTCCGCCACCCTCTCCCCGACTGCCCTCGGGACCTCCATCCGGTCGAATGGCACGACCACGCAGGGATTCTTCGACGGTACGATCGATGAAGCACGCATATGGTCGTATCCCCGGACCGGGGCGGATATCCAGTCCGCGGTTAATACACCGATTACCACACCCCAGACGGGTCTCATCGGGAGATGGGGAATGGATGAATTGTCGGGTGCGGTTGTCCACGCAGGCGCCGGAACTGCCTTCGACGGTTCGGTCGTGGGCTCGGGCTTTGCCTGGGTGAGCGGTGCTCCCTTTAATTTGTCGGTGAATCATTCCCCCGATGCGCCGGCTCTTGTTACCCCCTCCGACGGTGCAACGGATGTTTCAACATCCCCGACGCTGTCGGTGAACGTTTCCGATCCTGACGCTGATTACCTGGATGTCGGTTTCTACGGACGTCAGGCCGGCACCGCACCGGATTTTTCGATTGTCGAACTGCCCGATGCGCAGAATTATACCGCCCTTCTGAGCGGCGCTACGCTCGCCATGTTTAAGGCGCAGACACAGTGGATCGCGAATAACAGGATATCGAGAAATATCGTCTTTGTGAACCAGGTCGGCGACATTGTGAACGACGGTTCCTCGCAGATCGAGGAATGGCGCCGCGCCGATACGGTCATGTCTACCCTCGAGAATCCCCTGCCGGGAATACCCTTCAGCGTTACCATCGGGAACCACGATACGATCGGCGGTACGACGCTTTTTAACCAGTTTTTCGGATTGTCGCGCTTTTCCGGACGACCCTACTACGGTGGCCACTACGGTTCGGATAACAATAGCAACTTCCAGCTCTTCTCCGCCGGTGCCTTGAATTTTATCGCGGTCACGATCCGGATGAACGCCGGCACACAGGTTCTTCATTGGGCCGATAGCATTCTGAAGGCCTACCCGGGCCGCCGTGCAATTGTTTTCTATCACGATATGCTGACAACTGGCGGTGCGTGGAATGGCCTGGGCCAGACCCTCTACGATTCCCTGAAGGATAATCCCAACCTCTTCCTTATCAGCTCGGGACATAGCTCGGGCGAAAGCCGGCGCAGCGATACGTATAACGGCAATGTCATTTATACCATGATGGCGAATTATCAGGGGGTCACGAATGGCGGAAATGGCTGGATGCGTGTCTGGGACTTTTCACCTGCCGGGAACGTTATCCATGTGAAGACCTATTCCCCCTACCTCGACCAGTGGAATACCGGCGCAAGCAGCCAGTTCGACCTCGCCTATAATATGAGCGGATCGGCCTTCCAGCTCATCGGCACCACTACCGGGGTCCCGTCCGGTTCGGCCACATCCATGCCGTGGGGTCCACTGACGGCTTCCACATCGTATGAGTGGTATGCCTCGGTGAACGATACGTTTGCAACGACGACCGGGCCTGTGTGGGGATTTACCACGGCCGCCGCACCACCGGTCTACCATACCATCACCGCAACAGCCGGTCCGTATGGTTCAATCACTCCGGATGGGGCAGTGACGGTGCTGGATGGAGACAGCCGGATGTTCACGATTGCCCCCTCAACCGGTTATCATATCGATAGCGTCATTGTCAACGGGATCTACCGGGGGACGATGTCGAGCTATACCTTCACAAATGTGCTCGCCGATTCCACGATCCGCGCGACCTTCGCCGTGAATACCTACACCTTGAATGTCACGGCGGCAGGCGGCGGCAGCGTCGCTAAATCGCCGGATCAAACAACATATAATTATGGGACGGTCGTCCAGCTGACTGCCACACCCTTCTACGGCTGGACGTTCGGCGGCTGGACCGGCGATACCGCCACTTCCGCCAATCCGGTTTCCGTGACGATGATCGCGAATAAGAATTTCACGGCGACGTTTATCAATACAAACCCACTGGTCGGCCGCTGGGCGATGGAGGAAGGGGGCGGGACTGTTCTCGTCGATTCCTCGACCTGGCTCAACAACGGTGCGATCTACGGAACTGCGAACTGGGTCACCGGTATGCGCGGTAAGGCCCTTGTCTTCGACGGGACGACAACGTATGCTGCTGTTCCCGATACACCCAGCCTCCGGATCACCAATGCCATCACTCTCGCCGCATGGATAAAACCATCCGTCTTTGCCACACAGGATCTGATAAAGAAAGCCACCAACGGCGGTGTCAATGGCTATGAGATGTCGCTTGCTGCAGCAACGGGCAATCCGCCCCGCAGGCCGTTTGTGCGGTTTAACCAGGTGTCAAACGGCGATACCTACCGGTTGAGCGCACGCGTCACGAGCGAGTATCCCACAAATGGTGCCTGGATGCATCTTGCGGCTACGTACGATGGTGCGACGGTGAAACTGTATATCAACGGCGTCCTTGACACCTCGAAAGCGGCCGCGTTCACAATAGCGTCGAATAATCTTCCGCTCAGTATCGGGGCCGAGAGCGGCGGCGCGAGGAAGTATACGGGCCAGATGGATGATGCCCGCGTCTATAATTATGCCCTCTCTGCAGCCGAGATCCAGGCTCTTGTCCTGTCGTCATATGTCATAACAGCATCCGCAGGCCCGAACGGCTCGATCAATCCATCAGGCGCCGTGAGCGTCCTGGAAGGCGGCAGCCAGACGTTTACCATGACCCCGTCAACCGGTTATCATGTCGATAGCGTGATCGTTAACGGCGCCTACCGCGGGAATATGCCGGAGTATGCCTTCTCCAACGTGAGGGGGGATTCGACGATCCATGCGGTCTTTGCCATCGATCAGTATTCGGTGACCTTCAACGCCAACGGCGGTTCGGGTTCCATGGGCCCGCAGACCGGGAACTATAATACCACCGCTTCCCTGATGTTGAATGCCTTCACCCGGACAGGATATACCTTCGCAGGCTGGAATACACAGGCGGGCGGAGGCGGTACGGCGTATGCCGACGGCGCTACCTACACTTTCACGGCCGGTGTTACGCTCTATGCCCAGTGGACGATCAACCAGTATACTGTTGCGTTTCATGCCAACGGCGGGACAGGCTCGATGAGCCCACAATCCGGGAATTATAATACCACGGCACCCCTGACGCTGAATTCATTCACGAGGACCGGCTGTACCTTCGCAGGCTGGAATACCCAGGCCGGCGGAGGAGGCGCCGCCTATGCCGATGGGGCGAGTTATACGTTTACGGAAAGCGGTACACTCTACGCTCAGTGGTCGATACTCCACTATACACTCACCTATACGGCCGGACCAAATGGTTCCGTGAGCGGGACGACTCCGCAGACGGTGAATTACGGCACCGACGGCTCACCCGTGGCGGCGGTTCCGAATCCGGGCTACCGTTTTGTCAACTGGAGCGATGCCTCAACAGCCAATCCGAGGACAGATGTCAATGTGACGGGGAATGTCACGGTTACGGCGAACTTCGCCCTCATCCAGTATACGATCGCGATGAGTTCGACGAACAGGATCGTCGCCGGCGTCAGCCCGCTCGCCCTTGACGGTATCGATATGCAGGATACGGGCTCCCCCCCGCCTCCTCCGGCGAATTTCGTGCAGCTTTATTTCTTGCTCGCCCCGGGTCAGCCGGTTTCAAACTTTGCCGTGGATATAAGGAAGGATGAGTCGACTCTCGTAACGCATGCGAAACGGTGGGCGCTCTGCTCGGTGTCCGATCGGATCAGTGTCCCGTCGGCGATCACTGTCACGAATTCAAATCTGCCCCCGGGATTTAAACCGGTGCTGTTCGAGCTGAGTACGGGGAAGTATCAGAATATTCTTCTCAATCCTACGTTCACCTACAACCTTCCGCCGTCTCCCGGCGAGGTTTCCTCCTTTGCACTGATGATCGGGGACAGCACTACTCCGGCCGTCACGGTGGTTCAACCCAATGGCGGCGAGATCGCAACCGCAGGTCGCCCGTATACCATCCGGTGGACCTCGACCGACGGGACGGGCATCCTCCGGCACTATGTCTACTTTTCACCGACAGGCGCCGATCCGTATACGTTTGTCGATTCCACGAACGGAAATGTCGACTCGCTCGTCTGGACACCGGCAAGTGCCTCGGCCACCGCCCGGATCAGGGTCGTGGCCCGCGATTCCGTCCTGAACGATCAACAGGATGTGAGCGATCAGGTGTTTACCGTCAACCAGACGGCCTCCTATGACGCTCCCGCCGGGTGGATGCTTGTCAGCGTGCCTCTCCAGCAGACCGATATGACACCCGCAGGGGTGTTCGGCGATGACTATGGGGCGGAACCGTTCTATATGTGGCAGTATAACGCTTCGAGCGGTAACACGATGCCCTGGCTGCTGTCGGTGGGACAAGGTTACTGGCTGGGCGCTGCCGTGGCCCGGAGTGTCGATGCGGAGGGTGCTGCCCTGAATAGTGCCGCCCTCACGCTGTCTCCAGGGTTTAATATCATCGGGAATCCCTTTGTCACGAATGAACCGGTCACAAGTCTGATGTTCACCGACGGATCGACCAGCAAAACAATCGCCGAAGCAGCTTCGAGCGGTTGGCTGTCAAATGTCCTCTATAAATATACCGGAACAGGGTATGCCTATGAGTCGAATTCGTTGGCCGTATGGCACGGATACTGGATCCCGGTCCTCGCCGGCGGAATATCGGTCCAGTATTCAGCTGCTCCGGGCCAGTCCGCAGTGCAGAGCACCGCGTATTCCCCTGAACCGCCATCTTCCGCAGATTGGGGGGTCGATCTTGCGGCCTCCCTCAGGACACCGGATGGCAGGTTGCTGACCGACCAGATCGCCTCGTTCGGCGTCCGGGATGATGCCACCGATGGGTTCGACTGCCGGTACGATGCACCTCGGCCGCCGAGAAATCCAAACGGGGAATTTCTGGAGATAAGTTTCAAGGCGAACGGTGCGACGTATCCCCAGCTGTTCGGAACGTCGTATGCCCGGGATTATAAGGGGTCAGAGAAATCCGGATGGAAATTCCGTGTGAACGCATCCCATAGCGGGAGGGTGACCCTGAACTGGGATAAGAATGCTTTCGCCGCTCTCGGGAGCGACCTCAAAATCAACCTCTACGACGCCGACGCTCGAAAGGTGATCGATATGAAGAACGTGGAGTCCTATTCGTATGAACAGACCGGCACGGACAGGGAGTTCACGATCAATGATCCGAAACAGGCGGTACCGGCCTCGTTCAATTTGGCGCAGAATTATCCAAACCCGTTCAACCCGGCAACCTGTATCGTCTTCTCTGTCCCCGAGATGGCCGCTGTGACCCTGGAGGTCTATAACGTCCTTGGTCAAAAAGTTGCCGTGGTGCTCGATGTCGTGAAGATGGAGGCGGGTTACCATGAAGTGAGTTTTGATGCGTCGGATCTGGCCAGCGGAGTGTATCTGTACCGGATGAACGCTGCCGGTGTTGACGGCAAGATGTTTTCTCAATCGAGAAAAATGCTCTTGATGAAATGATAAACGTACTTTGGCTCGACATTTAACTCATCGTCATGTTCATAATCTACGGAGAGTATCCATCATGAGAAAATCATTTGTACCCATTGTGGTTTTGATGCTGGGCGTACTGCTCGGCGTTGGAACGATCTATGCACAGGTCGGTAACACCGTTACCGCCGGACTGAACGCAGCGGCGACAGATGCTGTGGACGGTTACGACGTCGTGGCGCCACCACCGCCCCCCTCGAATTATTTGTACGAATATTTCCTGCTTGATCCGGGAAGTCCTTTGCCGAATTATTCAACCGATATCAAGAAGGATGAGTCATCGCTGATGACGATGGCAAAGGTGTGGAATCTGCATGCAACTGCCGATGCGGCAGGTTCGAAAACACTCAACCTGGCATTCTCATCAATCGGGAGTTATAAAGCCGTTTTGTATGACATGACGAGTGGCGCATACAAGGACGTTACGGCTGATCCCCATTACACCTACTCATCAGCTGCCGGGACGAGATATTTCAGGCTCCTGATCGGCGATCGTACGGCACCGACCGTCGCGGTTACCTACCCCGGTGCCCAGCTTGCCGTTGGTACACCCGTCACCATCAGCTGGACCTCCACCGATGCAACGGGAATCCTGTCACAGGATGTCTATTATTCACTCGATGGCAGCACCTATACCGCAATTGCTACAGACCTGGACCCTTCCGCGACTTCCATAGGGTGGACGCCATCAGCAGGATCGTCCACGGCGACGATTAAGGTCGTCGCGCGCGATTCATCCCTGAACTCAGGTCAGAATATCACCGGCAATTTCAATATCGGGTATACGATAACAGCATCGGCCGGATCCAATGGATCGATATCACCTCCCGGCACAACGGTCGTGAGCTATGACGGGAGCCAGTCGTATACGATCTCACCTGCTACGGGTTATCATGTGCAGGATGTTCTGGTGGATGGCGGCTCAGTGGGCGCCGTGACGAGTCATACGTTCAGCAATGTCACGGCACACCATACGATTTCTGCAAGCTTTGCGATCAATCAGTATACAGTGACGTTTACCGCAAACGGCGGTACAGGCTCCATGAGTCCCCAGACCGCAGATTATAATACGACCGCACCCCTGACCTCCAATGCCTATTCCAATACGGGGCATACTTTCTCGGGCTGGAATACCGCCGCCAACGGTAGCGGCACTGCTTATGCTGACGGAGCTGATTATACGTTCACGGCAAGTATTACACTCTATGCACAGTGGACGGTGAATTCCTACTCGGTGAGCTTCGATGCCAACGGAGGTACCGGCACGATGGGCAGCCAGAGCGGCAATTATAACACCTCTGTGACTCTGACCTCCAATGCCTTCACCAGGACGGGATATACCTTCACGGGCTGGAATACGGTGGCCAATGGTTCTGGTACGGCCTATGTCAATAATGCAAGCTATACGTTCCCGGCATCGGATGTGATTCTTTATGCACAGTGGTCAATACTCCAGTTCACCCTGACCTATACAGCAGGATCAAACGGATCGATCTCGGGGACTTCTCCGCAGACGGTGAGTTACGGCGGAAACGGTACCGCGGTATCCGCAGTCGCGAATACCTGGTATCATTTCGTGAAGTGGAGCGATGACGTGACGGATAATCCCCGCACCGATCTGAATGTGACGGCCAGTATAAATGTCTCGGCAATCTTCGCAATTGACGTGTTGACGGTCCATCGGGATGCCATCGCGGGATGGAATCTTGTGAGCGTGCCAGTGCCCCAGGCGACGATGACTCCTACCGCGGTGTTCGGTGATGATTATGGCGCAACTCCGTATTACACGTTCCAGTATAGCGTCGCGGATGGTTATACGATTCCGGAGGGACTCGCGATGGGACAGGGCTATTGGCTCGGTTCCAATAGTGCCCAGACAGTCGATGCGGTCGGTTCGCCTTTGACCGATCTGATACTGCCGCTTTCTAACGGGTTCAATATCATCGGTAATCCGTTTGTCACGGATGAGCCCGTAAGTACCGTCTCGTTCACCGACGGGTCGACCTCGAAGACGTTGTCGGAAGCAAGTGGCGCCGGGTGGTTGTCGCCTGTTCTCTATAAGTACGATGGGGCGACATATGCCGTTGAAAACACTTCCCTGGCAGTCTGGCACGGGTACTGGATACCGATGCTGAGGACCGGTATATCGGTTCAGTATACAGCCGTTGTCGGTGAACCGGCTCCCAAGCAGAGTGCGCCTGCCACCGATCCGATGGACGCGAAGCATTGGAGCGTCGACCTTGCCGCAACCTTTGCATCGTCCGACGGGATTACCTATGCCGACCGTGTGGCTTCATTCGGCGTCCGGAACGATGCCACAAGCGGGTTCGATAACCAGTACGATGCTCCACGACCCCCCAGAAGCCCCAGCGGGAAGTTTGTCGAAGTGGGCTTTGCGGTCAGCGGTGATTCGTATCCGAAGATCCTCGGTACTTCCTATGCCCGCGACTTCAGGGCCCCGGAGAAGGCCGCATGGGAGTTCATGGTCAGTGCATCCGGTGAGGGTAAGGTTACCCTGAGCTGGGATCAGAATGCGGTTGGTTCACTGGGCACGAAGGTGAATCCTGTGATGTATGATGTGACAGCCCGTAAACTGATCGATATGAAGAAGGTGGGCACGTATGCGTTCGATCAGGACGGAACGGGCAGGAAATTCACAGTTAAAAACGCCGGTGACGGGATCCCGAGTTCGTTCCAGCTCGCGCAGAATTACCCGAACCCGTTCAACCCGTCGACGATTATCAGGTTGGGTGTGCCGCAGGATGCGGTTGTGAGTCTCGATGTGTATAACACGCTCGGCCAGAAGGTTGCCACGTTGCTGGACGGAGTCAGCGTCGAAGCAGGCTACCATGAGGTGAGTTTCGATGCCGCACACCTGGCAAGCGGCCTGTACCTCTACCGGATGAGCGCCACCGGCACGAACGGCAAGCACTTCGCCGAAACGAAGAAGATGCTTCTCATGAAATAATCATAACACATCCGATCCCCCCGGCTGAGTTGTCCGGGGGATCGGATATTCTGTCTTCACAAGGTTTGAGAGAGAGGATAATTGATGTCTATGAGATTGACCATTTGCGTTTTAATTGCGATCCTTCCCGGGATCATCGGTTATTCCGAACCTGCGGTTTCAGGCTCGCAGGGTGTCGCTGATACTGTCACGATTACATCCTGGACGCTTTTGATCGAGGCGAGAATCGACGGTCTGCATGATTCCTCAGCCACCCTCGGCCTGAGGCCCGATGCCACACCCGATTTTGATTCCCAGTACGACCGGCCCTGCCCCCCGAATCCTCCGGGGAACTGGCTCCAGGTCTATTTCCCACATACCGGCGGCAACTGGCCCACGATGCTGGGTACACGGTTCTCTGAGGATATTACTGAACTCGACTCCGCTCGCTGGACGATGAATGTCGAGACGACCCTCGATACGGGGCTCGTTACACTTTCCTGGATTGAATCCTCGGTCAATAAACTCCCGGCGGGGTATTCTATCCTGATGAAGGATGAAGATTCCGGGGATACGATCCGGCTCCGGCAGCAGCCTTCGTATGCGTTTCATTATGCGGCTCCGAGGGTTTTTTCGGTGTGGGTCGAGTATCATGCCGCTGCCCTCCCGCTGACATCGGGGTGGAACCTTATCGCTCTTCCGCGACTTGTGACCGATTCGTCCAAATCGGGCCTTTTCCCCACCGCAGTATCGGCGGCGTTTGGCTATGAGGGGAATTATTTTGTGAAACCGTTCCTTAATCCGGGGAAGGGGTATTGGCTGAAGTTCGACGGTGATCAGACCGCCTATGTCGCCGGCGCAACATGCCTGACCGAAACCCTCTCGGTTACAGCGGGGTGGAATATCATCGGCGGGGTTTCCAGGAGTGTTCCCGTGGGCGTGATCGCCTCGATACCCCCCGCTATGGCGACATCAAGTTTCTTCGGTTATGCCGGTTCGTATTTTCCCGCTTTAAGTATCGATCCTGGTCTCGGGTATTGGGTGAGGGTGAGACAGGATTGCAAACTGATTCTTTCTGCGTCCGGTTCAGCTTCTCCGGAAGGCCGCATCAGCATATGTCCCGACGGCGAACGCCCGCCGGAGCCGCCCGGCCCTGGGATGACCCCCGATGCTGAAGTGCCCGGAGGGATTGATCTCTATCAGAACTATCCGAATCCCTTTAACCCCACAACGGTGATTCAGTATGTCATCCCGGAACAAACCCGTGTCCGGATCACTCTTGTCTCCCTTCTGGGGGAAGAGGTGGCTCTCCTCATCGATGAGGTT
>JAWOKN010000182.1:0-27977 GCA_033854175.1 Bacteroidota bacterium | reverse complement strand
TTCTTCCCCGGCCTTATCAAGCTTGCAGTATTGCTGAATGTCTTTCGGCTGCATGTGCGCGTTGGCGTAAACGCCTTTTCTCCCTTTGAAGCGAACATGCTGGATGTTTCGCGTCTTCACCACGCGGTCTCTGACGGAACTCGATAATTCTCCAGGCGCTTTTGCCGATAATTCGTTGTACTTCACCGCCGGTACTTCGATATGCAGATCGATTCGATCCAATAATGGCCCCAAAATCTTCGCCATGTATTTCTGAATCTGCATCTGGTTGCATGTACATTCCTTCAACGGATCGGTGAAATATCCGCAAGGGCAGGGTTGCGTTGCCTTGTTACTACCTGACCCTTCGTTCCCGAAAACCCCGCAATCCAGCGTATCAGGAGCGCCTCCTAACTTTGGGCGACCATATTAGGAAGCGACGCCTCGACCTTGGGTTGCGTCAGAAAGACGTTGCGCGAATAGTCAACGCAACCACCTCAAGTGTTACTAACTGGGAGAAGAACCGAACCAATCCCCGTCTGTATCTGCTGCCGAAGGTAATTGAATTTCTGGGTTATAATCCGCTACAAGTCCAGGTCAGTGGAGACAGTCTAGGCGAGAGAATCAAACAGTATAGGATTCAAAGGGGGGTTGAGTTTGAGAAGGATGGCTCGGGAATTGGGGGTTGATCCAGACACCGTAGCAAAATGGGAAACCACGCAACGTGCACCGAAGCCAAGAATACTCAAAAGACTGAAGAATCCTGGAATCGATGAACGAAACTGGAGGTAGGGTTTTGGGGTATCGCTTCATATTCACTTATCCAACTCGTTGTTGTGGTGTAGAGGGTAAATGTGACAAGAGTCATCTGGGTTCCTTATTGAATAAATGATAGGAATTTCACATATTTGCCTCCAAGGAAGGTCCAAAGAAGACTTGAAATGGTTGGTCGTTAAGAAAGCATGCAGCATAGGGGATTAAACGTGCACCATGTTTGAGGAATTACGGAAGCATATACTCAGTCGGGTGGAAATGCCAGAGGAAGAGTTCAACCTTACGACGACGCTTATGATTCCCAAGAAACTCAGAAAGAGGCAATATCTCCTTCAGGAAGGGGATGTGTGCAAGTGGCTTGCCTTCATTTCAAAGGGATGCTTGCGTCATTTCTCGGTGGATGCATCAGGAACTGAACACATTGAGCGGTTCGGGATTGAGGGGTGGTGGATGGTCGACCTCGAGAGTTTCCAATCCCATCGACCCTCAACCGAGAACATCGATGCGCTCGAAGACTCGGAACTGCTTTTGATCGACTATGATTCATTGACCATGCTCTCGAGGGAGGCTCCAGGATGGGATCGCTATTACAAGGCAGTCCTTGAGGAAGAATTCAAAGCGGCGCGGGCACGAATTTCGGATTTCATGAGCGCATCCCCAAAAGAGAGGTACCTTCATTTTGTCAAGACCTATCCCGACTTGTTCCAGCGTATTCCATTACACCAGATTGCCTCCTACCTTGGCATTACTCCTCAATCTCTGAGCCGTATCCGCAAAGAACTTGCAGAGCGCAAGTAGTTCTCTTCTTACCGTAGATTCAGGTTTTCCTTTATCCTAAGTTCAGCCCCTAACTTCCCCCAGATTCACGTAATTTCTTACCCTCATTGAATGCGCCGGCGCCCCCGGGCGGCGTATATTGTTGGTGAAATGTTTGAAGAATTGCCAAACACTCCAACAGAGAAAATCAAATGAAGAAAACCATAGCAATCATCGGGGCCACGGGGCAGATGGGATCAGCGATGGCATACGCTATCGCAAAGGCAGGGTACCGTACGTTGATAACAGATCACGATGAACGGGACCTTCTCGCACTTATCGGAAAGCTTCCTTTCCTGGAAGGAAAGATCAGGTTAAAGGCGCCACAATCGGATGTGGGGATTGTGGTCGAGCCAAAGGAAGCGAGCTGGGAAGCCGATATCATTATTCCTACTGTCCCCTACCAGGCCCAGGCAGAAGTCGCAACGGAGATCAAGGATGTAGTTACAGGAAAAATCGTGATCAGCGTCGTCAACCCATTAAACCAAACACTCAACGGCCTTCTTACACCACCTACAATAAGCGCGGCAGAGGAACTTGCCGCGCTCTTGCCTCATTCCAATGTCGTTAAAGCATTCAATACCGTTTTTGCTCTGGACTTTGAGGTACCGAAAACAAACGGACAGGCTGTCGATGTCTTTGTCGCCGGAGATAATGATGAGGCAGTTAGCCAGGTGATGTCACTAGTGAAGGATACCGGTTTCAATCCGCTTTGTGCCGGCAAGCTTTCGATGAGCCGCACGCTGGAAAATATGATGCTGCTACTGGAGAGTCTCTCCCGAGAGAATAACTGTCACAGGCCGGCAGGATGGAAACTACAGTATTCAGCGGTGTAGCGGAGAAAACGAGGCAACTGTATGGGCTACAACATGGAACTAAGTCGTACGATGTGGCGAGTAATATTTGCGGGAGTGTTGAGGGATGGTGATCTACTCGAAATGGTAAAGGAAGTGAGAGCACTCCGCGCTGAGGGTCCTATCGCCTCACCGAACGGGTTGGTTGATATGACAGGACTTTCCGAGATCATTCTTACGTTTGAGACATTGAGTTCGATCGGAACAGAGGCCCGGGGCTACTCGCTACATGATAAAATAAAAATAGCCGTCATTACAAACAGCCCGGCTCAGTTCGGTTACGCCCGGATGTTTCAGACACTGCTGAATCACGGGCAAATCGATCTTCAGGTATTCTACGAAGATGAACTCGCTGCCCTCGGTTGGCTCTCGAAGTAAGGAAATATCAGGCAAACATCTGTGAGGATCATATGAGCTACGTAATCAATGCAAAAGATAACATCAGGACAGTGGCATTTATAGGATCATTAGCGAGCCGGGATCTACCAGAGGTGGCGCAGAGGCTGAATGCCGCTCGTAGGCATGACCCCCAAGCAATGAATATCATGGCGGAGCTGAGCGAGCTTTCTGATATTGAGATTGACATAACCAGCATGGAGAATTTTGCAGCGGGCCTCCTAGCTCTGACTCTTCCGGAGAACATCAAGATCGCCTTCGTTGCGAAAACCCTGATCCAAGATTCATACGCGGAATCGTTCAGAATTCTGTTGGAACACCCTCAAATTGAGGTTCGGGTTTTTCAGAATGAACGGGAAGCGCATGAATGGCTTTCAAAGTGTGAAACCATCGACGAGCAATGAGAAAGGAGCATGCTATGTGGCAAGGATGGGTAAATGAAGTTCTCGGTATCTGGCTTGCACTTGCACCGCTCGTCAACATAAACAATGCTTCGGTCAGACTGAACAACCTGGTTATGGGAGTCATAGCTGCAGTCGTGAGCGCCTACACTCCGATAAAGATAAGCTGGGAATGCTGGCTGGGGCTGATAGCCGGAGCTTGGCTCGCATTCAGCAGTTCATTCCTGTTCTTTGTGCAAGGGGGTGGTTATATCTGGAGCAATGCGATATGCGGAGTTCTGATCTTCACGTCGGGATTGTTAGTGCTGGAGGATTCACCGGCAGAGAAGCATGCAGATCATATTATTGATATTGACGATTGTAGCCGTGCGCGGGGCGCACTGATATCCAAAGATGGAATTCAAAACTCACGCAACAAAAATACACTAGTCAGGTCATATATACTTCATAACATTCACAATACCAACAGAAAGGAGCAAAATCGTGGACGATAAAATGATCGTCGTCGTATTCGATAATGAAAAGAAGGCCTACGAAGGGCTTAAAGCCCTCAAGGATTTGCATGGCGAAGGTAGCATCACCCTCTACGGGAGTGCCGTCATTGCCAAGAATGAAGGAGGGAAAGTGAGAGTAAAACAGATTGATGACGAAGGTCCAGTAGGCACAGGCGTCGGCCTAGCGACAGGGACTTTGATTGGGTTACTCGGCGGACCCGTGGGTGTCGCTATCGGCGCCGGTGTTGGGACGTTTGGCGGTATGCTGTATGATCTCGCAAAAGTCGGTGTCGGAGAGGACTTTCTAGGAGAGGTTGAACAGCAGCTGAAACCAGGCAAAGTGGCAGTGGTTGCTGAAGTCCGTGAAGACTGGGTAATGCCGCTCGATACGCGCATGGAGGCTGCGGGGGGCATGGTCATACGCAGGATGCGTGATGAAGTTGTAGATTCACAGCTTAAGAGAGATTCTGCAATATTCAGGGCAGAGATGGCCGATTTGAAAGCCGAACGGGCCCAGGCGCGCCGCGAGGCAAAAGAGAAACTCCAGGCCAAGATCAATGCAGTCAAGGCACGGTTGCAAAACACGCGGGAACGGGCTAAGGCGGCGGCGGAAGCGTCGGAGCAGGAAATGGAAGCGAAGGTCAAGGCCCTCAACGAGCAACTTGCCCAGGCGGATGATGAGACCAAGGCAAAGTTGGAGGCACGTATCGCAGAGATCCAGTCCAACCAGAAGAAACGAGCCAAGAAATTACATCAAGCCTGGGAATTTGCCAAGGAGGCTATGGAATAACGCAGCTGTGCGTGTTGCCTACGTCGAGCTCTACGCACAACAATAAAATCTATTAACCACTAATCATAGGAGATATTATTATGAAGGAAATTGATGTACTGACGGTAGGAATTCCCTCTGAGATGATTCAAAATTGGGGGTGGTTCCTTGGGTTCGGTATCGTGTTGACACTTTTGGGAATCGCCGCTATTACACATTCCGTGAAAGCAACGGTAGTTTCCGTGTCATTCTTAGGATGGATTCTGTTGATTGCGGCTGGTATCGAAATTGCACAGGCTTTCATGGTCGGGAAATGGCCGGGTTTCTTCCTGCATCTGTTGGCGGCAGTTCTCTTTGGGGTAACTGGAGGACTTTTTATATGGAGGACCATGATCAGCGCCGAGGTTGCGACCATTTTTATGGCGATGTTCTTCCTCGTGTCCGGACTGTTTCAACTGGTCAGCTCATTCGCGATTCACGCTCTTCCTGGCTGGGGTTGGCAAGCTCTGAACGGAGCAGTTACGTTCTTGCTCGGGATTCTGGTCCTTGCGCAGTGGCCGGCATCAGGTCTGTGGGCCATTGGTCTTTTTGTCGGGATCGACTTGGTGTTTTTCGGTTGGGCATGGATCACGCTGGCAATCGGCCTGCATAATTTGTGACCCATCAGGTAGGATTAAGTAGTGTATGTTAATACAATTGCAATTAACAGAACATCACAAAAGAAGGAGTACAATCATGGATCCAATTAAGAAAGCAATGTACCTCGGGCTGGGCGCTATCAGCCTCACGAAAGATAAAGCCGAGGGGATTATCGATGACCTCGTGAAGCGCGGAGAGGTGAAAGAGAAAGATCGAATAAAACTGGTCGAGAAGCTGCTCAAAGAGGGTGAGACCCAGAAGAAAGAGTTTGAAGGAAAGGTCGCCACCTCCGTGCAGAAGGTAATGACTACTATAGGGCTCCCCACGGAGAAGGATTTCAAAAACGTCCTGAAACGACTGGAGACCATTGAAAAAGCGATCAGTACACCGAACAGCGTGAAGGAAGGCCCGACGGTATGACGCCTCGGAAAAATCTTAGCGCCCGCCAGGAGCTGCGCCGGTATGGCCATGTTATCGCTGTCCTTTGTCGATATGGATTCGAGGACATCGTCTATCGACTGAATGCCAAGTCCAAAGCGCCCTGGCGGGACAAGATTTTCAAGAGAAAAATTAGGAGTATCGGGAGCTTTTCCACTGCTCAGCGCATCCGGCTGGCGATCGAGGAGCTTGGTCCGACATACGTCAAATTCGGTCAGGTCCTAAGCGGCCGGCCCGATATTCTACCAGAAGAGGTCATTAAAGAGCTGAGCAAGCTGCAGGACGAGGTTCCTCCGTTTCCGTTCCAGGAGGTAAAGGCGATCGTCGAAGGGCAGCTCGGCCGCCCACTTGATGACCTGTATGGTGAATTCGAAGAGAAGCCAACTGCTGCAGCCTCACTTTCTCAAGTCCATCGCGCACGAACGAAAGCGGGCGAGGAAGTAGCTGTGAAGGTGCAGAGGCCCGGGATCGCAGAGGGAATCGATGGAGATATCCGCATCCTCAACAGACTTGCTGGCCTTGCCGAGCGCCGTCTTCCGGAATTTGCATTCTACGAGCCGGTGAAGCTCATCGAAGGATTTGCCAGGACCATCCATCAAGAGATGGATTTCATCAGAGAAGGCCGAAACGCGGAAACATTCCGGGACTTCTTTGGAGGGGACGAGACGGTTCACGTCCCAAAGGTCTTCTGGGACCTTACGACCGCCAAGGTGTTGACACTGGAATTCATCCACGGCATTAAGGTTTCCGACTATGCACAGTTGGAAGCCGCAAATTTGGACCGCAAGACAATCGCGGTCAATGGAGCGAATCTCATCCTGAAGGAGATCTTTGAGCTGCAGAAATTCCACGCCGATCCCCATCCGGGCAATCTTTTCGTCCTCGATAGCAACGTAATTGCACCGGTAGACTATGGCATGACTGGCCGGCTCGATCAAGGCCGTGTCGAGCAACTGAGCACGCTGGTTACGGCGATGGTGGATAAAGATATCGCGATGACAGCAGAGATCCTTCTCCGAATGTGCGGAGCGGAAGATCAAATACCGGCAGAAGCAGCCCGTTCGCAGGTTGCGGATCTCCTGGATCGCTATTATGATTCGCCGCTGCATGAGTTCAATCTCCAGGGCATCTTGAATGGTGTGACGACGTTCTTCCGCAACAGCAAGGCGCATTTTCCTCAAGACCTGGCAACAATGGCGAGGTCACTCATCATTATCGAGGGTGTCGGGTGCGGGCTCTATCCCGAATTCAACATCCTTGAGATAACGGAGCCGTATGCCAGAAAGCTCATGACAAGGAAAGCTGATCCGGTGAGAATAATGAAGGAAGTCGGCAAGGCCGTTGGCGACACCGCTGCGCTCTTGAAGGTGCTTCCATCCGACGTCCGGGAGATTTTGGCAAAGATCAAACAAAATGAAATCACCATACAGTTTGAACATCACGGGCTTGAGCGAGTCACTACTGTGGTGGATAAGTCCAGCAACCGGCTCAGTTTTGCTGTTGTGATAGCCGCCCTCATTATCGGTTCAGCGATTGTGTTCCAAACAGGAATCGGCCCAAGAGCGTACGGATATCCGTTGCCGGGTCTAATTGGCCTGCTGGCCGCGGCAATCCTTGGCCTATGGCTGCTTATTGGAATATTGCGTTCAGGTCAGTTGTGAATAGACGGAGATAATTGAAAAGCCATGATTGTATCAACTACCGAATCCTGAAAGGTGCGATGTGAAAAAAAGTTCTCCACATATTGTTGTGTGTCAAATCTGCGGAAAGCAAATGGAGTTGACCGAGGTGATGCCGGCAGCGCTGGTTCGTGAACCGTTGCTGAGTGCATTTGTACAACAACAGCCGAATTGGTCATCACGTGGCTATGTGTGCCTAACCGATTTCAGTCAACTGAGGGCTCGGTACGTCAATCAGTTCCTTGAGCAAAGCAAGGGCGACCTTACGGCACTGGAACACCAGGTGATGGAAAGTTCGAAAAAAGAGGAATTGTTGTCGGCAAATGTTAACACCGAATTCGAACAGCGCGCGACCTTTGGAGAACGTCTCGCGGATTCAATGACGGCTTTTGGAGGAAGCTGGAAGTTCATCATTATCTTCAGCGTGATTCTCATTTTCTGGGTTGGTCTGAATTCTGTCATTGTGTTTGTGAAGCCTTTTGATCCATATCCCTTCATACTCCTAAACCTTGTGCTGTCGTGTGTGGCGGCATTGCAGGCACCTGTGATCATGATGACTCAAAACCGCCAGGAAGCAAAGGACAGGCTGCGGGCAGAGTACGATTACCGTGTGAATCTGAAAGCGGAACTGGAGATTAGACACCTGCATGAAAAATTGGACTATCTTCTGATGAATCAATGGCAGAGACTTCTGGAAATCCAGGAAATCCAGATGGAGCTCCTGGAAGATCTCAATCATAAAAACGGATACACCAATCACAGACAATGAAGAAATAACATTCAAGGATTACAACGGCTTTTCTTAACCAATTTTAAAAGGAGTGAATCACTCATGAACAACATCAAACAAAAACAACTTGCAAAGATCCTCGCACGCAACTGGTGGATGTTATTATTGCGAGGCTTTGTCGCAATCCTATTCGGTATTCTGACCTGGGTAATGCCACGGGTCTCGCTTGAATTCCTGGTTCTGCTCTTTGGCGCATTCGTCCTGTTGGATGGTGTTTTCGGAGCTGGGATTGCAATTGCGGGATGGAAGGAGTACGAAGACTGGTGGGTATTGCTCTTATGGGGATTCGTTGGCGTTGGCATCGGAATTCTGACATTCGCGGCACCGGTCGTCACCGGACTCGTTCTCCTATTCTTCATTGCCGTCTGGGCGATCGCAACGGGTGTCCTTGAAATCGTGGTCGCCATACGTCTGCGAAGAGAGGTTGAAAACGAATGGCTGCTCATTCTGGGCGGCCTCGTGTCGATTTTGCTGGGGATTTTCCTCATGATGTCCCCCGGTGCCGGTGCTCTTGCCCTGATCTGGCTGATCGGGATTTACGCCGTCGCCTTCGGCATCGTACTTGTGATGCTGGCTTCAAAGCTGCGCAATTTTGGTAAGCAACTTGATGTAGAACCACACTCGTAGATTAAAAAAAGGTTGGAGGATACTATGAATACAATTGAAAAGCAATCACACGACGAAAGCAACTTTGCGACATCGACGCGGGCAAACTCACCTAATCCGAATTCGGAATCCCAGAAAAAAGGCACCCAAGCGTCGAAGATGCCACCGTGGCAGACCTGGCTCTACTTTATTGTCGTTCTGTTGGTGAACTTTCTGCTGGCAAAGCTACTAATTCCCGGCCCCGAAGCACCGGCGACAGTGCCCTATACACTGTTCAGATCGGAAGTGGGTAAGGGCAATGTGACTGTCATCTATGGTCGGGGCGAAAAGATTGTCGGCCGGTTTCGTGCCCCTGTCACCTACACGCCCGACACGACCGGAAAGGGTGCAACCGTTCAACAATCTTCCCGATCGGTGCAAACGTTCACGACAATTCTGCCGTCGTTTGTCGACAGAGGATTGGAAGGATACCTGATTGATCATGGGGTTGAGATTAGCGCTGAACCAGTGCAGGAGGAACAGAGCCCCTTGGAGAAAATTCTCTTCAGTTTTGGTCCGGGATTGTTGCTGATCGCGTTTTACGTTTGGTACTATCGGCGGTCAGCAGGCCAGGGGGACGGTCTCATGGGGGGGATTTTCGGCATCGGCAAGAGCAAGGCGCGTCGCTACGATCAGGAGAATGACACGAAGGTTTCCTTCAACGATGTTGCCGGTATCGACGAGGCAAAGAATGAGCTGGTGGAGATTGTGGACTTTCTCAAAGATCCGTCAAGGTACACGCGTCTGGGTGGAACCGCCCCGAAAGGCGTTCTGCTCGTAGGTGCACCTGGTACTGGAAAGACCCTGCTCGCGAAGGCGGTTGCGGGGGAAGCCGGAGTGCCCTTCTTCTCCATGAGCGCATCCGAATTCGTGGAGATGATTGTCGGTGTGGGTGCTGCGAGAGTGAGGGACCTCTTCAAGCAAGCCCGTGAACAAGCGCCTGCGATCATCTTCATAGATGAACTGGACGCCATCGGGCGTGCACGAGGCCGAGTTGCGGTTGGTGGTTCGAGTGAAGAGGAACAAACCCTCAATCAGATCCTGACGGAAATGGATGGCTTCTCTGGTCGGGAAGGCATCATCGTCTTGGCGGCGACCAACCAGCCGGAGGTGCTCGACAAGGCGCTTCTGCGTCCAGGACGGTTCGACAGACGCGTCGTGGTAAACCTACCGGACCGGCTAGGCCGGGAGGCAATTCTCAAAGTGCATACCCGGACTGTACCGCTCGCAAATGATGTGCATTTGACTGAACTTGCCGCTTCCACACCGGGATTTTCGGGTGCAGACCTGAGAAATCTCGTGAATGAATCAGCACTCCTGGCCGCCCGACGCCACCAGGACGAGGTGCATGGCAAAGACTTCATCGATGCCCTGGAGAAAATCGTGCTGGGCCCCGAACGCCCTATCCTTTTGAGACCTCCAGATAAAGAACGCATTGCATATCACGAAGGAGGACATACAATCCTCGGCTTGGTAGTTCCCGGTGCCGATCCTGTGAACCGGGTAACAATCGTACCTCGTGGGATGGCGCTCGGCGTTACTTACCAGCGGCCGGACAGTGACCGCTACAACTATACCGAATCGTATCTCCGCGCACGGATCGTTGGTATGTTAGGAGGCAGAGCAGCTGAGGAGATTGTTTACAACACCAAAACAACCGGTGCAGAAAATGATATCCAGCAGGCCACCGAACTGGCCCGTGAGATGATTACACGCTGGGGTATGAGCGAGAAGCTCGGGCTGGTACAGCTTGTGTCGAGTGGAAATCCTTTTCTCAATGACCAAGGAAGCTACGGAGTGCAGAGAACGTTCAGCGAGGAAACTGCGAGGCTTGTCGATTCTGAGATACGCGAAATCATTTCCGAGAGCTACAAGGAGGCAAAGCGATTACTCGGCGTCCATCGCACACAACTCGACGCGCTTGCCAGAGCATTGGTTGGGCGCGAGACTCTTGATCAACAGGAGATCCTCAATATTACAGGGTTTCATCCCCAGCCAACCTTGGAGTCGGAGAAGGCCTCGGTCGTATAGATTGTCGCCGAGGGCATATACTGTTTAAAACGACGCGGAATGTCGGAAAGGAAATCGATGTAGTGCGAATAAAATTAGCGAGGAAGCCAATTTGATAATCAAGGAGTAGACAATGAGCATTTCAACAGACAACACGACGATAACAAAAAGCAAGAAGACATATTACTGGCTGGCGACAAGCCTGGCATCCCTGGCATTAACGGGAATAGGAGCTTCGGATGTCATTCACGCGCCAAAAGTGATTGAAGGATTGGCGGAGCTCGGGTACCCCGCGTACTTCGCAACAATCATCGGTGTCTGGCAATTGCTTGGGGTTATCGCACTCATAGTGCCCGGATTTCCACGTCTAAAAGAGTGGGCGTACGCAGGTTTTTTCTTCACGCTAACGGGTGCTTCGCTTTCGCACGCCATATCGGGTGATTCCCTTGGGCACATCCTCTTCCCGCTCGCACTTCTCAGTGTACTCGCGGTTTCGTGGGTGTTGCAACCGACACGTGCGGCAGTCCTCCCTGAGGTACGCCCCAAGAACGCACCTCTGGTGAACATGCATGCTTAATAACGAGTAGTGATCATACATGAATTATCGCGGTGAAAATCGTTCTGTGGAAAATCGCTGGCAACGGATGTGTCGATTGACTAGAGGGAAATCGCGTCAATGGATGCGCATCATACGCCTTGTTGTCTTGGGGTTGGTTCTCACGAATGTTCCGAGCCAATCACAGATCGATAGAGATTCGATACACAATTTTCTCATGTCGAATTTCAATTTCACCCCGGCTAATATCGCAGCCCTCGATCGAGGAAAGATCGCCACTGAACTGGTTCACACTGACAATTTGGCCGAGCTGGCCGTGTGCGGTGCTGTCCATCTTAGCGTCCCTCTGGAGTTTGTTGTCGCGCAATACCGTGATGTTAAGACCTTCAACGAAGGTTCTGTATTTCCGGAAATCGGAGTAATACATGTTCCCCCTCGTCTGGACGATCTTGATGGATTAACGCTCGAGGAAGAGGACATGAAAGCCCTTCAAGACTGTAAATCCGGTGATTGTAAAGTGAAGTTGTCAAAAGCAATGATGCAGCGATTCCACACAGAGATCGATTGGAACAAACCCGATTATCGTTCGCATGTACTGGGATTGACAAAATCAATGCTACTTGAGTTTGTGAAGTCATATCTTATAGAAGGCAATGGTGCGATGGGCGAGTACGACGATCAAGTTCCTCCCCTCAACAAAGCAGACGAATATAAAGACGTTCTTCGAGAGAAACCCAATCTTTTCCTGTATGACTCTGCTCTCTTCCGATATCTTGATCAATATCCAAACGCGCCGCTAACAAAGGCAGAAGATCTCATTTACTGGCAAAAACAAGTATTTGAAAAGATCAAACCAGTATTCAGTCTTAATCACCTCACGGTCTCCACACCGGACACGAATCATTCCACCGCGCTCGTCGCGTCACGGCAAATCTACGCAAATCATTACTTTGAGATTTCATTGACCATAACGGCATTGATGGAAGATGAAGCCCGATCCGGCCTGTATGTCTTGTATCTCAACCGCTCGTGCTTCGATGATCTCCTAAAGAAAGGAATTGTAGATATGAGGCCAAAGTTGCGCGAGGAATTGTATAAACAAGTACAAGAAGAGCTGCGATGGGAAAAAGAGCGGCTCGAATCATTGTATCGACTACAAAAAGAAAAGTACAAATGACGGAGAGAATGAAAATGTGTGTTCTCACACAAGTGGGGAAATCCGGTTCGTGTTGTGCATATGATGGGGAGCTCTCCGGCCGGATAGTTTCGACGCGCTATAATTTCTGACGAGACAAGTGAAAACAAAATTACCATAAGGCAGATAAATGACAGAACAAAATACACCTTACCGCGGAACGCGCCTCTTCATCAATGCAGCAGCGTTCGTAATCATATTGTGGGGAATCAATCTCGCTCAGCCGGTTTTGGTCCTATTCCTCGTCGCAGCTTTTCTCGCAACAATCGGAATGATGCCGCTGCTTTGGATGGAACGGAAAGGGATCCCTTCTGCTGCGGCTGTGTTAATTGTTATGGCAACGATGGTTACAATCCTGTTGGGAATTGGTGTCCTGGTTGGCACGTCACTCAGTAGTTTCTACGAAGCGTTGCCTCTCTATCAGACCCGCTTTCATGACATGCTCTTTGCATTTAAAACCACTATGGAAAAGAAAGGCATTACAATCACCGACAAGGTGTTGCTCGGCTATATCAATCCCGGGATGGTCATGAACTTGACATCGTCCCTACTTACCTCACTGAGTTCAGTGCTTTCCAATACTCTGCTGATTTTGTTCACGGTTATTTTCATTCTTCTCGAAGCCTCGAGCTTTCCGGCAAAGCTCCGTTCAGTTCTCGAGAAGCCTCAAGCTGATTTTCCACGGGTCACGAGGTTTTTCAATGAGATCAAACACTATCTAGTGATAAAGACACTGATCAACCTGCTCGGTGCAATACTGATAACGACATGGTTATCTGTCCTCGGTGTGGATTTTGCAGTTCTGTGGGGATTCCTTGCATTTCTCCTGGCCTTCGTGCCAACTGTAGGTTCGATCGTTGCAGCGATCCCTGCCGTCCTCCTTGCCCTTATTCAATATGGAGGCGGCACCGCGATACTGACCGCCACGGGGTATCTGGTCATTGGCATAATACTCGGTAATCTCGTTGAACCAAAAATCATGGGGCGAAAGCTTGGCATGTCTACATTGATCGTTTTTGTCTCTCTGATTTTTTGGGGATCCTTGCTCGGTCCCGTTGGTGCTCTGCTCTGCGTTCCGCTCACTATTTTTCTTAGGCTCCTTTGTGAGATGAGTGATGATACAAGATGGTTGGCAGTTTTGTTAGGTTCTGATAGGCTTCCTGATACGATGGGGCAGGCCCGTGAAGGCAAACCAAGATCCTAGTTCAAATGAACTACACGGATAAATTGCATCAAGACCGGGTGTCAGTGAATCAAGCGAGCTACTTCTGCTCCCACAAATTCCTATCCAGACTTCGATATTGAATCGCTTCGCCGATATGTTCGGGTCGAATGTCGGATGATCGAGCGAGATCAGCAATTGTCCGGGCAACTTTGAGTATGCGATCATACGCTCTCGCAGAAAGCCCGAGCTTCGTGATTGCCATCTTCAGCAACTCTTCTCCTGCGTTATCCAGCTTGCCGTAGGTTTGAATCTCCTTTGATTGCATATCAGCATTGCAGTACATTCCGTTCCTTCCAGCAAACCGCTTCATTTGAACCTGTCTTGCTGCAACAACACGTTCACGAATTTTCAGTGAGCTTTCTCCTTCGGCTTTACTGCTGAGTTCTTTGTACTTCACTGCAGGCACCTCGATGTGAAGATCAATGCGATCCAGAAGTGGTCCGCTCACCTTTGCCATGTACTTTTGAATCTGCAACGGTGCGCAAGTGCGTTCCTTCGACGGATCAGTTAGGTTTCCACAGAAACATCGTTGCGTTGCATTTCTGCGAAGTCACCCTTACCGCTAAAAAACCGCTTTCTGAGGCATACCCCAAAACGCTGAATACCCTTGGCGACCATAGGAGGAAGAGGCGGTTAGACCTCAAACTGTTTCAAAAGGATGTTGCCAATATCATCGGAGTCGATACGAATTCAATTATAAACTGGGAGAAGAACCGAAGTAGCCCACGATTGTACCTCCTGCCAAAGGTATTCGAATTCCTCGGTTACAATCCTCTTCGAAGCGACACGGTAACAATCGGTGATAGAATCAGGCAGTACAGGGTTCAGAACGGGTTAAGTCTAGGAAAACTGGCGAAGCGGTTGGGTATTGACCCGACAACGCTTGCGCGGTGGGAAAGAGGACAAATTGAGCCGAAAGGGAAGCTCAACGATCGAGTAAATCTATTTCTGATGAATTTAACTAAATGAATGAAAGGCAGATCTACGAAAACTTTTGATACTTGACTGAATTTTCCCTACATTTTGATCCTATGATTGGGAAAACAATATCACACTACACGATCATCGAAAAGCTCGGCGAGGGAGGGATGGGCGTGGTATACAAAGCCCACGACACCGCACTCGACCGCTCCGTTGCCTTGAAGTTTCTTCCGAATTATCTCACGACCGATCCTGTCGAAAAAGAACGCTTCTACCATGAAGCCCGTGCGGCTGCGGCACTCACACATAACAACATCGCAGTGGTCTATGAGATCGGCGAGCAGGACGGACAAGTATTCATCGTGATGGAATGCGTTGAAGGTAAGACCCTTCGGCAAATCATTTCTGGAAATACATTGTCCATTAAGCAAGTTCTCGACATGGCTATCCAAATCGCTGATGGACTGAATGCGGCACATAAGAAAGGTATCGTCCATCGCGACATAAAACCGGAAAATATTATGCTTGCCACGGATGGTGGTGTGGTCAAGATCATGGACTTCGGATTGGCAAAGCTGAAAGGTGCAACCAAACTGACGAAGGCAGGAAGTACGCTTGGTACAGCGGCATACATGTCGCCAGAGCAGGCACAAGGGGAAGAGGTCGATCAACGGAGTGATATTTTCTCATTCGGTGTGGTATTGTACGAGATGCTCACAAGCAAGCTGCCGTTTCGGGGAGAACACCATGCGGCATTATTGTATTCGATTGTCAACGAACAACCACCACCGATTGCACGATTCAATGAGAAGGTCACTCAGGAACTTGCACACATCGTGGGTAAAGCCCTTGCCAAAGACACAGACGAGCGTTACCAACATGCCGACGATATGCTCGCTGACCTGCGGAGTGAACGGAAGAAACTGGAGTATGCCAAAGCCGCCTACACGACAACTACGGTTGCCACCCAGCCAGAAGAACAACAACCCAGGTCACAGGTTACGAAGCCTAGCAAAATATTTGTATGGAGCGGAATCTTTGGCTCGATATTGCTTATTGCAGCGATCGTGTTCTTCGTGTTTCTGCAAACGCGCACGCTTCGGCTGAACCCTAACATGACTATTACCAACCTCCCAATAACGTTTGCAGATATTGGATATCCTGGATTTTCCAAAGATGGTAACTGGGTTGCGTTTCCTGCCGTTAACACGGACGGGAAATGGGGCGTGTACTTCATGAATCCTCGGAATGGTGAACCTCGATTGCTTACCATTGCCGACGGAATACTGGCAAACCCACTAGACATCTCGCCCGACATGAGCCAAGTGTTGTGCGACATCACTCTCCCCGGGAAACAAAATGGCATCTATGCGATTCCAACATCGGGCGGGACTCCTCAACTACTGGCGGAAAAAGGCACAAGTGGTCGCTGGCGTCCCGACGGTCAACGTATCGGATATATCGTACGAGGAAGAAATCGTCAGTTCTGGACAATGAAATCAGACGGTTCGGACGCCCGCCGTGAGTTCGCCGACAGTCTGGATGACGCGATCACGATTTCCTTTGCCTGGTCGCCCGACGGAAAATCAATTGCCTGGAATAGATCCTTCCCCGAAGGATGCACCGAAATCATTATTCGTGAGCTCGTATCGGGTGTGGAACATCAGATTACCTTCGACAAGAGCGTGATCGACGAGATTACATGGGCGTCCAACAATCAGATATTTTTCACCAGCGACAAGAGTGGTAACACGAACATTTGGATGATATCCGCCTCAGGAGGAGAGACAATTCAAGTGACCCGTGGAGCCCTCAATGATGCGGGTGTAAAGATCTCGATCGATGGTAATCGTCTATTATATCATGAACAAAGTGCAACGTGTCGAATCTGGCTCGCCGATATGCAGGGAAAGCGCCAGCTGCTTTTCTCACCGGATTCAAGAGAACTCCAAGTGCCCTCTCTTTCACCTGATGGACAGCAGGTCATGTTCCGAAGTTCGAGAAGACCTATACGAAATAGCAGGCAAATCTTCGTTGCTCAACGCGACGGAAGCAGACTTGCTCAAGTAACTCCTAGTGAGGAGTGGCACGCCAATGCACACTGGTCACCTGATGGAAAACAGATAGTCTATTCAAGTTGGGCGGGATGGAAGAATCTAAAATCTGCTCGTATCTATATCGCGGAGGTGGGAAATTTTCGTTCTCCGATACTACTCGGTGAAGGAGTTGAAGGTTGGTGGCTTGATAATGATCGGATCGATCTGCTCCTTGTCCAACCTATGTGGAAAAGCAAAATCTACTCATTGAACCAGCATAAAATCCTGGAGACATCTCAGGACAGCACGCTTCAGTTTCCTTTGGCTGACGGTCGGTACAATCTTGTCTTTGATAGTAGACCTGGAACGCTCGGCTGGTGGGTTGTGGAAAAGAGGCATGAGTCAGCTTCTAAAGGACGGGTGCAGATAGTAACTGGGTGGGGCCCAGCATTTCCATCGCCGAGCCTTCACTATCTTCTGTACCGGGACGCTGATGGAAAGAATTGGAAGATCTCACTGCCAGACGGGAAAAGGGAACGCCTGCCAGAGTTTCTCGACAACCTGAGCCCGTGGAATGCTGATTACACCCTGAGTTGGGACGACAAGCAGATCATCTACGTTGAGCAGCAGCAGGATGTTAAGTTGGTGCTCGCGGAAAACGTATTCGAATGAGTGATCCTGAAGGGAGACCTATGATTGGACAAACAATATCGCACTACAGGATTTTGGAAAAGCTCGGTGAAGGGGGGATGTCCCAAAATATACGTTCTAAGGTCAAACGTCCTTACACCAATTCTGTCTGGCGGGGAGCTTTTTAAATATTTCATTTCTATGCTTGCCACAAATTCCTATCCAAACTTCGATATTGTATTGCCTCGCTTATATGTTCAGATTTGATATCGGTTGAATGTGTGAGATCGGCAATACTCCTTCCGACTTTCAGAATGCGATCGTAAGCACAAGCAGAGAGTCCCAGTTTTGTTATAGCCATCTTCAGTAGATCTTCTCCTGCGGAATCTAGTTTACAGAATGATTGGATTTCCTTCGATTGCATATCTGCATTAGAATACATTCCCTTCCTTCCTGCAAATCTTTTCATCTGAATCTCTCGGGCTGCAATAACACCTTCGCGAATTTGTTGTGAAGATTCTCCTTCCGCCTTGCTACTGAGTTCTTTATATTTCACCGCAGGCACTTCTATGTGCAGATCGATTCTATCGAGTAATGGTCCAGATATCTTTGCCATGTATTTTTGAATCTGCAACGGAGTGCATGTGCATTCCTTTGATGGATCCGTGAAATTCCCGCAGAAACAGGGTTGCGTTGCATTTCTGCGATGTCACTTTCAAAGCGAAAAAGCCCCTTCCGGCAGGCTATCCACAGACAATTAATACCATAGGAGATCACTTGAGAAAGAAGCGGTTAGACTTGAAATTGTTTCAAAAGGACGTCGCTAAATTAATCGGAGTCAACACGAATTCCATTACAAACTGGGAAAAGAACCGAAACAGGCCTCGCCTGTACTTGCTGCCAAAGGTATTCGAGTTCCTTGGTTATGATCCCTTCCCCGTTTTTGCGACAACCATTAGTGAAAAACTCAAGGAGTATCGGCGAGAGTATGGACTAAGTATCAAGAAATTTGCACAGATTTTAGGTGTGGATCCGACGACGCTTGCGAGATGGGAGAAAGGGATTTCTGCACCCAATGCCATTTCCTTGGCTCGATTATACAAGATTCTCCACTAACAGGTGGTTAGGTGGAGATTGATAGTAGCGGATATTTTGCTTACCTTTTTGCAAAGATCATCGCCATATCTCGGTCGTAATGTTGTGATAGATCGGCGGATATCACACGAAGGGGAGGCCGCCAAACTTAATGCAGTCGACGGCTGGGGCTTCTGCAATGAGCGAGAGGGAAGGCAACGTTTTCTTGTATTTTCATTCATCATCATTCTGATCGTTGTCCAGCAAGTCTCTTCTCAAGAAAAGCTCCTACCGGTTTTCCACTTCAATCACCTCACAACTGCCGACGGGCTTCCCACAAATGAGATTCGTTCCAATATTGTCCGCGACAGACAGGGATTTATTTGGATCGGTACGGTTAATGGTCTCGCTCGGTACGATGGGTACGATTTCAAAATTTATCGAAACAATCCTGCTGATCCGACTTCTTTATCGTCGAATTCCGTCATGGCACTTTGCTACGACAGAAAACATCGGCTGTGGATAGGAACCTATGAGACTGGACTAAGCCTTCATGACCCGGTCAATGATCGTTTTGTAAATTTCCTGCCACGACAGAGTGATAGTAATTGGCTGCAAGCGAAAACAATATCAGTTATTCATGAGGATAGGAACGGTAACATCTGGCTTGGCACCTACAGTGCCGGAATCGTGCGCATCGACCGACGCACAGTGAACGATGAAACCCCCTTCGACAGTATTATCCAGCGAATCCGATTTACAACGCTCTTCCCCGGTGGGCACAGAAATGATATTTTGAATCTGCAAGATTTTGGAGATAATGGTGTTGTTGTGGCATCGCTGAGCGGGGTGTTCCGCATCGATTCTCTTAACCGGATTCTCCCCATTCATAAAGCATCGGGAGGATCGGCGATGATGCTGGATACAATAAGTGCCGGGTGTGTCTTGTATGAGAATCCCACGAAGTTATGGATTGGCTCTTCCTTCCAGGGATTACTGTTATTCGACGGGGGAAAGCAGACGATCACCACCTATCAAAGGAGGCAGGGAAGTCACGCAAAACCCAGAAATGACTGGATTGACGGAATACTGATGGATGAAAGCCAACGATTGTGGATAGGCACAGGCTCAAGACTCGAACTGTTTGATATTTCAAGAAATGAATATTCGGACTATTTAGGTTTTTCCATTGTTCCTGCAGGCAGGCTTTTGTCGATCGATAACACCGGCACATTCTGGGCGACGACGATGACAGATGGCCTTTACTTTCTTCCGAAAAAGTCGTTTCGCTTTCCTCACTATGGCTTGAGAGGTAAGGGTGGGCTGCCGAAAGAAATGGAAACCATCGATCAATGGAAGGATAGGAAATTCTGGATCGGAACCGAGGGCAAAATTGTTAAGGTGGACCTGAACACACTGGGGATTGAAAAAACGGTCGACGTTTTCAAGGGGGAGAAAAATACCTACGGTCCTGTCGGTTTTTGGGACTCATACGAGGACAAGAATGGGAATCTGTGGTACGGCAGCTGGGGGTTGGGACTGTATAAGTATGAACCTCAATCTGGCCGCACTGCTAACTACCGGTATTCGAAACAACTAGCCACTCTCACCATAGGAGACATTTGCCGCAGCATTACGCAAGGAAATGGCGATACGTTGTTCATAGCATCCTTTCACAACGGGCTGATGAAATTCAGCACCGCAAGCGGGAAATTCATGTACGTCGATAAACGGTCATCTTCTCATGTGATGAGAGACACTCAAGGCAAGATTTGGATGGCCAATGAGCGCGACGGTCTTTTCGTATACGATCAGGTCACGTGCCGGATGGAACAGTTTGTCCATGAGCCCAACAATCCCCAGTCCCTCACCTACGACAGGACAATCCAGTCATATCAAGACCCGCAAGGAAGAATTTGGGTCGGGAGTCGTAGCGTCGTTGAACTCTGGGATCCAGCCACTCGGTCATTCACGCATTACCCAAACGAAGAGTTTAAAGACGTCGTTTACGCCAGACCGCTTGGCAGTGACGCAAAGGGCAGGTTGTGGGTGGGATATGACGAGGGTGCACTAGGTGTTCTTGATCCGGCTACAGGTGTCTTTAGCAATTATGGTTATTCAAGCGGTCTGTGTGGAGCCAGCCGTATGAAGCGCTTAGAAGACAACAGGGTAGTGCTCGTTGGTGGAGGTGGATTGAATCTTGTCAATCCAGAAAGTTTAATCATGCCACTTTCGCCACCACCATTGCTTCTTACAAGGATGACAATCAATGACACGGCTTCTTTTTCCCCACAAAAGCTGTCTTCCGTGAGGACAATGCAACTGTTGCATGACCAAGATGTCATTGAATTTGAATTTGCAGCGATCAAGCCTGGTGAAGGGAGTTCAATTGAATATCGGTACAAACTTGACGGTCTCGAAAAAGAGTGGATTAATCCAAAAGATAAACGATATGTACGTTATCCGGGATTGAGTCCTGGCGCCTATGTCTTCAGAGTCAAGGCAATTTCAACACGCCACGAATGGCAGCCGCAGGAAATGTCTCTTGCAATATTTATCGCACCCCCCTGGTGGCAAACCTGGTGGGCTTATACGTTGTACGGATTCGCATTTTTGGGAATGCTGTACGGCGGATACCGAACACGGTTACGGCAAGTGCAGCTCAAACAGCAGGTCGAGATGGAACACTTTCAGACGGAACATCTTGCAGAAGTTGACAAGCTGAAGTCACGCTTTTTTTCAAATATTTCGCATGAGTTCCGTACCCCATTGACACTCATCCTCGGACCTGCTGAACAAATGATGGATGAAAGCCGGGATTCAAGAGCTCGCCAGAGATTGTATCTTATACGAGATAATGCGAAAAAGCTGTTAGGATTGGTGAATCAGTTGCTCGACTTTTCACGCATTGAGGCGGGAGTGACCAGGCTTCAGGTATCTCGCGGAGAGATCGTCGGGTTTCTCCGAAGAGTGGTGATGTCGTTTGAATCATGGGCTGAGAAAAAGAAAATCGCACTCGAATTCAAATCGGACCTGGATTCGATGGAAGGGTGGTTCGACCCGGACAAGCTCGAAAAGGTAATGAACAACCTGATGTCGAACGCACTGAAGTTCACACCGGAGGGTGGAAAGGTTAGTGTGGATACTCGTAGGGATGTTCAATCGAACATCCCTACTAGCAATCGAATAGCCATTTCGGTGAACGACACCGGTCCCGGTATTGCACCCGAACACCTTCCCCGCATCTTCGACCGCTTCTATCGTGTGGATGATATGCACACAACAGAAGGAACGGGCATCGGTCTCGCACTCGTGAAGGAGCTTGTCCAGCTTCACCATGGAACAATACATGCAGAAAGCGCAGTAGGGCAAGGCTCCACCTTCATGGTGGTGTTGCCGATAGAGAGATCTGCCTTTGCTTCGAGCGAGATTACTGAGACTCCTCCTCAGCGTGGTGAGCATGAGCGGATTGAACTTGTAGAGCCTTCAGCGGGACCTGCCGCAACGCCAGCGGAAAAGCCCTCCGATGGAAAACCGATCGTTCTCATTGTTGAGGATAATACCGACCTTCGCGGGTACATACGTGAGTATCTGGAAAAAGATTATGCCGTCCGGGAGGCCGGAGACGGTGAAGCGGGCTATAATACAGCGTTGGAGATTATGCCGGATCTCATCATCAGCGACATCATGATGCCGAAAATGGATGGCATCAGGCTATGCCGAACCCTGAAGCAGGATGTGCGGACCAGCCATGTGCCGGTGATACTACTGACTGCCCGGGCTGGTACCGACAGCAAGGTCGAGGGATTGGAAACCGGCGCGGACGATTACATCACAAAACCGTTCGATGCACGGGAGCTATTTGCGAGAGTAAAGAATCTGATTGAACAGCGCCGGCAACTGCGGCAGAAGTTTTCAGCCGGAACGGTTCTCAGGCCGGGCGAAGTAACGGTCACGTCGCTGGACGACGATTTGCTGAAGAGGGTGATGGCAACAGTCGAAAGGAACATAGGAGACGAAGAATTTGATGTGGATGATCTTGCGCAGGAGGCATGTCTAAGTCGCCGACACCTCGATCGCAAACTACAGGCGCTTACAAATCTCTCACCGGCAGAGTTTATCCGCTACATACGACTCCAGCGTGCACATGAATTGCTGGATAAGAGCGCCGGTACAATTGCCGATATCGCGTATCGGGTTGGATTCAGCAGTCCTTCCTATTTCAGTTCTTGTTTCCACGAGCGGTTCGGATACCCACCGTCTGAGGTACAGCACGGACAATCACCCTGAGCTCAGTTTATCCTAAGTGTAACTAAGGATCGAAGGGTGACAGGGAAAGCAAGCTCGCCGTAAGGGTCTGGCTGGAAATCCCGCATAAGCAACACCCACTCGCGCCGCCCAATTCCCATATGTTCCTGGCAGGAACCTCCCCCTCGCAATCAGATTCCCAACAAAGGCGTTGGGGAATGACGGGCGCCGACTGCCGCCATTCCCACATGTTGCTTCCTCGTCATTCCCACACTCGTCCCGAATGGAGTCGAGAGACGTTTTAAGTGGGAGTCTTTCCAAATCATAGATTTCTCATTTCTCTCCTCCTTTCGGCCAAATTTCCAGAAATGGCCCAAAACCTAAAGGCTTCGACCCAAAATTGATACCCACACCCGCCTCAATTTCTTTACCTTCATGGTACCACTCGCAACAAGCGATGAGCAATCTATGAGGCCGAACATGCTAAATCCCCTGAATCCCTGCACAGCTGTTGTCTACCGGTTACGAGCACGGAGTCACGTGACGTTGGCGGTGCTCGATGCATGTGGGCGCTGTGTAGCAGTCCTGGCAGATGAGGTACAAGAACGCGGGGAAAAATCAGTGAAATTCAACGGGATCGGATTGGCGCCTGGCAAGTACTATTACCGGCTCTCCATCCTGCCGAAAGATCCAGACGGCAAGAATGGCGAATGTGTGGAAACCAAGAAATTATTGTTCGTCGAACAAGATATTTAAGAAAGGGATTCGCTATGAACCGTTTAATATTTCTTATCGTATCGAGTTTTCGTTGCTCAATTGTCGCTGCGCTAATTGTTTCCAGCGGCTTGCAGCTCAAGGCACAGCCAAATCTCTCCGCGCAAATGCGGGAACAAAACGGGCTCGGATACCGCGCGGCTTCCGATTCTATCCTATTTCAGGATGATTTCAGCGGCGATCTGTCGAAGTGGCAAGTCGAAAGTGGTGTTTGGAACATCGTTAATGGCAGGCTGTATGGCGCAGGCCAGCGCATCAACGATATCGTGACGGATGCCTGGATCTATGTCGGCGATACATCCTGGACAAACTACGAAATATCGGTGAGAGCTTACTTCCAACCCAGGAACGGGGGGTATAGTAATGCAGAAATTCTACTCCGTAGTACTGGTCATTGGCAGAACGAATACAGATCCGGTGTATTCCCATTCAATTGGGGCCCGCCAGGCGATGGATACAATAATCGGGTTGCCACGGGCTACTACGTAAACGGAACACCCATTTCTATATCGCGCGATACCTGCTACTTCGATATTCCCGATACCGCTGACATACGGATTCAGGCCATCGGCAATAGGCTCGCCGTCTATACCAATGGCAAGTTCGCCTGGGGTGACGAAAATGCTGCACAATTACTTAAGGGAAGAATCGGACTTGGGGTACTTTGGGATTTGAGCGTTGTCTTCGATGACGTCGTGGTTCGGGAATTGGATACCTTGCAATGCATTCCCCGCCTAAGTTGTGACAGCATCTCATTCGGAGATGTACTGTTTGGCTCTTCATCAACAAAGGATGTAATTGTCTATAATTTAGGTACTGCACCTCTGACCGTAGATACTATGTATTTGGGCAAGCGGGGACAGTCCAGCAACAGAGAGTTCACGCTACATAGTGAGTGTGGAACGATTCAGCCGGGCGGAAGTTGCATCGTGAGTATTACGTATCATCCGAGATCGTATGGACCGATGAAGAACGATGGAATAATTGCATTCAAAGAGGATTGTGAGTTTGCAAACTTCCATATGACAGGAAACGTCCTTCACGATCCGTATCAAGGCGGAGAATGGGCTCATATCGGTCTTGAAGGCAGAAGCATCGAAGACATTACCGTTGGCAACAACACAATCTTTTCTAGTACTGCCGACAGTGGAAATGTGTACCGCTCAACCAATGGAGGAGTTTCTTGGGAACTGGTTTTATTCAAGAGAAATATCTGCAGAAGTTGGGATGGCCACGGACACAAATTAGCAATTTCGCATACTGGTACTGTGTTCGCAACTGAACCTTTATGGGATCAATTTGGAGAACGGGGAGACACTTTATTCCGCTCCAGCGACAATGGCAATACCTGGGAAGGATATGGTGGTTTTGGTTTTTTATTCAGCCTAGAAGTCAGTTCCATAGGAACCATTTTTGTTGGCAATTGGAGTTGTTCTGCCCCCCAGGCCGCTAATCAATTCAATAGAACAATCCGATCACAACAAGAGGGCTATGTTTTTGTATCTACCGATGATGGTTTAACGTGGTCTGCAGTAGATGGAGTCATGGGTGCATTGCTCGCGGTTAATCACGAAAATGGATTCATGGTCGGTTATTATGGTTGTAACTATTTCAGTGGAATGTATGTATCAACAGACGCGGGGCAACAATGGAATCCGGCAGCAAATCCACTGCCCGCAAGTTGTCTTGCAATCGGTCCCACAAACGCAATCTATGTGGGTACTTTTGATGGACTTTATCGATCAACCGATCTTTGTACTACTTGGACAAAGATCAGCGATATTGTTCCCAGCTATATCCTCCCGATTTCGGATAGTACAATTGTTATCAGTACAAGTGATCAAGGCATTTTTATTTCAACCGACGCCGGAAATACATGGCTGACATTCAATACGGGTTTAACCAACCTCAACGTTCACACACTGGCACTGGATTCGCTTGGCTTCGCCTACGCGGGGACTGACAACGGCATCTTTAGAATTCCCATCGATTCTGCCCTTGGGATCGCCCGGGCACGGCAATCTCTACAGGCGGGCTGGAACTTGATGTCACTCCCAGTTCATCCCTTCAGTCACTGTAAAGAAGTCAACTATCCGGGAGCGTGTTCCCATGCGTTCGAGTACAGCGGCAGCTATCGTATCCACGACACGCTGGAAATCGGTAAAGGGTACTGGCTGAAAGTGCCTTCTGCAACTGATTTCATCATTGCCGGATATCGCACTGAGCTCGAAACAGTGGCAGTGGCAGATCGCTGGAACATGATCGGCTCACTGAGCACGCCTATTGCCGCCTCTTCGATTTGCAGTGATCTCCCAGGAATGGTTACGAGTGCATTCTGGGAGTACAACGGTTCTGCCTATGTCGCTTCTGATACCATCAAACCCGGGAAAGGATATTGGGTGAAAGTTAATCAACCCGGAAAGCTCATCCTCTCCTCCGTTGGAGGCTGTTTGGCAAAATCACTTTCTTCGCGCATCAGGATCGCAGCTATATCGGAGTATCCTCCTCCGCCGCCAGATCGGGACGGTATTGCAGAGAAGGCTATTCCTAAGGAGTTTACACTCGGCCAGAACTACCCGAACCCGTTCAACCCGTCAACAGTAATAAAATACCAACTACCCAAGCCTGAATGGGTAACGTTGAAAGTATTTGACATACTCGGGCAGCTTGTCGTGACGTTGATGGATGAAGTGAAACAGCCAGGAGAGTACACAACAGTATGGGATGCGCAGGGTATGCCAAGTGGGGTGTATTTCTATCGTCTCACGGCGGGGAGTTTCACAGATACGAAGAAATTGTTATTGCTTCGATAAATGACCTACTAACTTAGGTTAGCCCACTCCATCTTATCGCGGAGTGGGCTTTTTTTATTCACGACATTCGCGGTTCAGGCTTGCCACAAATTCCTATCCAAGCTTCTGTATTGAATTGCCTCACTGATGTGTTCAGGTTGAATGTCAAGGGAGTGTGCAAGATCCGCAATTGTCCGTCCCACTTTTAGAATCCTGTCATAGGCTCTTGCAGAGAGACCGAGCTTTGTAATCGCCATCTTCAGTAAATCTTCTCCTGCCGAATCAAGTTTGCAGAACGATTGGATTTCTTTCGATTGCATATCCGCATTGCAATACATTCCTTTCCGTCCAGCGAAGCGTCTCATTTGAATTTCTCTCGCAGCAACAACACGTTCTCGAATCTCCTGTGATGATTCTCCGTCTGCTTTGCTACTAAGTTCTTTGTACTTCACGGCTGGAACTTCGATGTGCAAATCGATTCTATCCAACAATGGTCCGGAGATTTTCGCCATGTATTTTTGTATTTGCAACGGTGTACATGTACACTCCTTTGATGGATCAGTGTAGTTTCCACAGAAACATGGTTGCGTTGCATTTCTGCGAAGTCACACTTACCGCTAAAAAGCCCCTTTCTGAGTCATACCCTAAAACGCTGAAAACTCTCGGAGACCATCTGAGAAAGAGGCGGTTGGACCTCAAACTGTTCCAAAAGGACGTTGCCAATATCATCGGAGTCGATACGAATTCAATCACTAACTGGGAAAAGAACCGAAATAGGCCCCGGCTGTACTTGTTACCCAAGGTGTTTGAGTTTCTTGGCTATAATCTCTTTGCTGAAACCGGTCATACCATAGGTGAGGAAATTAGGATATACCGACAGAAGCACGGATTAAGCCTGAGGAAACTTGCCAAGAGGCTCGAGATTGATCCAGGAACTCTAGCAAGGTGGGAACAAGAGCGGGGTACCCCCCGTGGAAAATTTTTCAGACGCATAAAGTCATTTTTTGAGAGATTGCCCCAATGAAAGCAACCTTATCCTGCTAAGATTCTTTTTGTGAAAAGAGTTGGGGTAAAATAGGTGGGCTCGCAGCCCTGTATTTTTTGTGGTTTGGCCATGTTTTCAGTATTTTTGTATTCGTTAAACAACGTTGCTTGACGATCGGAACGAAAACTGCCGTACGTGGGTAGTGGCAGAAGAGAATATCTGAATTTGAGCAAAATCATTGGAGCCATTTTCCTATGGTAGGTACGTCATTTTCTTGGCTGGACTATTCAGAACACGAGCGTCAGAAGATGCTGGATGCTATAAACCTCTTCCAAGAAAAGGATACGCGAGATGAGTTAGGGCTTGGGACAATTCGCGATACATTTGCGGATATGCTCTTCCCGGGGACAAGTACGATTCAGACTCGTGCGAGGTATTTTCTGTTTATTCCCTGGATTTACACACTCTTGGAGTCTCGGCAGGTAGATTCAGATCGGATGGACTTTGAGCGTAAGAAAATGGAGGTGAGCCTGATTTATGAACTTCTGAAAACTGACGATCAAGATGGCCTCATTGGGACGGATGCACGTGAGGATCTGCAGCGATTTCCGAGTAGCATTTACTGGCTTGGGTTAGGCAAATGGGGACTCAGGATCTTCGATGGGTCCCAATATCAATATCAAAAGTCAGTTGATCTTTTCTATCAATCCCTTTCTTACTATAAGGACAGTGTCCGTCTTCAAAGTGTTTCGGACTGTTCGGCTCGTAAATTAAGAGATACTTTTTGGCAAAGTCAAGAGCTTTGTTGTTGATGGTTGCAGTTGATTTAGTGTAAGATTCTGTCTTCTTCGTAACCC
>JAWOKN010000181.1:0-3122 GCA_033854175.1 Bacteroidota bacterium | reverse complement strand
CCCGAGAGTTCCGTACGAGTGGATTTTATGCCTTCTGGATTTTAAAAAAGATTTTGCCGCCTTCCTGTTTTTTTTCTAATAGCTCGTGCCCGGCCTGGTCCAACATCTGTACGATGGTCTCGGCAGAGGACGGATTGTCAAAGACCATATCGAGCACATCCCCTGTGTTCATTTTCTCGAGGGACTTTTTGCAGTATATCTGGGGGTGAGGACAGACGTAGCCGCATACATCAAGCTTGTATGTCGTATCACCGGTTTTTTCAAATTTCATTGCCATGACTGATTTTCACCTCCCTTTAGCTCTCAGATTGTATTCTCCCGATCAAAAATTGGCCATTTCTTTTGCCATCTTCCGCTCGGACCACCAGTTGAAGAATTTAACGCCGGCAAACGCACCGGTTACCATCCCCAGACCGAACAGCCACCCGCCGGGGTCGCCTCCCGCAGTCCGTATGAAGAAGGCGCCGATATTGCAACCAAGAGCTGGCCGGGAACCTAAACCCATCAACGTTCCGCCCAAAAGACCCCACACAATAAGTTCGCCTTTCGGTAGTTTGAACTTGAACTCTTTGTTCAGAAGCGACATGACCATCGCGCCGAGGATGATGCCGACAGACATCCAGAGTGCGGGGTTGCGCCAGGGTTCGGGAAGGCCGTTATTCACCCCAAAAAATACATTGTCCCGCATGTTCCAGCCCAATTTGTCGAGAACCCATCCGCCGAATTGCGCCTCCTGGCTCGTGATATACCAGTATCCCGGATCGAAGACTGTGCCTCTGATCGACACATCGGCAGTGTGCCCCATCCTTGTAAGGAGCTGGCCGAAATTGCTGACACCGAATCTGATCTGCATTCCCTTCATGACTAAGATGTGGAGCCCCGCGGTAATGCCGATGAGGACGCCCATGACGGTCGTTCTTTTCGAAGCAGTTATCATGCTCCAGATCCCGGACAGCTCATCGCGGAAGCCGGTTGCTCCACCCGTCTGTTTGGCCCTTTTTTTGAGAAATCCTTTTCTGGTGTAAACAACGTAAATCACAACAAGCAGGATGGCAGCGGGAATGAGCGCGTTCAGAAGCGAATCACCGATGAAATACTTCCACACCCCCGGGAGTGCACCGGATATGGCCTTGGTGTGGGATAATTGAACTGACGGTTTGTCCCATACGTAACCGGTAAGATAGACGTCGAACCATGAAGTTATTTTGTCGGGAGGAAGCCCTTTGGCAGCCGACGAGGCGATCCAGGACTGCGGAAGAAGCTTCATGAGCGGCCCGCCCACATCGACGAATATCGCCTGTCCGAAGGAGATTCCCAAAATTGCGAGGATCGAGGTGCCGTTCCCTTCACCGATTTTATACAAAGAGCCCGATGCGCATCCGCCGGCAAGCACCATCCCAACCCCGAAAATTATACCGGAGAGCAATACGTGGATGCCGAGGGGGGCAGGATGGAAAGTGCTCATGTTGGTTGATTCCAGCGTTGCCTGAATCAGGCTGAAAAACACGAGCGCCACCAGGATCCCGACGGCCATCCTCGGGACGCCCGCAGCGAAGAGATCTCTCGATGCAGAGGCAAAACAGAATCTCCCGTACTGCAGCATCAACCCGTAGGCAAAACCGACCCAGATGTATACCACAAGATAAATGTAATAGGGATTTGCATGGTAATAGAGCAGGCTGATCAGGATGAGAACGCCTGTGACGGCGAACGCCGCTATCTGATTTCTTTTCTCCGTGGCATCTTTCGTATCAACCGACAGCGCAGCCATAATCTTTGTCCCCCCTCTTTGAGTATCGTTCCAAGTATATGAAAGAGCGGCCGGCCAGAACAGCCGGATCATGCACATCGAATAATACGGGAGAATGTAAAAGAACTAACTATAATCATGCTAAACCCGCTCTCACGCCCTGTCAACATCATTTATTCTGCTTCACGAATCGAACAGCAGAAAAAGTATAAATTGAAATTTTAGCGCCTGGAGTAAACATCCACGATCGTTTTGTACCGGAAGGGGTCCGACGCGGCTTCGAATTTTTTCAGCAGCCGGAAACCCTGGAGCCGGCTTTTGACAGCCAGAGGCGCGCTGCGGATGTTCTCCGTCTCGCCCCCGATGATCACGAGGGTGTTATTTTCCTGTGGTCCGCCCCCCCGGTAATATTCAGGATCTCTGAACTCCCAGGTAAATCGCAGGGACGATGTCGCAATGTCTTTTGGGGGCGGGAACCAATCCGAATGATAGCGATAGACAATTTCCTTTGTCGTGTAAAGATCAAGGAGCGGAACGGACACAGAAGGATTGACGACGGGATCCTTGAGCGGCAGGACGACAATCTCGACGGATTGCGTGTCAAGGGAGTTCAGATATTCGCCCGCCTGTTTCAAATTTTCTGCGCTGATGGTCAGCGCAAAAGGACGGTACGCGAAAACAGCTATGATGAGCGAGGTGATTACCGCGGTAAAGGCGATCAATTTTCTGAGCAACCGGCCTTCGATATTACGGAGTCCGTAGGCCGCCATGAGCGCAACCAGCGGGAAGACCGGCAGTATGTAGCGGATCCTCCTGATCTGAAAGACGAAGATGATCACGACAAGCCAGCACACGATGACATACTGCAAATCCCTTTTTTTAAACGCAGCGAAGACGGAATAGCCTGCTGCGAAGGTAATGACCGGATTCATCTGAAAGAGGAAGGTCGAAATAAAGCTCTCCCCCCACCGTTCAAGCCCCGGTTTTTGATATCTCAGCAGGAGCCTGATCTGCTCCGAAAATACCTCGAATTTCATCAGCAGAAAAGAGCCGATCAGCAGACAGGAGAAGAGGGCGATTGCGGCGCTTCTGCGCAGCGTCACGGCAGGGTCCCGTTTCAGGTAAATGATAAATATAACGCCCAGGACGGAAAGCATCGGCCAAGTCGAATACTTCGAGAAAAAGGCGAGAAACAGGGCGCATGACGCAAGCACCGTCATTCCTGTTCCGCCCCGTTCAAGGGCTTTCGTGAAAGTAAAAATCGACAGAGCCAGGAAGAACATCGTCGGCACGTCGACGAGCATGAGCGGCACCTGGGTAAGCAGGTAGGGCATACCGAGGAGCAGAAGGCCCGCGATAAAGCCGGTCTCTT
>JAWOKN010000180.1:0-3722 GCA_033854175.1 Bacteroidota bacterium | reverse complement strand
GGAGACCATACCCGACGATGATCATCCCGCGGGAGAGAAATTTACGATGATCAGGAAGATGCTGTACATGAAATAATATGGAACGTGTAAGCCTTCAGATGACAGAGCCCGGAAATACTCCGGGCTCTGTTGTTTCGGAATATACCCTCCCCGTTGTTCACCGGGTCATGACCGGAATGTCTCATGTACATTTTTTATCAACCGGGGGATTCGGAAAAGTTTCATCGTTTTAACGGTATAAGGTATTGTATATATTGAAGTTGCATAACGTTTTATAATCATCCCGCCATCCGCTGCCTTTCGAGATTGCCGTGCATGTTGATTTTATGGCAGGATTTCTTTATTGTAGTTAATCATACCTCCTTCCGTTCTTACCTATAGCGATTGTCTTACCGGATTAAACATCGCATGTTGAATATTCATGTGGGGTTTGTCATGGAAAAAAATAGAATAATTCTTACTCTCGTCTCTACTATCTGCGGCGCAATGCTGCGTGTATCCTTGCTGATTGCACTTCTTGCCCCTTCACTCTATTCCGGCCCTGTCAAGACCGGAGGGGCCACGGGTCTGAGCATGCATGTACAGCAGCTGCGTGCCACCCGTGCCGCTCAGGGGCAGGAAATCCACAGGCAGTTCCTGCTGCGGGAAGGAAAAACATTGAAATCACAGGGTGTTTTCAGCAAAAAGGCCACTGTCGGCACGGATTTTAAAAAACTCATGCAGACATCGTCGACCATATTTTACTCTGATGATATGGAGCATGGCGAGAACGGGTGGACGGTCCAGACTTCCGGTGACACCCTCCTCTGGCATCAAACAACGCTTGATGCAAATTCACCGACGCACAGCTGGTGGTGCGGAATAGATTCCCAGCAGAATTATAACACGGGGAAACGGGTAAATCAGGGACTGGTTTCGCCCCTGATCGACCTTGGCAGCGCCAGCGGCCCTGTCACATTGATGTTTACGGAAAATTACTACACCGAGGCGGGCTGGGATTTTTGCATGGTCGACGTGAGTACCAACGGCGGTTCACAATGGATTCCGCTGCGGGGAGAGTACGGGACATCCCCGTCGGGAGACAGTTACGGGTGGGTCGTTACGACGCTGGATCTGAGCCCTTACGCCGGCAAACAAATCAACGTTCGGTTCTGGTTCGACACAGGCGATTCGGTTTTTAACAATCGCACCGGCTGGTTTGTCGATAATGTCGTCATTTATGATCAGGCGGGGACGATTGCAGGAAATGTTTATCTCGATATGAACAAGAACGGTGTGCGGGATTATGGCGAACCGGACCCGGGCGGATTGCTGATTTCCGTGGCCGGCCCGGTAACCATGACACTGAGAGTGGGGGCTTACAACATTCCATTGCCGCTCGGCTCATACACCGTCACTCAAATTCTTGAAACTCCCTGGGTTCAGACAACCTCGCCCGATTCCTACTCTGTCGACCTGACATATGCCGGTCAGACGATCTCAGGACTTGATTTCGGTGATTATCGGCCGGGTGCGGTCATTCGCGGCGTTGTCTTTGATGATCTTAACCAGAACGGTATTCTGGAGAACACCGATTCGGTGTTTTTCTCACATTGGTGGGTTTATTCCTATGATGAAACCGGCTACGGTTGGGAATCAACCGCGGGTACGGATGATTCCGGACGTTACAATATTTTCGTTACTGATACAGGCGTCTACCACATACTAACGGAGCTTCCGTTCAACTGGATTTCCTCGGTCCCGGGCGGAAATCCTCCTGAGTACGTTGTCAGCGTTTCCCGCCTCGATACCATGATGGACGGTTATAACTTCGGGAATTATAAGCTCCCGGTGGGAACCGTCAAGGGGCACGTCTTCAACGATCTGAACAGGAACGGGGTAAGGGATCACGATGAACCGGGACTGGGTGCCTGGTTTGTCGTCGTCGGTGACGCCGGTCTCAACTGGGAAACGGATATTGCAACTGACACCAGCGGGAACTATCAGATAACGGATGTTCCGGTTGGAGTGCATACGGTATTCATCACGCAACGGGCCGGGTGGAAGCAATCGATGCCGCCCGACTATTACAGCATTACTGTCGGTGAGGGGGAGACATTGGACAGCCTCGATTTCGGGGTCTATGCGCTGCAGCCGAGTTCGATCGGTGGTACGGTATTTAATGATCTGAACGGGAACGGCGTAAGGGATTCAGCCGAAGGTGTGGTATCAGGCACTGAACTCCGCCTCGGGGACACGTATGGAAAGTTTCTGGCCTCGACAACCTCCGACGACAGCGGCCGGTACACCTTCGACGGTCTGTGGGCGGGGACCTATCAGGTGAGGATGAATATCGTCTCTCACTGGCGGCAGACATTTCCGCTGCATCTCCAGGGGTACGGGGTTGTTCTTGGGGATGAGCAAAACCTGACGTCGAACGATTTTGGAGTTGTACGGGATTCGACATTCAACATGGCCTACAGAACTTTTCTCCCGGAAAGCATTGCCTACGCAAAAGACGATAAAGGGCGCCTTAACAAATCTGTTAAACTCAAGGCCTACGGCAGCGAAGCCACGTTCGATCTTGTCGTCCCATCCGGAGGATTTTCCAGACTTCGCGCGGAGTTCACCCAAAACGTCGACCCTGCGACGCTCACGATAACACATTTTCCGCTTCCGGCGTACCCGGTTGTGAAGGCGAAGAGATGGGATTTCGCCCTTCCCTCACCCGATACGCTCGTGACGGGTGAGCACGTCATAATTTTCGCCAAGGGAGATAAGGGGAAACCCCTCGGATTGAAGAGATATTCCTGGATTCTTCCTGATCCTCTTCCCTACGGGTGGAGAATGACCCCTCTCTATAATCCTCCTGGCCAGGGTCGTCTCCTGTTCCCGATGCCGAATGTGAATAATGTCATTGATAATATTTTTGCTGTAGGAGTACCATCCCCCGGCATCGTCATCGGTGTCTACGGCCCTCATTCTGTCTTCCATTTGAGATCTACCGACGTCGTACGATCGATGCGGGACGCTCATGGCATGCATGCGGGTCCGGCGAGATGTCTCGGGTTATATTCGAATAATCTGACACATATCTCAAGGCCGGCACGAGCAATGACACCCACAAAGGGGAACAATAAACTCTTCGCGGAGGCGCTGGCACTGAAGTTGAATGTTCAGGCGAGCAGTTATTCGATCACACCGTTTGGTCTCGGGGATCTGATATTTCAGGACACTGTCGCCAATTCCTTGAGCGGGCTGACGGTGAGGAAGATCGCCGCCAGGCTGGACACCGCGATATCGGCATTTGACGATCTGCATGACACCTGTCTATGTGACTCGAATCGTTTTAAGGAGTTCTACCGGACGATCAGGATGATAAATTCTGCATTTTCGGGAGCTATGGATACGGTCTCATTTGCGACCGGTTTGAACATCACGCCCGCACGTGATCTTTCAGCCGTTCCGTACCTGAATATTGACAGTTCATTTGCCAACATTGCCAATACATCCTATCAGAAGCGGCGAATACCGGAGATGCCGAAGGAATTTGTTCTCCGGCAGAATTATCCGAATCCGTTCAATCCGTCAACGACAATAGACTTTTACCTCACCGGTCCGAGTGTCGTGAGCATGAAGATTTATAATATCCTCGGACAGGATGTCGGGACGCTCATCGACCGCCAGGCACTGGAGGAGGGCTGGAACCAGGTGACACTTTCGGGGGATGCGATGAGGCTGGC
>JAWOKN010000179.1:0-6188 GCA_033854175.1 Bacteroidota bacterium | reverse complement strand
TACTTTACCAGACCTGAATGGGAAGAGCTATTCTTTGAAAGATTACAGAGGTAAAGTTGTCATACTGGATTTCTGGGCAACATGGTGCGGACCTTGTGTTGCGGAGTTGCCACATATTCAAAAACTCTCCGATACCCTCAAAAATAATGAACTTGTTACATTGTTTGCCATAAGTACGGACTTTGACTCAACGGTAGTAAAACGATTTATTGATAATAAGAAATACACCTTCACCGTTTTGTATGATAACCGGGATGTTACAACTATATATTCGGTACAGGCTATACCGGCCTTGTTTGTTGTTGATCAGAATGGAAAAATCCGTTATCAGCATCTCGGCTACGATTCCAATGTAGATTTTGAGGAACTGATGTTGAAAGAAATCGGGATAATTCTGGATTATTCACATTAATCACCTTGTTGTATAACATTATCTTTTGCTAATTAACATCGAACCATGCCACCTCCATACGTCAAAACAATTCGTGAAGAAATCCTATACGAATATGCGAAGCTAATTTCACGCTCTGCTTACAATTCCCTCGAACGCGGATTCATAACGGACCGCTTTAAAAAACTCCGCGACGGTCAAATTACCATTTCTGATACGATTCGGGAGTGGGAAAAAGAAAAGGAATTGCCCAATGAGTGTGTTTTTTGTGGGGCAACCGATAATCTTACCACAGATCATCTTATTCCCAAAAACCGTGGTGGAGAAGATGTTGGTGATAATTTGGTTCAATCCTGTGCGTCATGCAATAGTTCCCGAGGCGATAAAGGAATTTTCGAGTGGCTTGGATTAGAAAAGAAGGACAAACTTCATCGACTCGTGGCGGGTAAATATTTGAAAGAATTACTTCGAGTGCATGAAAAGGCTGGAACATTGGATGTTAGCAAATCTCATATTGGAACACTCTGTGAACGATGCCCACTTCCTTCTGTTTGCAAGGAATGGGATAAGGTAGGTGAGTTGACGTGTTTTTGTCTGGAAAGCGTTTTGCCGGTGTTATGAACTGAATTAGCGAGTTACCTTCTGAAACAATCTCCATCTCCACAGTCCATTCACTCAGCTGGGGGTATTTATTTCTTCAATAACAACTTCAACATCATTTTTATCCTGTAACGATCATCACGAGACAACTTCAGGTAGCCGAGGCTGCGAATATAATCTGCGAGTTCATGTCCAAATGCTACCAATGGATCTCTGACAGCCTTCACTCTTTTTGGCATTTCATGTGGATGTAACGCAATACGATTTCCGGTTACAGATATATGGTATCCCAATGCATCTGCTATTCTACGCGCTGTTGATAACTGTACGCGCTTCTTGGTCCATACAACGGGGGCAGGTCAAACTGGTCATATTGCGGGATTTGGAAGGTGTGGGTAGAGGGGGACTTGAACCCCCATGGGTTTCCCCACTAGATCCTAAGTCTAGCGCGTATGCCAATTCCGCCATCTACCCGCTTTTCATGAAGAGGGCCTTTACGGATAGCCCTCAGGGATCCGATATCCCGTATCCCGAACCTGAATAATATACGCCTTTTGTGAAGGAAGGTCAAGGGACCGCGACTCCCCCGGCTGCAGGTACCAAAGACTTAAAATTTCACACACCACCCCGATTCCGGGGAATACTGACCGGTCGAACCGATGGCCAGGATCAGGAGTGATGGGGTTCGGAAGGAGAGGGATTGAAGGAGAAATTACTCTTTCATCACCCTGTGGATACAATCGGCGATGATCTTGGGGTCAACAGGTTTGGTCAGGAAGTCATTCGCACCCAGCTGGATGCTTTCTTGGGCAAGCTTCAGTTCGTTTACTCCCGTGAGCATGATGACTTTTGCCGGTATTTTCGCCGACCGGATCTCCCGCAGGACCGAGATGCCGCTGATGTCAGGCATAAGGATGTCAAGAAGGACGATGTCAAATGTTCCTTTTTTCAGCATCTCCAGCGCCATGTTGCCGCCGTCGGCTTCACCTACCTCGAAGCCGTGCAACTCCATCTCGCTCCTGAGAAGTGTGCGTAACCCGTCTTCATCATCCACAATAAGTAACCTGACCTTACTCCCCATAACCCAATTCTCCTTTCAAATTGAAGCCAATATAACTCTCGAGAGGTGAAAAATCAAATACCCTTGATGTATGTCACTCATGAGGGATCTTTTCAAAGGGGGGTTTGCCTTTACGCTGAATCTTTGATAGATTGAGAAGCTTTTGAATGAGATGGTCTCCATGTTTTCAATATTAGGAACAGCGAACCGGGCCTGAAGATGGAAATTATCGCACACTGGATCTCACATTACGGTTATTTTGGCCTCTTCAGCCTCCTTATGCTCGGTATTATCGGCCTCCCGATTCCGGATGAGACGCTCCTCACATTTTCCGGATTTCTTGTCCACATTCATAAATTTTCCCTCTACCCGACCATCCTTACGGCATTTTTGGGGAGCGTCACGGGCATTACCATCAGCTACTTTCTCGGAAGAAGTATCGGATTGTACCTTCTCAGGAAATATGGGAAATATCTCCTCATCACCCCCGAAAAACTTGACGCCGTCCACCAGTGGTTTCTGAAAAGGGGGAAGTGGTCGCTGGTGATCGGATATTTTATCCCCGGTGTCAGACACCTCACCGCCTATACCGCGGGTGCGACGAAACTGGAATTGGCCAAATTTATGACCTATGCCTACGCCGGTGGCTTCATCTGGTCACTCACCTTTATTTTTCTTGGATATTCGTTGGGCAAACACTGGCAATCGGCAATAAACCGCCTCCAGGATAATGTCCTGATCGGCACCATCGTCCTTTTTGCCGTTCTTGTCCTCGGCTGGTATATGAGGAAACGGATAGTGAAACTCTGAGGTATCATCCCGGATCCGGCGTCTGACTCACCTGACTGCCCAGCCCCTCCCTCCAGCCCTCCCCGAGACGGTTTTTCATGAATTTTTTATTTTTCTCTTGACAAACCACGTTTGGTGTGTTATATATAACCATATGGTTAAGCATAAAGCCAAAGACCTCGATATGGTTTTTTCTGCACTCGCCGATCCGACGCGAAGAGCCATCCTCGACAGGCTCTCGGCGGGCGCCGCCTCAGTGACGGAGATTGCACAGCCGTTCAGTATGTCGCTACCCGCAATTTCGAAGCACCTTACGGTGCTCAACGATGCCGGACTCATCGAAACGGAAAAAGACGGCCGGTTCCGCCGGATGCATCTGAAGATCAAACCCCTGAAAAATGCGGCCGCCTGGCTCGACAAATATGAAGGATTCTGGAATACAAGATTCGACACGCTCGAGAATATTTTGAATACCCAAAAACATTCAAAGAAGTGAAGAGACAGGCCTGTGACGACCTAACCTCGTCAGGGAACGACACTTAGAGTGAAACGTATTATTGCTGCACCGCGCGAAAAGGTGTTTGACGCATAGACAATCCCCGCCCTCATCCGGCCGTGGTTCTTTCCGGAGGGGGGGGCCAGCAGCGCTAGGACCGAAGTGGACCTCCGGATCGGCGGGAAATATCGGATCGGGATCCGCCATCCTGACAATTCGCTGCATGTCGCAACCGGCACATATCGCGAGATCAGAAAACCCGAACGGCCGGTCTTTACCCGGTCGTGGGAACATGACCCGACCGATACGCTTGTCACGGTCACGTTGAACGATCTCAGCGTCAGAACGGAAATGGTGCTGAAACATGAGGCTCTTCCGACACTAGCCTCGCGCGATTCTCACGAAAAAGGATGGACCGGCTACCTCGCCCAGCTGGAAAATATGTTCGCAGGTAAAAAATAACCCGGTGATCCGGTTGTGGACATGCTAACCGGTCCGATCTGCAGGATGATGCGACATCGGCCCTTTCCAGTCAGGCCGGTCGCAGGCGTGTAACAGGTTTTATCATCATAATCAACATGCTGTTCTTCAAACCTATCAGGAGGTTGTATGGCAAAGCATCAATCGGTAAAGAGCGCCAAGGCGCACAAGGTGGTTTCACCCAAGGTGTGGATTTCCGCACGGAAGGCGTTGCTCGTCAAGGAGAAAAAATTCACGAAACTCCGGGATCAGTTGAGCCGCCAGCGGAGAGATTTGCCGTGGGAGAAGGTCGATAAAATGTATATCTTTGACGGTCCGAACGGCAGGGAGTCTCTCTCCGACCTGTTCAGAGGGAAACATCAGCTGATCGTCTATCACTTCATGTTCAGCCCGGATTGGGAAGAGGGGTGCAAGCACTGCTCCTTCTGGGCCGATCATTACGACCCGATGGTCATTCATCTCGGACATCGCGACGTGAGCTTTGCCGTCATCTCGCGGGCACCGCTGGAGAAGATCAATGCCTTTAAAACCAGGATGGGTTGGAAGTTTACATGGCTGTCATCGGAGAAGACCGATTTCAATTATGATTTCTATGCTTCATTCACCCCCGATGATATCAAGCGAGGGTCGGTGTTCTATAATTATGTGAAATCAAAGATGAACATGACGGACCGTGAGGGGATCAGCGTGTTTTATAAGGATGATGCCGGGGCCGTGTATCATACCTATTCCACATATGCCCGCGGTATCGACATGGTCAACACGACATATCAGTTTTTGGACCTCGTACCAAAGGGCCGGGATGAAGATAAACCGAATGTCCCGCAGTCGTGGGTGCGGTATCACGACCGCTATGGCGGCGACTGAACTATGAATGGTGCGGTAGGGTTAAAATGTCCTGAAACCCGGGTCGCGAGGTTCAGGGGTTCGCCCCTGCTGTTCACCTTCCTTGCCCCGGTCTTTCTCGTAAGCCTGGCTGCAACGGTGTATTTCTCTCTCTCGATGGCAGGTGGTATGGAGATGCGAGGCGGTTGGACGATGTCGATGATCTGGATGCGCATGCCCGGCCAATCTTGGATGGAATCTGCAGGTATGTTTCTGGTGATGTGGATCGCCATGATGATCGCTATGATGCTCCCTTCGGTGATGCCGAGATTCCTGGGATTTTACGATACACTGCCCACGGAAAAAGCGCCCTTCAGGATTGCCGCCACGATGATGGCCGTATCCGGTTATTTCACCGTCTGGACACTGGTCGGAATGTGTGTCTATCCCGCCGGGATTTTTTTCGCTCAGGCAGCAATGCAATGGCCACTCCTCAGCCGCGCCGTCCCGACACTGAGCGGACTCGGGTTGGTCCTGTCGGGGATTTTTCAGTTCAGCAGGTGGAAGATGAAAGGCCTGGGCAGTTGTGGCTGTCATGCGGATATCCGGACCGAAGGGAAGGGGAAGTCGTTGCGGAGAGGCTGGACCTATGGCGTTCGGGAGGGGCGATATTGTGTCCTCTGCTGTTCGGCCCTCATGCTGACGCTCCTCATTCTTGGCGCGATGAGCCTGTTGGCGATGGTTCTTGTAGCCGGGATCATCGCCGGAGAAAAATTCGTCGGGAATTACAGGCTTTTCTCCAGGCTGGCAGGCACGGTCATTCTTCTGGGCGGGGTTGTGATGTGTATACGGTCAATTTCATTCTGGTGATTCAAAAGACCGGTGCTGCCTTTACATCGTTCCTCCGTCATCGCCCCCGCGGTCAAATCTGGGGCACCGCCCATTTTTTGGGCCGGATAATAATAGGTTCCACCCGGATACCCCTTCAATAACCGCCCGGATTTTATCCGGTCTGATTGACAATCGATCATGGATTGACTAAATTCATGAATCAGGGATTTCCATTGGCGCTGAGAGGGAGGGGGATGATGTTCTTTTCTTTTGACTTCCTAGGTGGTTCAACATCAGGTCGGGTATTCATGGAAAGGTCTCAGTATGAAGAAACTTTCTCACCTGCGGATTTTTTTCGTCGTGTACATGGCCGTAAAGATTGTAGTCGATGTATCCCTTGTCGGTTTCAACGAAGACTTGATCCGGTCCTTCAATCTCTACGGTTTGAGTCATATCGGCGTCTCTCCCGTTACCGTCCTCATCATGGTGTGTGTTGCGGATATTATTCTTTTCGCCATCGGGTGGTGGCTTTTGTCCTATCTCCTGCAGAAAAGGAACTGGGCGAGAATTGTCCTCCTGGTCATCGGCTGCCTTGCAGTGCTGGATGCCCTTTCCGGTTTGTTGCTTCACTCCCAGAGCGTACGCCTCCTGAATCAGATGTTCAGCGACGCAGATTGGAACCGCATCATCTTCATCGACCACGTGACGGATGTTCT
>JAWOKN010000178.1:0-15109 GCA_033854175.1 Bacteroidota bacterium | reverse complement strand
CGGCTATTCGATAACCCACCGGCCTTCTGAACAATGATGTGATGTCCGGTTTCCTTGCATGTCCATGCTCGACGCCGGCCTCAACAAATCCCAGATCGCAATCGGGATTCAGATCCTGTTTGCCGGTGGCCCAGCAATAATACCCGGCATCGCGGAGCATTTTTCCCCATGTCGGGTGTGAGTTATCGAGGACCGTCGAATTGCAGAACGAATTCACGTCCGATGCGTACATACCCGTCATCATGCTCGAGCGACCGGGAACGCACAGGGGGCTTCCGCAATATGCAGAAGAAAAGACAACCCCGCCTTTTGCCAGGCGATCCAGGTTCGGCGTTTGAATGAACGGATGACCGGCGAAGCCCGTATATTTTGCGCTGAGCTGATCGGCGCAGATAAACACAAAGTTCGGGCTTTTATCCCCGGGATTCCGGGAGACAAGACCCTCGAGCGAGATGACGCCGGTTCCGGCCATCGCCGTTCCCAACAGACCGGTTGTCATCGTTTTCGTGAAATCTCTTCGGGTGATCGGTGTCATAGTCTTCTCCTTACGAACTCAGGTCGTCTCTTCAATGGAATGTGAACGAAACGTATTCGACCAGGAACCGGAGGGCGAACGCGGTGCCGACGTCGCGCTGGATCATCCTCACTTTTCCGTTCTTTACCTGTGTATTGAAATCGAGAAAACCGCCTGCGAGGTTCCTATCGACATGGCTGGCCGGAAACTGGTTGGCGATGACCCATTGTGCGCAACGATCGATGACCTCCCTGAGCCCTTCGCCAGATTCCAGACGTTGCAACCGGATAGCGAGCAATCCAAGGAAGGAAGTTGCAGAACCTGCAAACGAGTCCTCCTTCGAGCGTCCGTCCAGATAGGTCCGGTAGCGGAATGTGCCGTCCTTCTTCAGGTATTTCATGTAGCACTCGACTGTTCTCCGGGCGGCTTCGAGATAACTGGTATCGCCCGTGAGTTCATATCCCTCGATCAGCGACTCTGCATACCAGAGATTGAAACGCGGGTGGAAACTTCGCTCTTCCCGGTTGTTCGGTGCGAAGTTCATCCATAAACCTTCCGTCCCCTGCTTCGCCACAAGACTTGCGCAGAGGTTGATAAAAACCATTTTATATTCCTCGTTCCTCGTATACTCATACATATCCTTGAAGAGGAATCCCTCGTTATTCGGACGTGCAACATCGTTCAACTCCTGCCGGTCCCTGTCAGCCCTCTCTTTGTCCGTCAGTTTTACAACCTCTCCTGAGCCGTAATCGAGCATATCATAGAACAGGCCTTCTTTTTGAAGATACATATGCCGGAGCATCCATTCGCCGGCGCTTGTCGGAAGCTCGGCATACTTTTTCTCGCCCGTGACGCGGTAGAGGTTAAAGAGACCCGGCGTTCCATCGCTGATGGTCGAGAAAACGTTTTTCTTGCTTGTGTCTTCTTCATGAATGGCAAGGACCATGCCCTTGAACTGCGGTTTGTCCTTGATCTCGAGTCCAAGCCACCAGTCTGCGGCCTTCCTGGCTGCGGCGAGATACCGTTCCTCCTTTGTCAGCTTATGCACCTCGACAAGGGCGTTGACCAGCTGGCCGGTATGCCACGCGGGCTCATAGGGATTCCATCGCCCTTCGGTGATGAAATAGTCGCAGCGTGCTTTCCCGTTTTCGTCCAGGAGCACTGTCGATGCATAGTCTGCTCCGGTGCGAATGGCCTGCATGACCAGTTCCCTGCTCAGGGTCTTTTTTTGACCATACACCGGATTCAGAAAGAATGTGGAGATGAACAACAGCGCGAGAATTATCTTATGCATTTTTGAGATTCCTTCTGATGCCCTGAGCTTTCAATTTTTCCTGTTGAGGAGCTGAAGGATTTCCATTGACGCCAGATCAATTCCTTTCCTGAACTTCCGGATCGATTCTGCTTCAGAGGAGAAATAACTTTTCAATTCCAGGGCAAGAACGGGCCCGTTCTGCCTTTTCATAACGGAACTGTCGATCGTTCCTGCCACAAGGACAACCTGTTTTTTTTGCCTCAGGGACTCCCGGAGGACAATTCCCGTCGCCTTGTCCAGAAGGCTCTGCCGGTCATACCGGCCTTCGCCGGTGATGACAATATCCGAACGGCGGATTTTTTCCCTGAGATTCAATGTCCGGTACAGGAATACGGAGGAAGGGACAATGATCAGACTGGCCAGAAGAGACAATCCCAATCCAAGCCCGCCTCCAGCACCAAGCTTCTCTTTCGAAAAATCCATCCCGTAATCCCGTTGTAAAATCCGGAGGATGTTCCTCACCCCCCGTTCCAGCGCCGCGCACCCGCCTGCAGTCGCCCCTTTTTGCCTGGCAAACAGGAGCGAAGGACCGTTCCGGCCGGTTAGGGGGACCTGAACATCCAGAACCGCTTCCAGAGGCACATCGAACCGGCGCGGGAGCACAACGCGTGATGCCTGCTCATACAGACCGGGATGAAGAGGAAGCTCATGACCGTTCCGGCCGAGAAGTTTCAATCCAAACGGCCTGCAGGCCCCGAGTCCCAGATCGCTGGTAGCCGTACCGCCGATTCCAAGAACTATTTTTCTGATCTGCCGTTTCTCATCAAGAATGCGGTGAATGAGCTGTCCGACATTTTCGCTCGTGAGAAGCCGGGGATTCCGAAATTGCGGCGGGACCCGTTTTAATCCGATGATTTCGGCGGATTCGAGGTAGATGCATCGGTCTTTGTTTGAGTAACCGATCGGGATCCGGTATTTTCTTTGGTTATAGAGTTTTTGCAGGAAATAATACTCCGGAACAGCATGAAACGTATTGCGGCACACCTCAAGAAAGCCATCTCCGCCGTCGGTGAGAGGAAACGCATCGATCCGGGCGACCTTCCGCAGTCGTTCTTTGAACAACACGACGACTTCAGGAGAGTTGGCGCATTCCTTAAAACTGTTCATGGCGAGAAGGATCCTCATTACTTTGCACCCGAACGATCGTTGAAACGGTTGGAAGATGAGAACACGCGAATGTTCGTCTTCGGGGTGGAAACAGCTCCGACATTTCTCAAATCATTTCCAATAATACTGACCCCGGAATTTTGATCCCCCACGAACTTGAGAAGGTACTTCATTTTCGTTTCGATAAGGGAACCGGACAGAAGAAATTCCCTCGTATTGTCGAGAACGACGGCCGCGTCGGCATCCGGCGAGACCGAGCCGTTGAAATCCGTCAGCCTCGCGCCCGACACATCGCTCAGCAGGAGTGCAGGACGTGCATCTTCCGTCTTGCAGACCATGTGCAGACCCCGGATGCTTATATCTTTCACATGGCGGAGGGTGAATCCATAGGCCGGCAGCTCTTTCCACATTGTCGCCTCAGGATATTGATCTTCCAGTTCCGGCAGTGTCCTATCAACCGGTTTCTGGCCTCCTCCTGAAAACTCCAGACGGATATTCGTGAGCGTTAATCCCTCGACCGGATAGTGCGGCAGACCGGTAATGGAGCATCCGGTAGATTTCACATTACGGGCTGTGATATTGCTGAGGAGAACATTCCGGATCCTCCCGACCGCGGGCGTTGGAGCGCCGTCCCAGTGTTTTCTCGCCCGGTTTCCCAGGCGGATAAAGATCGGAACTTCGGGTCCGTCCATAACGATATTGGAGATGGATATACCATCCATCGTTCCGCCGTCGACAAGCGTCAATGCAATTCCGCTTATTCCTTCAGGTTTGCCGCTCAAGGGTGTTTGTACTGCCGACGGCTTCACGATCACATTGTCGATGGCCACGTTCTTGAAGCCGCCGGTCGATTCCGTTCCGGTCTTCAGGGCATTACAATGGCTGCTGACGACACAACCGGTTATCGTGACATTCTCCGTAACGCGCTCGGACGTACTTTTCAGCGTAATACCGTCATCATCGGTATCACCCATGCAATCCGATACGACGACGTTTCTGCAGCCGTCGATATCCATCATATCGTTGTTCTTGTTTGCGTGATTGAAGACGGTGATCCCGTGAATGGTGACATCCGTGCAGGCAAGGTACTGCTGCATCCACATCGCGGAGTTCCGCAGGGTCACTCCCTCAACGGTGACGTTTTTGCATTCCACAAACCTGATGACAAACGGACGGTTGTAATATTTGGCAGGTTTTTCATTGGTCAGAACCTTGAAACTTCCCCCCTGTCCATCTATGGTCCCCTCGCCGGTGATCGTGATATTCGACTGACCTTCGGCGTACAGGAGACTGTGTTTTAAAAACACATCGTTGTAGGACTTCAGTTTCGGGGTCCGTTCAAAATAATCAGAAAGGCTTTTGCTCCCCAGCAGCACCGCACCCCTTTCAAGATGCAGGGTGACATTATTCTTCAGTTCCAGGGATCCCGTCAGATACGCGCCCGGGGGGAAGATGACCGCGCCGCCGGTCCTGGTACAGGAGTCAATTGCTGACTGGATCGACCTCGTATCCAATGTCGAGCCATCTCCACGCGCGCCCAGACTCCGGACGCTGACAGAGCCGGAAGGAACACTCTGTGCAAAGAGACCCGCAGTCGAAAGTATCAGAAGTGCATAGATGGACAATAATCTTTTCATAATTATCTTTTTTCTCTATATGTTGATACCGCCTCTATTCCGATGGGGCGGGTCAATTGCCCTCTTCTTTCTTATCCGGTGTACCATCTTTCGCCCCGGGAAACCGAACATAAACAGCCATTTCATCGGCGACGGTCTGTCCGTCCTTCTGACCCACGGCTTTGAGCGAGTTGTTTCCCTCGGCAAACGGTACGCTCCATTCATAGCCGCCGATTTTCCCGCCCAACGATTTTCCATTAAGAAAGAGCTCGACGGAACTGCAGTTGCTAAAGAGCCGGACTGTCTGCGGCAGGCCCCGCGTGGCTGTCCGGTGGGTCCATGTGTGGGAAACGATGTACACCATCGGCTCATCGGACCATTGACTCTGGTAAAAGTAGTAGACATCCTTCGGCTTCCGGTCAGCTGTCATCATTCCCTTCTGATTGATTCGCGGGATGTTGCCGATCTTCACGAAGGAAGAGAAGTCGAACATCGTCCAGATCGCGGCCCCCGCGATCCACGGGCGTTCTTCGATAGCCTTCCAGGTGACGCGATGGAAGTCCAGCTGGTACGTCTCGCTGTGGTCGAAGATCCTGGGATTGTCGACATGGTACCCGTACTTCGCCTCCGCGCCGTACTCGCTCACCAGAAATTTCCAGGTGGGAAATTGTTTCCTTTCCTCATCGAGGACCCGGCCAAAATCATCATACGTTCCTTCGTACCAGCCGTAGTAGCGGTTGCGTCCCTGCACATCGGTGATTGCCATGACGGAAGAGTCTGTATAATGGTTTTGCGCCTGGGTTGTCAGCCGGGACGGGTCGAGCTGCTTGGCCAGCGCATTGAGCTCACCGAGGAGAACTTTCTGGTCCCCGAGGGTCTCCTTCGGCTGAAAATCCCTCGAGAACTCATTCCCGAGGCCCCACAGGATGATGGATGGATGATTCTTGTCGCGCCCGATCATCTCGCGCAGCATCTGTTTCGCGTTGTCCCCGAACTTTTTGCCGCCGACGGAATTGACAACCGGAATCTCCTGCCAGACAAGCAAGCCGACGCTGTCACAAAGGTCCAGCACGTAGGGATGATGCGGATAGTGGGCAAGCCGCACAAAATTCGCTCCCATCCGTTTGATATGCAAAATATCCTCTCTCTTCTGCGCAAGCGGGACGGCGTTTCCTTTATTGAGATAATCCTGGTGATAATTCACCCCCTTGATCTTCAGACGCTCGCCGTTCATCGAAAAGCCCTGGTCGGCGCTGAACGAATACCAGCGGAATCCAAGCGGTGAGACTGTCTGGTCGAGAGCTTCCCCTTTGTCATTATACAATGTCGAATACACCTTGTACAGCCATGGATATTTCGGCGACCAGAGGAGCGGATTGGTGATGCTGTCGCTCAGCTGCTCCACAGGCAACGAACCCGATGCCGGGAGGTCCTTTTCATCGACCATCGACCGCACGATTTCGCCGTACGGGTTTACGATATTTGTCACGAAACGAACCCGCCGGGGGGTGGATGTTTGATTTGCAAGCGTCGTCACCACCCTCACGGTTGCGGATTCCGATGAAACGTTCGGGGTTGTGACGTTCACGTCCTTCACATGGATCGGATGTGTGACGAGAAGCTGCACCTGCCGATAGAGACCGCCGAAGAAATCGAAATCGGCGGTGTGCGGGGGAATGTCATAGTTAAAGCTGTTGTCGACGCGCACGGCAAGAAGGTTTTCCCTCCCGATACGGGCAACATCGGTGATGTCGAATTCGAATCCGGTGTACCCGCCTCGGTGCTGCCCAAGATATTTGCCGTTCAGCCAGGCATCTGCGACCTGGTTCGCACCAAGAAACTGGAGAAAGAGCCGCTGACCCCGAACCGAAGGCTCAAGACTGAAGCTCTTTCGATACCAGCTGGGACCGCGGTCGTAGAGTTCGAAAACATCGAGATCGTCGCGGATGTTCCGGGTATCGTAGACATCGCGGGCATTCCAGGTGTGCGGCAGCGACACACGGTCCCAGGATGAGCCGTTGAAGTTTTCCTTCTCCGCACCGCGGATCTCGCCCTTTTTGAAGCGCCAATCATCGCTGAGGGGAACCACCCGCCGGGAAACTTTTTCCGGTGCCCATGTCACAGAGGTAAACTCTTCCGGCAGGACATCGATGTGGATGAACTTTGATTCGTTTTCCTCCATATGGTATTCCAGAATCCGCTTCCTCTTTACGAGGTCGGGCGGAATTTCGATGACGACCCTTTGCTTTTTCGGACTGACGACGAATATGGCAAGCTCGTTCTCGACGACTCTCGTGCGATGGAGGGCGATATGGAAGGCATTGGAGCTGATCCTGCCGGTCACATCCTCCTTGTAGCGCGTCAGGAACACGTTCGTCTTGAACTGCTCGCTCGTAAATGTCTTTCCATCCACCATGAAAAAGTTGAACCTCTTCTCACCCCAGCGCACATTGAACCCTGCCACCCATTGCCAATCCCGCGGCTGATGCGGCAGCAGGACGAGGCGCCCGTCCTCCTGGCTGGCTCCGAGTTCAGGGACTTCGTCGATATTTCGTCCCTGGATCTGTTTATTCAACGCACCATCGGGTGTGAGGATAACAGTTTCCGATCCCTGCAATCCACCCTGAACCGCCGTTTGTGCAAGGCCGGCGTGCGGAAAGGCCAGGAAGGACAACAAGACCAAAAATGACAGGAGTTTTTGACATCGATGCTGCGGTGAATTTCTTTTCAAGATCATGTAATGCTCCATGGTATCATGCCTCTTGTGCCACCCTATGTTTGTGAGACCGTTGCGGGGACGATCTCGTTTCCGCGACCTTGCCGGAGAGCGAGAATGCAGACCGCCGCGACCAGCGTTGACAGGGACAGGTAGAGCATGCCGCCGAAGAAGGAGTTTGTTCTCGTTACCAGATAACCCACGAGATAGGGGCCGACGAAGCCCCCGAGATTTCCTACAGAATTGATCAACCCAATGGCAGCTGCGGCAGCCGTACCGCCAAGAAAGCTCGTCGGCAGGGCCCAAAATCCGGGGAAGTGCGCATGAAGCCCGGCAACGGCGAGGCAGAAGGCGGCGACGGCAAACAGAACGGTGCTTTGCACGGCCGCACTCAAGAGGAGCCCCACGCTGGCGGCGATCATTGGCAATGCGGTGTGCCAGCGGCGCTCCCGCGTCCGGTCCGACGACCAGCCCACCAGGAGCATCACGACCAGGGCGACAGCGTAGGGAAGGGCGGCGATGAAGGTCACGAGCAGGTTCGGCAGGCCGGAGAGTTGTTTGATCATCGTCGGCATCCAAAAATTCACGCCATAGAGCCCTGTAATCACAAAAAAGTAGGCAAGCGTCAGCAGGATCACTTTGCGGTCGGTCAACGCCTGCCAAAAGCTGTACGCACGTTCACGTTTCTTCCGGTCCTTCTCGCGCTCGAGTTCGCCGGTAATCCATTCTCGCTCATCGGCGGGGAGCCAACCGGCCTGGTGCGGCCAATCAGTCAGATAGAAAATTGTGATAATTCCGACGATGAAGGCTGGGACGCCCTCCAGGATGAAGAGCCATCGCCATCCTGCCAATCCGAGCCAATCGACTCCGAGGATCACCCCCGACAGCGGCGAGCCGATGAGATTGGAGAACGGCAGTGCAGCCATAAACAGCGCCACCGCTTTCGACCGGTCCTCGTATCGGAACCAGTGGCTGAGATAAACGATAATGCCCGGGAAAAATCCCGCTTCTGCCGCTCCCAGGAAAAACCGCGCCCAGTAAAACTGCGTCGCCGTGTGAATGAAACCCATCAGGACGGACACAATCCCCCATGATATCATGATGCGGCTGATCCAACCGCGGGCGCTCCACCTCTCGACCAGGAGCGTGCCGGGAATCTCGAGCAGCACATAACCGATGAAGAAAATGCCCGCGCCAAATCCATAAACCTCCGGTGTGAAGCCGAGATCCCTCGTCATTTCCAGAGCGGTGTAGCCGATGTTGACGCGATCCAGGAATGCGATGATATACAGCAGGAACACATAAGGGAGAATGCGATGCATGATGCGCACGCGTGCGCGCTCTGCAACGGGCGGGAGGTTGGTTGTCGGGTGATCCGTCGGCACGTTCATACGGCGAGTGATTCAATCAAGGTTGCAGATTGAGCCGATCGGCTTCGCCGTCATCTGAAACGGGATCATCATATCCTGATTTCCCATCCCCTTTCATAATCACGTTTCCGGAGCTCACTTGCCCCGGCATCGTCCAGAATGTGACCGTTCGAAGGATCTATCCTGAGAACGCGGTTGACCTTCCAGGCGATATTGGAGAGTTGAAGCATCGTCACGCTGACATTTCCCTCCTCGATGGGAGAGCGGAGTCTTTCTCCGTCGCGGATGGCGTTCGCGAAGTTCCGGAAATGCTCGTCGGTTATGGAATCTTTGCCGACAAGATCCTGGGTCGACGTCTTTTTCTGCGTCGAATATTCGTCGATCTTCTTGTCATCGAGGCTGAAAACCTGGTACCCGTCTCTGTCGACCAGCACCGTTCCCGCCGTCCCGTGGATGGTCACCCCGCGGCTTTTACCATAATACTCTTTCCCCTGACAGCTCATCCCTTCCCAGGTGATCATCTTATCGCCGTATTCAAAACTCGTCACCAGCGTATCATAAAACTCCCAATCATCCCTGAAATGATACCGTCCTCCGGAAGCGGAGACCGAGTTGGGATAACCGGCCCCGAGTGCCCACCGGCAGACATCGACTTCGTGGGTTCCGTTGTTCAGTGCTTCGCCGGTCCCCCAGTGCCAGAACCAGTGCCAGTTGTAGGGATGGATGTTGTCCCTGTACGCTCTCCGGGGTGCCGGCCCTTGCCAGAGATCCCAGTCGAGATAATCAGGGACGGGGACGACCTTACCCACGCCGATGGCTTTGCGGGTATTGCTGTACCAGGCCTTTCCAAAATATGGGGTTCCGATCAGGCCCTCCCTGATCTTGCTGATGATCTCGATCGTGTGGGGGGACGAACGCTGCTGATTTCCCATTTGCACCAACTTGCCATACTTCTTTTGCGCCTGCACGAGCAGCTCGCCCTCGTTCGGATTGTGACTGCAGGGTTTTTCGACATACACATGTTTTCCCGCCTGGAGTGCGGCGATGGCCATGGGAGCGTGCCAGTGTTCCGGTGTTGCGATCGTGATTGCATCGACATCTTTCGATTCGAGGACTTTTCGGAAATCCCTTTCCTTCTGCGGGTTTTGGTTGAACTTCGTTCTCGCCTGATCGGCGAACTTGTCCAATTCATTCCGGTCCACATCGCACACATGCGAAAGGAATGCGCCTTTCACAGCGTTGATGCTTTCCAGGTGTGCGTATCCCCGTCCGTGGAGTCCGATAACGGCAAACGCAACCCTCTCGTTCGCGCCGACGATCCGCGCATAGTTCCGGGCATTCAATCCGATCGTCATTCCGGCTGAACCGAGTGCCAGAGTTCTGATAAATTCGCGTCGTGATGTCATATCTCAATTCCTTTCTTGATCAGGTCAGATGGTAGCGGCGACACCCCGGAGATAGCCGAGCGATTCTGAGGTGCCGGCGAGCGGATCGTTCTGATCCTTCTCGAACTCCAGATGAAGCGTGCGGGCATACTTCAGCCTGGCGAGCGTCTTCATGAGTCGGGGGATATCGATCACCCCGCGGCCGATTTCCACAGTTTTCCCGGCGGCTTCAGCCTTATCGACGTCCTTGATATGGATATCGTACACGCGGTCGATGAACCGTTCCGTTTCGACGGACGGGTCGAGACCGTGTCGTTGTGTGTGGCCGACATCGATGCACAGTCCCATTCGTTTGTCCAACTTCTCGATAAGGCGGTAAGCGCTTTCGGGGGTCGGGTACCGTTTATCAGTCGGTCCGTGGTTATGGATTGCCAGCATGATATCGGTTTCCCGGACAAACCGCTCCGCGATTCCAAGAAGCGGGGCCTCCGGTGCACCGACGATCATGGTCGCTCCTGCCGCTTTCGCGTATTGAAACGCCTGCCTGACCTCATCTTCGGTTTTCATATAGATCACACCGACCGAGTCAAGTTCCAGTCCAGCGGCGTTGATCTTCTCCCGCGCGGCAGCGATTTCCTGTTCCGTGCTCTTCAGGGGGAGGTGCATGTCTTTCAAGGTGAGTTTTTTCACACCAAGCCGATTTGCCATGCCGAGCACGTCGTCGAGAGTGAAAGCACGGAAGGTGTATGACGCGATACCGATATCGAATGGCGGAGGTGCACCGGCAGGTTTCTCTCCTTCGGTGTGTGAACTGGCCGCCGAAAAGGGAAGGCAGCTCGCTGCAGCGGCGGCGCCTGCCATTTTCATGAAGTCGCGACGGGATTCTTTCATACTATCTCCAATCAAAAGTTCAAAATGTCCGGATTTTTATATTGCGGAAATGGACCTCGTTGCCGTGATCCTGCAGGAGGATGTGCCCCTTCTCCGCCTCACCAAACTCCGGAAGATCCTTGAATTTGCTTGCGGCTTTATGGGCGAGGAATTCCATTCCGCCCCGTTCATACGCAAGAACCTTGACGCCGTTCAGCCAATGTTCCACGTGCTTTCCGTCGACAAGGATCCTGGCATGGTTCCACTCACCCAGCGGGTTTACCTTTTTGTTCGTTGCGGGAATCAGGTCATAGAGTGAAGCGAGGGTTCGGTTGCCCTGAATCCCCAGCTTTGCATCAGGATGATTTGCGTCATCAAGGATCTGGTATTCAAGCCCTTTCGCGGAACCCGGAGTCCGGGGTTGTTGTTCGGTGACAAAATACTTGATTCCGCTATTTGCGCCCTTCGTCAGCTGGAAATCGGCTTTCAGCTCAAAATTGCTGTATTCATCGATTGTGACGATGTCGCCGCCGAAGGCCGTCTCCCGTCCGCCGGATGACTCAACGATCAGCATACCGTCCCTCACTCGCCATCCTTTCGTCGGCAGAGAATCCATATAGGCACCCCGCCAGCCGTTCATGGTTTTTCCATCGAACAAAAGTTTCCATCCCTCCTTCTCCTCCTGCCGGGTGAGCAGATTCGGTGAAGCGGCTTGAACCTTACCCTGTGCAAAAATCCCGGCCGGCAAAAAGATTCCGAGGAAGCCTGCGAGACAGATGCTGTTGATGATGTTGTTCATGGTGCGACCTTTCTCACGGGATACACTCCACGGTGCACAACTTTTCCGAGCGCACTCGAGCTCACTCCTCCCGATTCCGACCTCTTCCGCCCCAGTCCGCTTGGCCCAAGCATAGGCTCTAACCTAACAGGGGAATCATCTTCACACCGCGAGTTATCCGGTAATTCCAATGCATACGACCAGTATCTCCGTCGTCGGATTCAGTGTTTACTTTGTGATTAACAACCGAGAAACGCTGATTCCGCCGCGTGAAACCAAACGAATAAAGTACACGCCAGAGCCATATCGGGCCATATTGAGTGTGGCTCGATACGTCCCGACATTGTGCCAACCATCGACAAGCACCCTGAGTTCCCTGCCGAGAAGGTCATAAACCCTGATGGAAGCCGAGCCGGAGGCGGAGAGTGTATATTCGATCTGCGCCATCAGGTTAAGGGAGTTGGGGAGAACCCTCAAGGAGTTCACGCCAGCCCTTCTGGTCTCTCTTCGGACAGCATCCGAGATCCGTGGGGAGTCAGGAAGCGGGATAGTCGAAGCCCAGTGAGTCGCCGCCTGTCCGTTCACACCTACGGGCAACGGATCGAAACGCAGCGCAAGACCTTCGAGCTGCAACACCCGATCCGCAACAACCATCATCTCGTAGGCGTTGTGGGGGAATACTGCCTGCACGATTCCCACGCGGTCATGGCCGATAGAGAGGTGAATCGATGACGGCGACACGGTAGCAGCATCGACCGGAACCGAAAAGTAGACAACGAGTGTATCCCCCAATATCTTGTGCCGGACGATTCTCGGTTTCTCTGGAATAGTGACCCCTCCCGGCGGTACACGAAAGCGGAAGGGCGGACCATCCACCAATTGATCCCCGTCGAAAGCTCCAACCGGAGGGGCGATTCCTTCTGTCCATTCGAACTCCGGGAAAGACATGACTTTTCCCTTCCCAATGCACGGGCTTCCGGGCTGGAGGCGAAAATCTCCGGCTGCGCCGTTCACAAATTGCGCATCGGTATTATCCAGCCCGTGCATCTCCTGGTTATTGTTCACGATGTTCACGGGCCAGGTCTGATTGATACAATCATTGTCAAACTCGAAGGTGCTATCCCAGTCATACAAGCCCATGCGGGCCGAACCCTGGAAGAAGAAATAGGCATTGTTGAAATGCTTCATCTGTGTGTTGGTCGCCTCACCGGACTTGAACGCCTGCGCCTCCGTATAAAAACTGTTGTTAAACGCATAGCAGGGGTACGTCAGTGGGCCGGTCTTGAACTTCCAGATTCCCGAGACCTTATCGATTGCGTTTGCGTCCGTACTCTGCCAGTAGATGTTGCCGTACACATAGACCGGACCGCCCTGGACTCCGTCGATGGAAAACGCCTTGTGATTGTTGTAGAGAATGTTATGATAGAAGTGAACGTTCCAAGCCCATTGTTCCGGCTCAAACGAGTTGTCCGCGACATTCATGAACACATTATTGTAGACCTCAATATTCGCGTCCTGGTTCCAGGCTGAGGGTTTCGATCTGAATCCATTGAAAACGTTCTTGATCACGCAGCCGCGCATCACGTACGGGCCCCGGCCGCCGTAGGGATGGAAGAGCGCCCCGTTATAATACGACAGCGCACCGTCGTGCATCGCGGTCCAATCGAACGTGGTCCAGACGCTGTCGTTCTGTTCCCACCGGCAGTTCTCCACGAGAATATGGTGTGATCCGCTCATGGGATAGACAACACGCCGGCCGCCGAGGAAATCGCATCCGATGACGCTGATATATGCCGAGCCGGAGATCGGCATGACATCGGTCCAGCAATTCCTGACATTCAGATTCTTGAACACGAGCCAGGATGAGCTGCTGAGGCTGAACGCAAAGTACTGCAGGTTATTTCCGGGGGCGGAGCCGCCGTCGATGACTGCAAAATTTGACGTGTCCGTTGCGTCACTTAACAGCGTGACCGGCTTCTCGGGCAGACCATTCAGGCCCGATATCAGGACCCTTCCGGGGTACGTCCCCGGCAAGAGACGGATCTCATCACCGGGACTGGCGAGCGGGATGGCTGCCTGGAGGGTTCGAAGAGGATGTGCAGCTTCAAGACCGCTGCTCGAATCGCTGCCGAAAGGTGAAACGTAAATCTTCTTCTGGGCGAAGGACCAGCCTGAGATTGTCACCATGAGAACGCAGAGTGCGACGGAGTAGCAGATCCTTTTCTCCACCGTTGGTATCCATTTCGGTATTCTGAAAGAAGGGGCGGGAAATATGTGTCGGAGGGGGAGCGTAGCCAGACATCCAAAAAAATCAGGCAGAGCGGCACGCCCGGATGGGAATTTCGGACCCGCCGCTCTGCTCTTCATCATCGTATCACCATGATCATGTGCGTTGACATCGGTTGCTTCTCATCCCGCCGCTCCGTCCTCCCCAATCCCCAAAGAGGACGGAGCCGGGATCATTCATCTGACCAGATCACTTGATCAGCATCATCTTCTTGACCGTTTGATAGACCACGGCTGAAGCGGTGCCATCGTCACCGGCCGATCCATGAGCCACGAGGCGGTAGAAATAGACGCCGCTTGCAAACTGCGATGCATCGAACTGGACATTCTGCGGGCCGGGATCCACCTGCTGGTGATCAAGCAGGCTTGCGACCTCCTGACCGAGAATATTGTAGACGTTGAGAGTCACAATAGACGGTTCAGGGATATCGAACTGGATCGTCGTCGCCGGGTTGAACGGGTTCGGATAGTTCTGATAGAGCTGATAGGATTCAGGTATTTCGAACACCACACTGGACACGACCTGTGGAATTTGCGGCCGCGCTGCACCCGGATTGGCGCGCAGGAACGACACATTCACCAGCGGCTGGGTACCCTTGAACGACAGACCCTTCGAGAAACCGCCGTCGGTGGTATCCAGGGGTCCTTCAAACGCCGAATCAATCATTGCAATGACACTATCCAGATCATCGAAGCTGAAGTCATAGTTGAACTTATGCACTTTTGCAGGTTTAAGACGCGAATCAACCGTATCCTTCAGCCAGCCCATCATCAGCGAATCACCCAGGTGTGCCAGGTCCCTCAGCGTCAGACCGTTAAAGTCATCCGTGACGCCACCCTGGTAGATCAGGTCACCGAACCCGGGCGGATTGATCCCGAGATCGCTTGCCATAATGTTCACCTTCAGTGCGATCATATTCGCCATCAGGCTGTTGACTTCCTTTGCGATCGGCATCGACGTCTGTTTCCCCTTGATATCCTTACCCGTCTGGGTGAAGAAGTCGAACGGATGAGCGGCATCGGAGGTCGGCTGACCGGCACCCTTGGTGTAGAGGGTCTTCAGCACATCGCCGTACTTCATCAGCTGCAGCCAGCCGTAGTACTTCGAGCTGTCGAGGGGAACCTTTTCGTTCTTGCCGATGACAAGGCCCG
>JAWOKN010000177.1:0-7111 GCA_033854175.1 Bacteroidota bacterium | reverse complement strand
TTGCAGAGGCAGATGACGGAAAACCTTTGTTCCGGGAAGCGGAAAAGCTCGGCTTTATAGCCGGCCCACTCCCCTTCATGTCTGACGACATCGAGCCCCTTATATTTTTCGATAAACAATCCGAGCCCGTAGCCGAGTTTCTTTCCGTTGTTCAGCCTGCCCGGTGTCGTGAGCTGTTCGACGAGAATAGTTCCGCCCACCTTCGGATCATAGAAATTATCATCCCAGAGGAGGAGGTCACCCACGGTGGTACAGACGCCCCCGTCGCCGACAAGACCCCATTGCGACACATCGGTCTGAAAACCCCCTGCAGGCCGGGGGGAATACGGTTCGGCGAGATTTCGGACAATGCTCTGGGGATCCTTCACCCAGGTCGTATGCGTCATCCCGAGCGGTTTAAAAATATTCTCCTCCGCAAAATCCGGCAAAGGTTTCCCGGAAACGCGTTCCACGATGACAGAAGCCAGAAAGACCCCGGTATTGCAGTAGAGCCATTCATCCCCCGGTTGATCATTGAGCGACTTCTGTCGAAGGATAATATCCATCGCGTCGCGGGAGGTCACGAGATCCTCCGTATGGACGCCGGAAAGGTAGAGAAGCGTGATATAGTCCCGGAGTCCGCTTGTATGGTTCAGCAGGCGGCGGTGAACTGTTTGGAAGTCGAACCGATATTAAAGACGGTCGCGGGTGAATTCGGAACATGCTGACTGATGTCAGCCATGCCGAATCCGCGTGTATAGGCAAACTTCCCATCCCGGACAACCCCTACGACGCATCCGGGCGAATCCGGTTTATCCCAGGCGGCAAATATGGAATCGACGGATTTACCGGTATCCGCGGGGGTGGCGGCCCATGCACCACCAGGAGAGATCCCAAAGACCAGGGCAAGAGCGGTGAAGCGGCAAAAGACACGCAGCAAGCCGATACCATTCATCACGCGGGACGAACTCTCCATGACAGAAACCTTTCTTCAACGGAATGGGACAAAAAGAGCGCTCCTGTCGTACGGGGCCGGTGACGGGCTGCAGATCAGACAAGGAGTAGGTGAAGAACAAGACCGGAAGCACGGTCCCGGACCTTCATCAGGACCGGGAAACACGGTCAATCACTGCACGGTGAACGCAATGGCGGCGTCGGTATATTCCCATTTCAGGCGAAGCACGCCCTGATTCGTACCGGGTTCGACAGAAATCGTGAAGCGTTCGGTCAGATCGGCATTCTTCTTCACATCCATCGGCAGCCGCGCAAAATCCTTTGACTGGTCGTAGTCCGTGCCCCACTGTCCGTGCTGGCTGTTGATAATGAGGGTCCACTTGTCCTTCGCGGGAATCGTAAACAGCGTATAGGTCCCGGGAGGAAGGGATGTCTGGCCGAAGCGGAGTTCCTTATCGGTCACAAGTTGAGTGGCGGCATTCGCGCCGGTGCGCCAGACGCTGTCCCATGTGACGACGCCGCCGAAAACGGTGCGGCCGCGGACAGCCGGCCTGCTATAGACGATCTTGAGGTGGGCGCCGTTGATTTCCGCACTCACGCTGTCGCGGGGTGAAAGAACGCCCAGCGGGCGGCCCGATTTTTCGCGGCCGGCGAAATCCTTGATGACGGATTTCATATCGAACGCCGTTATCTGCTCGGCGACAAACTTATCGGTGGTTGCGGTCATGTCGAATTTATCGATCCTGCCGTCGATATCGGTTTCGACGGCAAGCGGGCCGAATTCGCCCGGTGCGGTGGTAAGCTGAGCCTTCCCCGGAAACTTGCCGTTGATCGTATAGTGGACGACACGTTTTCCCTGGATGACATCGAACTTGTTTGTTGCGGCTGCATGTTGCAGGATGACCTGCCAGGTCCCGAACATATCGAAGAAGAGCGGAAACGGCCGTTCCCGCGTCACAACGGTATAGTGTGAAGTCGTTGTATCCTGTTTGGCCGTGACCAGGACGCTGTCATTCGAGTAGACCCAGTTCCGGTCGTTGACAACGGTGCCATTCTCGGTCTGTGCGGTGACACGGAATTCCTTCAGGTTGCCGTCCGGGTTGAATTTCCCGGTATACTCGCGGATCAGCGTGCGGGGTGTCCGGGTGACGGAGGTGCCGCGTATGCCCTGGGCGCTGAGGGAGAACTCCTCCATGGCGATCGTATCATTGCCGAGGCGGGTGAGAAAATAGCCGATCTGCTCGGTTTGGGCGGAGACCATCGTGACAGACAGACACACAAAAAGAACGAAACAAAGGGAAAAGCGGTACATAACTGATCCTTTCCTAAATTAACAGCGTCGGGGATGAACAACGTGATGGGGTAAATTACAGGATAGTTGTCAGATATGCAAATTGAGAAAACCGGGGAAGAAACGACTTCGCAGAGGAATTCCGCCCTTTCAGATCATCGGGAGCCGGGGGGGTTGTGGCAGGAGGGAGGTATTTCACTCCCACCATGCGATCACGTTCGGCTGGGCTCCGTTCGAGAAAACCTTCGTGGCAAGTTTGATCGCCTGTCGTGAAAACTGGACCTGGGCTCCTCCGTTCCCGAGGATATTGCCTGCCGGGAAGGTTGTCATACCCATGATGGCCCCCATAATGGTGCCGTGCAGATTTGTAATATCATCCGAAAGGACAATGCCGCGGAACGTTCCCTGGGCCCCTTTAATGCAGGCGGTCTTCGCGGTGTTGTGCACGATAAGGATCCCCGAGCCGGTGATGGCCGCAGGAGTCCAGACCGGTGATCCGATGGGCATTTCGACATAGGTCACACCGCCTAGTGGCATACGGATCGTTGACGGATTGGTCGTGTACTGACTTCCGGCCATGCCGCTTTGTGCGATGGCTTTCAGTGTCCCTTCAGGATATCCCGTCGAGGCACCGCCGAAGATACTATCGGGAGTGCCGGGGTATCCCGGTGGTGGAACGACCTGGTTGAGCAGAACGATGCCCGGATTGGCGATACCCGACGGAGGGGGGGGATAATCAATTCCGCCGGCAGTGCCGCCGAGGGCAGCGGAACCCGAGATGGAAAACGAAGGACCGGTAGTCCATGCCGCATAGGTTCCCTGGCCCGGAATGACAACACCGGCTGTGTCGTGATCCCTTGCATCGATGATGATGCTCCCGTTAACCTGGTTCATGGAATTGAGGGTCAGCAGGCCCCTGACAAACGAAGGAACGATAGCCGGCGGGAAATAGCAGTATGCGGTTGAGATCCTGATGGTGTCATAATAGACGCCTGTCGAGCGGATGCCGATGGCGGGTGTCACGCCCAGATATGACCCGGTGTCGAAAACCTGCACCGTCACGCTCCCCTTCATCATCGTGAATGTCCAGCCCGTGGTTCTCCACGAACTGTCGTTCCCGAGGTGCCGGAGGGCGAGGTTCACGCCGCTCTGGGCAAGGTTTCTCGCGGTCTGCCGCTTATAATAGCCGACCGAATTTTCAACAAGTGTCTCGCTTGCGGCTTCTATGCGGTGGATAATGGTGCCTGCAATGACGATAATCCCCACCACAAGAAGTATGACTGCTCTTCCTGACATGCATCACCTCATGTTCTGCGGTTTAAACATTCTCTCCCAATAGACCCCGGGATTGAGTTTCAGATACGGCATCGTCGTCTGTTTATACGGTTCAAGGCTCTCGATATTCAGGGCCACCCGGAACGCCTTGATTTTCGAGGGATAGGTCACGGGGTTTGTTTTCATGACCGTACCGGACGAATCATAATACCAGAAGCGCAGTTTCGTCACGCCGAGTTTTATGGGAACCCTGGCCTGGGAATTTCTCGTTCTGTAGACAATATGGGTGTTCTTGTTGGCGGCCCCGGAGGCTGATGTGTCAAATTCATAGGTGATGGTGTCGACGGTCCCGTCATTATTGACATCGCCCCTGAACTGAACCCTCAACGAATCTGCATAGAGGACCGAGGTATCGGGGAAGCTTTTAACCCGGAAACCCAACCGCCTGAAATCGGTTTCGATGGTACCGGTGAGTTCGGTGAGGTTCGACTGTGCCATCACCCGCACCGTCTGGACCCCGGCCCCCTGAACGAGGTTGCCGTCGAATGCGAGAACCATCACAAGGACAATACCGCCGATGATAATCGAACCTACGATATCGATGAGTGTCATACGATCACCTCAATAGGTATAGACGTAGGTGAGTTTGACAGTATCGGCAAGGTACGGGCTGGTAACGGAGACATCGAATCTCTTGGCATAGGTCTGGAGCACGCTGGTCACCGCCGGATTTGTTTCGCTCACATACCTGACGGTCGTCAGGATCTTATATCCTTCCGTCCTTTGTGTGTTGACGAGGCGCGAGTACCCGTTGTAATCATCGATGTCGTTGTAGGTGACGGCCGAGAGATAGCCCTGTTGAGAGGATGTATACGGAGCGATGGAGGTCAGTGTATCGGGCAGATGAACCGACTCGCCGGTCTCCGGTCCGAGGGTGGCGGACAGGGCGGTGCGGGGGACACTGATCGCCGTGACGGTTTTGGCATCGAAGGCCTTGGATTTGGCTTCATCGATCATCGATTGTCCCAGTGATACCGCTGTGATATAATACTCGCTCTTCTCCGACACCTGTGTATTGACGAGCAACTGCTGGTTTGAGGTGCTCAGGAATATTCCGAACAGAACCAGCGCACCGATGGCGTAGAGGATATTCGCACCCATAGCAAACGGTCAATATGTGATCGCAGAATTTTCCATCGTAAAACCTTCCCTCTTGTAATCTGAAAAACAAGATACAATGCGAAAAACGAATAAATTGTGACATTACGCACACACATCCCCCCTTTTCGTCCGTTTTCCGGGGATTGACATCAACTGAAATCTCCCCGCTGACTAAAGAGCAGGAAAAGAGGGTCTGCACACGCTCCCCTTGCGCCAGGGCACATCGACCCCGCAGGTGGCGGAGGAAGCAAAAATGCCGAAAACCGGCCCCTTCAGGGAGAGACGAAAAAGCCCGATCAATCAAAGATCCCCGGTTTTTGATATTTTCAGGGAGATGGTATATTTCCATATCAAACCGAGACACTCGCAGGATAAAAACTTCTCATCAAGGAACAGTAATCAAAGCATGGTTAAAGCATGATACGGAGGATGATCATTTCCATAGGCATCATGACATCCATCCTCGCCGGCGGGGCACATTCGCAACTGGGGGTGGCGGGCGAAGGAGGAACGGCTGCAAATCTGGACATCAGCAAACGGACGTTCAGTATCGTATGGAAGCACCCCATGTGGGAGTTCAGCGGCAGTATCGACGGGGACATTGCCAATCCCAGAACAGCGGCCGGAAAGGACCGCATCGGCACCTTTCGCGAGGTGCTATTCGACTTCCGCAGGGGTGGTCGGTTCAGGGCGGGGATCAGGGTTTACGTCAAAAAAACCGTCGTACTCTTCAGCTGTACGTGCAGGGATCCGGTTGATCGACACCCCCCATATTTCCCCGTATTCACGGGGATACCGGATAACCTGGGGATCCTCACATTTTCCGAGCATGAATTTGGCGCTCCCCCGCTGTTTCGCACCTGGAGTGAAAACGGCAAAGAGGCGCAGCACCACAGCGGGCCGCTCCTCCTCTTCGACACGAACGCAAACGCCTGCATACTCTCGCCTGCGTCGCAATTCATGGTCGCCGATATCGCCGACACCGGTTTATCGCTGAAATGCGGTCTGAATGCCGGAATACAAAAGATACCGGCCGGGTATACGTACAGGTTCATCATGGCCTTCGGCAACGGCATCAACCAAACGTGGGACAGATGGGGGCGGGTGCTGACCGATCTGCACGGGAAAAAACGGCCCTCCAACCAGGCGGACACCGGCCTGAAGTACCTCGGTTACTGGACTGACAACGGGGCCGACTATTACTATCACTATGACACTGCGCTGGGGTACGAAGGGACGCTACTTGCGTTGAAGCGGCATTACGACTCCCTCCGGATACCAATCCGTTACATGCAGCTTGACAGCTGGTGGTATGCAAAAGGGTATGACAATCCTGACGGGACATATGAGCGGGCCGGAAAGCGGATAGAGGCCCTGCCGGAAAGCCCGTGGAACCGTTTCGGGGGTTTACTCCAATACGAACCGCCGGAGGATCTCTTTCCAAAGGGAGTCGGGGGATTTCACCAATTGCTGGAGCTTCCGCTCATAGCGCACAACCGGTGGATCAGCCGTGACAGTCCCTACCGGCAGCGTTATAAGATTTCCGGGATCGGTGCGGTCGATCCCCGGTGGTGGGACACCGTCATGCGCACGATATCCTCCTGGGGTGTCAGGATGTACGAGCAGGACTGGCTTGACCGGATCTACAACTATTCCCCGGACTTCCCGGTAACGCCGGCCGCAGCTGAAACATTCATGGATGCCATGGCTGCGGCGTGCAAACGCAACAACATGACCATGCAATACTGCATGGCGTTGCCGCGTCACTACCTCCAGGGAGGGGCCCGGTATTCGAACCTCACGACGATACGCGTAAGCGGCGACCGGTTCGGCAAAGGGAGATGGAAGGAGTTTCTTTACGCATCGCAGATGGCGCATGCGCTCGGCATATGGCCGTGGTGCGATGTCTTCATGAGTTCCGAGACGCCCAACATCCTCCTGGCGACACTTTCGGCGGGCATGGTCGGGATAGGCGACGCCATGGGGACGGAAAGCCTGCGGAACATCTTCATGTCAGTCCGCGCCGACGGTGTCATCGTCAAACCCGACGTGCCGGTCGTTCCGACCGACCGGACATACATCGATGACCTGCAGGGCCGGGGAATACGGACCGCCTCCGCGTTCACCGACCACGGCAAGTCGTTAAAGGTCATCTATCTATTCGCCTATGCCGATTCTCCGGCTCATCCACCGCTTGCGATCGACAGGTCGCAGCTCGGCGGTGGTGGGAAAGTCTATGTCTACGACTTCTTTACGGGGAAGGGAGAGGAGGCCGGGAACGATCAAACCCTGCAGATACTCGGTGCCGGGGAAGAATGGTCGTATCACATAGTCGCGCCGGTACTAAAAAGCGGGATCGCGTTCATCGGGGATGCGGGGAAATTCGTGACATGCGGAAAGGAGCGGATTGCGGAGCTTCTGGAAACGGCCAATGGGATCAGGGGAACAGTC
>JAWOKN010000176.1:0-6470 GCA_033854175.1 Bacteroidota bacterium | reverse complement strand
TGCACTGAACATTCTCAAAGATGGCGGTGGTTACTTCGTCGGCGCTCGCACATGGGTACCGTTCACGACACCGCACAAAGCGTTCGTGCTCTACCTATGCTGGGAGCAAGCAAATTTGAGGGGTAATAACGTGACACTCGAACGCTTGGAGGATAGTGAAGCCCTCGTGCGTATGAAAACGCAATTCTTTGATCTATATTTCGCTGCTGCGCATCTCCAACCCAGGATCTCACTCGAAGACTACAAGAGGATATTTGAGACCGTTTGGCAGGATCGGGCTTCGAACGCCGGCTGGCATCTTGACATTCAGTACACAACCGACTATCAAGTGATATTTCACTTCACTCGTGCTAGCTGACAGAGAAAAATATTGCAGCAAGCGCTGGCGGTCCGAAGAGGCAGAAGATCCGTCACTTCAAGGTACAGGAGGAATAGGGTCCGGCTCCGGTCGATGGATATTTGCTTTGCACCTCGTTGCTTATTCGGGAAATCAACGGGGGGGGTGTGAGAGAGTTTTTGTGTCTTACGAGGAGCAATTCAAAATACCTTGCCTCTGGATAAGAATACAGATTTACCCGGGGAGGTCGACAGTAGCTGGGTGGTGATAGGTCGATTTTCTCATTCGGGTTTTGACCCCGTCAATTATCCAACATTTGGTATTTATTCCCAAGGGATCCTTATTTTGCATACCCTCTTCCCGTCCGAGTTGTATGCTTTGAACCATTCCATGCTTTTTGTTACATTCATCTCGTTTAATGTTCTTCGTCGGTGTTGGGGCGATGACTATAACGAATTTTTCAATCTCCCGAAGAGGTATTATGCCAAAACGAGTGATCGGCATCCATGAAAAACTCCCTCTGCTTGCAAGTCTCCCCCTCAGTATTCAGCATCTTACAGCAATGTTCGGCGCGACTATTCTTGTTCCAATTCTTCTTCATGTCAATCCGTCTATCGCACTGTTCATGAATGGGATTGGCACGCTGATCTATGCGTGGGTGACAAAGGGAGGGATTCCCGCGTATCTCGGTTCGAGCTTCGCGTTTATTGCACCGTCACTTCTGATTATCAGCTCCTACGGAGATTTCGCCTATGCACAACCAGGGTTCATTTTTTTCGGTCTGTTCTTCATTCTTATATCGTTTGTCGTATCACGGTGGGGAACCTCATGGATTGATGTGATCATGCCTCCCGCTGTTATGGGGGCTGTTGTTGCTATCATCGGTTTGGAACTTGCACCGGTGGCAGCCAAACAGGCGGGTCTTGTTCACGCGCTTGGCAGTGCACAGGATGTAACCGATAAGACCGTGATGGTAATTTCGATGTTCACGCTTGTCGTTGGCATAGTCGGTTCGGTGATGTTCCGCGGATTCTTTCAGGTTATACCTGTCCTTTCCGCAGTAGTTGCAGGATACCTTCTCGCTCTCTTTCTGGGGGCTGTCGACACTGCGGCGATCCAGTCTGCCGCATGGTTTTCGCTACCAGCATTTCAAGTCCCCAAATTTGATGCCAACGCCATGCTCATCATCGCTCCTGCATGTATCGTCGTCTTGGCGGAACATATCAGCCATCTAATTGTCACCGGTAAGATCACCGGTGCGGATCTCATGAGGGATCCCGGGCTGCATCGCTCCCTGCTTGGTGACGGAATCAGTAATATTCTTTCCGGTTGTAGCGGTTCGCCCCCCAATACCACCTACGGTGAAAATATAGGGGTTATGGCGATTACCCGTGTCTATTCGGTTTGGGTGATTCGGGGTGCGGCAATCCTGGCCATTCTCTTTTCCTGCATTGGGAAGGTATCCGCGGCCATATCGACCATACCTGTCGCGGTGCTCGGGGGGGTCACGCTGTTATTATACGGTGTGATTGCTGTGCAGGGATTCCGCATGTTCGTTGAGCAGAATGTCGATTTCAGCCGGAATCGCAACATGGTCCTGGGAGCGCTGACATTCGTAGCCGGAATCAGCGGTGCGGGGATTACAATCGGATCAGTTGAACTGAAAGGAATGGCTTTGGCCGCTGTTGTGGGTGCGGTCATCTCGTTGGTTTTTTGGATCTTCGACCGGCTCGGTCTGATGAATGAAGAAGCTGTATAGGCGAGCATCGAACCGACCCTGTGTGATAACGGATGAGACGGTCTGGGGGGCGTACGTTGGGTTAGCATTTGGTTGTCGAAAAAGAATCACCTAAAATTCCCCTGTTGTTATAGAAATTCGGGGCAGTTGAATATATTCAGAGGATAATATGAAAAATCTTATTGTACTAGTCAGCCTGTTGGCCTTCTCAGCATGCCGTCAACCCGACAAACAAACTGATATGCGTGATGGACTTTCCGCATTAAATGCGGACAGTCTTACTCAGAATATTGTCACATTATCATCCGACGTGTTTCAGGGTCGAAGGCCATTTACCGAGGGTGAGGTAAAAACAGTGAACTATCTCAAGGATTCCTATGAACGCATGGGCTTGGAGCCAGGATATGGCGGAAGTTATTTTCAGGACGTTCCGATGGTGGAAATTACGCCGGATTGTGGTCCGGCAATCGACGTGCAGACATCGCGCGGTCAAATCCAGCTGCGGTGTATGGATGAATATGTACTATGGACCGAAAGCACCGATTCCTTGATTTCACTTTCAAGGACTGACGTTGTCTTTGCGGGTTTTGGCATTGTTGCGCCTGAATATCATTGGAATGATTACGCGGGCGTGGATGTGAAGGGGAAGATTGTTCTGGTGATGGTGAATGATCCGGGCTACCGTTCGGGGGACTCTGCCTTCTTCAAGGGCAACACGATGACCTATTATGGCCGGTGGACCTACAAATTTGAGGAGGCCGCCCGGCAGGGGGCGAAGGGGTGTCTGGTTATTCATAACACGGATGCCGCCTCCTATCCTTTCAGTGTGGTTCAGTCTTCCTGGGGTAAAACGCACCTCCTCCTCGATAAACGAAATGACAAAACTGAATACCGGTGCCCGGTCGAGGGTTGGGTAACCGAAGATGCGGCGAAAAAGCTGCTGAGAGCTTCAACCGGAGATACCGCGCTCTTGGTTACTGCCCATCGTAGGGGTTTTAGTGCTGTTCCATTGAATCTGACGATGAGTACAACGATCAGGGTGAAAGCCCTGTATAATATATCACATAACGTGGTTGCGAAGATCACAGGTACCAGAAGGCCGGATGAGTACATAGTTTATACCGCGCATTGGGATCATTTCGGAGTCGGTAAACCTGATGAAAATGGTGATTCGATATACAGCGGTGCGCTCGACAATGCATCCGGAACCGCCGCACTTCTTGAAATTGCCCGTGCATTTAAAAGCATGAAGCGGCAGACCGAACGAACAGTTGTTTTTCTCTCCGTTACGGGGGAAGAACAGGGATTGCTGGGATCTGAATATTATGCCCGGCACCCCATATATCCCGTGGAGAAAACAGTGGCAGATATCAATATCGATGGTGTCCTCAATTATGGCAAAACAAAGGATGTGGTGATCAGCGGAGTAGGGCAATCTGAGTTGGAGGATATTCTGGGGAAATTGGTCGAGAACCAGGGGAGGTACATAGCTCCCGAATCCCATCCTGAAGCCGGGCACTATTTCCGGTCAGATCATTTCAGCTTTGCAAAAGTCGGCGTGCCGTCGATAAGTGCGGGGGGAGGTATTGACATGGTGAACGGTGGAAAGGAAATGGGTAAAAAGCTGGAAGATGAATATATCGCAAAGCACTATCATCAGCCTTCTGATGAATATGATGCGGGGAGGTGGAAGCTTGATGGAGCAATGCAGGATATTGAACTTTATTTCCAGCTGGGCAAGGAGCTTTCGTTTGAATCAGGGTGGCCCGGATGGAAAGACGGCTCGGAGTTCAAGGCGATCCGGGATAATAGCAGAAAGAAACGGATGTAACCCAAATCTCACCAATATATCTATTGCCAACGAAGCTTTTCTTCATATTTCTGACCAAATAAAACCTCATTTTAAACGTTTGTTTGTCTCACGTTCCCTCCTGATTTTCTGCTGAAAATCTAGGTAAAGGTCAATAGTAAGCCCGGGATGCCCGCCGCTGAAAGACCTGCCGATGTCGGTTAGACAGTTATGTATCATACAATTAGCACGTCTTGACAATGTCTCATCGTTTTTTTAAGTTATGCCTATAATACCGTGGGATGGGTTCTTTCTAATTTCTTGCATTTCATTTTCGATAGTTTTGCGGGAATCTTAGCTGTGATGAATAGTTATGAGAGGGCAAACTATATCGCATTCTACCACACTTACGAGGCTTGGCGAGGCCGGAATGGGAGCTGCGCACAAAATCCACAGAACCGGGCTATACTCTGAAGTCGCGCTGAGGCCTCTCCCGCTTGAACCTGCTAAGGGTCCGGAAATAAAGGGTCGATTCATCCAAAGTGCAAAAAGGGTTTTGATCCTCCTGCATCCGAATCTCTGGACCATTCATGATATCAACCAGTCGCCTGCCAGCGTGTTGTTCATGGGCATAGTTCTCTATGAAGGAAACAACCTTAATAAGGAAATACAATCCGGATCTTTAAGAATTCTAGCCAAAGGCATGTAAGAGGTTCAAATCGATCAGCCAGAAGGGAGATTTGCTATGCGTATTCTGACATCCTGTATGTGTATTCTACTCCTGAGTATTACTCTCAATGCTCAAAAAAAGAGGCTCCTGGTGACACCAAATCAGGAAGTTGTCCCTCTTGATAAACGTGCTGCCGAGAAAATCATGAATGAGTACCGGCAGAATCACCGCGTTTCGCCATCAGGCCAGTGTATTGCGAAACCGCAGTTTGGTTTCACACCTGATAAAAATCCCGTGGACATGAACATGGGATTTTATCACAAGGATGTATGTGGACAATGGTTTGTTGTACCAGCAAACGGGACTATCGATACTATATATTTCCACACACTTGATCAGGTTGGACCCGATCCCAAACAATTTGTCGGTGCGACGGATTCAACCGTTCTTTTCAGGGTTTTTACCTCGAATATCACCCCCACACAGGGCCCCGGTATCTGCCCGCCGTGTACATTCCGACCGCCCTGCACGAGCTGGGGTTACTATGTGAACACCAACGATGGCGAGAGCGGTGTAGCGGCATTTGTCGAAGACGCCACTCCGCCGCAACAGAGTTCATGGGTGCCGACAAATACACCCCCCAATGGTGTGGATTTGGTTCCTTCATTCCCACCCTTCGGAAATTCCATCTGGGGATTGCAGGGATTCCCTATCCAGAACATCAAGCCGAATACTGACGTTAAAGTCATCATGGATGATTTGAGTCCTCTGACGGTACATCAGGGTGAGGTGATATTTATATCGTTCAAGGTCCCAGGTGGCAACCAGGTGTATATCAATAACTTGACAGGTGATACCCGATTCGAAATCGCGGCGAGCAGTCAGGGCGCACCCTATCCCTCGAGAGACTGGAAATTCTATGAACACGACTCTGGTCCGTCGAACTGCGCCGGAGTCCCTATCGCAGCGATTAAACGAGGCTGGGTGCCCCGTGGTCCTCTCGGCAGCGATGATACGCTTGCGACGGCGTGCTATGATATCTGGTATGCGATGACGCCGACGAACAATATCCCTCCGCAAATATCCCAGGTGCTTCAGGTAGCCATGACCACCGATCCGGGATCGAAAATCATCACCGGTACGATCTTCGACTGTGATGCCGAGAATGCGGCAAGGGCAGGCGTACGAAATGCATGGGTCAGATACAGTCTCGACACACAGAAAACATGGATCGCCGGGGATCTCCAGTATGACGGAAACGATCAGTATGAGTATACACTCCCTCCGGTCCATCCCCCCCAGACGGTGTATTACAAGGTTGTTGCCGACGATTCCGTCGGTCTGGTAGATTCGTCGGGTGTATATTCGTACAGGGTTGTGGCGCTGGACGATTTCGGCTGGTATCGTGTGGACACAGTTTCACCCCCCACGTCGGCAAAACTGGGTGCAGGAAGCCATGTGATCGATACAAACCAGTATTTTATACTCGCTCGCGATTATCAAGCGTATGAGGTTCATGACGGGGATGATGGGACTGCCGGGCCATTCCCGATCAGTGACGGTTTCATCTACTACGGCGATACGATGAACTACGCCTGGGTTGGTGTGAACGGAGCTATTGCACTCTCGAAAACAGCCACAGACACCATTGAAATCAATTCAAATGGCTTGCAGGGGAGTAGCTGGGATTTACCGAATCCCCAGCGGCACGGCAACTGGGATACCTCACATTACGATAACATGCCCAAGGCCTTTATTTCCCCCTACTCGGCAGACTGGATCGTCAGGCAGGATTCACCCCTTGGCGTGTATGGGAAGATCCGGTATCAGGATGATGCCAATAAATTCGTCGTTGAGTGGGATAGTGTCGGCAATTACGATAATGTGACAGGTCTACCCATTGTTGACTTCGACATATTCCGTGTGGTTCTCAATA
>JAWOKN010000175.1:0-3612 GCA_033854175.1 Bacteroidota bacterium | reverse complement strand
CGGCTTCCTTTTCGGCCTCGCGGAGGATCGCCTCATAATCGACGCCGGAGTAGATAATGGTCCCGTTGACGATATGCGGTTCATACTCCTCCATCTCCTCGACCGTACATTCATACTTCACCAGGTCGTCGAGAGTCTGGTAGCGCTGGACCTTTTGTTTCACAAGATCGCCATACGGCATCGGATGCCGGACCGCGACAACCTTCTTCCCCGCTTTCCGCAAGAGATCGCAGACCTTCCGCGAGGTCTGGCTTTTTCCGGAACCGGTACGGACGGCGACGACGGCGATAATGGGGACATGCGACCTGAGCATCGTGGGATTAGCGCCGAGGACCTTAAAATCGGCGCCGACGGCCATAACCTGCGAGGCCTTCGTCATTATATAATTGAACGAAACATCCGAATAGGAGAAGACCACCTCATCGATGGAATGCTTCCTGATCAGTTCGGGAAGATCCGGTTCGGGGAATATCGGAATGCCGTCGGGGTACAGTTTGCCGGCCAGTTCAGCGGGATACTTGCGTCCCGTGATATTCGGGATCTGCGTCGCGGTAAAGGCCACGACCTCATACCGTTCGTTGTCGCGGAACACCGTATTGAAATTATGAAAATCCCTGCCAGCGGCCCCCATGATAATGATACGCGTACGGTTCATAAAGTTCTCCTCGATACAAAAAATTGGTGTTACGACCGGATGTACCGGATGAGCGGGATGCAGCAATCCCCCGCCTATGATAAATAAATTCGGGAGAAATTGCCACAAGGTTTATGCCAGCTGGATATGACGAAAACCCGCCTTACGGTGTCAGAATTCGGGAAATTTTAAAGAGGCTGATAATGGTTTGACGCTATTGTCACCTGAATTGTCAAGAGTGAGAAGAAACCCGGATAAGCTGTGCTAAAAAAACGGACAGAGAAGGATCCGGACGATGCAGTTGAGAATATCCCCGAGAGTTTCTACATTCCGGGTGAAAGGAGGGGTCGAATGAAATACATTGAAACCACGATCGAGCATCTGGCAGCATTCGATAACGGGGCGCGGCTCTCACCGGCGCCGGACAATGATAACACGACATGCATCACCATAGGGCAGGAGCACTATATGCCGTTCATCGGCTGGATGAAATACAACGATGAATCGGAAAACTGGATCGAGGTTGATCCGGAGGACGAGGACAAAATCATGAACTACCTCTCAGAGACGTCGCGGTTCCGGGAGGTATCGCAGAAGGAGGCGGGAGAGAAATTCAGCGACAACGTCGAGTTCACCGACTGACAGACATCCCTCAGACCACAACCTGCATCCCTTCGGAACAGATTCCGGAGGGATGGCCGTAGTTACTCCACTTTTTCACCCACAACACGTTTCACCCATTTGCCTGCAGCCAGAAGCTGCCCCTGGTCGACCTGATTAATGATCGAGAGGGTCTCGATCGGGATGGAGGAGGGATATTTCTGATTAAACTGGGACAGGGTCATGGCCTTATCGATTTTGACGAGTTTAAGGTGCATCGGCTGGACGCCGAGGATCTTCGGATCGGTCAGGTTATCAAACGACGGCAGCGACTGTTCGACGGCAGGCTTATAACCCGCCCATGCGGTCTGTGTGCTATAGCCGAGAATCTGGAAGACCGTGCCATTGAACTCCAGGAATGCCACTTCCCCCTGCATCGTACCCTGATCGGAGGTCGCGGTAAAACCGCCCGAGCGGGCTGTAAAGCCATGGATCGCGACGGCCTTCTGCGGCTCTGAGGTAAACCCCTGCTGCGAGGTAAACGCCTGTGCGGCATCGGCGGCGGTCTTCTTGCCGGAGAGGGAAATCTGGACGACCGCGTCGTTATTCGGGCTCATGGCCTGGACCATCTGTTTCTGATTGGCGGTCTGCCAGCCCGCCGGAAAGGTAAAAGTAAACTTCATATCGGGCTGATAGAATGTCGTCCCGTGGAAAAACCCCTCCCTCGGATTATCGCCATAGACCATCCCGTCGAGGTGTTTAAAATAAGCATCGCTATCGATCTTCTTGCCGGCAAACCCGCCGTGGATCGTATCGATATTCGCCTGAATATTCTCCTTCCGGTTCCCGGGATCGGGGTGGGTAGAGAGCCATTCGGGGATACGCTGTCCGCTGGCCTGTGTGACATGGTCGAGCATCGTCATGACGCTGATCAGTTCATGGGGATCATCGCCGGTGCGGTAGGAATACCGCACGCCGAGCGCGTCGGCCTGGCTTTCATCGTCGCGGCTGAATTTCAGGAAAAGCACTCCGAGGCCCATGCTTGCAAGCTGGCCGTACTGCTGGAGTTCCGGTTTGAGGGCGACGCCAACGGCGAGGCCCGCCTGCATCAGCTGCTGGGTGGTCATCTGGTGGACGGAATGCTGGGCTGTCACATGGCCGATCTCGTGACCCATGACGCCCGCAAGCTGGGCTTCGTTGGTCAGGCTGGCGAGAATCCCGCGGGTGACATAGATAAAGCCGCCCGGAATGGCAAAAGCATTGACGACGGGGTCATCGACAACGCGGAACGTCCAGGGCAGATTCGGCCGTTCGCAGCGTGAGGCAAGGCGCATCCCGATGCCGGTGACATACTGCTGAAGATCGGGATCATCGTAGAGGCCGAGGGAGCTGACAATCTGCTGATCCGACTCCTTCCCCATCTGGATCTCCTGAGATTCGCTGATGAGGCTCAGGTGCCGTTCGCCTGTTGCGGCATTCACCGCGCATCCCGCAAGCCAGAGCGTGCCGGCGACCGATATGGCAAGAACGACATTGAGCAGGAAATCGCAGAATCTGCAATATGAAATACGCGAATGCATCATGTTCTCCTCCAGCTAGTTGGAAGAAATGTAAGAAAGATCGGCAAAAGAGGCAATAGCGCGGGGGGGAGGTGGGAAAAGCAAAACATCCGCACAAAGGCGGGGGGATTGATTCCATCCTTTCCATCGAATATATTACGGCGATGCGACTGTACCACAATGGAATATCGTTCACAGAACAGCACATAAAATGCATAGAACAAAAGACCCCATCACACACGGAAAGGAAAACCAGATGAAACGATTCATGCTGGCTCTTGTCATAGCCGCGATTCCATCTCTCATCCATGCACAGACGATGACCATACAGATGAAAGACGGGGCCAAAGTCCAATATCGTGTCAGCGACATTGAAAAGATAACCTATTCGGAGAACGACGCGTTGAAGGGAGTATGGTCGGGCAACTACTCCGCATACAACGATCCGGCCGGATCGCACGGTGAAGGGATAACGCTGCGGATCGACTTTGACGCACTGAGTGCATGGTCATCGCACTGCAACTACGAAAAGACCATCGGGCGGGTGAAAATCCTCCCCCACTCGAAGATCCAGATCGACTGGCCCGGATGCGGGGTAGAAAAAGTCGACTTTTCCCTGTGCGGCGAATCGATCACTGCAACGGGAACGGAAAAAGCATTCTCCAACGGCCGGATCATCGCAACCGGATGGAGACTGAACAAGGACTGAACACAATTCGCCGGAGAGGATTATATGCCGATCAACGAAAACAAGCTGATCATACGGCGGTACATTGAAGAAGTCATCAACACCGGTAACACCGGCAGAATCGAGCAGTT
>JAWOKN010000174.1:0-4998 GCA_033854175.1 Bacteroidota bacterium | reverse complement strand
CACTCATCTGCCAGCGGCGCTGATTTCCAGCCGCACCCGCAGTAGGGCGTTTTTTACCGGGGATCATCATCATCAGAGCCGGAATGATCAGGATCGCACCGATGAAAAGGATGTCATGCTGGACAATCGGCCCCAGGATCCCCATCATCTTCGGACTTGCCGGCAATATCCCGTTTTCGATGAACTCGTGCACCGCATTGACAACAAGCTGCAGGGTGAAGATCACCAGCGTGATCGCCGTGATTTTTAAGAAGCGCCCGATGTCGATTTTCATGCTGCCGCGGATGAAAAAGATCGCAAAGAGGACCGCCAGGACGATTCCTGCGACTGTACCGGTCAGACTCTGCCATTCCCCGGTGCTGAATGCCACGGCCTGAAGGAATATCGCGGTTTCAATCCCCTCCCGCACGACCATCACAAACGTGAAAAGGAGGATGCCCGCAAATGTCCTCACCCGCGAGGTGGTCGCCTGGAGGATGGTGTCGATTCTGGTCTGTATCTCCGCCCGGATCCTTTTCGCCGTCATCCACATCCAGATGATCATCGTCATCACGAAGACCGCCGCAACCAGCAGGAAATACCCTTCAAGCGATTCCTCGTCGATTGCCAGTTTCTGGAGTATGATTCCCCCCGCAACGCTCGCAATGACCGCAAGTATGAGTCCTGCGTGGACCGCAGCCACGAGCTTCCCCTGCCCGAGCTTCCTCAGATAGACGATGAGAATCCCCACCACGAGGGCGATTTCTATCCCCTCACGCAATGTGATGATCAGGCTTTCAATCATGCCGCACCCTTCGGATTCCGCCGGCGGTGAACGCCTCCGGTCTTGTGACTGCCGGAACATTTCGCACATCTGCCGAAGATCTGCAGCGTCGAGTTTTCGGGCGTGAATTTGTTCTCTTCACAGACTTCCCGCTGGATTTTTTCAAGTTTGTCGCTGACGAATTCTATGATCTCCCCGCATTCGAGACAGATGAGGTGATCGTGACGGGGACGACCGAATGCCTTTTCATACCGCGCGTGATCCTCCCCGAAACGGTACCTCGAAATGAGACCGCATCTGACCAGAAGATCGAGCGTGTTGTACACGGTCGCCCGGGATGCCTTTAATCCCCGCCGCGACAGGGATATGTAGAGGCCGTCCGCATCGAAATGCCCCTGCGTGTGGAGTATCTCCTGCAAGAGGAGATACCGCTCCTTCGTCGGCCGGAGGTTCCGGCTCCTCAGGTACCTGTCGAGGGTCTTTTTTGCTTCTTCGGGATCCATAATTTAGACTTTGTCTAAATATAAATAATAGCCCGCTCTTTTCCAAACCCGCCCCCTCCCCCTCCCCCCACAGGGGAAGGGAGAGAGGAGGCCATACCCAGCCCGCATACCCCGACAGTCTCGACGCTTACCCCCCGCGGGCCATTCCATCTGAAGTTGTGAAATATCCGTGCGTACGCTACATTGTCACTTGAATATTCACGTATTTTCTCAGAGGGGAATATGATCGATCTTTCAGGTCAAAATGCAATCGTAACAGGAGGCTCACGCGGTATAGGCGCCGCCATCTCCGTCATGCTCGCCCGGGCCGGCGCCAATATTGCCTTCACCTATTCGAAGAACCGTCAGGATGCACGCAAAATCGAGAAACTTATTCTGACCATGGGATTAAAATCCTTCTCTTCCCGCGTGAGGATTGATAAACCGGACGAATGTCACCATTTTGTCCGCCAGACGCTTCAACATTTCGGCCACGTCGATATACTTGTCAATAATGCCGGAATCTGGGAATACGGCGAAGTGGGTAAAATGTCCCTCGCGTCATGGAGGAGAACGATTGATGTCAACCTCACCGCTACTTTCATCATGTGCAATCTCCTCGTCCCTTTCATGAAACGGAGGAAATATGGTCGAATTATAAATATTTCGAGCACGGCGGCACAACGGGGTGAGGCTTTTCATTCTCACTATGCAGCATCCAAGGGGGGCATAGTCTCTTTCACAAAATCTCTTGCCGTTGAAGTCATCCGCTATGGTATTTGGGTCAACTGCGTCGCACCCGGATGGGTGAGAACAGATATGACTGCCAAAGTCTGGAAAAACAGGCGTATCGCAGGTGAAATTTATGACCAGATTCCTATCGGACGCTTCGCTGAACCCGAAGAGATCGCAGGTCCCGTTCTCTTTCTTGCTTCGGATTTGGCGAATAATATCGTCGGCGAAGTCCTTAATGTCAACGGCGGGAACGTTCTCTGCGGCTAATTATCCCTTAAAATCGTTTGTTTTGGGCGTTTTCATAAAACCTTGAAAATATTCATTTTTTAAAGATTTTTCTTGATTACTATTTAAAAATTTTGAATATTTGTACCGATTTGCAGTTAGCACAAATGGCTCGGTTTTTAGGTTAAATGAACGCGCATAAATCACAGATTCTTAAAGGAAAGCCGATACTCCCGAAACCGATCTCAAAAAATGTTTCGGTGACCGAGCTTCTGGATGATTATTATCAGGCGTATAATGCGGGCCGTTTGAGAGAAGCAGCTCACCTCTTTACTGAAAAAATGCTCGCCTCCGATACAACTATCGGTATGAGCATTACAGGCGCTCTTACTCCGGCGGGTTTGGGCGGATCATGCATCGTACCACTCATAAAAGCGGGTTTTGTCGACTGGATTGTCAGTACCGGCGCAAATCTTTATCATGATACCCACTTTGCTATCGGATATTCGCTTCACCAGGGTTCCCCCTTCGCAGATGACCGGTTGCTCCGAAAGGAGGGAATTATCCGCATTTATGATATCATGTTCGATTATGACGTCCTTCTCTCCACCGACGAGTTTTTCCGCAAACTCTTCCGATTGCATGAATTTCAGTCGGAAATGGGAACGGCCGAACTTCATTATCGCCTTGGTAAATATATCGCCGAACGCGAAAAGGTGCTGAAAATCAAAAATAGCTCGGTGCTCGCTACTGCATATAAATGCGGCGTTCCTGTCTATACCTCCGCACCCGGCGACAGTTCCATAGGTATGAATATCGCCGAGACTTCACTCGACGGATATTCAATAAAAATAGACGTTTTAGCCGATGTGAACGAAACCGCGGCAATTGTCCTCGATGCCAAACGTAAGGGCGGGAAAAGCGGCGTCCTGATCGTCGGCGGAGGAAGCCCGAAGAATTTTGTCCTCCAGACAGAACCCCAGATCCAGGAAATATTGGGGATCGATGAGAAGGGCCATGACTATTTTCTCCAGATCACCGACGCCAGACCCGATACAGGCGGCCTTTCAGGCGCCACCCCCGGCGAGGCTGTCACATGGGGAAAGATCGACCCCGACGGCCTCCCCGATGCCGTGGTCGCCTATGTCGATTCGACGGTCGCATTGCCGATCCTTTCGTCGTATGCACTGGCAAAGGTGAAACCGAGGCCGCTCAAGCGTCTCTACGACCGCCGCGAGGCGATGCTCGGCGGACTCTACCGTGAGTATACGAAGACAAAGAAAACGAAAGGTAAGCCAAAAAGTAATTAAATAATTCCCTGCAGGGACGCGCCCGGAGACTTCCACTTCAGGCGTGATTTTTAACATTCACATTATGGAGGGCTACAATGAGCAGATTCACAGAATTAAAGGATCTCTTGAACAGCTTCGAGAAGGATTTCATCAAGTTCTACGAGAAAGGGAATAAGTCGGCCGGTACACGGGTTCGGAAACATATGAACGAGCTGCGCCGCAAAGCCCAGGAAATCCGTAAGGAAATTCAGGAAATCAAGTTGAAGGCGAAGGAAGCCGAGGGCGGCAGTCCGTCGGCGTAACCGGAGTAGACTGTTCATCGTTAAAAGACTCCCCTCCATGCACGTGCGTGGAGGAGGAGTCTTTTATATTTCCTGCACATTCTCCTTTGAGAATCCCTGAGGCATTGGTATGAAATATCCTGCCACTGATATCCGCTTTGTCCGTTTTCTCACCGCCGCCACGCGTCCTGCGCGGCTTCTGCCATTCGTTCTTGCGGCATTTTTGGCCGCGACCGGGTTCCAGACAACAGCGGATTATGTGAAACTTCACCGCGATGCGCTCGTCATCGATACCCATAACGACGTCGTCCACCGCATACTTGCCGGCGAGGATATTTCGAGGCGAACCCCACGCGGCCACTCCGACCTCCCCAGGTTTATCGAAGGGGGGCTCGATGTCGAGTTTTTCTCCATCTGGGTCCCGCCCGCAAATACCCGCAAGCCGTATCTGGCCCAGGCCGATGAACAGATCGATTCCGTCCTCAGCTTCGTCCGCCGTAATCCCGGCCAGACGGCATTTGCTTCCTCAGCCGCCGATGTCATTCGATACGTCTCCCAGGGGAAGTTTGTCGCCATGCTCGGACTCGAAGGCGGACACCCGATCGGCAACGATCTCGCGAATATCGACCACTTCAGCAGGCGCGGCGTAAGGTATATCACCCTCACCTGGAATAACAGCACCTCGTGGGCCACGTCGGCCGAGGATGAACATAAAAACCACCTCGCCCATAAGGGCCTGACCGAGTTCGGAAGGAAGGTTGTCCGGAGAATGAACGACCGCGGCTTGATGGTCGATGTTTCCCACACTGGCCCGCAGACGTTCTGGGATGTGCTCCACACCACCCGGAAACCTGTCATCGCATCCCATTCCTCCGCATGGGCCCTCTGCCACCACTGGAGAAATCTTACCGACGACCAGCTGAAGGCGATCGCAAGGAACGGGGGAGTGGTCTGCGTCAATTTTGCCCCGTTCTTTATCGACAGTACCTTCGCCGGACGGGAAGCCCGGATGAAAACAAGGAATAAATCCCGCATCGCCGCGTTTGAAAAAACCCTCAAGGGGGATGCCATAAGCCGGGAAATGGCCGTCGAAGAGTTTCTGACGCCTGAGTATGATTCCATCCGCCCCCCGCTCTCTTGCCTTGTCGACCATATCGATTATATCGCCAGACTTATCGGCGCCGACCATGTCGGCCTCGGATCCGATTTTGACGGAATTT
>JAWOKN010000173.1:0-8148 GCA_033854175.1 Bacteroidota bacterium | reverse complement strand
GGCATTTCACTCGAGGAAGCCTGCGGTTCTTGGTTACAGCACCATGAAGGTCGATACGCTCGGCCGGAACAGAAGTCTCGATGCCTTCATGCAGAATCCCGAGCGGGATGAGATCTTGTCGGAGAATGCATCGGTGAAAACCGGAAGTGTCTCGTCCGTGTACCCGGAATCCCTGGCCTACCGGGCAGTTGATCCCACGCTCAGAATCCTGAGAATCGACCGGGTAGAGGACCGGGATACCTCAACAATCGGCCTTGCTGCCTATATTGCCGTTCACCCCAATGCCATGGGGGATGTTGCGGAGGTGTACAGCAGCGATCTCTTCGGAGTGGCAGAGTCGGAGGCAGAGGCATTGATCGGGTCCGCTCATCCGGCAGCAGATAGCCTGCCGGTGGTAGCGATTTTTAACGGTGCGGAAGGGGATGTTTCCCCCGTCTGGGAGGTTCACGACAGGAAAACAACCCTGCAGCTCGGACACCGGCTCGCATTGAAGATTGCCGAGGGGTATCGGTCGTGCCAACCTATCGGTCTGGACACGATCGCGTATCAATACGGGATATTCGATTTGCCGGGGGTCTGTTTCAATGACTCGGGGCTTGTATCCCCTGATGAACCGGACAAGATGCTTTGTACTGATGAGAACGCCATTCCGGGTGATCCGGCCCTGGGTGGATCGAAGGATGGGAGGACGTTTCTCTCTACACTGGGATTCCGGGAAGGGCTGAAAGGTGAGCGCGATTCGCGGCAGTCTCCCAAGCAGATTGCGTTTGATCCGAGATTTCTCCCCCAGAATATGAGGGCATTTGTCTACTTCCTGACGGAATCGTTACGTCAGAAAAGCGCCCCCCGTTCCATGCCGCTGGGTGTGTACAGGCTGGGCCCTCTGATCTTTGCGACACTTCCGGGCGAGTGTACGACAACACTTGGAAGGAGGATCCGGAACGGTATCAGAATGAAACAACAGGATATCCGGGATGTCGTCACGATCGGACTGGCGAACGAATATATCTTTTATTTCACCACGCCGGAGGAGTACGAGGTTCAGGATTATGAAGGTGCGGGCACGTTGTATGGCGGGGCCTCAGGACTCCTCCTGATGAGAGACATTGTGGATCTTGCGGATAGGATCGGTTCACGGCATGAACCGGGGCCTGAAAAAAACATGTATCTGCCGGGCCCTGCCGTTTCCTTCAGTCTCGCGGATGCCAGCGTTGAGCCCTTTTCGGTTCTCGATGGACTTCCCACGATTCTGACCGACACGGCAACGGGTTCTCCGGAGAGGAATTTTCCGAGGGTGATATGGAAAGAGAGGTTCGTGCCTGCCCTGACGGATGTCCAAACCCGTCAATCGGCCATACCCACGATATGGATAGAAAAGAAGGGAGGGGATGGAAAATGGATCCCGGTACCGGGTGAATCGAACGAAGGTCTGGATTTCGTGACACTTTCGTTATGGGTTGCGGACAACTCCATGGCCTGGTCGGCGATCTGGATGGTGCCCAAGGGTTTCGATGAAATGCAGGTTGTCCGTTTCGGGGGAAGGGGTTGCTCGGGCGTATCATATACATCGGGGGAATTTACGCTGCAGTCGATCCGGCAACATCAGCAGTCGCCGTTATTGCCGTTTCATCAGGATGGCCGCTGAAGTGTACAGTGCATCACACGTACAACGGATGTATGATGGCCGGATCCGGCCCATTCGATCGGAAAGGCCAGACGACCCTATGCAGACTAATCCAGAATCCGTTGTTGTGAGGGAAACGAAGTCTGACCGGAAGGCGTTTTCCCGTTTTGTGAAGAACCATGAATGGCATGCATGGAATATTTTTGATATAAATCCTTTCATCTACCGTATACCGTCGTCATGAAGAAACCCCGCTCATTCAAAGTCGAACTGCTTCAGATCGCATGTGTACTTTTGGTGGTGGTCTTTTACGCCATAGATATCAAGGGAACGCCCCTGAGAACGGTCCATATACTGACGCTCATAGCCGGATCTCTTACTGCGGGTATCCCGCTGGGAAGGCTGATCGAGCGGAAAAGAATTGAGAAGTCTCACAACGGGACGAAGCGTGAGGAAGAAAAGAGTTTGTGAATCTATTACTGGTGTTTCCTTCAGTTCCATCTAAATCCGGGGAGGACACTTCGTCGCATGATTCAGGATTGTGCCGAAGCGGTCTTTTCGAGTGCCACTTCCTTGACTTTCTTCAGATCCAGCTTGCCTGTCCCGAGATAGGGGAGGGCGTCAACGCGGAAAAACTGTTTCGGTTTCCATAAATTCGGTATATCGGCGGTCTTGAGTTTTTCGAGGCACCGTTGCAGTCGTTCCTCGTCGAGTGTGTGGAGCGCTATGAGGTGTTCACCCTTGGATTCGTCAGGGACTCCGGTGACGGCAAAGGTCTGTTCGGAGACCCCGGCGAGCTCGTGGAGTTTTTCCTCGATCCTGATGTGGGGAACCATTTCGCCTGCAATCTTGCTGAAACGGCTCAGGCGGTCCGTAATTTGCAAAAAGCCGTCCTCGTCGAGAGCTGCGATGTCGCCGGTAACATACCACCCGTCGATCAGGACCTCGGCAGTTTGTTCGGGACGGCCGAGATAGCCCTTCAGGACGTTTGGCCCCTTCACAAGCAGCATTCCTGGCTGACCCACCGGGAGCGGTTGCATCGTGTCAGGGTCGACGATTTTCACACTCAGACCCGGCAAGGGGTGTCCGATTTTTCCCCGTTTTGCGCCCACCTGTCTGAATCCGGCCGCACGGTAATCATGGGTGTTGACGGCAACGACCGGTGAACACTCGGTGCACCCGTAACCCTCCACCGGTCTGATTCCGAAGACATCCTCGAACATCTGTGCAACGCGCTCCGGCAGTTTTTCAGCCCCCGCCATGACGAACTGCAGGCTTCCGAAATCTTCCGGGGGGCATCTCCGCATATAGGCCTGCAGCATTGTGGGGGTTGCCAGCAGAAACGTTATCGCATAGTCGCGCACCCTTTCCCCGATGACCTGTGCGTCGAAGGGATTGGGATGATAGATCACGCCGACACCCAGCGCGGCCGGCACCATGATTGTTGCCGTGAATCCGAACGAGTGAAAGAACGGGAGTATTCCGAGAATCCTGTCCTTCCGGTGGAAGGCGAAGATTTGGCCCATCTGCTGGATATTTGAGGCGATGTTGTAATGCGTGAGCATGACCCCCTTCGGATCTCCCGTGCTGCCGCTCGAAAAAATGACCGTTGCGAGGTCATCGAGCGTCACTCTGTTCATCCGGCCCAGGTTTTTTTCAAGCAGGGGAGCCGGCAGGAGAAATGCCATGCATGCTGCGGCTAGCTTTTCCGAACGGCGCGGGTGCTGTACGAGATCCTCGAGGAGGATTGTTTTCCCGGGAATGGATACGGTTATGCGTTCGAGAAATGCCTTCGATGTGACGACCGTTCTCAGTCCGCACTGCCGGGCACATGAGGCGATTGTCTCGTTTGATGCGGTGTAATTCAGGTTGACCGGGATCTTGCCCATCAGCAGTGCCGCAAAATTCACCAATGCCCCCGCTATCGATGGAGGAAGGAGGATGCCGACCATCTGCTGATTGTCCCATTCTTTCCGGAGGCGACGCGCGAGAAAGATGGTCTGAATGAGTGCTTTACCGAACGTCAGCCGCTTTGTCCGCATGTCGGCCATGGCGAACCTGAAGGGAGAACGTCGTGCCGTATTCACGAACGAACGGTGAAGAAGCTTCATCCTCTTTTTCCTGAAATGCCAGACATCCGTATTCAGTTCCTGGACGGTTTGTCGTATATCAAACGGCAACGTGTTGGGAGGCATGGGTTTTCCGTAGCTCACGGTCACGGGTTGTGCCAGCCGGTGAGGCCGTTTCCACAGGAAGCGGCCCTTTTCATAGCTGAAGATGCTTCCCCAGACGCCATCGAGGCAGACCGGTATGATGGGTGCGTGAACATCTTTCATGATCCGGGTTAAACCACGGCGAAACGGCAAAAGCTGCCCGATGCGTGTGATTTGTCCTTCGGCGAAGATGCATACCACCTCACCCCGCTTGATGGCATCGCTTGCTTCCTGGAGCGAGCGGAGCATTTCGCGGGGCCGGAGTTGGGAGGAGATCGGGATCGCACCCATGATGCGGACGAATGGCTTCACGAACGGCAAATCATAAATGCCCTTGTACATTATGAAGCGGACGAACCGGTCGGTGGAAGCGATCAGGAGCAATCCGTCGACAAACGAGAGGTGATTGCAGACAAACAACGCGCCGCCTTTATCCGGGATGTTGTCCCGTCCGGTGACCTTGATCCGGTAGACCGAATGCGTGAAGAGCCACAGGAGGAATCGGAGCAGCATATCAGGAAGAATCGTGAGGACATACATCGTTCCGATCAATGTTATGAGGGCGCTTGCCAGGAAAATCGTCGGCGGATCGAAGTGGACCAGCGTTTTCATTCCGTACCAGACCGCGGAGGCGAGGAAGACACCGATAAATGAGAGGAGATTTGTGGCTGCCAGAACACCTCCTTTTGAATCCTTGTTCGGCCTGTGCTGGATGATCGCGCTGATCGGTATGATAAAAAACCCGCTGAAAAATCCGAGCATGGCGAGATTGAGTGCAACGGCGCCGAATGAGAGGCCGGACCGGTAGAGAAGCGATCCGAAGAGTGTTAATCCGATCGAACCGAGCGGGATCAGGCCATATTCTATTTTGTTCCCCGAGAGATATCCGGCTGCAAGACTTCCGATTCCGATGCCGATCGCGGTTGCGGCCTGGAGGTAGCCACCCTCGGTTTCGCCGACATGCAGAATATCGCTCCCGTAGAGAACAATATTGAATTGCAGCAATGCTCCCAGAAACCAAAAGTAGGTGTTACCGATCACGGACAAATAGAGTACCCTGTCCCGCCGGATGAGCCGGACCTGAGCCAGCAGATCTGACAGGAAATTCACCCGGAATTTTTTCGACGGAGCCGCCGCGGGGATCCGGTTGATGCCATAGCTCGTTGATAATCCGAACCCGGCAAGCAGGAGGAAGACGAATCCGGACCAATGCTGGGCTTCCCTGAATTGTTCCGACATCATCGCACCGGTCACCGTCCCGCTGATGATTGCGACGAAGGTGGCGAGTTCGAGTACGCCGTTCCCCCAGGACAGCCGTTTCTCAGGCAAAAGCTCGGGCATTAATCCGTATTTGGACGGCCCGAAAACTGCGCTGTGGACCCCCATGAGGAAAATTGCGGTGAACTGAAGAGGGAGGATCCTGAAAGTCAGTCCCGCACCGGCGATCAGCATGACCAGGATCTCAAAATACTTGACCCCGATTGTAACGGTTCTTTTGCTCAGGCGGTCTGCGAGATAACCGCCGGCCATAGAAAAGAGAATGAACGGAAGTGCGAACAGGGCTCCGGCGAGTGGAACAAGGAGATCTCGCTCATCCGAGGGTATTCCGGAACTTACGATCAGGTATATCACCAGATACCTGAGCGCGTTGTCGCTGAAGGCGCCCTGAAACTGCGTGACGATCAGACTCCAGAAACTGAGCTTCCAGGGTTTCTCCGCCGCTTCTTCTCTTCCTGTAATCTGTTCAGGTGACAATGAACGGATCCTTTATTCAGGGGAAAAATGGAAATTCGATGGTCTATGTGTCGGGAATATGACGATCCATGATGTTGTACCAGGTGCAGGCTTTGTGGAATCAGTCATATCTCCCGGACGAAATGTCAAGCAAAAGATAGTCATTCAGGCCTGGAAAGTCAACGCCTTTTGCCAGCAGGAGTATCTGGCGAATAATTAGCTGATCGGTGAGATAATGGCGATATTTGCCTCCGGTTTCTGAGTGATGGTAAATGTACGGATTGCATTTTGACAGGCATTTCGTGACTCCGCGGTCGGGTGTCAAGAGATGTCTGGTTGTGACCGTATGTTGCACAATATCGGCGGAAATGGCCGGTTTTCCGGCAAAATTTGACACTCAGATTATTGTTTCGTAATATGACATCATCACTTGGGAGCTAATCTGCGTCATGGGAAATGCGGATTAGATTTATGCCTCATCTCATTCATGTGTTCTTTTCTATTGTATTCACACTACCAATTGCATTTCGTGCGCAAGCATTTCCTATGAAGGGGTGCAGCAACACTGGGGGTAGTTGAAAAGGGGTTGTTGCAGATATTTCGAATTGTCGGTTTTGCGATCAGGCTGACGTATTTATGGATGGAATGATGACATCATCAGGTCATTCATAGACCGGAAAGATCCCTTGGGGGGAATATTGACCGGGAGCCTGTTAACCATACGTGATCTTATCCGGAAAGGAGATATTTTTATGCGCCCTCTGATATCTATGTTGTTTATTCTCCTGGTGAGCGTTTCTCTTTATGCTCAGAAGAAAAGAATACTCATTTCCCCAAATCAGGAGCTGATTCCCATCGGTAAAGAGACGACTGAAAGGTTGATAGAGCAATATAATGCTGAGAGGGGGAGAGCATTGCGTGCCGGTTGTTCGGCTCAACAGATATTCGGTTTCGACCCAGGACGATACCCTGAAAATGGAGGGTACCAGTTTAATCATAATGAGGTGTGTGGGGAGTGGTTTGTCGTTCCTGCCGATGGGTCAATCGACACGGTCTATTTTCATACAATCGATTCTGTCGGATCCACGGCGGAGGGTGCATCGGGGCACACAGTTCTCTTCAGGATTTTTACATCATATATTACCCCAGCGCAGGGACCCGGTATACGTCCCGGGCCGTATCGCCCGCCATGTACCTCATGGGGATACTGGGTCAACACGAACGACAAAGATCAGGGTGTGGCAGCGTTCCCTGAGGATGCGACAGATACTACCTGGGTAGCTACGAATCTTCTCTTCGGAGACTGGGCTCCATCATATCCTCCTTTTGGAAAATCTCTCTGGGGTTTACAGGGATTTCCGATTCAAAACCTCAAACCGCTGACGATCATGAAGGTGCCGATGGCGGATCTTACCCCACTCCTTGTTCACAAGGGGGATGTAATCTTTATCTCATTTAAAGTCCCTGCCGCACATCATATAGATGAACCGCTCGATACATCAGTGACAATCTATGCAAACGATTACGGTGCACCGTATCCTTCGCGGAATTGGAAGTTTTATGAACACGATTCAGGCCCTTCAACCTGTGCCGGAATCCCACGAACGGAGATTAAAAGAGGGTGGGTGCCCCGCGGTCCAAGCGACCCGAGTGATACGCTCAATACCACTGCATTTAACATCTGGTATTCGATGACTCCATCGACCAATACACCTCCACAAATCTTTCAGGTGGGGCAGGTGGCAATGACCACCGATCCGGGACCGGAAATTTTCACCTGTACGATGATCGACTGTGATGCCGAAAATGCGGCAAGGGCAGGCGTAAGAAATGCATGGGTCAGATATAGTCTCGACACACAGAAAACATGGATCACCGGGGATCTCCAGTATGACGGAAACGATCAGTATGAGTATACACTCCCTCCGGTCCATCCCCCCCAGACCGTGTATTACAAGGTTGTTGCCGACGATACCGTCGGTCTGGTGGATTCTTCGGGTGTATATTCGTACAGGGTTGTGGCGCTGGACGATTTCGGCTGGTACCGTGTGGACACAGTTTCACCCCCCACGTCGGCAAAACTGGGTGCTGGAAGCCATGTGATCGATACAAACCAGTATTTCATCCTGGACCGCAATTATCTTGCTCAGGCAGTTCATGACGGGGATGACGGGACTGCGGGGCCATTCCCGGTCAGTGACGGTTTCGTCTACTACGGCGATACGATGAATTACGCCTGGGTTGGTGTCAATGGGGCCATTGCGCTTTCGAAAACAGCCACAGACACCATTGAAATCAATTCAAATGGCTTGCAGGGGGGTAGCTGGGATTTACCGAATCCCCAGCGGCACGGCAACTGGGATACGTCACATTACGATAACATGCCCAAGGCCTTTATTTCCCCCTACTCGGCAGACTGGATCGTCAAGCAGGATTCACCCCTTGGGGTCTATGGGAAGATCCGGTATCAGGATGATGCCAATAAATTCGTCGTTGAGTGGGATAGTGTCGGCAATTACGATAATGTGACAGGTCTACCCATTGTTGACTTCGACATATTCCGTGTGGTTCTCAATA
>JAWOKN010000172.1:0-3336 GCA_033854175.1 Bacteroidota bacterium | reverse complement strand
GGAGAGCCGTATGAGGGAAAACCTCACGTACGGAATCGACGAGGGGACGGTGGAAACCTAACCGGCCTGCTATAGACACTGTTTCATCATGTTGCAAGTGGTGAATCAAGGAGATAGCCGATACAGTCAAGGCGCCACTGTCCTACTCTACAGGATCCGCCCCGGGTAGGATCGCGCGTGACGTGATGGTCGTAACCATGACGCGCTCCGGAAACAAGGAGAGAGAAAAACACCATTTCCCCAATTCATAATCCATACATGCGCGCAGACGATCAGATCTGCGCGCTTTCGTTCTTCACATTCTTTCATCGGAGGGTGTATGAAAATCTTTGCCAATATTTTTCCCTTTTGCGCAGTCTTCGCGCTCTTGACGGGCGGATACGGGCATCTGCAGGCCCAGTGGTCACACGATCCCAGCGTCAATACGCCGGTCTGTACGGCGGCGAGTGACCAGTATATAAGCGCTATCGCTAATGACGGATCTGGCGGGGCCATCATTGCCTGGTCGGATTACCGCAGTACCGTGGGCCATATTTACGCCCAACACATTACGAACACGGGTGTAACAACCTGGACCACAGATGGTCTCGCGATCTGCCTCGCAGCCAATGGCCAAAGCGGCCCCGCCGTCCTCAGTGACGGATCGGGAGGCGCCATCATTGCCTGGTCTGACTTCCGCAACGGTACGGACTTTGATGTCTACGCCCAGCGCATCAACAGTTCGGGTGTTGTGCAGTGGACCACGGATGGCGTGGCGATCTGTACTGCAACAGGCTTCCAGACCAATCCGGTTCTTGTTTCTGACGGGTCGGGAGGTGCTTTCATAACATGGATCGATGCCCGGAGCGGTGCGAATGATATTTATGCACAACGGGTAAATAACGCCGGGGTTGTTCAGTGGTCACAGAATGGAGTCCCGATATGCACTGCCCCGGGCAGTCAGGAATATCTCACCGCGGTCAGTGATGCCGCATCGGGCGCTATTATTACCTGGGAGGATTACCGGAGCGGAACCAGCTATGACATTTATAGCCAGAGGATCAACGGTTCGGGAACCGTCCAATGGGCCGCAAACGGTGTCCCCGTCAGCACGGCTCAATACGATCAGTACTTCCCGGTGAGTATCCCCGATGATTCCGGAGGCGCTTTCATTACCTGGCAGGATCTGCGGAATGGCAGTGCCTACCATATTTATGCCCAGCGTATCAATGGTTCGGGAGCTGTTCAGTGGCAGACGGATGGCGTGCCTGTCTGTACTGCATCAACTTTTAGTCAGCAATATCCGACGCTCGCAAGCGACAGCTCCGGTGGTGCCATCATTACGTGGGAGGATTTCCGCGGCGGGACGGACCTTGATATTTATGCGCAGCGGATAACTGCTGCGGGTACTCCCCAATGGACCTATAATGGCGTAGCAGTCTGTACCGCGGCAAATAATCAGTCCAATCCAACGGCCGTAAGCGACGGTGCCGGGGGAGCGATCATTTCCTGGACAGATTATCGTGACGGTGCAGACTTTCATACTTATGCCCAGCGGGTTACTCACCTCGGTTCGACCCTTTGGAATACCAATGGCATTGCTGTATCTCTCGGCCCCGGTAGTCAGGGAATTCCGTATATGACAGGCGATGGTTCGGGGGATGCAATCGTGGGCTTTATTGACACCCGTTCAGCGAACTATGATATCTATGCTCAGCGCATCGACAATATCGGATACCTCGGGTATAATAATCCTGTCCTCTCATTCGTCCGCGATGTTCCCGCCGACCAGGGCGGAAAAGTGACCGTGGGCTTCAATGCCTCCAACTTCGACCAGTATCCTTATCAGCTCGTCACCTCGTATTCGATATGGCGCGGAGTTTCTCCCACCGCCACAATGACGGCGAAAAGCCCTGGTATTTTTAAGGCCTCCTCCGGGAAAACCTACCGGAAAATCCAGACCCCCCAGGGTACTACCTATTGGGAACTTGTCGGAAATCTGGCCAGCCATTATTTCGCCGGCTACAGCTATACCGCACCGACACTCAACGATTCCGACCAGACCGGCACGCACAGCCTTCAGTACCTTGTTTCTGCCGAAACCCCATACCAGTTTGTCTTCTGGGATTCGAACGTCGATAGCGGCTATTCCGTCGATAACCTCCCCCCCGGTGCCGTCCAAAACGTCGTGGCCCAGCCTCAAACAGGTTCTTCTGTCCTTGTCCACTGGTCCCCTGATCTCGTCGATCCCGATGTCAACGGGTACCTGGTCTATCGCTCAACCGTGAGCGGCTTTACACCCGGTCCCTCGACGAAACTCGGCCAGACCGCCGATACATCGTTCGTTGATCCAGCCCCCACGAGCGGCCAGACGAACTATTACCGCATCGTTACCGTGGATCTGCACGGGAATCTGAGCACCCCGTCGCTTCAGGCCACCGCAGGTGCCTATACCACCCAGTCGTATTCGCTTGATGATCAGTGGAATCTGGTCTCGGTTCCCGTGGTTGTCAGCGATTTCACCAAAACCTCCCTTTTACCGACGGCGGTCTCCGACGCGTTTGCCTACGGCGGCGGCTATATGGCAAAACCAACACTGGCGAACGGCACCGGCTATTGGCTGAGGTTCAGCGGTTCACCGAGTATTTCAATGACCGGATTCCGCATCGACCAGGATACCGTCAACGTGAACACAGGCTGGAATCTCATCGGCTCGATCACTTCACCGGTTAATGTCACGAATATCACCTCGGTCCCGGGCGGCATCGTGACCTCCCAGTTTTTTGGATATACCGGCGGGTATTCCACTGTCTCGACACTTGAACCGGGAAGGGGGTACTGGGTGAAGATGACCCAGAGCGGAAGCCTGATACTTTCTTCGACTGCGTCCCAGTCGGACGCGGGTCGGATTTCCATTGTCCCCGGATCAGACCTTCCGCCGTCTCCCCCCGGCGGAGATGTCCCGGGCATCCCGGGTGAGTTCGCGCTCGGTCAGAATTTCCCCAACCCCTTTAATCCTTCGACCGAAATACGGTACCAGCTGCCCCAGTCCGGCTGGGTGACTCTGAAGGTGTTCAATATGCTTGGACAGGAAATGTCCACTCTTGTCAATGCATACCAGGATGCGGGGTATAAAACCGTTACGGTGAACATGAATTCTCTCCCGAGCGGGATCTATGTCTACCGGATCACGGCCGGCAGGTTCACCGATGTGAAGAAGATGATGCTGATCAAGTGAGCGCCGAGCTAAGGTGCTGATGTTCTTGTTCCGTGAAAGTCGGAACTATGGTAAGAGCTTATCAACCATATAGCAAGAGGTGGTCGTTAGCCGAAATGCGAAGCGATAAGCCACCCGAC
>JAWOKN010000171.1:0-25185 GCA_033854175.1 Bacteroidota bacterium | reverse complement strand
ACAGGAACGATCATCGATACATCGCAATGGTTCATCGCACCCCGGTCATTCGCCGGAACCCAGGTCCCCCACCGCGGGGATGATGGCACCGCCGGACCGTTCGCCATGAATCCTCCCTTCGTCTATTACGGTGATACGATGAACTTTGCCTGGATCGGTGTCGACGGCGCTATCGCGCTCTCAAAAACCGCTGGTGACACCATCGATGTCAACGCCAACGGTTTTGCGACGATGAGTTTCGATTTCCCCTATCCTCAACTTCATAGCCGGGCCGATACGCTCGATTACGGCGACATGCCGAAAGCGTTCATAGCCCCCTACTGGGCTGACTGGGTTAATAAACAGGATTCCCCCCTGGCAATGTTCGGACATGTCCGGTATCTGGACGATACGGCCAAATTTGTGGCCGAGTGGGACGGTCTGGGGGATTTCGATAATACAACCAGCCTCGGTGTTGGCGACATCGACACGTTCCGTGTCGTTCTGAACAAGAATGATAATTCCGTGGAATTCCAATATGACAACATCGGTTTCGGCGGGCTTGATACCCTGAATCTGACCGGTATCCAGTCCGATTCAAACTACCATCCACAGGCAGCCGGCGCATTTCCACCATACGCATTTTACAATAAGAACGGATATCCCCCCGAAACGCATCTTCATGACGGATTGTCCATCCGCTATATGCCGGTGTTGTTTTCTATAGCCGTCCAGGATGGATGGAATCTGGTGTCGCTCGCTGCGGGCTGTGGAAACACCGCAAAATCATATCGTTATCCCACGGCCATCAGCGCGGCATTTATTTACAGCGGTGGTTATGTACCCGTCTCGTCACTTTCCAACGGCCCGGCGTTCTGGCTGAAATTTTTCGGCTCCCAGACGCTCGATTTCACCGGATGCGATCTTGACACACTCAGCATCCCCGTCACATCGGGCTGGAATATGATCGGGTCGTTAAGCTGTCCCGTGCCGGTCGCATTGATAACGGCGGACGCCGGAACGGGAATCACCCCGGGCAGCACTTTCTACGGTTATGCGGGCGGATATTTCCCCGCCGGTACGATCGAGCCCGGATACGGGTATTGGATCCGCGCAGCCGGGAATGGCTATATCCATCTGGCCTGCAGCATCGCCCCGAAAACCGCAAATCAGGTTGCTGAACTGAATACACTCCACAGGATCACGATATCCGCCGACAGGCAAACGGGAGGTCAGACACTGTATATCGGGCAGGGAACGGTTGATGCCGTAAAGTTTGAGATGCCTCCCCGGGCACCGGAAGGCGTCATCGATGCACGTTTTGCCTCAAACAGGATGGTGGAGATTTATCCGACCGTTTTGGATCCGACTCAGAAGTATGAATATCCAATCCTGATCAGCGCGAACACATACCCGCTGACGATACGATGGGAACAACCGCAAAAGATGACCGAGCAGGTAACTTTGGTCCTGAAGACCGAAGACGGGAAAGTCATGTCCGTCATGAACGGGACCGGCAAAATCACCCTGAACGATGCAAGTGTAAAGAAAATCATCGTCGCAGTCAACCCCGGGATCGCCATCCCGAAGGTCTTCGCACTCGGCAGGAACTACCCGAATCCGTTCAACCCAACCACCCGATTCTCCGTCGACGTGCCACGCACGACACAGATCGAGGTGAGTGTGTATGATCTTCTCGGCCGGAAAATTACAACCTTGTGGAACGGCGAGCAGACGGCCGGCTACCATACCATGGAATGGGACGGACGGAATAGTGAAGGTTTCACCGCCCCGACGGGAATGTATTTCATCCGCATGACCGCTCCCGCTGAGCAATTTTCGGCTGTCCAGAAGGTCCTCCTTATGAAGTGACCCGCACACATCCATGTTCCGGAAACCCGGGCAAGATCTTCGCCCGGGTTTTTTATGTCAGAAGGGAACCGATCAATGCATCGCCGCAGCCGTAAAACTTGTTTCCGCACTGTGCGGAGCGAACGTACAGACAGGTTTTTCAGGTGCGGGTTGTCCACGGAGGGCCTATTTGCATTCAAGTGAAAAAATAGATAGTTTAAAATGACCGATGCAGATTGGAAAAATCAATATTGACCATGCTGTTCTCCTTGCACCAATGGAGGATGTCACCGACATCTCGTTTCGCCTGGTCTGCAAACAACTCGGGGCAGACATTGTTTACACGGAATTTGTGAATTCCGAAGGATTGGTGCGCAACTCCGTCAAAACACACAAGAAAATGACGTTTTTGGACGAGGAAAGACCCGTCGGAATCCAGATCTACGGCGGTGAGGAGCCATCGATGGGGAAAGCCGCACAATTGGCCGAGGCGCTTGAACCCGATCTTATCGACATCAACTGCGGTTGCTGGGTCAAAAATGTGGCCGGCCGCGGCGCGGGTGCGGGCCTATTGCGCGATCTGAAAAAAATGGAGGCGGTGATCGCCACCGTGGTCAGGGCCGTCCGCCTCCCGGTGACGGTGAAAACCCGGCTGGGCTGGGATGCAGTATCAATCCGTATCACGGAGGTGGCCAAGATGGTCGAACAGACAGGCGCCCGGGCGCTCACGATTCATTGCCGTACCAGAGCCCAGGGGCACAGAGGTGATCCGGATTACAGCTGGATCTCCGGGGTGAAAAACGAAGTGGCAATTCCGATCATCGTCAATGGCGGAATCGACTCCGCCGTCAAGGCGAAGCAGGTCTTCGATACAACCGGGTGTGATGCTGTCATGATCGCGCAGGGAGCGATTCATAATCCCTGGATATTTTCCCATATCAAGGAATACCTTGCAACCGGCAAGATCGTTCCCGAACCCGATCAGTACCAGAGACTCGATGTTCTCCGCGAGCATCTCCGGCTTGCCGTCCTGCATAAGGGGGAACGCCGGGGTGTCCTGGAGTTCAGAAAACATTACGCCGGCTACCTCCGCAACTATCCCGGTGTGTCACAGATCCGTACCCGGCTTATGCAGTATACCGAAGCCGAACCGATTTTCGATTACCTCGGATCCCTGTCATTTTCACAGGCTGCCGCACCAGCCGGCACAACCCCGGGCGAACTGGCAAGACCGGTTGATGCATAAGGCAAGTCCCCGGGAGCCGTTCGGTATGACTGAACTCACACAGAGGGAATAAAATTTTTTCGATCACCCCGAAATGACCAACCAAGAACTCGCCGACATCCTGGAAGAAATCGCCATCCTGCTCGAACTCCGGGGTGAGAATCCCTTCAAATGCCGGGCATTCCATAACGCCTCGCGCATTCTTGCGACAACGACCGCGGATCTCGAGGAGCTCGCCCGGACGAAAGAGCTGACGAGTATTAAGGGAATAGGTTCCGGCATCGCAGAGGTCCTCACCGACCTTGTAACGACCGGGAAGTCCAAAGTTCATAAGGATCTGAAATCCTCCTTCCCCGCGGGACTCTTTGAGGTGCTCCGCATTCCGGGTCTGGGTCCGAAAAGGGTGAAAATCCTCTACGAGAAGTTGCATATCTCAAACATCTCAGGGCTCAAGGAGGCTGCCGCAAACCACCGGCTCGCGAAACTCGACGGATTCGGCGAGAAAACTGAGACAAATATCCTTGACGCTATCGAGCGGCAGACACGCTACGCCGCAAAACATCTCTGCTCCGAGGCGGAGGAGTCCGCTGCAAGGATTCTCACCGACCTGAAGTCGGCAAAATCCGTCCGAAGTGCTGAAATCGCCGGAAGCCTGCGGCGGCGAAAGGAGGTTATCGGCGATATTGACCTCCTGGTCTCGTGCGAGAGTTCAGCATCCAGCCAGATCATGAAAACGTTTGTGTCACACCCCGATGTTGAAAATGTCATCGCCCACGGGGAAACCAAGTCGAGCGTCATGCTCAAAAACGGGATTAATTGCGATCTGAGGATTGTACGGAGGGAGGAATATCCCTTCGCCCTCTCCTATTTCACCGGAAGCAAGGAACACAATGTCGAACTCCGCACCATCGCCAAACAATTCGGCTGGAGTTTGAACGAATATGGATTTTCAAAAATCGACGCGGAGGAGAAACGGGGGAAGGCCAAACGCATCGTTCCGTGCCGGAGTGAAGAGGATATCTACAGGGCCCTCGGAATGGCATATATCCCACCGGAGCTCCGGGAAAATACGGGCGAAATTGAGGCAGCCAGGGAACACGCCTTGCCGAACCTCATCGATGAGGACGATCTCCGGGGAACTTTCCACTGCCATACATCCTGGAGCGATGGCCGCAATACACTGGAAGAGATGGCACAGGCAGCCGTTGACCTGGGATGGGAGTATATCGGGATCGCCGATCACAGTAAAATCGCCGCTTACGCCAACGGTTTGAGCATCGAGCGGGTGAAACTTCAGAACCAGGAAATCGATATACTAAATAAAAGGATGAAGAACTGTACCATATTCAAAGGAACCGAGGTTGACATCCTGACCGACGGATCTCTGGATTGGAGCGATAAGATTCTCGAGCGGTTTGATTATGTCGTGGCATCAATTCATTCGAAATTCACCATGAATGAGCAGGAGGCCACAAAAAGACTCATACGGGCAATAAAAAACAAATTTGTCACGATGCTCGGCCACCCGACCGGGCGGTTGCTTCTCCAGAGGGAGGGATATCCCGTCAACATGAAGGACGTGATCAAAGCTGCCTCAGACTATGGAAAGATGATGGAAATCAATGCCGACCCGCTGCGGCTCGATCTCGATTGGCGATTCTGCAGGTATGCAAAAGAGTGCGGCGTCAAGATCGCGATCAATCCCGACGCTCATTCGATCCGCGGGCTAGGCAATGTACACTACGGCGTGGGTATCGCAAGAAAGGGATGGCTCGAAAAGAACGATGTGCTCAATACGATGGGTGTCTCTGATATCAGGAAGGCATTTCAACATTAACAGAAAGTGAAAATCAGCATGCGGAATCTTTACTGGGGTATAGCACTGGTCATGTTCGGAGCAATGCTCCTGCTTCAAAACCTCGACGTGGCGGACATGGGAGATCTGATACGGACTTACTGGCCTGTATTTCTCATCCTCTGGGGAATAAGCGTCCTGACCCGCCGGGAGCGACAGCCACAATCGGACCAGACTGCGAACGCACCGCCACCCCTGGAGCGCGAACTCCTTCATGAGTCGCATGTTTTTGAAAATATCAATTTGAAAATCACATCCTCCACTTTCAAAGGGGGATCGATATCAACCATTTTCGGCAACTGTGACGTTGACCTATCCGGAACAACCGTAGCAGAAGGCGATCACATCTTCCGTCTCCACAGTGTTTTCGGCGACTCATTTGTCAGATTACCCCACGGCTGCGCTGCCAGCATCAACTCCAGCTCAATCCTCGGGAACGCGAATATTCTCGGACAGAACCGGGGTGGATTCGCCACCGACCTCAGGATTGCCACACCGAATTATGGGTCGGCGACAAACCGCCTCGATATCTCGATAAGCAAAATTTTCGGAAATATCACAATCGAGGAAGCGTAAGAACCGATGACACGACAGGCGAAAAAATCATCCCACCGGTCACGCGAGGAGAGGGTGCCCGAACTTATCAGGCAGCTGAAGAAGATCCACCCCGAAGCCAAAACAGCACTTCACCACCATACTCCGCTTGAGCTTCTCATCGCGACCATTCTTTCGGCGCAATGTACCGACGAACGCGTCAATATTGTGACGAAGGACCTGTTCAAACGCTACCGCAGCGCGGAGGAATATGCCGCCGCGAATATCGGCGAGCTTGAGGACATAATCCGTTCAACGGGCTTTTTTCATGCGAAAGCAAAGAGTATCATCGGGTGCTGCCGGGCCCTTGCCGAACGTTTCAACGGTAATGTCCCCGACACGATGGAGGAACTTGTCGCCCTCCCCGGGGTGGGGAGAAAAACAGCAAATGTCGTCCTCGGAAACGCCTTCGGGAAGGCAGAGGGGATCGTCGTGGATACGCATGTGCAGAGGCTATCCGGCCGCCTCGGTCTGAGCAGGGAGAAGGATCCCAAACATATTGAACTCGACCTTATGAAGCTCGTTCCGAGGAGGGAATGGATACTGTTCCCCCATCTCCTGATCTGGCACGGAAGAAAGGTCTGTACCGCTCGCAAGCCAAAATGTGATGCCTGCATTGTTGCCCCGATGTGCCCATCGGCGGGCAAGGTGACGTAACAAGGCCTCAGTATTCCCCCCAGACAGCACGCAGCGCATCCGCAATTTCACCCAGCGTTGCGTACCGCTCGACACACTCGAGGATAAGCGGAAGAAGATTGTCCGTACCCGCAGCCGCACGGCGCAGCGCTCCCAGACTCTGTTCCACCTCGGCGGATTTCCTGCGGGTTCTGAGCGCCCGCAACCGATCCTTCTGAAGATTACGGATCGCTTCACTCACCCTGAGATGAGTGTGCTGGGCAGATTCACCCGCAACGAACTGATTCACACCCACGACAATTTTTTCCTTCCGCTCGATCTCCTGATGATACCTGTAGGAACTGGCGGCAATCTCCGTCTGGTAGTACTGTTTCTCGATCGCACGGACCGCCCCCCCGAACTCGTCAATTTTCCGGATGTATTCCCATGCCTTCTTCTCGAGTTCATCGGTGAGATATTCAAGATAAAACGATCCACCCATCGGGTCGACAGCGTCCGCTACCCCCGACTCGAATGCAATCACCTGCTGGGTGCGAAGAGCGACCAGCGCCGACTCTTCTGTGGGAAGGGATAACGCCTCATCCCTGCTATTGGTATGCAGCGACTGGCATCCTCCCAGAACTGCTGCGAGAGCCTGGAGGGAGACCCGGATAACATTTGTCTCGGTCTGCTGAGCCGTCAGGGTCGAGCCGGCTGTCTGAGCGTGAAAGCGGAGCGCCATCGTTGCGGGCGTTCCCGCCTTAAACCTGTCCCGCATGATCGACCCCCACATCCGCCGTGCGGCACGGAATTTTGCAACCTCTTCAAAAAAATTATTGTGCACGTTAAAAAAGAACGATAGCTGCGAACCGAATGTATCGACATTCATCCCCGCATCCACAGCCGCCTGAACATACGCTATAGCGTTTGACAGCGTAAACGCAATCTCCTGGACGGCGGTAGATCCGGCCTCCCGGATATGATAGCCGCTGATCGATATGACATTCCACTTGGGAAGCTGGGTTTCACACCACCGGAACGTGTCCGTGACCAGACGCATCGAAGGAACGGGTGGATAGATATAGGTGCCTCGTGCGACGTATTCCTTCAAAATATCGTTCTGAATCGTACCTGAAAGACGTTTGAGATCCGCACCCTGGCGTTTCGCCAGGGCGACGTACATGCAGAGGAGAATCGCTGCAGTTGCGTTAATGGTCATCGATGTCGTGACCTGCTCCAGGCTGATCCCTTCGAACAACCGCTCCATATCCTCAAGCGAATCGATCGCAACTCCAACCTTACCCACCTCCCCCTCAGCCCTTGCATGATCGGAATCATACCCTATCTGGGTCGGAAGGTCAAACGCCACCGAGAGGCCCGTCGTACCCTGCGATAAAAGATACCTGAAGCGCTGATTTGACTCCTCGGCGCTTCCGAAACCGGCATACTGCCGCATGGTCCAGAGCTTGCCGCGGTACATCGTTGGATAGATACCCCGGGTGAAGGGAAATTCACCCGGTTCGCCGATCTTCTCCCTGAAGTTTGGATCCAAAGCGGAATAGGTCCTGTGAATTTCAATCCCGGAATCCGTCGTAAACTTCTCTTTTCGCTCCTGCCTCGTTTTCTTCGCGGGCACTGTTGTCTCCGTCGTGCTGTGATGAATGAAAAACTTCCTTCGTGGGTGAAGTATACGGAAAGAAGGTTTGATATCCAAGATTTATTTCCAGTCCACCACCTCCCATCTGTCGCCGTCACTTTCAAAAACCACCGCACCACCCTCGTCGGTCCTGAAGTATCTGCATCCCTTCAGGGTATATCTGCGAAGAACATCGGGGGATGGATGCTGAAACTTGTTGTTGATGCCGACGGATACAAGCGCGACCGACGGCTGAACACCCTCAAGAAACGCCTGCGATGAACTGGTGTTGCTGCCGTGATGGCCCGCTTTGAGAATATCCGACCGCAAAAAACTGCCGTATCTCCGGATAAGCCGTTGTTCCACATCTTCTTCGGCATCACCAACAAGCAGAATCGAGCTCTTGCCATACACGACCTTGAGCACCACCGATTGATTGTTCAGATTGACCCCCCGGCCCGCAACAGAGGCTCGAATCCCATCATCAGGATAGAGGATGTAGACTCGTACCGCCGCCCCGAACCGTACGATCTCACCCTGACGAAGAATTTCACGCCTGACCGGGAGCGAATCGGCGATGCGCTGATATTCCGAATCGAGGCCGTTCTGGGGAGGAAGACCGGACGAATAAAGCACCCCGACGGATATGTTCCGCAACAGATACGGCACCCCCCCGATATGATCGCTGTGGGGATGGGTCAGGAAAACCGCGTCGCAGCTTCGTTTTCCCTTCCACCTGAGAAAGGGCTCGACGTAGCGCGCCCCTGCATCCGTTACGCTCGTTTTCGGTCCGCAATCCACGAGCACAGTTGTCCCGCCGGGAAATTCCGCACAGATCGCATCCCCCTCCCCTACGTCAAGAAGGGTAATGCGCAGAACCCCGGGTGATGGTACCACCAGGGGCCACCAGACAATCAGGGTGCTCACACTCAGAAGACCGATCAGACAATATTTCCCGACCCCCTTTTTTTGTATTCCCACGATCAATCCCACGATCGTGTAAAAAAGAAGCGAGGACCAGACAGAAAACCTGACGGGATAATATGCAAATGGCAGTTTCCCGAACACCGCCACAATCCAGAGAAATACGACGGTGAGGACTTTCGTCGCGGCACCGTAGATGAGACCCACCCAGGGTATGACGAACCAGAGCGCCACCGAGAGCATCCCGACCGCAAGGATGACGTTTGAGAGGGGGACGGCAACGAGGTTTGCCACAAAACTGATGACAGAGATTTTCCCGAAATACAAGGCCGTAAACGGCAGCGTACCCACGCCGGCTGCCAGGGATACCGATAGTGCCGCAACAAATCCGCGGGTGATCGCCATCGTGCGGATTTTCGAAGGGAATATGACATCCATCCTGGACATCCTCGGGTAGAGATAGACGAGTGAAAACACGGCGACGAACGACAGCTGAAACCCGGCCTGAAAGAACTGCTTCGCATCAAAGGCAACAATGACGATTGCGGAAACCGCGAGGGTATTGTAAATGTCTGTCTTACGTTCAAGAAGTTTCCCCAACAGAAAAACAGAGGCCATCACGACGGAGCGCGTGACGGATGCCGCGCTCCCGGTCAGGAAATTGTAATAGCATAACACCAGAATCGTCATCACGGTCGCAGGCTTTTCCGGAATCCGGATGATCCGGAAGAGGATAAGAAGAATCATCGCAACGATCGCCACATGCAAACCCGAGACTGCAAGGATGTGCATGACCCCCGCATTGATGAATTCATTCTTCAGATCCAGAGGTATGGTGCTCCGCTCCCCCAAAAGGAGTCCTTTTAAAAAGTTACCCTCATCTCCCCCGACCATTGAATCAAGGGCAACCGATGCTGCGTGCCTGACGGGATAAACACAGGAAGCGGTAAAAGACCCACCCGCTTTTCCCCGACCAACGACGAATGTGTCGGCAAGGAACCGCGCCGAGATCCCGTTCAACCGGAAAAAGTACTTCATATCGAAATCCCCCGGATTTCTCCGGGGAGGTGGGGCGGAGATCGTACCGGCCACCCAGACCGCTTTCCCGTACGACAGAGACTCCAGCATTCCCGGACTGACCAGATCCCTCAGCAGAGAAACCTGGACATCACCCCCCACCTCCGCAACGGAATCGGCCACTACTATCCGCCGGGTCGCAATCCCAAATTTCATCATCCCGTCCGACAATACGGGAAGATCGCTCACCTTCCCCTCAATCAGGCATCGTCGGTCCGTACGGACATATCGGGCGACATCTCTCGTTTCAGTCCGGCCGCAATCGTAGATGATCTTTATGGTACCGGCAACGGCAACCAGGCAGAAGAAGTTTATCGCGGAATACCCCTGGAGGGGGCCACGTCGTGCCACCAGGATGTACAGAAGTGAAAGGAACACGAACAGGAGAGCCGGATATACGAGCGGGACAGGATAGACCCATCCCGCAACAACACCGGTGAGGAACGGCAGACAAAATTTCATTGCCGGACGGTGAAGAAACACTCCCTTGCCTCCGCAAAATTGTTCTTACGTCATCAACCTCATCAGGACTGGTGTAACATCCATGAGACTCGACAGAGCATCGGCGATTTTCCTCTGCCCGGCCCCGGCGAGAATGGCGGGAACGGGATTCCGGGTGTGGCCGCGCGTCGACAGGTCCTCCATATTGCCATGATCGCTCGTCATGACAAGCATCGTCCTGGTAGAATCCATACCGGTGAGTATCCCGTCCGTGAATTCATCCACCATTTCGATTGCACGGATAGCCTCCGTCATCGAGCGGTGATGCCCCGCTGTATCCGTCAGATAATACTCGTAGAGAACAAAATCGTACTCCAGCGATATCCGGTCGAGACGGGCTCCTGCCTCAAAAGCCGAAATCGAGGGTATGTCAGGATACCCAAGGGCCTCCCAACGCTCGTTGGTCAGATCGGCGGAGATCCCCTCACCCCTCATCAGCACGGCGGCGTCGTTTAACGGCTGACCCGTCGAGAGCCAGGCCTGCGTCGTTGCACCCAGAAGCAACCTGTGCTTTTCGAGGTACTCGAAATACTGTCGCGGGTAGGCATTGGCAAAATATGGCCGCCGGCCGGCTGCAAGAAGCTTTCGAAAAATGTTTTCACCGTGCAAAAGCGGCCTCAACCCTGAAGGGGGAAAAGGTCCGAAATGTTTTCCAATCAGTTGTGCCGCGTTGACACCGGTGTAGAGCGCCGTCTGGCCCGTACCGCTCTGGGGTAATCCTTCGATGCCCAGGGTTGCCTCCAGCGGTACAACCGAGGCGGTGCGGGAATACCGGTAAGGATCCTCCCGATGAATCATTGAATTCTTACACAGCCTCCTCAGAGTTTTCCCGTGTGCGACAAAAAAAGGATTCGTCGCCGGATCGGGACTTCCGATTCCGACCCCGTCAAGAAACACCATGACCACATGTGGCGCACCCATCATCCCTTGAGGCGGGAGCTCATATACTCCGCCCAGGCTCGCTCGACCTCGTCATATTTCGCACCGAAGGCGTTTTCGAACGCCTCCTCCAGACTGTGACCGGAACGAAGGGATTTCACCAGAAGGTCGAGTTTCGTTTCGCCGTATTGATCGATAAAAAATTTCGCCGTTGCCGCGAGGCCGGCATAAACAGCCTCAAGCTCCTCCGTATCATCAGCCCGCGCGAGATCCTCCCCAAGATCGGAAAAACTCGAGAGATGCCCCCTGGTCGGACTTCCAAACCTGGCGAAATCGTACCCTTGGGCCAGCGCATACGTCTCGGACATCCAGTCCGGACATGTGATGATGCTTTTCAGATAGGCCCGCGCAACCACCCGGTCGGCCAGGAGCCGGGGGGTTCGCCCTTCATCATGAAGGGCCGATGCGAGGACAATAATCTTTCCCTCATTGTAAAACGCGTCGTCAAAAACCCTGTACAGGAGGGTCCCGCGGGGGCGTTCTTTCGAGGAGTAGAGATAAACCGTGATCTTGTCGGGGGGCGAGAATGAGAGTTTCGTATGATAATATTCGTATGCCCGCTGCAACTCCTTCGACAGAAGCTGGACATCCTTCTCATTGACATTTTTGTCGTAATTCAGCCTGTAATGGGGGAGGATGGTATAGCGTAAGTTTTTCGTTGTTTGAGACCACCCTGCCACACACACCATCAGCAGTAAAAAAATCACAAGCGATCTACCGGCCTTATGTCCCATGTTGTTCACTCTCCAGTACTATCGTCACGGGCCCATCATTGACAAGCCCGACATTCATCATCGCCCCGAAAAGTCCGCTTCGAACCTTCTGAGGACCAAGAATCCCGGATAATATAAGAATAAATTCGTTATAAAGCCGTTCCGCGGCCTCGGGTGAGGCCGCATCGGTAAAACTCGGCCGGTGCCCCTTCCGGGCGTCTGCATAAAGGGTAAACTGGGAGACCACAAGGACGCTGCCTCCGACATCCTGAACCGAACGATTCATTTTCCCCTTCTCATCATTGAAAATTCTCAGGGTGGCGCATTTTTCCGCAAGACGTTCCGCATCCCCCGATGAATCATTTTTCCCGATACCGAGAAATATGAGAAGACCGTGTGCGATTTCACTCTGAAGAGTCCCTCCGATGGTGACATCCGCCCTCATGACCCTTTGTACTACTGCTCGCATCGCCTGTTACTCCCGGATGATGAGGATACGAGGGTGATGATCATAATCTTTTACGATCCGGATGGATGAATATCCCGATTTCGCGAAGATTTCACTCACACGGTCGGACATATCATACGCAATTTCCAGAAATAGTGAACCCCCCGGTACAAGGAGATGCTTCCCGACGGAGGCGATCCTCCGGTAAAACCTCAGTCCGTCTCCCCCGTCACTCAGCGCAAACCTTGGTTCATACCGCGTGATTTCCGGCTGAAGATGCTCAAAATCATCCGCACGGATATAGGGCGGATTGGAAACAACGACGTGATACCGGTCCGACGGATTATGCCAGCCGTCATCCATGATGTCACCTTGGATACAACGGATCCTCTTTTCCAGATGGTGATAGCTGATATTCCGGCGGGCGAGATCGATCGCATCCCCGCTGATCTCAAGAGCATCAATGACACTCCCCCCGATCATGAGTGCAGCGCTGACGGCGATATTCCCCGACCCTGTACCAATGTCGAGTATGCGCACATCCATACTCGAACGATCGGTGAGATACCCGACCAGGGATTCAACCAGCAATTCCGTCTCGGGACGGGGAATCAACACGCGCCGATCGACATAAAACCTGAACCCCATGAAGACGGTTTCTCCCAGAATGTACTGAAGGGGCTCACGTGAGCGTCGTCGTTCAACAAGGTTCCGATATTCCCTCACCTCGGCATCCGTCAGACGATCATAACGGCGGAGCAGGAGGTCCGATCGATCACACCCCAGGACATGGCAGAGAAGCAGCTGAGCGTTTATTCCGGTCTCCTCGACGCCGCTCTCTGCCAGTACACACACAGCCCACGACAATGCGCTATCCCGGGTGCCGAGCTCCCCAGGAACACCCTTCACCATCACCATCGTGATGCGATCCGCTGATACATCTGTCGAACCAATCCCTTTCTGCTATGAATTTTTAACGTCACAAATGACCGAATGTGCATTGCCGGGCATCAGGGTATCAAGGAAAATTTATGTGCAATAAATGTATAGAGGGAGTCGTTCCGGAAATACCATCGCGTCACACCATCGGTGGCCGGGACCAGCACTCCTATGCACTCTTTTCCCATGCGGAGCGTGGTCACATGCCATCCCCCGCTGATGCCATCCCAGGCGTGATAGAGCGTGAGGTCATATTCATTCCGGATGTTTTTTTCAACCCGCGGAGTCAGGAAATTCAACTGGGAGAGAAAAAAGCCGATTTCCCCACTGTCGAGGATATCAACGGTCCGGTGGCGTGAATCACGAACGGCGATTCGCGTTATCGTATCGTTAAAAAGGCCGAGTGAGCGTCGGGCGTCATCTCTTTGCGGCCCACAGGAGGAGAAAACCGGGATGAGGAAAATACACGCCACGAACCACCGGCAGATGTGCCCGGGGGGTCGACTCCGTTCCGGTCCTCTCCCAGGAGGATCAGATCGACTTGGCGATGACGAGTGTGATGTCATCCGATTGTGCAACACCCGCGCTGTGGATCCTGATTGCGTCGACAATTTCATCGACGATTTTCGAGGGGGGATCACACAAGTGATCCTTCACGACAGCCTCGAGGCGCGCCTCCTCCCATTCTTCCTCTTTGTCGTTCATTGCCTCACTGACACCGTCGGTAAACAGAACCAGGACATCACCTGGATGAAGTGTCACCTCGCCTTCCTGATAGGGAACGAGTGCCTTCATGATTCCGAGAATGATTCCGCCCTTGTCAAGCCTGTCGAACGAACCGTCCGGGTGGAAAATGTAGGGGGGATTGTGTCCGGCGCTCACATAGGTGATCAGCCTGTCTTGTGTATCAAGAATGCCCCAGAAGAAGGTTATGAACCGGTCCGAACCGGTATTTTCGCAGATGAGATCATTGACGCGTTTTGTCAGTTCCGCAAGCGGCAGACCCAGCGGAACCAGCGCCCTTATTGTCGCCTGGAGATTGGCCATGAGGAGCGATGCCGGGGTCCCCTTCCCGGAAACATCTCCTATGGCAAAGACAAATTTTGTCGGTGAAACGGGTATGATATCGTAGTAATCCCCCCCGACCTGCTTGGAGGAAATATTCGTCGCGGCGACGTCGAACGACGGAATCAGAGGAAGTTCTTTTGGGAGCAGTCCCCGCTGGATCTCCTTTGCGATCAGGAGCTCGTTTTCCATTTTCTGTTTCTCGATCGCCTCCTGGAAGAGCCGCGCGTTTTCAAGGGATATCATCGCCAGATTGCCAAGCGAAGTGAGGAACTCGAGATCGGGCTGAGTGTATTTTTCGCCGCGGATCTTTTCACCGAGCCCCATCATCCCTTTTACCTCTCCCTGAACGAGAAGCGGAACGATGACCTGAACCCCGAGCGCTGTCAGTGAACTTTTCAGCGGGAGATCGCTCTTGCGGTGGAGCGATTCCACGATCACTCCGGATGTCAGCGAATGGAACGAAGCGCACATGCCGGGCGTTATCTGCCCCTCCAGCCTGGAGGATACCGGCTGCATCGATCCGTTGTGCTCGAGGCAGAGGAAATACCTGCTCGCGCCGATCTGCCCTACGATGGTGAACATCAGCATTTTGACGAGCCGTTCCTGATCGAGAATGGCATTGAATTCCTTCCCCAGTTCAAACAGGGTGGTCATCTCGTGAAATTTCCGGTCGAGCCGACGGTTGACGTTTTTCAACTCGTCAACAATCAACCCCTTCTCAATCGCCGATGCCGCGATGTTCGAGAGAGATCGGATGTACGTCTCTTCCATGGTGGAAAGACGTTTCTTGAGCGGGGACAGGCCGAAGCCGGCGATGCCGACCGTTTTTCCGCCCGTGACGAGCGGAACCATCACGTGGATATGGAGCGATTTAAAATACCGTGTCCATGCCTGCCGCCGGGCATCGATTTTCTCGATGTAGGTAACGGCATGCGGAAGCTTTTTTATCGAAACGGGCTGCCCGAGAGTCTCCGGCGGGAGTCCTTTGACGTTTCCCACGACATAGACATGGTCATTTTTCCGCAGGAGGATGACTCCCCTCAAGGAGAGCAACTTCCCCATCATCGTCAGGAGAAGATGCCCCAGGATAAAATTGAGTTCCAGAGTTGAATTGACGATCGCGCTGAATTCAAAGAGGGAATTAAGATCGAAATGATCCTGCGCGTTGGATTTTCGGGTGGCGACGATGGATTTTTGGACTGGAGCCATATCGGGTCTCGCTATCTGCCCCTCTGGACCTTCACGGGGAAATATTTTACCAGGTGGACAATGTTTTTCCGGTCCGGCCTGATCTCATAGTCCACCTCATCCATCAGCGTTCTCATGAGATGAATCCCGAGGCCGCCATGCTTGTATTTCCTCAGGTACTCCCGCATGTCGGGCCGTTTTACAGACTGCGGATCGAACGATGTCCCATCGTGGGTAATGAGTACCTCAAAACGGTTGCCGTTGGATTTTACTTCAAGGTCGATGTCCCTGTTCGGCAGATAATTATAGGCGTGCTTGATGATGTTGGTACATGCTTCATCCACCGCGAGCATGATTTTCCCCGCCGTCTCATCATCAAATCCGTACTCGCGTGCGGCTTCCGCAATAAAATCGCGGACGAGCTTGAGTTTTTCTGTCTGACTGTGTATGTGCAGATGCACGGACTGTTCCCTCTGTTCGAATGTCAGGATGCGTTCGGCTTGGTCACTTTAAAGCCCCGAATTTTGTGATCGCATCCGTTTCATCCTTCGTAATGTCGTACAGAAGGGGGAAACCGAGTAGATCGAAAACGTTGAATACCTTCGCAGACATGTTCGAAAGTTTGATATCCCCCTTATTTTTCCGCACATCTTCAATATAAGCCATGAACACACCGAGGCCTGCACTGCTGATATAGGTGAGATCCTTGCAGTTGACGATAATATTGAATTTTCTTGTTTCCAGAAGATCCTGAAAGGCTTTTTCCAACTCCGGGGCGGTATGTGCGTCGAGATAACCTTTCAGCTCGAGCACATTAATACCGCCGCTTTCCCGCATGTTGATCTTGAAGTTGCTCATACTTATTCTCCGTGAAAGTGATAAAAAAGTTACACCCGTTGCGATTTCCAGCGTAAAACGACGATTGTGAGATCGTCTTCCGGGGGTTCATGGTGCATATGCCGGTCAACGGCGTAGATAATGGCATCCCGCACGCCTTCTGCCGTTTTTGCCCGGCTTGATTCGACAACCGTCTGTAAGCGTTCGTACCCGAATTCTTCCCCGTCCTTGGGATGCGCCTCGGTGACTCCGTCAGTGTAGAAGACGACGACATCGCCGTTCTTCAGATGAATCGACTCATCGGAAATCGTTTCCTCAAAATACCGCGTTGTCCCCATACCGAGCCCCATTCCCTGTGGTTTAATATACCGCGCCTTGCTATCAGTCACATAGAGGAGCGGGCAGTGCCCCGCACGCGCAACCGAGACATGCCCGGTCTGCAGGTCGACCACGGCATAGACAAGGCTGATGAATGACCGCTTGTCAATGGTGCCCACAAGCGCTTCATGCGCCCTGATCAGGAATTCTCTCGGGGAACGATAGATCTTGCTCAGCGACTGAAATATACCCTTCATCTCCGCCATGTAAAACGCCGCGGAGACTCCTTTCCCGGAGACATCACCCACGAGGATACCGATATGATGATCGTCAAGCGCGGTAAAATCATAATAGTCACCCCCCACCTCAAAGGCGGGCGTGGAGAGCGCCTCGATGTCGAGCTGGGGATGCGAGGGGACCGCCTGGGGGAGAAGCTTTCTCTGCATATCCTGCGCAAGGAGCATTTCCCGCATCAATCGCTCCCGCTCCAGAGATTTTTCAATCAGACGTGAATTTTCTATCGCAATCGTCGCCTGGTCCGCGAATGCCGAAATCAGATCGACGTCCTCATCGTCAAATCCGTAGGTCATGTCCTTTGTGGCATAGAGAATGCCGATGACGTGATCATGCGAAACCAGCGGCACGACGACCATCGAGTCGATTTTATAATTCCCGTCGGAGAGGTTCTTTGTCCGCGAATCCTGCTTTACATCGTCGATCACCACGGGCTTGCGGGTGTCGATCACCAGCCTGCGCAACGACACTCCGTTCGACGTCATGATCGCCTGTGTGGTCTGTTCGGTGATGTTTTTCAGCGAAACGACAACCGGGCTCAACCGGTCCCCTTCCCCGGCGCCGCGAGTCCTGTACGCGGTCGAGATTTTCTCCTCGCGCAGGATCTCCAGCCAGGCGTTTTTCGCCTCACAGACTTCGAGCGTCATTTTGGTCACCGTATCGACGAGTTCGTTGAAGTCAAATACCTGCGTCACCAGACGACTCAGGTTGTGCAGGGATGTCACCTCACTGATCTTCCGGTCGAATGCTTCGGCCGTGGGAAGATGAAAGAGCGTGCTCACAAACGTCATTCCGAAATAGATCGTCCCGAGGAGGGAAACCGAACGGATTCCAATCGTGAGTGGTTTGGAGTAAAACAGAAGGGCCTTGCCAATCGCCGTATCACCGACCGTGATGATCGAGTAGCCGAGCAGGATCAGAAACAGGATGAGACCATAAATCATGCTGAAAAGCTTTTCGCGCCTCGAAAGGTACACAATCCATGACAACCTGAAGGAATTTACCAGGATCAGGACAAGAATCAGGACGAAAAAGATCGTCTGAAGATAACCCGATTCCAGCGGTTGGGTCGGGATCGAGATCAGACATGCAGCCAAAATCATACCGGTGAGGATGATAAAGTTTCTCCTGGCGCCCTTTCGTCTCCGCGCAAGGATTATATCCCTGACAGCAAGATAGACCAGGAGCATCGTAACGCCAAGGACGACACCGAAGAGATGGGCGGTCAAAATCGCATCGAAACCCGATGGGTACAGGATGTTGTTCTTGACGTCAAACGTGCCGGAGGACAGCGCGTTCAGCATCGCCGATGCAATTCCGACAACTGCCACGACCACCAGCAGGAACCCGAGCATTTTCACCGGTTTCTGATCGCGTTTCCAGAGCGACTCGATGAGAAAACAGAGGGCACCAAAGGCGCCGATGACAAGCGCATGCCGGGTATATTCAATCCACTCGGTCTGGATGTCTGCACTCCACCGGACGACGTCAATGACAAAGATCAGAAGGAACAATCCGCCCGATGCCATAATCAGGATCACCTTCTTCAGTTTTGTCCGGAATGCAGCCATGAAATCCTTTTTCAGAGTTTAACGCGCAACCAGCCGGCAGATCGGAATTTGAGCAGGTTCATCCCTGTGTAGGCAAGGATGTAAACAGGAAGTGCGAGCCATGCACCACGCAAACCGCCGCCAAATGTGACGCCGAAGATGTATGTCAACGGAAGAAAGATTATCCAATGTGTCAAAACCTCGACGAACATAACATAGACCGTCGCACCACCCGCCTGCAGCGCGTTCGCGAAAATGATGCCCGCACCGTACAGCACCTGGGCGACGCCCGCAATCTGGAGCACCGGCCTGGCGGTATCGATAACCTCGCGGTTTGTGGTGATGATGATAATAACCCAGTCGGGAACAACAACGAAAAGAAGGCCGACGATAACCGTAAAAATCGTACCCAGACGTGCCGTCTCATATCCATATGCTCTGGCCCGGAGGATATCGCCTTTCCCGATCGATTGCCCCACAAGTGTCTGAGCCGCAATACCAAAGCCAAAACATGGCATGATGGTGATGAAGAGCGCGGAAATAACCACCTGACTCGCCGCCTGCGCAATCGTCCCGATGATCCCCGTTATCGCCAGGAATACCAGAAAGCCGAGCAAAATCAGTATGTTCTGCAATGATACCGGGACTGAAATTTTCACAATTTGCTTTACCACTTCACCCGACAGTTTGAAGTGGGAAAAGTACTTATATTGTTTTCGATAATCCCGCGTGAATGTTACAAATAAAAAGAACAAAAATCCCAAAAACATGCTGATGGAGGAACCCAGCCCGGCTCCCGCGAGTTCCATCCGAGGAAATCCAAATGCCCCGTAAATGAAAAGATAATTAAAGAAAATATTAAAAACATTAATTATCAATGCCGAATACATGAATATTTTCGTATGCCCGATACCGTAAAAAAAACCGCGATAGGATACAATCAGGAGGAAAAACGGCAGGCCCAGAAACTGGTATTTCATATAGAGCGCGCCTGCCCTCGTCACTGCTGCGTCTTTTGAGAAAAAATCCATGATATTATAGGAGAAGAGATATCCCAGGGCCCCGAAAATGATTCCGAGGATGAAGCAGATGAGGAGGGAATTGTTCAGGACCTCCCCGACACCCTGCGGATTGCCTTCCCCCTGCCTCCGCGCCGCAAGCACATGCGTCCCCGTGCTCATACTTGAAAAGAAACTGGTGACGGCCCACGTACCGAGAAAACCTAGCCCCATCGCAGCCAACTGCACCTGCGTGTCAGCAAGCCGTCCCACCATCGCCGTGTTCACGATCGAAACCACCATCTGGGACGAAAGTCCCGCAATGGTCGGAAGGGCGATGTGCAGAACATCGGATGATAGGCTGCTATGAAGTCTGTACCCCATTCGAATTTCTACCGGTCTGATGCCTCATCTGATGTTTGTGTCCCATCGGATGTGGAATCTGCTTTCAAGAGTATAAACACAAAAACCCACTCGCGCTGAATGGGTTCTGTGCCTGTTGTGGACCTGTTAATTAGAGCGAATATTGCGTGATGTATCTATCGGCATCGCGCGCGTAGGAGGATGTCGGAAAATCCTTTTTCAGCCTCTTGAAGAGACCGACCGCTTTCTCCTTCTCCCCCGCCAGCCCGTAACAACGGGCAGCATCGTTCAGATACTCCGCAGCAATATCCGACTTGCCCGCTACGGACATGGCCTTGGAATAATAATCGGCAGCCTTGGCGAAGTCCTTTTTCACCTCGTAACATGCCGCAATACCCGCGTTCGCCGATGCAGCTAGAAGCGGATCGCTTGAACTGAAATCCTCGTACTGCTTTAACGCGTCGTCATATTGGCCGAGATTGTAGTACGCGTTCGCCAGGTAAAACCTGGCAAGTTCACCCGAGGAACTGCTCCCGTAATTGTCAACAATGCCCTTTAATCCCATGATCCCCCTGTCGGGCTGGCCGTTGATGGCAACTTTAAATTGTGTCTTGTCGACTGTGGCATTATCGTAGATTTTGTACACCTTCCCGAGTTCTGTCGCGGCTTTCTCGGCGTTCGCCTTGCGGTTGTTGATGAAGATGACAATCGCCACGACAAGAATGATCAGCCCCGTCATCGCATAACTGAGATATTTTTTATTCTCGTAGTAGTATGCCCGTGCCTGATCGATGGAGCTGAGAAGGGGATCCTGTTTGAGTTCCTTCCTTGAAATTTTCTTTTTGGGTTTTAACATGAGGTGCTATCCTTCGTAGTGATATCCGTTCTGCTCAAGTACGCCCGGCGCGATTCGAACGCGCGACCTACAGCTCCGGAGGCTGTCGCTCTATCCATCTGAGCTACGGGCGCCTGTTCATATCTCGTCTGTACAACCGTTCGGAAACAGGTGGTAGTGCACATGGAGGGTGGACTAACACCTTTTTCTGCTGAAATTCCGCATGAAAGTGATTTAGATTATAAAAATATAAAATTTCCGGCGCAAATGCAATGTTCATCCGGGGGGCTTGATGCTTCGGGTTACCTGCTCCGAGAACTGAGAATTTTCCTTACTTCCGATGCCACGCGATCCGGGATAATCTGCTTCATGCAGGCAAATGTCCGGATGGGACATCTTCTACCCCCGTGAATTGTACATGGCCGGCACGACAGATCGTCAATGCCCACCACAACATCATTCTTGTTCAGCGGCCCGAATCCAAACTCCGGTACCGTGGGCCCGAATATCGCCACCACGGGCGTCCGCATCGCCGTCGCCAGATGCATCGGGGCGCTGTCATTTGAGATGAGTACCATGCAGCGTTGAATCAATGCCGCGGATTGCAGCAATGTGCATTCCCCCGCCATCGTCACAACATGCCGGGAGCCTGATCCTTGCCTGATCCGATCACACAGACCGGCGTCGTCTTTTCCGCCGACCAGAACGCATGGATTGCCGCCGTCTCCGAGCAGGTTGATCAACTCGGTAAAATATTCTTCAGGCCAGCGTTTCGTCGGCCAGACGCTCCCCGGGGCTAGACCGATGAGAGTCCGATCCGTGGATATACCCTTGAGCCTCAGAAGCTCGCCGACCCGCTGACGGTCTGTCTCGTCAGGATAGAGAGCGGGTACTGTGTCCCTTCTGTCGGCTGCAAGGAAACCGTCAAGTAAAGAGAGGTTCCTGACCGTTTCGTGAACGGTGGCATCATAACGTACGACGTCCGTAAAGAAGATGCGTCCTGCACTTTTATCAAAACCGATCCGTGCCGGAATGGAGGCCAGACGGGCAATCAGTGCGCTCCTCACCGAGCGGTGCGGGATGAACGCCAGGTGATAACCCCTGGACTTAACCACGTGAACCAACCGCCCGAAACCTCCCACACCTGCATCATCGCCGTGTTTGTCATATATGTGAACCTCATGAATGGCTGGATGATGTGCCAACACTCCTGAGGCGAGAAGGGTTACAACAACATCCGTTTGCGCGTTCGGAAATGCCTTTTTGATTGACTGGATGAGGGGGAGCGTTAGGATAACATCGCCCGGAAATGCCGTTTGAATCACCAGGATACGCGCGTCATCAGGCAGTTGCTTCACTGGTTTGTCGTTTCTCATCGGGAATATTTTCCAGCGTGTGCTTCCAACGGCGGTGCATCCATTGCCAGTGGTCGGGATACCGGCGGATGTACTCCTCCAGAATCGCCGTGTGCCGGCGCGTCAGCTCAATGATGGCCTCCTGGGGGTTGTCCGGAAGGTTGGCCCGGGAAACCTCATTAAATTCACCCACGTATCTTCCATCCCCCTGACGTATCAGAAAACAGTAGTACATGTCTGCACCCATTTTCAGGCTGAACGCGGCAGGCCCCTGGTGACTGGCGGTCATGCGGCCGAAAAAGTTGACGTAAACCCCCTCCTTTGGTCCGCTCTGGTCGGGCGCAATCGCCACAATTTCACCGCGCCGCAGTGTGAGTAAGATCTCACGCACGCTGATGCCCATGGGGACGACTTTGTTCCCGAATAGGCACCTGTGCGCGTTAATGACCGCATCGACCAACTCGTTGCTCTGGGTCTGTACGATGATGGTAAAGGGGTGACCGATGATTCTGGCGACAGAGAAGGCGATGAACTCCCAGTTGCCAAAATGACCCGACATGAGTATCAGCCCCCGTTTGCCGGCTGATTCGGCGGCGATTCTGAGCCTGTCCATATCAGGGCTCGAAACCATGTCGTTGAGGATCCGGTCGTTCATCCGGGGGAACCAGAGAAATTCGAAAAGGGCGATACCGTAATTCCGGAAAGCCCCCTTCGCAATCTTGATCCTCTCCGCCTGGGTTTTTTCGGGAAATGCGGCGGTAAGATTTTCCAGCGCCACACGGCGGCGGACGCCGATGAGATAATAGGCAAGATATCCGATCGAACTGCCAATCCGTTGAACGGACCGGAGCGGCAGCAGGAGGACAGATCTCCTCACGAGGAGAAAGAAAAAATATTCCAGCTTCTTCTGCATCGGTATCAGTGCATGTGCTGAGCGTAGTGCTCGTACCAGTTGGGATCCTGCATCTCGGTTTTGTACGTGGAGTGGACGAGCTCGTAGAGACCTGTTCCTGACCGGTCGACAAAAACGAAAATGACCCCTCCCCCGATATTGTTGTAATGCCAGATTTCGTAGGGCAGACTCTCCTGGGAATTCGCATACCGTTCAATGTCGTCGGGAGGACCATAGACAATATACACACGGCCGCGGTCGGTTTTCCACCCCGGATGGAAGGCGACCCCGAGATTCGTATTCGTGTAGGCGACACGCTGCAGGTACTGATCACGATAGGGATTTGCCATCGCAGCGGTATCGGGATTTCTCCGTTGCCAGAATTCATAGAGAAATCGCTGCTTCGCCCTTGTGTCGCTCAGCTTCGCATACTGAGCAATCTCCGGCTGCGTTGCAAGATACTGCGCCTCGTTAAACTCCTGGGTCACCTCGGAATCCGTCATCGCGTAAAAATCCATCGCCGCAAGGGGTTCCCTTCCCGCGTGGGTTGCGGAATCGGATACCGCACCCGGTTTATAGATGTAAAACTTTTTCTCACTCGACGCCAGGAGGAACTTCGCGGAGTCCAGCAGCAACACCCGTAAGGAATACGTCCCTCCATGCAGCGATCCGATGTTCATTGTTCCGATTTCCACACTTGAATTATGAGACCGTGGTTTGACCTTGTCATGCTGCAAAAGCTCGTTCCCGTTGATGTCGAGCACGCTTGTGTGAACGATCGTGCTCCCGGTTTTGCCGCTTTTCAGCAGGTTGTAAACCTCAAAATAATAATAGAGAACCGGCAGCCCGGTCCCGTACAACCGGGATGCGTTTGGTACAACTTCCAGCGTGTTCTTATAAAACCGGGATTGGGTGTTTGCCGACTGCTGGATGAGCGAACAAAATTCGATGTCACTGACTGCCTCACTGCCTTCCGGATACTTCTGGATCTCAAGCGGCATCGACGAACTGTCGTGACGTGACTTGTCGCGGATATCATAGCCGCTGAGGGAAAGCGTATATTTGCCCGGTGGCAACCCGATGCCTTCAATACCCATCAGCTGCTGCCCACCGGTCATCCGGCCGGTATCAGCCACGATGTGCGGGACTGTCCATTCCTTCTTCGACACGATTGCCGAATCCGACCTGATGATCATCCGCATGTTTACCGCACCCGTAAACCTGCCGGAGTCAAGTGCATAGAACAGGCTGTTTTCCCTGAGACCATAATACACCTCCACGTACACCTGGGAGGAGTCGCCGTAAAAACGGGAGAAATCGACACCGATGTTAAAGTTCCCTTTTCCCCCTACTCCACCCCCCTGGCACCGGGCACTTCCGGGACCCGCCAGGAGGAGCAAGACCAGCACAACAAACATTCCGGGATAGACTTGCCCCCGTACGAGAGAGCGTCGTTTCATAATTGGAGCAAATATCATACTCTTATTCCCCCATAACCTTGACAATGACCCGTTTTCTGCGCTGCCCGTCGAATTCCGCATAGAAAATCTGCTGCCATGGACCGAAGTCGAGTTTACCGCCAGTCACCGGTACGACGACCTCGTGGTGCACCAGCAGGCTCTTCAGGTGCGCGTCACCGTTCGTTTCCCCGGTCCGGTGATGGCGATACTGACGGTCGAACGGGGCAAGCTTTTCGACCCAGGCATCGATATCCTGCAAAAGCCCTTCCTCCGCATCGTTGATGTAGACACCGGCAGTGATGTGCATGGCCGAGATCAGAACCATCCCATCCGCAATTCCACTCCTGGCGACAATCTTCTCGACGACCGGCGTGATATTGATGTATTCCCGCTTTTTCTTTGTATTAAACCAGAGGTATTCGGTCAGGAATTTCATTACTCGTCCGTATCATCACAGGTATACAAATTATTAAAAAAGCCTTTTAAAGGCAACCCATCGGGTCATTCAGACCTCTCATTCCTCGCGGCTCCCGAGTTTTCGGATACACGCCGTCGGAGCAGTATCCATCCCGCGGGAGTGCTGGATTTCGTTGATATAAAAAAAGCGTCCCGGTTTCCCGGGACGCCCATTGCTACCGAGGTGGTGTGGTGGATTATTTGATTAAGAGCATCTTCATCGTGTTGACGGTAGCCTGTCCTGACATACTGCCATCATCAGGATTGGTAACTTG
>JAWOKN010000170.1:0-8180 GCA_033854175.1 Bacteroidota bacterium | reverse complement strand
GGCCGGGCCCAGTTTTCCCGATGCATAGGCGATCATCGCCTGGATGATATTCCCCACAAACGATTTATCCTGCGGCCGGCGGGTCTCGATCGGCGAACCGGCATCGACGCTATAAACGACCACATCGGTGGCAAATTCAATCTCCTCGCGTTTAAAAAGGTCCTCTTTTTTCCGGTAACCGGCGAAATACATTACCTTATTGTTCTTTTCCTTGAACGCCTTTGCAATGGAAAAAAGGACAGCGTTCCCCAGACCGCCCCCCAGAAGGAGCGCGGTGGAGTTTTCCGGAACCTCCGTCGGGGCGCCGGTGGGGCCCATGACGACGACACGCTGGCCCGGCGTGAGCATACTGCACATCCGGGAGCTTGAGCCAAACTCGAGCACAATCAGTGAAAGCAGACCTTTTTTCTTATCCACCCATGCGCCCGTCAGTGCCATCCCCTCCATCATGAGGAGCGTATTTTCAACGCGGGGGGAATCGGTTTCATAATTCTGGAGGCGGTAAAACTGACCCGGCTGGAACTGCCGTGCTGCACCGGGAGCATGAAGAACAATTTCGACAATCGTAGGCGTCAGGCGGTCGACCCGGACGACGGAGGGTTTCAGGTCGAGATCCATCCGGGCGATAAAATCCTTCCAGGCCTTCTCCCCCTCCGGGTCTGCGGGAGGAAGCGAACCGAAGAGCTGGGAAACCTTCCTGAACCCGTATTTCGCCGAAGCCATCGCCTTGACGACATTCCCCTCAAAGATGGGATGATTATCGCCGTAGAAGCTCACATACTTCCCCCCGGACGCATAGGAAGTAAAAAACCCTATATCGTTCTCCTCGGCCTTTTCATGGACAAACTCACCGGTGCTCGTCCCCTTCATGACATAGCTCGCAAAAAATTCATCCCTCTCGTCGAGTTCAAACGTATCCGGATGCTCGCGTTCATACATCACATTGGGCGAGGTCCCTGCGGCGATCATCGCCGAGCGGGCGGGGACGCGGAACAGTTGGCCGCTCTTTTTCCATTTTCCGCCGACATTGACCATCTGTTCAAAGACCATTTCCTTCAGGGCGCCGTACTGGTCGGGGACTGCCTCGACGGGGCTCATCCCCTCGACAATACCGATTCCCTCCTCAAAGCTCTTGATGATCTCCTCATGATTCAGGCGGTAGGCGGGGGAATCTGTCATGGCCTTCCGATAATAGATCGACACCCCGCCCCATTTCCGGATGAGGGGAATAAAATCCGGTTTCTCGCCCGCTGTTTCGGCACGCCTCCGTTCTGTGTCAATCTCCTCCGCGTGGGCAAGAAACGTCTTCAGGGCAGCCTGTTCCTCCGGATTCAAGGTCTTTTCAAGGGCATCCTTTCCATACCGGAGTGAAAGTTTATCATACCGCTCTTTGATTTTCGTAACCTGGACGGGGTAATAGGCCATCAGTTCTGTGGCGGTATCGATTGCGGTCAGGCCGCCGCCGATAACGACGGCGGGGAGCTGCACCTGAAGGTTCGCCATCGAATCCAGTTTCCCCGCGCCGGTCAGCTGGAGAGCCATCAGAAAATCGCTCGCCATCCGCATCCCGCGGATGAGGTTATCCTTCATGGAAACGAACGTCGGTTTCCCGGCGCCGGTCGAGAGGCAGACATGGTCGAAGCCGAGGCTCCAGGCATCCTCAAGGTTGATCGTGCCGCCGAAACGGACGCCGTCATAGAGGCGGAAGTGCGGCTGGCGGAGAAGGTTCAGATAAACGACCGTCAGAAAATTCTTATCCCACCGGACCGTGATACCGTATTCCGACACGCCGCCGAACCCCAGAAGGGGGCGTTCGCTCAGCTTTTTATAGATGGACGCATAATCCCTGACGGGTTGAAACCGTGTCGCGGCATCGCCGACAAGATCGACGGGAAGCGGTTCAATCTTCAGGGCATCGACCGACACAACGCCGTAGCCCGCGTTAAGAAAATAATGGGCGAGCGTATATCCGGCGGGACCGGTGCCGACAATGAGAATTTTCTTGCCGTTGAAGGGAAGCTGGTACGGGGCTTCCACGTTCAGGGGATTCCAGCGTGTGAGGAGGGAATAAATCTCAAAGCCCCAGGGAAGATTCAGGACATCGGTAAGGATGCCGGTTTCGATCTGGGGGATATTGACCGGATCCTGTTTCTGATAGATGCACGCCTTCATGCAATCGTTGCAGATGCGGTGGCCGGTGCCCGGGCACATCGGGTTATCGATGGCGATGGTGGCGAGGGCGCCGATAACGAACCCCTGATTTTTCAGGTACTGCGATTCGGAAATCTTCTGGTCGAGCGGGCACCCGGCGAGCGGATAGCCGAGCGGATTCGATTTAAAACCCGACCTGTCGCGGAACCCTTTTGAGCAGGAATCCTTGTCGCGTTCATGGCAGAAAATGCAATAATCGACCTCGCTCATCACCTCCCGCGGTGAAAAGCGTTCATCGGTGAGGTCGAACCCCGTGCGTCGCCGGTAATGATCCTCGGGCCCGATGCAAACCGTGACATCATCCTCCAATTCACGAAATTCGACGAGGTGATGATAATCCATCTGGTGGGGAAGGCGGAACATGGCCCAGCCGGCCATTGCGGGTGTGTGCGCGTGATAATGCGCGGCAAGGTACTCTTCGCAGACCATGAGGAGGCCCGAAAGAAACTTCATCTCATCATCGCGCGTGGCGGCAAGGAGATCCGAAAACCGGTTCGAACGTTCAATCACCTGGCGCAGGCGTTTTACGTCCCGCCGCAGATCATCGGTCAACTGTATCTTTGCGGATTTATCCATCTCCAGGAGTTCAGTGACAGTGGCGGCGGTGGCAAGTTCCCGATCATCCCCGGGGAGGCCCGGAATGGTATCCAGCAATGTCTCCAGCTGAGCATCCAGAAGTGGCAGAGGAAGGCCGGCCGCTCGTGGTGCGGGAAAATTCTTCAGAGCTCTGCGGACAAAAAAATCCTTCTTGACGGAAAAAATCACCTTCTCGCGTTCCGACCTGAGGCGCAGCGGCTTGAGCGCCTCCTCGACGCCGAAAAGGCGTGCAACAAAATCGTCGACATAGGGGCCAAGTTCAACAATCCGTTTTGATATCTCGGCCGGTGAGAGGCCTGCCCCCTTTGATGTGCGGTACTCGTCGAAGCGTCTGAAAACCCCGGGATTTTTCGACCGTACCTCGCTGAAGAACAGTTCCGTTAACTCCTTTAACTTACCGGGTTTGAAGAGATCGTCATATGTAAAATTAGCTATGCGGAGGGTGAGAATTTCAGTATGTTGATTCATGGGATCATCGATGGATGGAACGAAGCACCTTACACTACTATACAAAAAAATCCCGGAACTTGGAAATCAGGCGGATACACGGGGTGGTGATTCTTTCGTCAGTGAAAACCCGATGATCAGAAACCTCGCCGATGCATCCGGAAGATTCATCCCCTTTCTGATCTGTGCCGAGAGATGGATTTTTTCCGAGGCAGGAACCTCGACACCCGCGGAGCCCCTGAAGAGCATCACAAGGATAAACAGCCAGTAGCGGCGCATGGCCGACTTTTCATGCGATGGGGCCGTTGACCAAACAGCATTCCGCGCCCGTTCACTGTAATATTCTTGCATCGCCCAGTTTCACGTTCCTGACCGTCACGCCTGCCGGGAACGGCAGGGGCGGCATCGGCGGTTCGGCAAAACCCTGAACCGCGGTAAATGTAACGTCGGTCCCCTTGCGCACCTGGCGGACGACGGTCCAGCAGCTCAGGGTACCGAGCCAGGTCTGAGGCTGTTTCATCGATGTGACCGACACATGGATGGAATGGGACCCGGGGGGCAAGGGGTGGAGGCACCAGACTGACGCCCCCTCCCCCCTTACATACTGGACGGTATCATCCTTCCCGTCGATCACAATATTCACACGGGGAAAATTCTGGTGATCGCTGTCGTTCTGTGGCGTGGCAAGAAGAGCAAGCTGTGCACCCACGACAGACAGGGGAAGAGTCAGTGTGATACGGCACCCTGACGGTTCGGGTGAAAACGATGTATTGCTGACGGGATCCTCCTGGGAGGTGCGGCCGACAAGGGCCGGTAAATCTGCCGTGACAGCCTGCTTACCGCCGACGGACACCGAGGCAGAAACAGCGGATGTCAGCATACTGACGGTTTGTCCGGAAGGGTAGACAGTCATGCGGTAGGTATTTTTCGGTGACTCCACGACATCAAATTCGGCATTCGCCAGGAGAGGTTTTCGCGCCTCGGCGGCCGGGTAGAGTTCATAGATTGCGGTCTCATATCCGTTGAGCGGGAGCCGGAGGGTCATACCCGTATGGTACAGTTTCGGGGATATCCAGTGAGAGGGGTAGACACGTTCAAGGACCAGAGACGAAGCATCCTTGTCGAGACCATATGAAGGAGAAAGATCCGCCCGGAGGGTATCGGTAACGATCCAGGGATTGCGGGCGGCGATGATGCCACGGTTCCCTTTGAAATGGACATAGCCGTACGATTCCCGGAGTTTGGGATCGCCGCCGATCATTTCAGTTGAGGAGAGGATCGGGAAGCGGTCCTTCGCCCATCGGATCCCGCGGGCCATGGCATTCCACTCCCCTTCCGTGAGGATATCGGGGGATATATAGAGCTCCCACATCGAGACACCGCGTGCAAGATAGAGGAGGACCTCATTGGTGAATTTATCCAGCGGTTCCTCCTCGCCGCCCAGTTTTTCGAGGGTTCCCTTGATAATGCCGTGGGTCATAAGATTCTGGACAGGGAACCAGAAATCATTTTTCCTGAAATCATCATAGAGGGAAAGATCGCGGTAGGTCATGGCGGCATCGCGCGGACTGATCGACGGGACATCCGCATAACCGTAATCCTCCCCCTGCATCCAGATCTGGTTGGCATATTTCACCCACCAGGGGCTGAGCCAGGTCCCCGAGGTAATATTGAGGTAGACGTCGGGATTCTTCTCGCGGACTGCCCGGCACTTATCGATGAGCGACTCCATGACGGCCCTTCGCGAGAAAATGCCCGGGGGATGACCGTGGTCCGGTTCGCTGCAGGAAAATTGTATACCGTCCCATTTGAAGTAGCCCACACCATCGTCCGCCACGAAATCGGTCACGCGTTTGCGGAAAAGGGAGCTGTAGTTTTTCCCTGCAAGGCAGAGCATGGCGGTATTGGGTGTAGAACCGACGACCTCATAGCCATGTTCCCTCATCCAGTTAACACGTTTCATCCTGAACGAATATCCCCCTGTCGGCCCGAGCCACATTCCGAGCGTCGTATTGGTTTTTTTGAGCTCCTCGGCGATCGGTTTAAGGCCATGGGGAAATTCATGCCTGCGGAGAGTCCAGTCGCTCTGGTACACATCCCAGCCGTCGTCGAGGACGAACGCATCGAGTGTGATATGATGCTTTTCGATCATGTTCTCGCGGAGAAGCCCGGCAATGCGTTCAACGTTGCTCTCATTCATGATATTCTCTGCGGGGACGCGGGGATACTCCGGAGAGCGGAGATCGTACCAGCTGTTATAGAGCGTATAGGGTCTGAGCGGGACGACTCTGAGATCATTGACATACCTCATAAACCAGAGTTTTACGAGTGTATCGGGGGTAATCCCGATGACGGCCCATTCGCTTGTATAGCCCGCGGGGGAAAGCTTTTCGCCGATCTCGTGGCCGCAGGAAATGTGCACGCCAGAGGAATCCCCGGCAAGAAGATTATCGGCCGCCGGGTATTCGAGCCCCATGAAGAGGCCACCCTGGCCGGCCTGAAAAGCAACGGGCTGGCCGAAACCTCCGTGGTGGACGATCCTGAGAGTATCCCTCATGACGGCGCGGATCGGCCAGACCTTCTGGAGGAAGTGGCCTGTGCCTGCGCTGTCGATAACCTCCAGGCGTGTCCGGATATAGAACACCGAGCTATCCAGTTCATAGACAAGGTGTGCGGTGAGGGGATTATCCGTCCCGGTAAGAAAGAGCCTCAGTTCCTTCTTCCCCTGGTCCAGTTCATGATACTCGGCATGGTTGACGCTGAAATCATCCTGTGTAAAGGTGACAGGATTCTCGGCATTATTCACCATCTTTGGTGCCATCCAGTCGGTCCACATGATTTCCATGGCGAAACCGGCATCGGTGGTGAATGAAACGGGAGGCACACCCAGGATCTTTGCCCACGCGGGTTGTACGGACAGCGTGGCTGAGACGATTTTCTGGGAGACGACATTCAGGGCAAAGACGATTTTACTGTTCTGGAGCCGAAGGACCTGAGTTGAATCAGAATGCTGCGGGAAGGTTTGCGACAGGAAAAAACAGACCAGGAACATGAGACAGAGGGAACGCGGCAATGTTTTCATTTTTATTCCGGGAAAAATGTTATCAAACATACTCTTCACCTGAAATGGAACAAAAATTCCTTGACGACACTCGAGGGATTCCGGCCGGCGGGAGCCAGCTGAAAATCCATATCGGCGTCACCGGTTTTATTGAAATACTCGATCCTGAACGGATGCGCACCCTTCCCGAGCGCGGCATATCCGGCGGCAGTTGCCGAACCGTGGAGGCCGTCGTTATCGGCGACCAGCTTCCCGCCGATAAAAAGGCGGCTGCCGTCGTCGGACCGGATCGCGGCAAGATAGACGCCGTCCTGCGGTACCACAAGGCAGCCTTCATAGCGGACACCAAAATATTCCTTCCTATGTTTCATGCTGAGGTCAACGACCCGAACAACGCCCCGGGCCGCGGGGGTGAGTGAATCAAAAGCCGGAAGGCTATCCCACGACCCTTCATAATAGGAATAGCTGACACCCGGGAGGAGATCATCATTTCCGGCAGCCGGTTCCGGGGCGGCCCTGGTAAAACTCCTCACGACGGTATCCGAGACAGGGGAGCCGTGATAGAACGCGCGGGCGGTGACAAGCGCGGTTTGTGTAAGACGGACCGGGCCCTGATAAAGTGGCGAGGAACCATCGGGAAGAGAACCATCGAGCGTATAATGAATTTCCCCGGCTGAGGTGCCGGAAATCGTCACCGGCAGCTCCTCCAGAAAAAGAGGAGAGGGTGCGGAAATGACCGGCGGGCGGAAAACCAGCGGGGATTGTGGGAAATCCATAACCAGAACGGCATCAACCGAATCAACCGGTGATGGCGGGAGGACGACAGTAATCGTATCGTGGATATGTTTCCACGAGAGTGCAGTACCCGGCTTCTGAAGCAGCCAGACATTCCTGGGTGATGAACCAAGACCGTTACAACTGAAGACCGATCCGGACGGCCGATCGAACAGATGGAAATATAACCTGACAGATCCGTCCGGCATCAGTTTCCGGGTACATCTTCCCCACGGAGTACGGGAAAAGGGTGAACTGGTGGTGCCATAGACCGACTCGCCGGATATTTTCATCCACGCGCCGATATCATGCAGGCGGGCGATACTTGCCGGTGGAAAAACACCCTCTGCGGTCGGACCGATATTCAGCAAGAAGTTCCCTCCTTTGGAGGCGATATCGACCAGCATGCGGATCAGATCCCTGGAAGATTTAAAATTCGTATCGGCCGCATTATAGCCCCAGTGGTCGTTCATCGTCATGCAGGTTTCCCAGTCGGCGTCCGGGATTCCGGTGGCGGGGATTTCCTGTTCCGGGGTACCGAAATCGCCCGCAAACTCACCCTCCTCATTAAACCCTTCCATGCCGGACCGGCCGGCGCCGACGCGGTTATTGACGATAATGGCTGGCTGAAGGCTCCGGACATAATTATAGAGATCATTCCCGAGCAGGTGGTTCCATGTGGGTTCCCACTCGCCGTCGAACCAGAGAACGCCGATATCGCCGTAGCGGGTCAGCAGTTCTTTCAGCTGGTTCTTCATATACTGAACGTATCTTGCAAACTCCGCATCTGCCGCCGGCCGGGTGGTTTCCCACTCACGGTGCGGGAGATAGTCGGGATGGTGCCAGTCCATAATCGAGTAATAGAAACACAGTTTTACATCCTCCTTTCGGCAGGCGTCGGCAAGTTCGGCGAGGACATCCCGGTGGAAGGGTGTAGACATCACGTTAAAATCGGTAAACTTCGAATCGAACAGGCAGAAACCGTCATGATGCTTCGAGGTAATGACGATATACCTCATCCCCGCCTCTTTCGCCATACGGACCCAGGATTTGGCATCGAACTTCACGGGATTAAACTGTGAAACAAACC
>JAWOKN010000169.1:0-18951 GCA_033854175.1 Bacteroidota bacterium | reverse complement strand
GCCTCCCGTTCAGTTAATGCTTATCGCACTTCTCTCTGCAGCGGTCCATATGCTTCTTTTCCCGCTGGCGGCCACCCGCTATTTTACCGGCCCGGCACTCATCCTGGCCGTTTCGTTGCTCGTGCTGATTTCACGGGAATCGAAAAATGGATTCTCAGACCCGCCCGGACGCCATCCGGTGGTTGAACATTGATGATGAATATTAATCCTTCTGGAAAACGCCTGCCGTGGATGATGCCCGGCGGAAAAATGTGTGCCCGGTGAGTCGTCGGGCCATGGCTCGCAGGGAGGATTTCGCAGTGTCTCTCCGTGGATCTGGATATAAACATGAAACCCCGACCTTGACATGATCGGGGTTTCGTATTGTTGACGATTGTTGCTGCTATTTCAAAAGGATCATCTTCCGCGTCTGTACGACCACCTGACCGCCTGATCCGTATTCATCCGCGGAGACCGGTGCGACCGTCATCCTGTAGAAGTAGACGCCGGAGGCCAGGTGCGCAGCAGTGAATGTGACGCGCTGCTGTCCGGCCTCCATGATCTCGTGATCAGACAGCACCGCCACTTCCTGGCCAAGGACGTTGTAGACCTTCAGCGTGATGAACGCCTCTTCAGGCAGATCGAACCTGATCGTCGTCGAGGGATTGAACGGGTTCGGATAACACTGGTAGAGAACGAATTGCTGCGGCACTTCTGCGTGCGCCCATCCTTCATCCGGCGGAGGTGCGTAGGCGCTCCTGGCGACGATGTAAGGGACGTCCCGCGGCGCCTTGACTCCCTTGAAGAGAAGCGCGCTGTAGAACGATACGGTGTCCAGAGGACCCGCAAACGTGGTGTCGATTCTGTTGATGGTCGTGTCCAGAACCGTCAGTAGCGACGGATCGAAATGGGACGGGTAGGTCAGGAATGAATCCGCACGTGCGGCTAGCTGAGTGATCGTAAGCCCGTTGAGCGGATTTCCGGCCGCATCCTGGTAGATGAGCTCCCCGAATCCCTGCTGCGTCCACTTCTGCCTGCTCGCAACGATGGAGAGTTTCAACGCCGCGAGCTTTCCCGCCAGCGGATTGGAGTAATTCTTGTGGCTCAGAGAGGCCTTTTCTCCATGGAAGGTGTAGGCCGACGAGGTTCCCGACTGGACAAAGAAGTTCCGCATGATCGACGTCCGCGGTATCCGGATCCAACCGTAGAGCTTGGCATCCGCCCTTGTGAGCTGCGGTATCCCGAGGTATAATCCCGGCTTCGGATTGGGATTGAGATAGAGATACGCCATCACGAGGTCCCGCAGATTCCCGGCGTTCGGCATCGGGTATTGGAGTACCTGATAGAACTGGTTGTACCTGCTGGTCTTGCAGTATCTGCATGCCACCCCGTTGTATTTCCAGGTGTAGGTGACTTTCATGACCATTCCTTTTAAACCGGCTCCGTAGATGTGCACGGTCTGACCGTCCGGAACCGGGGTCCCGCCGTGGAACAGCCATTTCTTCGCCGTTGTGCCTGAGTCGAATGCGGTCAGATATCCCACCACGCTGTCGATTCTGGTCCGGAAGGGGAATTCTACCAGGACCTCGGTCATGGTGCTGCCGGTGTGGTTGGTGAGGTCGAGCGCAAACTTGACCTTGTCGGGTTTCACCTTCAGCGCCTTGGCCGTGAAGTCGATCTGCGTGAATGTCCTGTATTGCACCGAATCGGCAAACGAGAGCCCCGTCCCCGAAAGCGGTATGAAATCGGGTGAAAAATCCCCGTTGTGATAGATGTTGAGCCCGGCGTCGTATTGCCCTCCCTTCACCGGCTTGAACTTGAACTTGAACGAGCGCGTGTCGTTCCGTGCTATCTGAGCCGTGTCGTCCCCGAGTATGGCATACGCGCTGTCGGATATCTTCATGCTGTCGATCCGGAGATCGATCCAGCCGGCGTTCCTGATCGTCAGGTAGAGGGAATCCTCCCCCCTGATCGGCGTCTCGGCGAATTTCAGCGTGTCGGGGTCGAACGAACACTGAGCCGCGTTTGTACTGTCCATGGGCCGCTGATAGACGTTGAGGTCGTTGTACCGGGACCGCACCGAATCATTGAGCGGATTCCAGCGGCTCGTGACCGAGGGATACATCGTCATCCCGGCCTGCGTTGCCGCCCAGTTGCCGGTGTAACGGCTCAGCGTGTCCTCCGGCCGGAGATCGGTCGCCCAGAGGAAGAGGTTCGTCGATGTGACGACGTTCGTCACGGGTTCGTATGATCTCATGAATTCCCCGATGGCCTTGCCGGAGTAGGATGCGTCGATGAGTACGTTGAGCCGCTTCGGTTGCAGATAGTCGAAGAGGAGATTGGCCAGGTCGTGGTAGACCATCCACTCGTAAAACGGAAATATCGACTTGTTCAGCAGGATGCCGGTGTGACTCACCGAGCTGTCTCCGGGGGCGGAAATGTAGAGGTAGATGGTGTCGATGTCGCTGACCTGATCCACGAACGACACGAGTGAGTCATAGGTGCAGTTGTTCTGCCTGTAGACGTTCTCCGGGCTTACCGCCGGCGGGATGCTGTTGGTCAGTGCGAATTCGACGGAATCGAGGTCGTTTTCCTGAAGTAATGAGTCGGTTCCGCTCGCCTTCCCGCCGATCAGGATCGCTGCGGTACCGGTCGCGGAGGCCGCCAGCCTGGGACCTCCGGTCTTTGCCGGCCGGGATGCGGATTTTGCGAGCGCGGCACTCATGTGCGCGTAGTCGCTTCCACTTATCGTGTCGGGCGAATTTACACGCTCATCCCACGACGAGTAAACCTGCGTCCACTGGTCCGGCGGATCATATGTCCCGTGGATCACAGGCCACCAGTCGGCCGGAATTGTGTCAGTAAGACCGGTGTTCTTGTCCAAAAGGATGAACATGCAGGGATGCCCGTATTTGAGCCCCTTGGTCATGTCCAGCCAGATCAGGTATTTGGCCGTGTTGATGTTGTAGATTGTCGCACTGTCGAGCGTCCTGATGACCGATCCGGGCGGGAATGCCCCGTCATCAGTTTCGGTCTTCATCGCCCCGGACTGCTTCGGATTCTGCAATCCGCTGTACCGGTAAAAAAGACCCGCGGGCGGCTTGGCCAGCCCGTAGATGCCCTGCAACTGCGCTATCAAAGGCTTGATGAAGGGCTTGACACTGTCGGCCGTGATGTGTATGTAGTTGCCGAAGTCGATGTGCGTGATCGGTACGCCCGTACCCTCAACGGTGACGTTGTAAAAGGGGAACGGGGGATAGGTCTGGACGTAATGCGCCCGCTGCTCCTCGCTGAGTGTGTACGAGCCGAACGGCACGCTCGGGAATGTGTAATGACCCAGTGAATCGGTCCTGACCGAATCAATGGCGTGGAGCGGATCCGTCCCCAAATAGATCATCCAGCCGGGAAGGGGGAGATCCCCGGCGTCAAGTGTTCCGTTGTCGTTGACATCAGCAAATTTCGTCCCGCTGATGCTCGACGGGAAGAACTGGTTCAAGAAATTGATGAAGTCCATCGTGTCGGAGGATGACGGCTGATATTCCGCGAAGAGGATCGTATCGGTGCGTATGTTGCCCGTGATCAGGTAACTCCCCGCCGTCGTGCCGTGATGGTTGACGCCGAGATGGATCCATCCCGCGCTGTCCTCCTCAAGTGCGACGTATAACCCGGGGGGAAGGTTCGGGACAGATAGTGCCCCCGAAACGGGATTACCCGTGATGATGAGTGTCTGCGGGCTGACCGAATCCCGGTACAGGGACAATTTCCATTGCTTCAGCGACTGGTCCCCCTGTGTCGCCGGATTGCCATCCAGATCTGCGAATTTTCTCAGAACGAGCGCGTGCCCCGGCGATAGCGTGGCATTCAGATCTGCAGCCGTCCACCGGTACTGAACCTGCGGAACTCCCGCAGCCGTGATTTTATGAAGCCCGGTATTCACCACCCCTGCCTGACCCGCCCAGTTGACACCCCCGTCGGTCGATGTCTGCAACGTGAGGTTGCTCTCGGTGATGCCGTTCAGCTCCCCCGGCGCGTAGGAAAACCCGATCGAGGCGTTCAGTCCGGAATTTACCGCCGGTGTGACATCATAGTACCTGAGGATCGATTGATGGCCGTTTCCGGTCGACGCGATACCGGTTTTCCGGAATACGCTCGTCGTCCCGGGCGGTATTGCCGCCGTTATCTCGTAACCGATGCTTCCGAAACTCTCCGTCGCGGTACCGGCATTCCGCGTGGCCGATACGCTCCCCTGAACGGGATTCGTCCCTTCATTCATCGATCCCGCCGGGTTGAGATAAATTACCGATGCCCCCGTCGTGAGCACACCCGCGGCCGGGATGGATAATGCCGCGATCGTTCCGCTTGTCTGGACAGTTCCCCCCTCAACGAGGAGGTTGTTCTGCAACGTTACTCCGGCAGGGTTCGCAATGGCTATCCCCCCCTTTAACCGCAGGGGTATTGTGCCCGATATCGTCTGCGCGGTCGAGCCGGCCATGACAAGCTGTGACTGGTCGATCACGCTGCTGCCGTTGTTGATGATGTCTCCGTAAACCACGATCGCGCCGGCACCCCCCGTCGTCAGTGAATCGCTGACGCCCGGGTTGATGATCAGATTACCCTTCACAATCCCGCGCCCGCTTCCGTACGGATAATACAACGGCGCTCCACGGGTGTTGCTGAGGACCAGGTTCGGATAGACATAGTTGTTTCCCCAGTTGAAATCGGTGAAGTTCGGCGGAACGTCCAGTTCGACGGTTCCGTAATCACCGTCGAATCCGCGGTTCAGATTGAACATGATGTTGGTGTAGCCGGGAGATGCCCAGTAGAGCTTCCCTCCCGCGTGTATCCTTATGGAATCGGGGGCGTGATATCCCGACATGTCGACGGCGTATGATCCGCTCCACCGCGCCTCCACATCCATCAGACCCCCCTGATGGATCACGAGGTCATAGTTTCCCGCGAGGCTGTCACCCACTACCAGCCTCTTTGAAGTGCTGTCCCCCCAGGACGGGATCAAAAGCCTGATGGTGTTCGCGTTTCCCGCGTATCCGATCTGCAGGTAACCCGTGGTGTCGGGCTTGCTGACCCCCGCAACAATCGTATAACTCCCCGGCAGGTACTTGTTGTCCAGTATCGTACTGTCGTATCTCGTGTCGGGGAAACCGGTGAGCGAGATGCCGCTTTCGATCACCCACGTCCCCGCCGAGTCCCAGCTCATCACCGGAAGCCCCGTGGCGGCTACCCTGAATGTTGCCGGTGATGCGATGAGCAGGGTATAGGACATGTCCCCCGGACAGCCGTAGTTGTCGGTGGCCGTGACGATGATCTGGAAGGTACCGCCCGTTGACGCCGTTCCGGAGAATACTCCGTCGGGCGTAAACGTGATGCCCGCAGGCAGCGGTCCGGATTCGCTGTAGGTGTAGGGCGCTGTACCGCCGCTGGCTCTGACTGTATCGGCATACGGACGGTTGATGAACCCGCCCTTCAGTGCAGCGGGCGTCATTGTCACTACCGGACACGTGGTGATCATGACCGTGTCCGGTAAAATACCCGTGCATCCCACGGAGTCGGTCGCGATAATGATGAATGTATACTCACCGGCGTATACCGGCACCCCCGAGAGGAGACCGTCCGAGGTTAAGTATAATCCTGCCGGCAGGGAACCGCCTGTGTAACTGAACGTGATGCGATAGCTGCTCCCCGTGGCCGTGAAAGTGTGGCTGTAGGGGATGTTGAGAGCACCGTCAGGCGCCGGGGGGCCTACGGTGATCGTGGGGCAGTCTGTCGGCGCGGGGGGCATGTCGCCCCTGGCCGGAACGGCCGCTGCCGCTGCGACGATGATAACAAGTGCAATAAACCGGTATATGGTTGTTTTCATGTGCTTCTCCTTGTTATGATCACGGATGATGGTGGAGGATGGATAAGTGTTTTGGGAACCGGGGTGATGCCCGATAGGATTCTGAAAGTATGTGGTGTGGCTGATGTCTGCATTCTGCCGCTCGCACGCTACCGCAGTCGCGGATATCCTGATTGGTTTTGGTTCGGCGATGAGCGCCGATATATAGCAATGAGCTTCATTGTCGGCCGCTAAAGCGGACAATTATGCTCGGTGAAATGTTCCCGTGTTGGGGGAATGGAGGATATTTTTCCCTGTGCAGCTTCTAAAGCCGGCAGATCGAAATATTTCAGAAGGGGAGGCTGAGAAAAGTTCAGGCTGTCGTTCCGTTCTGCCGGACTGATGGAATTATACAGTATGAAGATTAAAAAGTCAAGATGGGATTAAAAAAAGATTCTTGGGGGATGATTGAATATCAGACAGGATTATCCGATATCTGCAGCATGGTAAAAACACGGACTCACCGCTACTTCTGGTGTTCCTCCATCCAGAGAATCTGGCGGTGAGTCCGTGCCATGATGGCCCACGCCCCCCCCCAAAAAGTGTGGTCACATGAGGCATCAGGATTGGGAATGCCCCATGATGCCAGGAGGGGAGCCTATTTCATGATGATGAGCTTCTTTGTTGCAACAAAATCCGATGCGACCAGCTTGTAGAAATATATACCGCTCGTGAGTTCCGATGCGTCGAACCGGACGTTGTATCTCCCCGGTTCCCGCCTGTCATTGACGAGCGTCGCGACTTCCTGACCGATAATATTGTAAACCTTCAGCGAGACATCCGAGAGTTTTGGTATGTCGATCTGAATCGTCGTCACCGGGTTGAACGGATTCGGATAGTTCTGATGCAGCGAAAATGCCGTGGGTACGAGCGACGGCTCGGGATTCACACCCACCGCAAACGGATTGACGCCGTAGACGAAGATGAAGAATTTGAATGCCGGCGCCGCGGGATTGGGACCATTCGTATTGTAGACGTCCGGGAGCTGGACGCTGTCCTGCGTGAACATGTCGATGCGGCCCGGGAGTATCGATCCGCTCGGGTCGACGAGATACATGCTGTCACACCTGTCCGCAAGATATGCGTGCGACGGCCAGAGCAGGGTCGCCGTGGCGTTGAAGGCGTCGCTGTTGTCGTTTTTCATCGACACGCAGAATGTGTCTTTGTGAAGCGGAGTGTAGGCAAGCGGTAATGTCCGGAGATCCTTCGGGATGATGCCGGTTCCCCATGTGTTCACCCTGCCCGGTATGCTGATGAATTTTGCGAAAAATCCGGGCGGATCGGGCGGACTCGAATATTCACCGAGCGCGTTGTCAACATCGTATGTCGCCCTCTGGTCGTTCCCGAAGGTGAGCGTGTCACTGCTGCCGTTGGTGTCGTGGATTTTGAGCCAGAATTGAACGGTCTGATCCTGACCGTAGGTCTGCGGATGAAGGATAAGAACTAGGAGCGTAAAAATGTATAATACGTGTTTCATGCAACCTCCGTATTATTGATACAATTTCTCTCCAGTCTGCGCCTCGTAACTCCGTGAAATGTACAAAGCTCCCCAGGAAGAGTCAAATGAATTTTATGTAATTTCTGAGATCAAAAATTTCACGCGGTCAGATGGCGCGATCTGCCTCCGCAAAAGCCCGAAATGTTCCTGTTTTGACCTGATTCTCCCTCCGGCAGATCAAACCTGCTTTTGTGTCCTGTGTCAACCGGGCCTCACCGTCGCCGCCCGGGGTTTATTTTCCGGACCAAGTGGCAGCCGGGATTTTCCCGGCCGCTTCACGTGCGGCCACTCCGGTTCCTCCCGGGCGGTGGATCAGTTCGCCTTTTGCTCACAACTCCACCGGACCAGCGCGCCAGCCCTGTCCTCAGGGGTGGGCCAAAACCCTGTTCCTCGGTCAACCGGCATCCCATAAAAGGTGTCTAATCTCAATGGATGGGTATGGGTCTCTGCTTATTTTGATTTTTTTTCAGTTTTTGCTAACTTTATACGAAATGTTCTACCCCCTTTCATTCTGATCCCCGCGAAGTTTTGGCTGAAAACAGCCCGGCAGAGTGCGTTTTCCTCTGTTTTTTCTCTTGTCACGCGAGGGTCGGTTGGATCGGCAGAGTTTGCGGGAATCAGCGGATAATCCAGATATTATTTAACTTATTTATTGGATCCACAATGACCGATATAAAAGCGATAAACGAACGAATTCAAAAAGAGAGCTCATTCATCGATCTCCTCCAGATGGAGGTGAGCAAGATCATCGTCGGCCAGAAGGGGATGGTCGAACGGCTCATGGTCGGTCTCCTCTCCAACGGGCACATCCTCCTGGAGGGCGTACCGGGGCTTGCGAAAACTCTTGCCATTAAAACCCTCGCCACCACCATCCAGGCGAAGTTCCAGCGGATCCAGTTCACCCCCGACCTTCTTCCCGCCGACGTCATCGGCACGATGATCTATAATCAGAAGAACGGCGAGTTCACCGTCCGCCGGGGCCCGATTTTTGCCAACTTCATCCTCGCCGACGAAATCAACCGCGCACCCGCAAAGGTCCAGAGCGCACTCCTTGAAGCCATGCAGGAACGCCAGGTGACGATCGGCGAACAGACGTTCCACCTCGATGAACCGTTCCTCGTCCTTGCCACTCAGAATCCGATCGAACAGGAGGGAACCTATCCGCTCCCCGAGGCCCAGGTCGACCGTTTTATGCTGAAGATCAAAATTGATTATCCCGACCGCGACGAGGAACGGCTGATCATGCGGCAGAATATCCAGAATTCCCCGCCCACCGTGAATGCCGTCATCCGCCCGAACGATATCCTGAACGCCCGGTCGGTCATCCAGGAGGTTTATATGGATGAGAAGATCGAACGGTATATCCTCGATATCGTGTTTGCGACGCGGAAACCGAAGGAGTATAAGGTGGAAAAACTTGCGTCCTTGATCAGCTATGGCGCGTCTCCCCGCGCAACGATCAACCTCGCCCTCGCAGCCAAGTCCTACGCCTTCATCAAGCGGCGCGGCTACGTGATCCCCGAGGACGTGCGCGCAATGTGCCACGATGTTCTTCGCCACCGCATCGCCGTCACCTATGAGGCCGAGGCCGAAAACGTCACCTCCGAAAATCTCGTCGATGAGATCCTGAACGCCGTCGAGGTGCCGTAAGATTTGTTCCATGGAAACAAGCGAGCTCTTAAAAAAAGTCCGCAAGATCGAGATCCGTACCAAGGGCCTCGTCAACCAGCTCTTCTCCGGAGAGTACCATAGCGTCTTCAAGGGACGCGGCATGGCCTTCAGCGAGGTCCGGGAATATCAGTTCGGCGATGATATCCGCACGATCGACTGGAATGTCTCCGCCCGGTTCAATCACCCCTTCGTCAAGGTGTTCGAGGAGGAACGCGAACTCACCCTGATGCTTCTGGTGGATGTGAGCGGTTCGGGGGAGTTCGGCACGGTCCATCAGATGAAAAAGGACGTCGCGGCGGAGCTCTGCGCGGTTCTCGCCTTTTCAGCCCTGACGAATAACGACAAGGTCGGGGTGATTTTTTTCAGCGATATCATTGAAAAGTTCATCCCCCCGAAAAAGGGGAGAACCCATATTCTCCGGATCGTCAGGGAACTCCTCGATTTCAATGCCGAACACCGGCGGACGAGGATCAGCGAGGGATTGCGCTATCTTACCAGCGCGATCAAAAAAAGGAGCATCGTCTTCCTGGTTTCGGATTTTCTCGACGACGACTATGAGGATGCCCTGAAAATTGCCGCGAAAAAGCACGACCTTATCGGCGTGAAACTCTATGACCCGCGCGAGGCCGCCCTACCGCCGGTCGGCCTTTTGAGGGTCCACGATGCCGAGACCGGCGAGGCTGCCTGGGTCGACGCCGGCGACCCGATGGTGAGATCCCGCTACGCCGAGTGGTGGATCGACCGGTCCGCCCGCCAGGAGAGGATGTTCCGCCGGAACGGCGTCGACAGCATCGATATCAGGATCGATCAGTCGTATATCACCCCGTTGATGTCGTTCTTCAGAGCGAGGGAAAAACGATGGTGAAACGGTTCAGACTCCCGCTTCTGGTCTGCGCAATCCTGACGGCTCTGTCGACATCAAGGGGCGAGGATGTCCGCGCTACCGCCCGCGTCGACTCCAATAGGATTCTCATCGGCGACTGGATTACGCTTCACATCGAACTCCAGCAATTGCCCAATATCCAGGTCCAGTGGCCCGTCATCGCCGACTCCCTCGAGGGTCTCGAGATCATCCGGCGCGATACCCCCGTCGTGAAAACCAACGGCGAGAGTGTTCTCCAGACCTGTACGTTTGTCCTCACGGCCTTCGACTCGGGGACAAAGGTCATACCGCCGCTTGTCTTCAAATACCGCACACCGGGTGATACAACGGTGAAGTTTGCCGAAACCTCCCCCATACCTGTCTTTGTCCGCGGGATCGCCATCGATACATCGAAGGAGATCAGGGATATCAAGGCCCCCCTGAGGGTCCCGATATCGTTTGCCGACGTTCTGCCGTATCTTATCGGCCTCGTTCTCCTCGGCCTCGTCATCTGGCTCATTGTCTATATCAGGAGACGCCTTGCACGCGGTGAGCCGATTATCCCCGAGGCCCCGCAGCGACCCGCACATGAGGTGGCCCTCGAAGCTCTCCACTCCCTCGAGGCCGAACATGTCTGGCAGAGGGGGAAAGTGAAGGAATATTATTCCTCCCTCACCGATATCGTCCGGACCTATATCGAAAGGCGTTTTTCCGTGATTGCCATGGAGATGACATCGGATGAAATTCTCGCCTCCAAACCGATCCGGTCACTGCCGAACGAGATTGTCCCCAGACTCAGGGATCTTCTCCTTCGCGCGGATCTCGTAAAATTTGCAAAATACCAGCCTGCACCCGGGGATAATGAAACGGGCATGCAGGAGGCTGTCGAGTTTGTCGAACAGACGTACCAGGAGCCGGCCCGCGATGTCCCTCAAGCCGTCCCGGAAACGGTTACGGTGGAATGATGACGTTCGCGAATCCCGAATATTTCGCGCTTTTCGCCCTTCTCCCTGTGATCATCTTCTGGTACTGGAGGAAGACTCACCGCGGCCTCACCGAACTCCAGATTCCCTCGGTTTCCGTCTTCAAGTCGGCCCCGAGATCCTTCAGGCAGCGCTTCCGCCACGTCCTGTTCGTCCTCAGGCTTGCCGCACTTTCGCTCCTGATTATCGCCCTGGCCCGCCCGCAATCGACCTCGCGCGGAGAGAATGTTTCAACCGAGGGGATCGATATCGTCATGGCGACCGACATTTCGGGAAGCATGCTCGCCGAGGATTTTCACCCCAACAGGATCGAAGCGGCAAAACGGGTGGCTGCCGATTTTATCAAGGGGAGACCCAACGACCGGATAGGTCTTGTGATTTTTTCGGGCGAGAGCTTTACTCAATGCCCCCTGACTCTCGATCACGATGTGCTCACGAATCTCCTCAACCAGGTGAAGAGCGGCATGATCGAGGATGGCACGGCCATCGGCGAGGGCCTCGCCACCTCTATCAGCCGCCTGAAGGACAGCCAGTCGAAAAGCAAGGTGATTATCCTCCTCACCGACGGCGTGAATAACCGCGGTTCGATCGATCCCCTCACAGCCGCCGGGATCGCCCAGACGTTCAATATCCGCGTCTATACCATCGGCGTCGGGACGACCGGCATGGCCCCCTACCCCGTCCAGACACCGTTCGGCATCCAGTATCAGAACATTCCGGCGGAGATCGATGAGGGACTGCTGCAGAAGATCGCCGATATGACCGGGGGAAAATATTTCCGCGCGACCGATAACAGGACGCTGAAGGATATTTATAACGAAATCGACCGGCTGGAGAAAACGAAGATCGAGGTCACCCAGTTCCGCCGCCATAAGGAGGAATTCTATACCGCAGGGATGTTCGCCGGGCTCTTCCTCCTCCTGGAACTTCTCTTCGGCCAGACATTGTTCAGAAAACTTCCCTAAACCATGATCCGGTTCGCACATACGGAGTATCTCCTCGGCCTGGCGGCTCTTCCGGTGCTGCTCGTGCTCTTTTTCTGGGTGCTCTACAGGAAGCGGGCCGCACTGCGCGAGTTCGGCAACCCCTCGCTCCTGCGGCAGCTGATGCCCCTCGAAAGCCCGTATAAACCGGCGGCGAAGTTCTTCCTGCTGGTTCTGGGTTTTACCGTCCTCGTCGTCGCAGTCGCAAACCCCCAGATCGGTACCAAGTTCGAAGAGGTGAAACGCGCCGGGGTCGATATCATCATCGCCCTCGATGTTTCCCTCAGCATGAAGGCCGAGGATATCAAACCGAACCGCCTCGAGAGCGCTAAACAGGAGATTTCACAGATGCTCGATAAGCTGCAGAACGACCGGGTCGGCCTGATCGTCTTCGCCGGCGAGAGCTACCTCCAGCTTCCACTCACGACCGACTATTCGGCGGCACGCATGATCCTCAGCACGATCGACGTCGACGCCGTCCCGGTCCCCGGCACCGCCATCGGCTCCGCAATCCGGCTCGCCATGAAATCCTTCGTCACCGGCGAGCAGAAACATAAGGTCATTGTCCTTATCACCGACGGCGAGAACCATGAGGACGACGCCATCGCCGCCGCAAAGGACGCCCGCGACCAGGGCGTCGTCATCCATACCATCGGCATGGGATCCCCCGACGGAGCTCCCATCCCCGTCTACCAGGACGGCCGCATGGTGGGGTATAAGAGGGACGAGAACGGCAGTACGGTCGTCACCAAACTCGACGAACAGGCCCTGACACAGATCGCCGAGGCGGGGGGCGGACGGTTCATCCGCGCTTCGAACCAGCAGAATGAACTCGATGCCGTCATGAAGGAGGTCGAGTCGATGGAAAAGAAGGAGTTCGGGGCGAAGGTGTTCACCGATTTTGAAGACAGGTTCCAGGTTTTTCTCCTCGCGGCCTTTGTCGTGCTTGTCCTGGAATTCTTTGTCTCCGAACGGAAAAACAGGTGGCTCGTGAAGTGGTCACCACTCAGGAGGGAACTATGATCCGGATGATTTTGCTGACAGCATTTCTTGCATCCGCGGCATGCGCGCAGTCCGAACGGTCGCTTGTCAATGGCGGGAATAAACTCTACGATCAGACGAAATTCTCCGATGCCGAGGCCAATTACCGCAAGGCCCTCGAGAAGAATAAGGAGTCCAAACAGGGGGTCTTTAACCTCGGCGACGCACTCTATAAACAGGGCCGCTTCGGCGAGGCCGCGGAACAGTACGCCTCAAGCGCATCCCGGACGAACGATCCTAGGATGAGGGCCGACGCCTACTTCAACCTCGGCAATTCTCTCCTGAAGAGCCAGAAAATCCCGGAAAGCATATCGGCGTACGAACAGGCCCTGAAAAATAACCCGAAGGATTTCGATACGAAATATAACCTCGAGTTCGCCAAGGCTCTTCTCCGGCAGCAGCAACAACAGAAGAACGAGAAGAAACAGGATAAAAATCAGCAGCCCAAGGACCAGAAGAAGAATCCGCAGGACAAACAGCAGCAAAACCAGGCCCAGCAGCAACAACAGAAGAACCAGCAGGACCAGTTGCAGAATCCTAAAAAGGGGCAGATTTCCAAACAGGACGCGGAACGCATCCTCCAGGCCCTGAACAACGAGGAAAAGGATGTGCAGAAGAAGCTTCATCAGAAGATCCCCGCCCGCGTGAAGGTGGAGAAAGATTGGTGATATGACATCCTCAACCGTCAAATATTTTCGTATGACCGATAGATTAGTGGCAGGAGTATTTCTCTTGCTCGTCTGTTTTTCGCTCTCGGCCGCACAGGACGGAACATTTACCGCATCTGTCGACCGGACAACGGTCGGCGCCGGCGAACAGTTCGAGCTTACCTTGACACTGAACGGGAGCACGAATGTCGATAATTTTCAGCCTCCGTCACTGAACGATTTTCTTGTCGCAACCGGCCCGAATCCATCCACGAATATGCAGATAATTAACGGTGCGGTCTCCTCCTCGATCACCTATTCATATGTCCTTCAGCCGAAAGCCCCCGGAAAATTTACGATCGGTCCCGCATCGGTGACCTACAAGGGGAGGGTCGTGAGTTCACAACCGATCACGATTACCGTGACGAAGGGCGCCCCCCAGACCGGCCGCCAGGGGAATCAGGGGGAGAGTGCGGATATTTCAAAACAGATCGGCGACAACCTTCTCCTCAGACTCGCCGTCGATAAATCGCATGTCTATCAGGGTGAACAGATCACCGCAAGCTATAAGCTCTATACCAGGGTCGGCATTACGAGCTATAATGTGACCAAACTCCCCAGCGTTACCGGTTTCTGGAGCGAGGATCTGGAGGTTCCACGTCAGCCGCAGCTCGTGAACGAGGTCTATAACGGGAAACAGTACCGCGTCGCACTCCTGAAAAAAGTGGCCCTCTTCCCGCAGCGCTCGGGCACGCTGACACTGGATCCGATGGAGGCGACCTGCGTCGTCCAGGTTCAGTCGAGAAGGAGGACGAATGATTTCTTTGATCAGTTTTTCAATGACCCCTTCTTTGGCGGTGTTTCCAACGTCAATTACGCGGTCAAGAGTTCACCGGTGAAAATCACCGTTGAACCGCTTCCCCCAGGCGCTCCGCCCGCGTTCAGCGGAGCCGTCGGCCAGTTTACCCTCGTATCGTGGCTCGATAAACGGCAGGTGAAGACAAATGATCCTACCACATTCAAGGTGAAAATTACCGGCCGGGGAAATCTGAAGCTTGTGGCCGCACCGAATATCCTCTTCCCGCCCGATCTCGAAAAGTACGATCCGAAGATCAGCGATAATATCACGATGCAGGGGGAGCAGGTGGCCGGAAGCCGCACGTTTGAATATCTCCTCATCCCGCGTCATGCCGGTGATCAGAAGATTCCCTCGTTTACTTTCAGCTATTTCGATCTTGCGAGAAAATCGTTTGTGAGTCTTGCGAGTCCCGAATATATACTCAGTGTCGAGAAGGGTTCCGAGCTGGCTTCAGGCGGCTCGTCCGGCCTCAGCAAGGAGGATGTCCAGCTTCTCGGCGAGGATATCCGCTTTATCAAAAGCGGGGCGTTTACGTTCCACCGGAAAGGGGAGATGTTCCTGGGGTCAGCGGTGTTTTATGCCGCTACCTTTGCACCGGTTTTTGCTTTTATCGGATTTGTCTTCTATGCCAGGCGGCGGGAGAAAATCCAGAAGGATGTGATTTCCTTGCGGAGCAGGAAGGCCCGGAAAATGGCGCAGAAACGGATGAAACAGGCGAAGGTGTTCCTCGACCAGAAGAAGAAGGAGGAGTTTTATGCGGAAGTCTCCCGCGCGCTGTGGGGATACGTCGGCGACAGGCTGGGCATCCCTCCGGCAGATCTTTCCATCGATCAGGTGAAACAGACGCTGCAGTCCAGGAACGTGCATGAGGAGACCTCCGGAAAATTGTTGTCGGCGATCGAACGGTGCGAGTTTGCCAGATTTGCTCCCTCCGAAGGAACTACCCAGATGGATGCCATGTACCGCGAAGCGGTCGATATCGTCTCCACAATCGAGGATTATATACGATGAGACACGCCTGGATTGTAATTATTCTTTGTTTTGCCCCGTTGCTCTACGCCCAGGAGGTCGGCTTGCAGTTTGAACAGGCCAACGAGGCTTACCGGAAGGGCGATTATCAGAAGGCGATCGGTCTGTACCAGCAGGTGATTAAAAACGGATACGAAAGTTCCGCCATTTATTACAATCTTGGGAATGCATACTTCAAGGCCAATGACATCCCCTCCTCGATTCTCTTCTATGAACGCGCAAAACGCCTTGCACCGGGGGATGATGATATTGCGTACAATCTTCGGCTGGCAAACCTCCGCGTTGTCGACAAGATCGAACCCGTGCCCCAGATTATTTTCGTCCGGTGGTGGAATGGCATCGAAGAGTCGCTGTCATCCGACGGCTGGGCCGTTTTTGCCATAGTCTGCCTCTGGGCTCTCGTTGGTTCCGGACTTTCCTTCTTTCTCTTCCGCTCGTTCGCCATCCGGCGGATCTCACTCCTTGCAGCTGCAATCTTCATCGTCCTCGTGGTTTTCGGATTTTTCAGCGTGTATAACCAGTACCAGTATGAACAGTCGGTGAATAACGGCATTGTCTTTTCTCCCACCGTCTCCGTCAAAAGCGCACCGGACGATAAGAGCACCGATCTTTTTGTCATTCATGAGGGGGTCAAGGTGGAACTTCTTGACGTTGTGGGGACCTGGAGGAAAATCCGCCTGGCCGACGGAAAGATCGGCTGGCTTTCACAACAGGCGGTCCGAATCATCTGAGGCCTGTTCATCCCCGCGATTTTCCCGGTTTCCCTGATTTTTATCCCATACCATCCTTAAGTAGGACTTTTACAAAAGGAAGTTCGACCCAAATGGAGCAAATACTCGGCAAACGCTGATCTTGCGGGCCTCTCTCCCCGGGGATATTCCTTCCTTTCAGATCTCCATGATTGAGATTCGGTGAACTTTTGGCTATCTTGTTACCGGAGACATCGGGTCGTGATTGATCTCCATCTTCGTGGGTCGATCGCAATCGGGAGTTCAAACACCTGCTGTGGAAGGGTGATGCGTATGAGGATGATAATCCAAACCTATCTTTACTCTATTTTTCTGCTCGTTTTCACATTTTGCCTTTTCTCATGCAAACAGAATGTTGAAGTCGATTCTTCTCCACCAACGGTGGTGATCACGTATCCGGTTGAGGGTGCAATCCTTACCGGCCCCGTCAATATTGTGACCGTCGCCAATGATAATGTCGGTGTGGTCGGCGCGGAGCTTTATGTCGATAGTCTCTGGATTGCACGCGTCTCCTCCAGTCCTTTTAATTTCTACTGGTTTGTCACATACTGGGCCGACAACCATAACCATACGTTGCAGGTGAAAGCACGGGATGCCGCGGGTAATGTCGGATGGTCGCAAATGGTCAATGTAACGGTTTCATCCCAGGCGATCGCCTCTCCGATAATCGTCGAACCCGTTGGAAACCAGTTCCTTGACACCTCGTTTACAACACTCCGGTGGAGGCCCGTTCCCTTGGTGCAGCATTATGAGATTCAGGTTGCGACTGCCGCAGATTCGGCATCACCATTTTTTGTCACGACGACAAAGGATACATTCTGTACTGTAGCGAATATACCATACGCGGATTTTATCTGGCGGATCCGTGCCGTCGGGCCAAACGGGGATCCGGGCGGGTGGAGTCAGGGTGGATCATTCACCCGGTTGTTGCCCCCTTCCGTCCCGTTATCACCGGTTGCAGGAATGCTGGTAGAGAATTCCCTGACACCGTTTTTATGGTCAGCCGTGCGAAAGGCCATCCAGTACGAGATTACGGTTGCACGGGATTCGCTCTTTACGAACAGCATATATTCCAGTACGGTAAGTGACACATTTGCCTCAGTGCCCAACATGCCCAAAATCCTCCGGCTCTACTGGCGGGTGAGAACCATTGCACCCGGCGGAGTTCCCGGTGCCTGGAGCCGAAAATCCCTTTTTTCACGCTTCAATACGTTTACAGAAGTGATATACAACGTCTCTGTGCACGCAATCCAACCGGCGCCCGACAGCGGTTTCATCCTGGGAGGAGGTCACTCAATCGTCAAAGTGGACAAATATGGAACGTCACTCTGGCAGGCGATATACGGCGGGACGATTTTGGCTCTGCGTAGGATTCCCAGCGGCGGAATATTTATTGCAGGCACGACGGCTACCTCCACCGCTTGGACGATGCGGACGGACGACATGGGCTCTGTGCAGTGGGAAAGATTGTACGGCGTTCAATCTTCATCATTTACGTCTGCAGATATGCTGAATGACGGGAACTTCATCTGTTGTGGAATGAATGGTTCGACGGCCTGGACCGTTTTGTTGAACCCCGGGGGGGACACATTGTGGACGCAGACTCCCGGTCTTGCCGGTCTGAATTCCGTACGGGCAACGCAGGACGGCGGGGCGTTGCTGGCGGGTTCGCGCTGGGATAACTCAAATGGCGCCGGTCCGAGCCCCGCAAACTTCCGAAAAATTGATTCGACAGGAAAGATTGTCTGGCAGACCGAGATCTACGGGTGTGAACCATACCGCCAGGTGGAGGGTCTGTCCTTGAGTGAGTTCATCGATGGGACAAGCCTGGCGTTGTATTATTTACCGTGTGATTTCGGACAGCTCGCTGCTCGATTTGATGGTACCGGCGGAATCTTATGGAGCAGTACAGCGGCGCTGATTCCCTTTACCGCAATTTCAGCCGCACCGTTACCCTATGTAACCGACGAGTACATTATTTGCGGGTGGAGCAGAAATGACGGGTTACCATACCTTGAAAAATTCAGCGGGGCGGGAATTAGCGAATGGAGGAGCATCCTTCATGTGTCCGGCTTCTATCCCGAAGTGGTTTTTCCATGCAATGACGGTGGTTTCCTCGTCGGCGGCGGGCAGACCCTCGTAAAGACTGATTCCCTGGGGGATTTTATCAGCCCGTTTGAAAAAATAAGCACGATCCAAAACCGGCCACTTGTCCAAACTCGGCAATATTCGGGTTATGACCGGAAGGTTATTGCGCGTTGAAAGTATCAGAAGGCAATTCCTGTTTTCTTCCGACCGGGCAACCTTTAAGCCCAAATCGTGCCCGGGACTTTGATTATTTTTCAAAAGTTGGTTACATTCTGTTTATTCGAGTTCCATTCCACATTCATCTCTCGAGGATTCTTATCCCCTTTTAGCTACTGCGCTCTCGTTTCGCCATTTCTTTGAATAAAACAGGCGTTCTGACCCGGCTTTGATTGACTTTCGGGGCTCATTTTTGTAGATTTGGTTCATTAATTTGAGGATTTTCTCCGAAATTGCTTTTAAATGATCTGATTCTTTTACCAAACCGATGACAATTTTAGTCACAGGAGGATGCGGTTTTATCGGGAGTAATTTTGTCCGATATGTGCTCAAACAGTATCCCGCATATTCGATTGTCAATTATGATAAACTCACCTATGCCGGCAACCTGGAGAATCTCGAGGACGTGGAGGCTTCAGATAAATACCATTTTGTGAAAGGTGATATCTGCGA
>JAWOKN010000168.1:0-4976 GCA_033854175.1 Bacteroidota bacterium | reverse complement strand
GAGGATAATGGTTCCAAGCCGCAGAAAATGCCATTTGACCTTATACTGGAGCACCTCGCCCGGGCGGAAGACCGGGCTGCAAATTTCCTGTGAATGGGACATATGTACAATCAGAAACACCATAACTACCGCGAACATTCTTTTCATATTCCCCTCCATACGACTTCCTCAACAACCCCCGAGACCGTTATCTCACGCACCGCCAACATCCTCAGACAACATAGAAAACAGGCGGCTAGATGTTGTCAGAAAACTGTCAAGGTTACGTCATATTCTTACCGGGCGGCAAGGGAGGTAACATATTGGGCAAACCCGGCTTACCCCCCGCATGCTGTTACCGCGGAAAGTCGATGGTACAAGTGGTTGAATCTCTTCAGAACTATGAAAAGAACTGCATCGGCTGCATCAGATCAGATGCGCTGACGGGTCCATGTCAGGCAATTGACGCCCATGTGGCAAGTACATTTGCGCCCGGGCACTCCCCGGGCTTTTCACCGCTTTACGCCACAATGTTCGCAACGCAGGATTCTACAATTCAGCCCGGCTGGATTCGGTGGAAGAAAACCCGTCCATTCCGGAATCTTCACTGTGATGATTGAACTATCCATCTGAAACAGACGCTCCTGCACTGAGAACAGGAAGCGGAATGATAGGAACGACGCAAAGAAACACTCTCTCCCCCGAAGAACAATCAGAGCATCCGCAGTATATCCACAATCGGGATAAATGTCAAATCGAATGGAATTTTCAACTATCCAGAAGCACGCTCTCGTACGGTCACCGCAGGGGGTGCGAATCCGCTTTGTACTTATTTTTATTGAATTTAGGCTGTCGGGAGGATCAGTATTCATAATCCGGGCAAGAGGAAAATTTTACCCCGAGCGAGAAAGAAAATCATTGAACATCACGCGTCAAGACGTTTCGTTACCGGTTCAGGTCGTTGGCCCCGATCCATGGAAGACGGGCGTCGAAGCTGTCAGAATTCGGGGTGAATCCGAAGATTCCGGGCATAATGGAAGAAAATCGGAATCTCCCGCAAACGCGTGATGGACGCTTTCGGTATCCCTTGTTACATTAACTATATCGGAACCCTATGGCCGGACTTTCCATGTGGCCGGTGTCAAGAATGAAGATCCCCGATTACCATAAACTCGGACCCCCACGGATAATCATATGAACACATACAGATATTTCGTCGTTGCCGCGCTATTCCTGCTCGTTGGACCGGGATTGGCGCAGCAAAAAGAGTCTTCGGGGAGGACTACCGGTACGGCATGGATCGGAAAACCGGGAATCACGGAATCTGTTGCCCAGATCATGGCAGGAGGTGTGCACGATCCGTCATTGAAGAGCGAAAAGACGGGAGGCGCGTCCGTGTCGGACTTCGGCTCAACGCGGAACACATTCAGTCAACCGGTGGAAACGCTCTCACCCCTGGGGCCGCAGACAATTGGTGTGGATTTTCGGGGGGTACGTTACTCGGACGCAAAATCCGATCCCCCTGATTGCTCCGGGGCCGTTGGACCATCTCAAATTCTCGTGTGCGTCAACGGTTTCATCAGGAGTTTTACGAAGAACGGCCTAGCAGACGGTGTCCTCGATTTGAGCTCGGATGCCTTCTTCAATTCCGTGCGCAACGGCGCTACCACGAGCTTCCCCCGTGTCGCATACGACCGATTGAGTCAGCGATGGTTCATCATCATGGTTAACGACACCCTCATGAACAGCGTGGTACTTGCCGTCAGTTCGGGTCCCGTGATATCATCCTCAGCAAGTTTTACGTTCTATTCTTTTACAGCTGCTGGTGCCGGCCTCGAAGCATTCCCTCCGACACTGGGCGTGGATGCCCACGCACTCTATATCGGGGCCGATGTATGGGATGGGAACACCGGATTATACCAGGCAACTAAGGCATTTGTTGTCCGGAAAAGCTCTGCAACAAGCGGCGGTCCGATCGTCGTGACCGCGTTCACTCTCTCGACGGTTCTCGGAGGCATATTCGCGCCGCAGGGGGTATCCAACGATGACTCGAGTTCCGGTGAAGGATATTTCATCGGTATCAATGGTTCGTCATACACGTCGCTGCTCATAAAACGGGTAACCGATCCCGGCGGCACCCCGAGCATCTCAGCCAGTTTCACGCTCACCGTGCCGACCACCTCATACCCGATCAATGTGCCTGCGAAAGGGAGCACGGATCGATTGTTGGGAAACGATAACCGGCTGAGTGCAGCGATCATGAAGAACGGCAGCCTGTGGACATCACAAACAATCGGGACAAATGCCAGCGGTGTTGCAACGACGGACACTTCCCGGCGGGATGCGGTCCGCTTCTACGAAATCAAGAATCTTACCACCACGCCCACCCTCAATCAATCGGGAACCGTTTTTGATTCCATAGGAGCGTCGCCACGATATTTTTGGAATGCCAGCATTGCCACCTCCGGGCAGGGACATACGGTCATTGGCTCGAGTTATGCTGGATTGAACGACTACGCCGGCGTTGCCTATGTGGGGAGATTATCAACCGATCCGCCCGGAACCGTCCAATCGACGACGTTCTTCGCAAGCTCCACTGCCTACAATGAAAGTCAACTCTACGGATACTATTTCTGGGGCCGGTATTCGAGCACCGTTGTCGACCCGAACGACAATATGACAATATGGACAGCACAGGAATACTGTGATACGAGCGGCTTATATGGCTGGGGGGTGCGGGTGACGCAACTCAAAGCCCCTCCCCCTGCCACCCCTTCCGGTGCTTCGCCGGATTCTGTCAGACAGGGTGCTGCTCACGTCAATGTCATCGTCGACGGGACCTCCGTGAACGGGTCGGGCTTCTATGATCCGGGGTCGGGTTTTCCCAGCAGAATTTCCGCCACCGTCAGCGGCGCAGGCGTAACCGTCGACAGTATCACCTATACGGATCCGACACATCTCACCCTGAACATCTCTGTCGACAGTGGAGCAGCCGCGGGAACGCGTACGATGACCGTCACGAATCCCGACTCACAAACAGCGACAAGCGCGACAGGCATCCTCACGATCACACCCATGTTCACCCTCATCACGTTCGATGTCCCGGTCATGGCGAGTTGGAACCTGGTCTCGAACCCCCTCCTGGTCGCAAATGATTCGGCAAGCGCACTCTTTCCCGACGCGGTCAGTCCCGCCTTCGCGTACGACCCTGTCTCCGGCTACGAGGTTTCCCCTCGGGTGGTAAACGGTGCCGGGTACTGGCTCAGGTTTGACAGTTCCGGGGAGGAAGCCATCACGGGGTATCCGCTCGCGAGCGAATCGGTCGCAGTGAGCGATGGATGGAACCTGATCGGCTCAATCGGTCAGGCGGTTCCAACGCTGTCGATAACCAGCAGTCCCCCCGGAATGATCACCAGCAAATTCTTTGCCTATCAGGGTGGTTACACTGTTTCCGATTCGATCAAGCCTGGACAGGGCTATTGGGTGAAGGTGAGCGGGAGTGGCCGGCTCGTTCTTTCATCTTCGGGAAGCAGTCTGGCCTCGGACAGAATCAGGATGGTTGCGACATCTGAGCTTCCCCCGCCGCCGCCTGAAGGGAATACCGAAAGCGGGGTATTACCCCGATCCTATGCCCTTTCGCAGGCATTCCCATCTCCTTTTAATCCAACCACGAGCATTCGTTATCAACTTCCGGATGACAGCAAAGTCACGCTGACGATCTATAATCTCCTGGGACAGACAGTCGCGACCATCATAGACAACATCGAACCCGCCGGCTACAAACAAGTCGAATGGAACGGCTCGAACTTCGCATCGGGAGTTTATTTCTACAGATTAGACGCAGTAAGCACAGCTGATCCGGAAAAGTCATTTACGAGCGTGAAGAAGATGGTGCTCATTCGATAGTGCCATTTGTCACCCCGGTCTGAAATCACCATCCGGCATTCATCACAAAAATTTTGGATCAATGATGGAGCAAGGACCAAGCGAATTTCGATGGCTTTACCCTCCTTCTCACCCGCGCTGCTTGCTTTCGGGATCACCGTGAAGCTCGAATCATCAAGGATCTCAGCCCACATGTTGTGCCGGAAATCGGACGGGAGGCACGTCGATCTGTTGTTGTACAGCGGGTGATAAACCTCCCCGAGCGTCAGGAAATGCTGACATCAATGTATCAGATGATACGAGGTACAGTCCGGCCTGGCTGCAGCCCGCGGTTGAAAAGCCTGAAAATAATGGTGAGAATTTGGTACGAATGGAGATCCCGAGAGAACGGGGAATGAAAACTCCCTTTTTTCAGCTGTCCCGTCAGGACTCGACCTCACCTTGATCATGAGATAAAAAGTGATTACTATTACCCTTTGAAGGTGTGCAAGACAATCAGGGATCCTCTTCATCAACCTTTTCGGGTGATTTGAGTATTTTCAAGTTCATACCTGCAGGCCCGTCAGATCCCTTCTCATGACGTTCGGGACCGAGAATATTCTGGTGTCCTTTCATTCCATAGTATCCGGTAGCATGCGACGAGACTCCTGTGTCCCCTTTCAATCCCTCAGACCCGCTTAACGACCCCCGAGCCGCAATGCTGCGCCGTTTCTTCACTGGTTCGATCATCGTCTTTGCGCTTGTGCATTTTTACGGGATGTGGTATCCATCGCCCATGAACTGGGGTTTTCACCAGATGGCATTCCTGCCGCCCGTCTATTCGTACCTTGCCATTACGCTCATGCTCATGCTGGGTTTCGGATCAATCCAGCAAACTCTGATCGCGAAATTGGAGCGGGTGCCGGTCATGTTTGCGCGGGGTAAAAAGTATATCTGGTCGGTACTCCTCCTCCTCGCGGCAGGGATATTCTGGGCCGGAAGAGAGCGGGTATTTCTCTACGGGGACAGTTACATGGTTTCTGAGCTTCTGCGGCGAAGCACCTTCGACGTCATGGCCAGATACTACCGGAACGAACCCCTTGCGGGGTTCCTCGAATGGAATGTCTTATCCA
>JAWOKN010000167.1:0-2763 GCA_033854175.1 Bacteroidota bacterium | reverse complement strand
AACGATGTCAGTATGGACAAGAAGTTCCCGTACTACAGTTCTACTTCGAATTTATAGCCGACACCGTAAACTGACTGGATGAACGTCGCACGGGAGTCAACAGCTTCGATTTTTCTCCGCAGTTTGTTGATGTGGCTGTCGATGGTGCGGTCGCTCACAAAACGGTCATCAGGATAGATTTTTTCCATGATATGCTGACGTCCGTAAATGCGGCCCGGATGGTCCATCAGGAGCTGCAGAAGTTTGAACTCGACCGCGGTGAGTTCCAGGTCGCGTCCATGAAGGGTGACCCGGTAGCGATCCTGATCGAGTACAAGCCCCTGAGCCTGCACCGTCTGTCCGTCGCGGGTACGCCGGAGAACGGCCTTCACCCGTGCCACAACTTCCCGGGGGCTGAAGGGCTTGCAAATGTAATCGTCCGCACCCAGCTCGAGGCCCAGCAGACGGTCGATTTCCTCGACCCTGGCGGTGACCATGATGATCGGAACCGACGAGAACGTCCTGACCTCCCTGCAGATATCCATGCCGTTTCGGCCTGGCAGCATGATGTCCAGGAGGATGAGGTCGGGTTTGTGGTCGCGCGTCCAGGGCACGACATCCGTGCCGTTGTTTAAAACAGATGGTTCGTATCCGGACACGGTCAGATATTCAGACAGCACCCCTGCAAGTTTCGGCTCATCCTCGACAATGAGTATTTTTTTACTCACGAAGCGCCCTCCGCGACCGGCAGCGAGACTTTTATCAGCAACCCCCCGGACGGCGATTGGTGCGCGGAGATGGTCCCCCCGTGGGCTACGACGATGCTCTTGCAGATGGCGAGTCCGAGGCCGGCGCCGCCGGTTTGCCGGTTTCGCGACCCCTCCGCGCGATACAGGCGGTCAAAGAGCTTTTCCAGGTCCCCATCGGGGACCCCGGGTTTTGAGTCTTGAAATTCAATGACGGCATGGTTCTTTTCTGATGCCAGGCACACGGCGAGTTCTCCCCCTTCCTCCGTGTACCGAAGTGAATTTTCGAAAAGATTGGCAAAGAGCTGGGCAAGTCTTTCCTGATCGGCAATGACCGTCATGCCCGCCCCTTCGGGGATGTGCGCCTGCAGGCTGATCCCTTTGTGTCCGAACGCCGCCCGGTACATTTCAAGGGACCCCATCAGTGTGCGCGCAAGGTCGATCGCTTCTTTCCGGTACGTAAGCGCTCCCGCGTCCGAAAGCGACAGATGGTACAGATCGTCAACAAGCCTGTTCAGACGAAGCACCTCCGCGTGGAGCGAACGGACCCTCGCGGGCGTTATTGTACGGATCCCGTCCAGGAGCGCCTCGATTTCTCCGCGCAGCACTGCAACGGGCGTCCGCAGCTCGTGCGATATGTCGGCGATCCACTGGCGCCGCTCCTGTTCATGCCTCTCCAGGGTCTTCGCCATATCGTTAAAATCCACTGCAAGCCGCCCCAGCTCGTCTGAGGATGAGACGGGGATTCGCGTTGCATAATGGCCCGAAGTAATGTCGTGGGTCGCCGCAGCCATGGCTTTGATCGGCCGTACGAGCCTGCGTGCAAGAGGAAAAGAAATGATCATGACGACCAGCACTACGCCCGCAGCCGAGAGGGAGAGCGCTAGCCGCTGCTGACGGAGAAACCGGACCTGCACAGGGTGCAGAAAATGCTTCGGCGATAAGAGGCCTACATATCCCACGGTCCGGCCCTGAACGATGATGGGCCGGAAATTGACATCCTCGGTTTTCGGATTGGAACCCAGAACAGCCGTCCGATTTTCGTTCAGGACGATGAGCCTCCCGGCTCCCCTCCGGTGAAATGGTTTCGCCGGAGCTGAAGGGCGAAGAGAGGCGGATGATTTCCCGTCTTCGACGGGCGCACGGACCGAATCCCGTTCCGGCGGCGCTACGAGCCCGCCAACGTCCCACCTCGGGGGTTCGCTTTCGAGGAAATTCCAGTTCCCTCGCTCCTCATACTTCCGGCCTAAATCAGCAGCAATCTGTTCCAATCTCGTCTGATCGATTGTGTTGAGATAGCGGAAGAACTCTCGGTCCACGCTCCATCGCATGATCAAAAACAGGGAGAGTATCGCAAGACAGGTTGCTCCTAAAAGGGAGAGGAACAGTCGGTAGGTGATTCCGATCTTCATTGATTTCGTGAGCCTCCGTATCTACTCTATCTCCTCCTCCGCCGGAACGTCAAGTCAAATAATCCGGCAGGACCGATATTTCCATAATTCCTACATAATTGCGCCACATTTTCCCGGTATTGTTTGCTCATGAAAAGACAGCACACCGGGTCTCCTGCCGCAAAGAACGGAGGTGATGAGATTTCTGATATTGCAGCGGAGGCCTTGCAGGGCGCTGTATAAAATCATATTTAAAGGAGATACTCACATGAAAAATTTGTTCATTGGTGTTCTTATGGGTTTTCTGTTGCTGGGTGCAGCAGCATACCGCTCGTACGCGGACACATGCGGCTGCGGGGGCCCGGCCATGAGCCAGGGGATGATGCACCACGGTGAAGGCCCCATGCACGGACCGCGGGGGCACGGCCACTTCCTGTGGAAGAAACTTCTGCAACTCGGGCTCACCGACAAGCAGATGGATGCTTTGAAGGCGATCAGAATGAAGGAAGCAAAAGAAAAAATCAGGAAAAAAGCCGACCTCGAATTGACCAGAGTGGACCTGAGAGAACTGCTCGGCAGGGACTCGGTTGATATGAATGCAGTCGAAGCAAACCTCAAAAAAGCCGAATCGCTCAGGACCGACCTCC
>JAWOKN010000166.1:0-17452 GCA_033854175.1 Bacteroidota bacterium | reverse complement strand
AATTAGTCCGAAAACGGTAGAGAAACATCGCCAGCAAATTATGGATAAATTGAATCGGCACGATGTCGTTAGCCTGGTGAATTATGCCCGGGAGCACGGGATGGTTACCTAGCCGGCACCACGAGGAAGGCTTCCTTCACCTTTTCCGCAGTCACGTAGCATCCGGCTTGTCTACCCCGCGATCAATGATACCAATATTCCGATGGGGGGTGACAATTTCTGTGAGGTCATAGAGTGCCGAACATAAGCGATTCTTTGAATGTCCCGGGACGGCGGTGGGGTCATTACCCACCCCCAAATGAGTATTTTACCCCATTGTTCCATAAACCCGATAGACGTATATTCCATTGCCGGCATGGGTATGTCTTTCTTAGCATGTCACCGATCATGGGAAGGATTATCGGCTTTTTCCGTCTTATCAGGGGATTACATCAGCATAGCGTTCAATGGACTACCTCAATCTGTGACGGTTATTTTGTGGATAAATACCATTCGCTGCCAGAACTCATTGAATTAGGACGATCACCAGATCGTCGAGTCTCCTATGCTTGATGACATTCTTGTCAAATCAACCGATGTGTATTCCTAGAAGGAGGTTTTACACCATGTATTATTCCACACCGTTGTATTCATCCGGGAGGTCCGGCGGTAGATTGGTTCTGTACATACTCCTCATGTTGTTGTTCCTGCATCCGGTGACGTTTCATGCGCAGTCTAATCTTGAGGACTTGAAGTTCACGGGCACGTATCGAAAAACATCGAAGATCTCAATTGTACGAATGAAGGATAATACCATAGCTCCGTATGAACATTTCTCGAGTCTGACAAAGCTGATGAAATTTTTTAACAAGAATAACGATGACGCCATGAGACTAAAATATCCCAAAATCAGTGATGTCGAACCTGAAATGATGCGAACACCTGAGGAGCTGAAGAATGTTGAGGTGATGGCCTACATCTACGGTGCTAAATTTGAAAGTGATAATGATCTTCATATCATTTTGTCGAGCTCATCGAAAGCGGGAAAGGGGGTTTTTCTGAACACAGAGCTGTCTGGTCTCCCGGATCAGCCGGGTGGAAATTATGATACACTCAGGGCGGCCCGACGTGCATTTCTGACTCTTTTTCCGAATGAAACATTTACTAACTCTGGCTATACAAAACTCGGACTGAAGAAAGTGCTTGTCCGGGGTTCGATTATTTTTGATGCCGATCATCACCCGGGTTGTAAAACCTGCCCCGGGCCGAAGGACGCTAAGCCACGCACTGTATGGGAAATCCATCCAATTACCGGAATTGACCTTGTGGGCTCTTCCGGTCATTGAATGCTTGATCCATGGCAGTGACGAACATAGACGCCGAATCTAGTATCGGTACGTCATGTCCCGCTTCACGGACATCGTATCATGATTCTCATCAGCCTGAAATTTATGCCAGGGCGATATTTTGTCTCATATTGCGGAGGGTAATCACATGATTCAACATATCAACAAGGTTCCAAAACTCATACCCTGTAAACATATCGCGATCACGTTCCTCCTGGTGATCATTTCCTGTGGCCTCGTCGTTGCCAATACCAGGGGAAATCCAAAACTACAACAGAAAGGATGGAAGACGTGGTCTGAATATTCAGATCGTGAAAGGGATAGCCTCTGCGCCCGATGGACCGCAAGCGGAATGGATACAGTCATCGACGAACTCCTGGACTCGGTACAGACCGGCGGTCCTCTTCGGGGAGTGAATATCCTCATCGAACCGTTGCATGACACGGCAGTCGCGGAGGGGTACGACTTGCGGGGTATAGTGATCGATCAGGATAGATTTATCCTGAGTGATGCGAATTTCAAGGCGAGAAGACCGCTGGGGTATGTCCATCTTGAGGGGGCTACTCTCATCAATGCCAACCTCCGGGGGGCTTACCTGTACGGCGCCCATCTCTCCAATACGAATCTTACCGAGGCGAACCTCGTCGGTGCTAACCTTCAAAATGCGGATATGACGAAGACGAATTTGACTCATGCTTATTGCGACTACGCGAACATGGTGAATGCACATCTGTGGAATGCCGAGTTGCTGGAGGCCGCGTGTTATTCGACTGACTTTGATGGGGCTGATTTTACCCAGGCGGATTTCAAGAAGACCATCCTGAGTACTTCAAAGCTGAAGGATGCCGACTTTTTCCAGTCTGTTTTTGATACAACGTATCTCGCCTTTGCCGGTTTGGGTGATGCAAAGATACGATATATCTCCTGGGGGAGTGCAGGGGTACGGAATTATTGCGTGGGGGAAGAGGCTGCAATCGATACTTCCAGATCCGAAATGACCATGCAGATTGCACTCGATACCTACGACGATCTGGAGGGTTTTTATACGAAAGTCGGACGCCCGGATCTTGCGAAGGAATTCCATTACCGGGCAAATGAATTGATCACAAACAGCAAAATGTGGTACAACCCCGCAAAGTGGTTTCGTATCCTGCTGCTCAAACTTCCCTATGGATATGGTGCAAGACCTTGGTTTTTGTTGGCGTATGCGCTCTGGATTGTCCTTGCATTTGCCTTGCTCTATGCGATCATAACTCTGATACCATCAAAATCAGGGATTGCCGTTGTACACCCTGTTGGTAACCATACCAGAGAGGAGCCGCTCCTGGAATTTAAGCACGGCCGGATTTTCCTGAGTTGTTTGTATTTTAGCATTCTCTCTCTTTCAACGTTTGGGTACGGAGCTATTACACCAAAACCCTGGCTCGAATTTTTCATGCTTGAACCCGAGGTTTATAATCCGCACAGATGGGTGAGGGTTCTTGTTGGGATAGAGGCGGTGATTGGAATATATATCTTTGCGCTGCTTGTGACGATTTTGTTTGGGAAGGCTTAATTGCGTTCACCGACCTTAGAAGGCTAAACACGATCAGCTGGATGATCCTGATCCCGGGATGGTGAAAGTCGGACAACACAAGGGCAGCCCTTAATGCCAAAATATTAACCAATGTGATATCCTCATCGCTGCTGACAAAATTGCTTCCTAGTGAGAGGAAAAGTTGCGAAAATAGTTCCCCCAGAGACAGTTGAATCCCTAAACTACAGCTCCGTAGTCCTTTGAATTATCGATTTCAGTTGTGTTTTGGGCGATTTTACATGCTCGAGAGATCACTTTTTTTAGAGTGATGGTAAGATCGTATGTTTAAAAAGATAGGCCTCAATCTTATGTCTGTATATTGGGATGATGGGAACATCCAAAACAAATCAAAGCGAGGTCTACAATGGAAAAACAATATACGAGGCCTGATTTTAGCGGTCAAGATATCTATTTTGGTATCGATGTGGGGCTAAAGGGGTGGAAAGTCGCTATCATGACACGAGATCTTGAGCACCGAGTGTTTACTCAACCGCCAGATGTAAGCATATTGGTGAATTATCTTTCCAGGAAATTCCCCGGCGGACGATATCACGGTGTATACGAAGCAGGGTACAGCGGGTTTTGGATCCATGATGAGATACGGGAGCGTGGAGTCGAATGTATGGTGGCCAATCCAGCAGACGTGCCAACGAAGCACAAAGAGAAAGCTCATAAGTCAAATCGTGTCGATGCACGGAAGTTGGTTCGAAGTCTCATGAATAATGAACTTGATCCAATTTACGTCCCAAGTCGGAGGGCTATGGAAGATCGCTCCTTAACCAGGAGTCGGTGTGAATTCGTGAAGAAGCAGACTCGCTGCAAGAACCAGATTAAGGCCCTCCTGGCTCTGTACGGTATAACCCTACGGGAAGAGGAAACGGAGACATACTGGTCACGGAAACGTGTAGTCTATTTGGAGCAATTGAAGTTCCAGCGGCCAAGTGGGGATCAGACATTAAAATCGCTGCTTGAAGAGTTGGTCTTCTTACGCGGAACGATCGCTCGTTTGTGCAAACAAATCCGTGCGCTGGCACTTGAGGAACCATACTGTATATCTGTTGGTCATCTTCAGAGTGTCTGTGGTCTCAGCATGATGTCAGCGATGATCATTCTGACTGAGCTTGTGGATATTAATCGGTTCCGCACGCTCGATCATCTAGCAAGTTACTGCGGGCTCGTCCCAGGTGAGCACTCCACCGGGGAGGACCAGACAATCACAGGTATAACGACGAGGCGGAATCCGATGTTGCGGGGCCTACTCATCGAGTGTGCTTGGGTAGCCGCACGCAAGGATCCAGCCTTACACCAAGCTTTTAACAAGCTTGCAGCCCGGATGCCGAAAAATAAGGCGATCATCCGCATAGCCAGGAAGCTGCTAAACCGGATACGTTTTGTGCTGAAGAACCAGCAACCGTATGAAATGAGTATTGCTCGGACGACGTGCTAAATGAGCGCTCGAGTGATCTCGACAGAAAGCCGATAAATAAGAGTCGCTATTGTGGGCAAACGCTACCAAAATCATGTAGCAATCGTCATTCGGATGATATGTCTACTTTGGTAAGATTGCGTGCCTACTACTATAGACGATGATTACGATGATGCAGCTCCTAAAATAGGAAGTCTGCTGATAAAAGGTTGCTCTTATAGGATTTGTCTTGCAGGTGGAATGGAATGTTGTTTTGTGAAACCGAGGGCGGTGACTTTCTTTTTAACATAAAAGATTTTGGTAGGATTTTTCAGTCCGATGTTATCACGGATGGAGCATTCACTCGGCAGACTTCCTTCCTCCACTCTTTTCCATCCCAATAGCGTACTCCATTCTTCAGATTATCCAGATACGTTCTATCGAATTCGCCGGCTAACTTCCCATCCCTAACCAGTTGCTGATGCAATCGAGCTGTATTCGTTTCAAACGGGACGTTCACAACTGACATGTCTTGTCCAAACGAATACATAAAGACTGGGAAAATTTATTTTTTTGATCCTTGTGGCTGATAGCCCCCTAGCACTGATACTTGAAGTACTTTCTTTCCATTAACGGTGCTCAAAATAACATCGGCAACATGTGCGTTGGATTTTAAGGCATAGTTCATGTCTGATAACGGAAATCGAATAATGTATTTCTCTGCTCGAGAAACCGGCAGTCCGAAACCGTGCGAATCACCCGCCTCTATTTTCCCAATAATTTTTGAAGGGTCGAGAATGATCAAGACAGCATGACTAATAGAATCGGGATCGTCGACTTCGTTCTGACCACAAAATGCTATCTCCATCGAATCACGAAATTTCGTGTCGATAGGGGTAATAGTACCGTAACCAAAATGTAAGTATTCACCCAATATCTCCCCTGCATTATTTAATCGATATATCAAAACGGGTGATCGGCCATTATATCCCGTCGCATAGATTTCTCTTTTTTCATCCAATACTATTTGCCCTCCCCAATCCTCCAAAACCCTTCATAAACTAAAAAAGTGGTTCAGGATTGAACCTGACCACTTCTTGTCTCCATGGCATTGAATATGGTGCTATAATATACTATATTATAATATCAATGTCAAGCACAATCTCAACAAATATGAAAAAATTTATTACAGCCCAACTCACCAAATCCGGCTTCCGGAAACTGCTGAAACAGCTATCCGAACATACAGCTCTATCGTACCCCGAGATTGCCAAACGCTCCGGTGTGCATTTTACTACCATCTACAATGGTCTACGACCTACTCCCGCAGATGATCGAAAGCAGGTGCGTGTTTCTACAGTACGTAAACTCGCAGACGGATTGGGATTTCAGATAACATTGCGTGGTAATTATGTAAACCTGCACCCAGAAAGAGCACAGAGGAAAGTCTCGCCTGCCAGAGATTCTCTGGAATCATTTGGCAAGGAAATCGCAGATCTCCTCCGAAGTCTTGGTTACAAGCAAGTGTCTAGGAAAGAGCGGTATAGGATTAGAGAGCTTATCAGGTTGATGTTGAAGACATAAAAATCCCCGGCTTGTTGACCAAAAGCCGGGGGTTGTGGACACAGATCAAGTGAACGACTATTTCATCAATATCATCCTTTTGATCTGTGTAAATGTCTTTTCAGGAACTCCTGCTTCCGCATCCGGTATACCTTCCGCTACAAGTCGGTAGAAATACACTCCACTCGCGAAATGACTCGCATTGAATACGGCTTCCTGGTGACCGTCGGTCATCTCTTCCCGATTCAGAAGCATAACGACTTCCCGCCCCAGCATATCATAAATCTTCAACGTCACGAGTGACGGTTGGGCAAGCTCAAAGCTGATTGTGGTCGTAGGATTAAATGGATTGGGAAAATTTTGTTCGAGCTTGAACTGCTCGGGCTGCTCAGTCCAAGCAGTGGGTGAGGAATTCTCGGCGACGAAAAGAGGTGGGAGAGAATACTTCGCAAGATAATTGGAAGATGCATACATATCGAGATAAAGAAAACCCTCCTCTCCGGCCGCTCCATCCGGCCAGTATTGAATGTTATCGGCAAAAGAGAGAACAGAGGTGCCGACAGATCCATTTCCATTGTAAACAAGAATCGTGTGTGAATTGCTCATTCTAAACACCTTGTCGGCTGCGCTCACAGCAATAAACTCCCCGACATTCAGTTGGTCGGGCGAAGATAATACCAGGACAGGTTTCCCCTTTAAGAGATCGAATTTCATCATCGTACCTGTCGGTTGTAATGCAGGCACTCCACATGTTCCTTTCCCCGCTGCTGTAGCGAAAGCGAAATAAATGAAATCGCCGAGCCCACGGATCGGACCGGCATACATATAGTTCATAGTGTTGTCCACCTTGTAGGTTCCCAACGCACTCTTACAGACATCGAGCCCCTTTCCCTGGAACTTGATTATCTTCGCCTTGCCGCCCGAGTTTACCACAAGTAGGCGTGACAGACTCCGGTCTTGATAGGAAGTGGTGGTCGTCGCTGTCCCGGTAGAAGTAATCACCTCATAATTTGGGTCAACGTAAATAAGATGGTCGTCCACCATCAGAGATGGATAGAAAGTCGGGTCCCCCCACGCATCCAGAGTTGTGACTTTTCCGGAAGAAGATGTTTTAGAATAAAATATCTTCTCCTTCTTCAATACGGGGATGAACGGTTTGCTCGGGGTAAGCGGAACTCCATTACTGGAATTGAGTTTTGAGATGTAGATGAACTGGTCAGTCTCTGACGATGTCCCACTTGAGCTTGTCTTGTCTGTTATAGTACGAACGAGCAGAGAGACCCAGACGTTTCCCGCCTTGTCGAAAAACGGAGGAGCGTTATAGCGGCGATAATCCGTACTGGGGTTAGGCAAATTGAATAACGGAAGGACAGTGTTATATTTCACAGCCCCTCCCTTGTCCAGTTTGATCAAAGACTCAGGTGAGCTATGGACGATGGCATAGAAATCACCGCCTGGATCTACGGCACCAGCCCAATAGACCGGTCCGGGAAACACAAATCCCCATCGACGGGTGCCGCTCGTGTCATAGTAGGCAACGCTGTCCGCATTGATAAAAAGCAGGTAGACACCATTACCACTGAAAAGGAGCTGGCCCAATTTGGGAACTGCATTATTCGACACCTGTACCTGCCAGTCCACCGAACCGTTTGGAAAAACTTTCCGCAGCGTATCTTTGTTTGTTCCCCCAATGAAGCTCTCTGACCACATGTAAATGCTGCCATTGTCGCCGCGCGTATAACGAGAATAACCATTGTACGGAACCCTCCATACCTCTGTCTGGGCAAGAGTATTCACCGTAGGTAGTAATAAGCCGATCGCAATAACGATTATACCAACCTGTTTCATGCTCGTACCTTTCATCGTGTTAGTAGACACATCCATTGAGGTTGACAAAATAGTTTTTATCGAAATCGAATGCCGGTCCACACAAGGAACCTATGGTACAACTAATACTGCTTGGAGATTAGTAAATGGCGACGAGGGAAATCGGCGGACTGTGTTCTTTGAGAGATAAAGAAAGGTCAATCTTCGAGAAGAAGTAACTGCTGCAATACAATCTGGTTTTGGGGGAACGTTCCGGTATAGGAGTATCAGAATCCGTAAGTACTCGCTCGACCGAGCACAGGAGAAGGAAATAAAGCACCGTGACAACTACCAGAAGCAACAAAAAGCCGATCAGAGGCGAGAAGCCATGGAGGAGCGACACCAATTCGGGATGTCGTAAACCTATATGTCCAATAGCGGTCGAGATGACAGCTAGGGCACTCAAAGTCACAATATATACGCTTTTTGATCGCGTGATCAATCTTGCTGCTAATACGAAAATGTTTCAGCTAGTGAGCTTTCGATCTCTTACAGATAAATGGATCGGAGTCATCAACTGATGTAAGCCTATCAAACGACAAGAAGTTTTCTATGAGGATGATTTTCTCAAAGAAAGAGGAAAGACAATCTGATAAATAGAACTCCCAAGTCAAATTTTTTTATCATACATAAACAAATCGTAAAAGTCAAGTACTTTCGAATATTTAAGAGATTTCTCATAGTTTTATAGACGAGCAATAAGGGGTTTAGGCCAAATCTGAAGGGAAAAGCCCGCTCCCGTCGTGGGATCCCCTATCCATCCCCTCCACACACAACCTCAACATTCTTGCACATAAGAAATCCCCGGCCTCTTTGTGTAAGCCGGGGAATGTTTTCGTGCCAAAGGTTTGGTTACTTATAGTTAGTATCAAATGATACCAAGGTTAAAAATCAGTATTTTAGGATCGTTCACCATAACCGAGCTATCAGATGAAAGATCAGCAATTATCAGATCGTCTTACTTCAAAGTCTACCAGGCAATCGATCATTACACAGATTGCCAGGGATTTTAACCTTACCCCTATCCTGGCGGAGGCTTACTTCACTCAAATTGCGGGGTACTTCTCCCGCCATACCGAGGTCGATCTTTCGACAGGTCAGCTGCATTATCTGGCTGTTGATGAGAACGAGCCCGCAGGAAAACCCATCGCTTTGTCTAAGAAAGTATCCGTCAAACTTCATCTTCATAAACCCGAGGAAGACCTCGACACCTACAAAAAACAGGGTCTCCAAGGCCTGCAGCGCCCGAGTGGGAATACGGCTCTTAAGTCGTTGTTGGCAGAACTGAAGAGCTTGCGCGAGATCCTCGTCGAAGTAACACTGCAGATACGAATACTCTCCTTGGAAGAGCCTTACGCGACGCAGGTGAACCATCTCTCTACTATTCCCGGTATCAGCAGAATGAGGGCGATGATCTTCTTAACGGAGCTCGTGGACATTCATCGATTTAAGACACTCGATCACCTTCCTAGTTACGCAGGTCTTGCTCCGGGCGAACACTCCAGTGGAGAAAGGGAAGTCACAACCGGAATATCGAGCTGACGCAACTCGCAACTGAGGTTTGTCCTTATTGAGTCGGCCTGGGTAGCTGTGCGGCATGATCCGGCGTTACTACTGGCGTTCACAAAGCTTTCGGCGCGAATGAAGAAACAGAAAGCAATCGTCCGGATCGCGAAGAAGCTTCTCAATCGCATGCCGTATGTACTGAAGAATAGAAAGCCATATCGATGTTCTGTCGTTCAGGTCGGTGCTTGAAGGCACAATAAATGGCAGAGAATATCTAAGCATCTTTTTTGTGCGGAGCAACTTCTCAGGCTGGAATAATAGTCAAGCAACAGAGAGTGGGTAAACGCTGACTAAAATCTGCAGTCGCAAAAAAGAGGGAATATTGGCATGTGATCTGTTTTGGTAAGACTGCGATCCCACTATCGTATATTGATCAACGTCCTGTAGCGATGCCTAACGATGATATCTGTCTACTAATGAGAGATTGACTTTGTCTGTTGCCTGAAGAAGAAGACAAAAGAATCCTTCTGAGGCGGGGCTTGCATTTTAACATGAGAGATTTTGGTAAGATTTTTCACTTCTTTGACAAATGTCACACGAGAATTGGCGAAAACAAGTGCGCCCAGAGGGAGTTGAACCCCCAACCTACAGCTCCGTAGGCTGCCGCTCATGTCGATTGATCCTCCGATACTGTTTTTAAGCGTCCTTCCGCATTAATCGATGACCGGATCGACCTGATCGGGTTCAGCAGCTTTTCCGTAAATCGATCTATGATCAATTCAAACAAATAACAACCATCTCATTACCCACTTCGGCAATTCCCCCTGCCATATCTCCTCTTGATCGTCATGAATCCTGAATCCATGTATTGTAATAGCACAAACTATCTTGAATGTGATCCAAATTTTATCCCCAATAGTTCTGTGGGTTTTACCGGCACTACCTATCAGGACGCGTCTGATTAGATCTTCAGATGCCCTCTCTTTAGGAAGGGATCTTAATACTATTCCGAACTCTCGTGTGAACTCTAATTCTATCCGGCAGGCATCACACCCGGATATGTGAGCCTCCACATCCTGTGCAAGACTCCCTGTCAATGCGCCATCAGCATATGAACTGACTAATTCGCGGTCGAATTCGCATTTCATGTAATCATCCTGCAAGTTCTTTTTGTATTACTTTCATTGCAACTCGCAACTTCCTCCGCGCCCGATAAATCTGGGTGCACACTGTACCGAGGGGGATATTAAGAACAGTTGCAATCTCATTGTATTTTAATTCGTCGATATAAAAAAGGAGCAATATCTCCTTTTCGTCTGGCGGAATGAGCTCTAATGCCTTCACGAGTAAATTTTTAGTATCCTGTTCGATGAGAAGCTTCTCGGGGTTATCATCGCTGGTAATCGCGTCCCATTCTTTTTCTGATTCACGATTGTCCGCATCCGGGTGGACTTGCTCAGGCACTTTTCGTCGCAGCCTTGTCAAACAGGTATTTACCGTTATCGTGTATAACCATGTCCTGATATCCGACTCTCTGCGGAAGTCCGAGATTCCTCTGTGAACTCTCATAAAAATATCCTGAGTTGCCTCTTCTGCTTCTTCACGGTTTCCAAGCATTCGGAGTGCATGATTGTAGATTCGGTCCGCATGTAAAAGCACAAACCGGCGGAAATCCTTGTCGGGAGGCGGATTCAACTAATCCTCGATGTCTTTAAAGGAGCCGTGGCAATCCTTAAATTGTTAGACTACATGAAAACCGGGTTTATTTCATTTAGCCGTTTTGTCTTATTGTGATGAATTTACAGGATTGGTTTGGTTGAAGTGTTTAGCACGGCCTGTTTTTGGATCGACGAAGATGCCCGTAATTACTGGATTTGGGAGGTCAGTCGAAATAATTTCGATTTCCATGTAGTCTAATTGTATAAAGTACCCTATTCTCCATCCAAGGAGCGTATACATGTTTTTTACACCGGAACTCGCCGATGGCCACCCGGTCCTTTTTGGGATCCTGACCTTTGTGACTGTTCTTTTTTACCTGGCCATTATCTGGATCATTGGCCGGATGGGCGATAATGTTAACCAGATCCGGAAAATGCTTGAGCATGAGATTAAGAACCGCCGGACATCCTGAAAATTGCCCGCTTTTCCTCCGTTTATACTCGGCATTTTGATTTTTGTTGCATCGTATGATGGGTGCCGATTATACTGAATCTGAGGAAAGGGAGCTCAATCGCTGCATAAACCGTATGCTCGAGATTCTCAATTATACCCTTCCACAGAATCAATTCGGCCGGATAGAGCTCATTATTCCCCGCCAGAACGGCAAGATTGCTGGTGAGATTGAGGTTGCATTCCGTAATCGTCATAAGAGGATCTTTGAAACATGAGGTGATATTCCCCGGTACATAGCACTTGGGTTGTTGAGTATATCAAGCCCGGGTTCTGATCGGTACGATCTGCCCGGGTTTTCATTTTAACACCGTTCTTAACTGGAGTCTTTATGAGGAAGGGTTGATCATTCAAAGTTCGTCTGACATTTTCCTTGACAGTGCATGATGGGTCAGATTCTTGGAGATTGTCCGACTATCAGAAGGTTCAGAAGCCGTCTGCCCGATCTGTCGAAAGATTTACGGCCGTTGATCCTTATCGGTGAAGGAGGCGTCGGTAAATCATTCCTCGCTGCACATATCCATGCCGCAAGCCCTCGCCACTCTGCCCCGGTCGAATCGCTGAACTTTTCCAATTTGCCGGAAAGATCCCTGCGCATCGGACTCCTCGGCGCCGAACCCCCGGAACTCTCCTCATCAAGACGAAGTCTGCTCGAGCTGAAAACAACCCTTGTTCTGAAACATGTCGATTGTGCCGGCCCTTTTTTGCAGGATAAACTGGCGGAAGCTCTCATGAATTCATGCGTAATCCGTCCCGGTTCGTCCGAACGGCAGCCGCTTTTGGCGAGGGTAATCTTCACATTCCGCAATACAATTCCATTGATGAAGAAGAGGCAGTCTCTAACACCACGATTGATAGGGATTCTTGACACCCTGCAGAGGATCCATCTGCCTCCCCTGAGGGAGCGTACGGATGATATCCCTGTGCTAGCACGATATTATGCCCTGAAGATGTATGACGCATTTCGCCATTGCCATGGCTTCTCGGTCAGGGGTATCAGTGAGGATGGTATCGTGGATCCGGTTTTACTCGATTTGTTGAAAAGCCACTACTGGAAAGATAATATCCGGGATCTCTTTGCTTTTATACGAAGTCTTATGGTCTTTCCGTTCGATAACGAGCTACGCAATCGCGAGAGACTCGAAATTATCAAGATGACGATGCTGATTGATGAGGGAATGGAGTTTTCCCTGGCATCCGGACTTGCGAGGATTGAACATGGAATTATTGATCGTGCGTCTCAAAAATTCCTCAAACGGAGGAATAAAATCGCCCATCTTTTGGGCCTTTCCGAACGTTCGGTCAGCCGCAAATTGACACTTGTTCTTGTACTTCTGTCTGTTGTTCATGCTTTCCACATTCACCTTGTCGCCAAATATCCTCCCTGATCCCTTGCACTCTCATTCCCCCGGGTTCGTTTGCGTGTGTTGAGGAAATTCCGCTTCAACTTGTTCGAGGGATCGTGATTTTGCCCGGGATGAGGATGTGGTGAACCCGTTGTCCGGATTGCCAAACTCGTTACATTGGATCTTACTCGGAATTTGATTTGACATTTGTCGCATTGATTTGTATGTTCTTCCCATCACACCAAAAACTCATCTACGAAAGCGTGGTTCTCGGGTGGGTTTTCCTCTGTTTGTCCTTTTACATATGTGAGAGGACATCGACTCTCATTCTTTCCATTTTACACAACAAGAGTTGCGGATATCGGTCCTCTCCCATTGGTTTTGTGTCGTTTTGTTTGTTTCAGATGGGTATCACGTTGTCTTTAACAGTCGAGAATCTGGCAGGATTTTGTAATCGATTGCCAAAGGGCGTTATAATAATCGTCTGACCTTTCAGCGTCATGGTCAGGAAAGGGGATTATATGAAATTCCGCTTTGTCATACCGGTATTGATGCTTCTCACCGCAGGTCTTTCGTTCGCACAACCGTATAACGATATCGAACCGTTCCTCTGCAGCCGCACACTCGGGGGGAGGGCAGATTTTGTCATGTTCAATTCCCGCCCCGATTATGGCTTTGATGCCGGATATGGTTTCTTTCGCAATGACTCTGCTCTTAATCCTGTCTGGGGCGAGGCAAATATTAACCGTGTTATCTCCACAGACGGCGTCTCCGGAAATTTTCTGATGGGCTCATCCCTGGACCAGTTCCGCGATGAAACTGTCTGCGGCACGATGGAATCCGTCGCCGATACCTCGATCGTCGTGAGACTGTACGTTTCACAGTTGGTGAATGGCGTCTGGTCAACTGCTTTCACGACCGTTGATTCACTGAAAAAGGCCGCCAGCTCCGTCACACAGCGGATGGATGTCCGGATGGCTTCGGGCTATTTCGACGGAAATCCCGGGAAGGATTTCGTTGTCGCCTATAATTTCCCCGATGACAATCCGGCGGTTAAGATCCGTCTCTTTAAGCTCGATAGCGCGACCGCTCTTCCTCTAGAAATCACCTCAATCCGGGACGATACCCTTCCTTCAAATCTCGGCGCACAGACATACTTCGATGTCGCAGCCGGCGATTACGACGGGGACGGCCTCCATGAGATCTGCGTTGTGAAAAGTGAGGGGTTCCAGTCGACCTATGGTCATACACCTGCAACCGTTTATATGGGCCTCAAGGTATACGATTTTGACTGGACCGGCAAGGTTTTTCTTCCAAGGGCGAGCCGGGACGATAGCTGGGATATTACGACCGACATAAGTAAAAATCCGGTTTTGATGGACCAGGTGGCCGTTACGGCGGGCGATTTTAACGGTGACGGGAAAGATGAGGCTGCGTTCGGATTTTCCATGTATTGCTCACCCGGTCCTGAAGCGTTCTACATTCAGCCCTTTTCCATGAGCGGAAACTTGTTGGGTCTTGCAATTAACAAGGCGAATTTAGTCAATGTCGAGAACTCGGCGTCCCAGGGTAATACCGCAATGTCCATGACATCGGGGGATATCGAACTGGACGGAAGGGATGAACTGGTCTATGCCGGCGCCGCCCGCTTCGGTATTTACCGTCTGGATCTCACACTAAACCTTTCCTCCCTGGCAAGCTTCCAGTCGTTCGGCAAGCCAGGATATATGAGCCACCGAAGGATCGCCGTGGGCGACGTCGACGGCGATACCACATTCTCGGACTCATCCACCGCACGCTGGTACCCGGAGATCATTACTTCGGAATTTACACTGAACCCGACGAATGGCGGTTACGGCGGCGCGACCAACTACCACCATGTCAAGGTGTACAAACTCACCAATCCCGAGTCGTTCACACTTGGTCTTGCGAGCGATCTTGTGGAAAATTATGCCGGTGCCATTTCTCCTACCACGATGACCGGCGGGGGTATACTCCTTCCGTACTTGCGCGGTAATGCCATCAGACTCGGGAAACCAAAACAAATGCTGATTTCCAGCCTTGTGGAACCCGTCGTCATCCTGAATGCTCCTCCGATCCACTTTGATGTGATCGGCGATTCCACATACGACATCTGCAAGTCCTATCCGGTCGGCACGAGCACCAATTTTTATTCCCAGTATACCAAGTCGACAACGGACCAGTGGGAGCTCACAACCAATGTGCACAGCGACTGGGGTGTCTCCGCCAGTCTGACGTACGAGAAGAAGCTCCTCGGCTTCGGCGTGAAGGCGTCCATTAAGGCAAAGTACGGGGAGTCGTTCACCAAATCGAGGCATACCGATACCACCCTGACAGTCACGATGAACCAGTCGACAACGTGGGACGACAGGATTTTTGCGACCGTTACAGATTATGCGCTGTTTGAATACCCCGTCTATGCGTCCGGCGTTTTCCAGGGGCATCTCATGGCCGCCGTCCCTCACCCCAAGGAGCCGACATGGTTCCCGAGTAATGACAGGGTGAACGGGAACTATATCATTGTCAACCATGAGCCCGGGAATCTTCTCAGTTACCAGAACTATGATGCCCCTGAAAATGATCCCGATGTGGATCGCCTTATCGCCAAGGGTCCCTGGTTCAGCATCGATCAGACATATTCGTCAACCAATTCATGGGGTCTCACCGCCCAAACTCTGTACCAGGATACCACCGACACCACACAGAGTTGGGGCATCTCGGCAAGTGCATCCGTCAAGGCATGGGGATTTAAATTGGAAACCGAGGGACAGTATAATCGCGGCTCGATCAATACCCACGTCACGACGGTCTCCCAGACGATCAATATGACGGCTCAGTTCGGTGCTATAGATCCGTATTATACGTTGGCAACCTATCGTATCCTGCCCTATGCATATTGGTCACTAAATGGTCCGCTTGTCCTTGATTATATGGTCGATCTCCCGACAACCGGTGTAGGAGGGTCGTTCTGGGAGGCCAATTACTCGCAAAAGCCCGATCTGGCCTTCAATTGCTACTACCGGTATCTGCAGGAGAAAAATCTCGGCGTCCCGGCAACTCTTGCCGACTGGACCAAGGAGATTGAAGTCAAACCCGAGACTCCCCGGGAGGGTGATACGGTCACCGTGCTGGTGAAGATTCATAACTACAGCCTCCTTGGTACGACCAACCCCGTGCAGATTCGCTTCTATTACGGGGCTTCTGAAACAAACGGCAAGATTGTCCAATCGCTCGAAGGGGATACGCTGTTTTCGACCCCGAGCCCTGTCGCGGCACGGGGAGACCAGGTTTTGGATTTTACCTGGCGTATCCCGTTCGGTATGAGTACGTCCGATACGATGCTCTATGCCGTTATCGATCCGGATAACGGGGTTGATGAGCTGAAGGAAAATAATAATATAGGTTGGAACCGCCTGAAAATTGCGGGTCTTGTGGTCGGGGTCAGAGAACCCCTGAACAGGCCTTCGTCGTTCAGACTTTTCCAGAATTATCCGAATCCATTCAACCCGACAACAACGATCAAATACGAGCTTCCCTATAACAGCCGGGTCTCCCTGAAAATCTATAACCTCCTTGGCCAGGTGGTCCAGGTTCTCGCGGATGGCGTACAATCACCCGGGGCAAAGGAGGTCTCATGGAACGCCTCAAAGTTCTCAAGCGGTGTGTATTATTATAGGCTGGAAGCTGTGAAGGTGGGCGATCCGGATATGATATTTTCGGGCGTCAGGAAATTAACTCTCATCAAATGAGGTTTGACGGGTAGCGTTTGGGAAAAGCCGGTCCTTCCGGCTGAAGGATCGGCTTTTCTCTTGTTTGTCAGAGGGCAATGTAAGGTTGCCGCCATCCTTGCGTCCGATCCTTGCGTCCGATGTTGTAACTCCTTAGAAATGTCAGGTAATTAAGCTCGATAGAAATGTCAGGGCGGAAGAGTTTTAGAAGATACGGATTTTTTCATTTGTAGTGCTTTAAGTTTACGAGTACGTAGCTCAGTAAGGTAACGTCCCCTTCGACCAATGGGTCTCAGATGTCGCCAAGGATGATTGGGATCTTGGCCGGCATTAGGCCGTGAACAGAGAGGTAATGGTTTGGCAGAGAGGAGCGTGTAGCGGAGCTCCTGGTCATTCCAGAAAATATGAAGAGAACCGTCGAGCCATCGACGAACGATAACGTGACGCCGTGGAGGAGGCAGAGGGACATCGGGAGACTTCTCGAGTTGGATGAACCTGCCACCTAAGGTGATGGTGTAATCGTTGTAGACCGTGCGTTGTGTTTCAAAGCAGAAGATATTTTTGAGATCGATCCCATTGGGGGAGCGATGAAGATCCTTCAATCCATCCATCCGAGCAAAGCGATGATTATGCTCGTTAATGTAGGAGTGCTCAAGGAAACGATTTGCAGCCTCAATGGTGCTGATAGAATGCCTGCGTAAGGCTTTGACCAGGCGATCTTGGTGAGTACGGTTCGAACGTTCAACGCGTCCCTTGGCCTGGGGAGAATGAGCAAGGATCATTTTTACACCAAGACGAGTGAGCGCACGGCCAACATCGGTGAGTCTATCACCTTTGCTGGGAGGGTAGTAGATTTTGGCTTTATCGGTGTATATTTCACGTGGGATGCCATATCTCTGGACATAGGCCATCAGAGTAGCCAGGACGTCACGAGCGTTTTCTGAAGT
>JAWOKN010000165.1:0-4399 GCA_033854175.1 Bacteroidota bacterium | reverse complement strand
AATAGACGAAGGGAGGATTCATGGCGAACGGTCCGGCGGTGCCATCATCCCCGCGGTGGGGGACCTGGGTTCCGGCGAATGACCGGGGTGCGATGAACCATTGCGATGTATCGATGATCGTTCCTGTAGCGGAGATGTTTGCTGATGTGGCGCTGGCCGCTGTATCAACGAGGTACCAGCGGGGTGAGTTGATGTTGACAATCTTGTACGAATAGACTGCAGACGAATCCCTCGCACTCAGCGAATCATCGGCCAGAACCCTGTAATAGACCAGGGTGTTGGAATTAAAACCTGGCAGGGCAAATTCATATTGATCGTTGCCGTCAAACTGAAGGGGGGCTGTTGTCCATGTTTTTCCCGTGTCGACGCTCCACCTGACCCATGCATCGCGAACCCCGGCCTGGGCGGTGTTGGCGGCATCGCAATCGAATATATTACAGGTGAAGGTCTGCGGTCCGTTCGAGGTGGTCGTATGGATCTGTTCAACGCTGGCAATAACAGGCGGAGTATTCGTCGTCGGGGTCATCTCATACCAAAAGAGAAGGTTCCAGTTGCCACGCGCGACCCATCCCTTGCAGGGGATTGTCGTCGCGGGAGTACCGCCGAAGACGGCATATTCGTAATATTTCCAGTCGTGTGTTGCAAGCGTATCGGATTCGAGGCTGTAATCAAAGGCGGTGTTGTTGGTGGCATTGCACACCTCGTTTTTATCTCCGTTGATCCTGAAGGTGATGAAAAAGGGTTCACCGGCTGTGACTGTGAGGGGTGCGAGATCACTCATGGCAACCTTGTTGATGCTGTTCTCATGGACATGGACTGGATATCCCTGGAGCCCCCACAATGAGGCACCGGTCGGGGGGAAGGAGGGTTGTGGAGAATATCTGAATGAATCGATAGTCGATACCCATGGGCCTGTCGAATCCTCCGGGAAGGCAGCGATGCCGTTTTCCTGGTCGTTGGTATTGATATAATATCCCCAGCAGGTCACTTCCGGCGCACCGTGGGGAGCAGGATAGCCGCCCCAGCCCGGTCCGTGGCCCGTGTAGACGCTCGAGTGAAAGATGCGGACAAAAAGTGTCGAATCGGCTGCGCACACAGCGTTCTGGACCCAGAAAATGGTATCAATCGATCCGCTTGAAGGCGCCTCGAACCACTCAGCCATGACATCGCGATGGAGTCCGTATTGCGCGCCGTCGTCGGTGTACTTCCCCGGGATGTAACCGAACTCTGCTGTGCCGCATTCCTGGCTGACAGACCGGCCGGTTTGGCGCTCGATCATCGACAACGCGCTCCTTCCCTTCGGGATCGGTACGGCGTCGCCGAATTTATTCACCAGATATCGTTGCTGAGGGTACAGAATCTGCGAGAAGAACGCAAACAACAGTATAAGTCGTTTCATGGATCCCTTCCTTCTTTGGTTCCTTGAACGGATGATGGTGATGGTATGCATCATTATCAGATTTTTTTGGCTGAATGTCAAGGGTAAACGATCCGGGATAAAATATTTGCGAATACCTCCGCACTCATCTAAATGGTCTTTTTCACTCAAAAATCGGATGTATTCAAACACGTGGTGCTGAGGAGCTGACGAAGTGGTTTCAAAACGGGAAAAACAGAGTCCGGAATGCACCGGCAGCTCCCCGCCCGTGCCTCATGGACGGTTCAGGGTGTGTGGGGGGGGATTTTCCCGGTGGCCAGCATTTTCTTTTCCTTCCTGAGAAGGGCTATCATATCATCCAGAAATCCGATATCTTTTTTTATACCGGATCGTTGGGTCTTTCCCCGGAGAAGCGACTGCCGCATCAAATGGTCGGCCAGCACCAATGCAATCATCGATTCAACAACAGGCACGACGCGGGGACAGATGCAGGGATCATGGCGTCCTTCCACCGAGATGGTCTTTTTATTCCCGCGGACGTCGGTGGTCTCCTGTGATTTCCGGATCGACGAAGTGGGTTTCACCGCCACCCGGGCGATGATATCTTCGCCATTGGATATGCCGCCGAGGATACCTCCTGCGTTATTTGTCCTTGTTCGCACCCTCCCGAGTTTGCGGTCGTAATAAAATTCATCATTGTGTTGGCTCCCCTTCATCCTTGCTGCTGAAAAACCGGATCCGATCTCGAACCCCTTGACGGCGGGAATGGAAAGAAGCGCCTTGGCTAGGTCGGCCTCAAGTTTGTCAAACACCGGCTCTCCCAGGCCCGGGGGGCAGTTCCGTACGACAGCCTCGATAATTCCGCCGAGGGAATCGCCCTCTTTCCTCACGCGTTCGATTTTTCTGACCATTTTTATCGCCGCCCCGGAATCAGGACACCGGACCGGATTTTTTTCAATCTGCGCGTAATTGATTTTTTTGGCCGTTATACCGCCGATTTCTTTTGTGTATGCGATGATACGGATTCCACGTTTTTCGAGGATACTCTTGGCGATCGCCCCGGCAGCCACCCGGCCCGCGGTTTCGCGGCCTGACGATCTCCCACCGCCCCGATAATCCTGGATTCCATACTTCGACAGATAGGTGAATCCGGCATGGCCGGGACGGAACAGATCCTTGATCTTATCATAGGCACCAGGCCGCTGATCTTTATTCCAGATCAGGAGGCAAATGGGGGTTCCCAGCGTCGTATCCCGAAAGACACCGCTGAGGATCTGAACCTCGTCGGATTCTGCCCTCGGTGTGGTGACCGTGCTCTGCCCCGGACGCCGGCGGTTGAGTTCCTTCTGGATATCAGCTGTCGAAATGCGGAGATTCGGGCGGACGCCGTCGATGATCACGCCGACGGCCGGGCCGTGGCTTTCACCGAATGTTGTGATATGAAAATATTTGCCGAGCGAGTTTCCGGCCATTTAGATTTCCTTCGGTTCAAGTTTACGAAATTCCTCCCAGAAATTCGGGAATGATTTGCCGACGCAGCCGGGATTGGTAATCTTCACCCCGGGCATCCGCAGGCCGGCGATGGCGAAACTCATCGCAATCCGGTGATCATTGTAGGTTTCAATGGCAGCACCGTGCATCGGGCGCGGTGTAATCGTCAGACTGTCGGCGTCGAGGCGGACCCTGGCTCCGATCCGTGTAAGTTCCGTGGCGAGAGCCTGCAACCGGTCTGTTTCCTTATACCGCAGATGTGAGATATTGGTCAGAACGGATTCACCCTCGGCAAAGGCCGCAGTCACGGCCAGCGCGGGTACACAATCAGGGAGACGGTTCATGTCAGCCTCGATTCCCCGGAGGTTTTTTCCACGGACCTCGATCGTCTCCGTCCGATCGGTGACGGAGCATCCCATTTCCCCGAGGATATCGAGAAAACGTGTATCTCCCTGGAATGACTCGCGGGAGAGGTTTCGGACAGTCACCCTTCCTCCCGTTATCGCTGCGGCAGCGAAGAAATACGTCGCCGAGGATGCGTCGGGTTCGATCCGGAAGGATTGTCCCAGATAGCGGGCCGTGTTATCGACGGAGAACATGGCGTAGTTCTGCGATTCAATCTCAGCGCCGAAATATCTCATGACATGCATGGTCATGTCGACATACGGCTGGGAACTCAATGCACCTTTGAGTCGGACAATCGTCCGTTTGTCGGCGTACGGGGCGGCCAGGAGTAGTGACGACAGGTACTGGCTGCTTTTCGTAGCGTCGAGATCAATCGTTCCGCCGCGGAAGGTACCGCCGCGGACCTCCACCGGCGGGCAGCCGTTTGAGCTCGATGTCTGGACCCCGGCGCACCGGAGGGCGTCGAGGAGGGGTTGGATCGGACGTCGCTGCATTTGTGCATTCCCGGTGAGGCGGGTCGTCCCGCTGGCGAGTGCGGCGAGGCCGGTCAGAAATCTCATCGCGGTTCCGGTATTCGCGAGATCGATCGAATCGACCGGTGCCTCGAACAGGCCGTTCCGCCCCTCGACTCTCCTCTGTTCCGGATCGCCGCCGATTGCGACCGAGAATTTTTTGAGTGCGGCGATCATGACTTCCGTATCCTCGCTCCGGGAGGAATCGAGCAATGTTGTCTCGCCGTCGGCGAGCGCCGCCGTGATCAGCGCGCGGTTTGTGTAACTCTTCGAGCCGGGAAGACCGATCTCGGCATCGAAGTCCGTATTGGGTATGATCAGCCGGTCGGTGCTCTTCATGATGGACACACGCTGAGGAAGATCTTTGACTGGAGTTTTGCCTGCTCGAGGAAAAGTTCGTGTCCGGTGATAATCCGGCAGCCACGGTCCCGAGCGGCTGAGAGAAACGGGGTGAGATCCTGCCGGTTTACGACATCCAGGATAATCATGTTTTTCCTGTAAAATCCCGGCGGGAGTAAAGGGATTTGCGGATAACCGATCATTCCGACGGGTGTTGCATTCACGACGATATCGACGTCTATGTCCGCGTATCCGCCGGGGGGCAGATACTCGC
>JAWOKN010000164.1:0-10776 GCA_033854175.1 Bacteroidota bacterium | reverse complement strand
GTCAACCCGGGAGATATATCCGAATGACTCCTGAGTGCCTTTGAAACGGTGACGCGGGAGACCCCGAGACGTTTGGCGATATCGGCGAGCGTCGTATGCGGGTGTCGTGTCATAGTTGCCGACCTCCTTTCGAACCGCCCGAGTCACCGGGGGTGGTGCGGGCGGCATCTTCAATTTCAAGGGCCGCAAGGAGAACGGCGCCGATGCCCTTAAGGTCATTGGTTCTGCGCGGTTCGCTCGTATAGTACGCGAAGCTCCCATCTCGGTAGGGATCACCCCCGAGACCTGCGCTCCTGCACGTCCCTTCGATATCGATCAGGCCGTCCCCCCTGACCTTCACGGAATGATCAAGAAGGCTCTGAAATGATTCCCGGGCCGCATCCAGATAGCGAGCCGGCAGGTAGCCTTTTCGTGACCCTTTGGCGAAAGCATAAACAAACATTGCCGAGGCAGAAGTTTCGAGATAATTCCCCTCTCGCGGACCCTGGTCGACAACCTGGTACCAGAGGAACGCTTTATCATCCCGGAACTTCAACAAAGCCTCGGCAAACTGCTGAACGATCGTCACCAGTTGTCCCCTTTTGGGATGGTCAACAGGAAAATCGTCAAGAACATCGATCAAACCCATGAGATACCATCCCATGGCGCGGGCCCAGAACTGGGATGAGCATCCGGTTGTCGTGTTTGCCCACCGGGACCTTCCGCTTTCATCCCAGGCGTGGTAGAGGAGGCCGGTTGCAGTATCACGGGCATGGGTATACATCCATATGAACTGATTGGCGATGTCGTCGAATTTATCCTTCTCAGGGAAATGGCTGATATACCGTGCGTAGAAGGGTTCAGCCATGAACAGACCGTCGAGCCACATCTGGTCAGGATAGATTTTCTTGTGCCAGAATCCGCCCTCTTTTGTGCGTGGCTGGTCATTCAACTGGTTCCGGAGAAGGGCTGCGGCACTGCGGTATTTATCGAGGTGCGTGCTGTCATAGAGAGCCAGCAATACCCTGCCCGGAGCGATATTGTCAAGGTTATAGTCGCGATCGACGTACGTGGCAATCTTCCCGTCATCGGAGACAAAGCGATCGAGATTACACCTGACAAATTCAAAGTACCTCGCATCGCCGGTGTGTCGCCACAGCCTCATGAGTGCATAGAGCATGAAACCCTGTTCATAGTTCCACTTCTGGTTTGGTGAGGCCGAATCATACGTCGCACAGCCGGGATGGCGCTGCAGAAAAGATTCCGCAATTGATTCCGACCACCGGTGTTGATTTTCCCCGGACGGTACGATTCGGGCGCTGCAGCTTGCGGAAAGCCACATGCAGAGAAGGACGACGATGAACAGACAATTTTTCATGCGATATCGGTCTGACGGGATCACTTGATCAGCAACAGTCTCTGCACATCGACGAATCTGCCGGATTCAAACCGGCAGAAATAAATTCCGGATCCGAGGTTCGAGCCATCGAACCGGAGTGCATGGACACCCGGATTCTGGTACCCTTCGAAAAGTGTTGCCACTTCCTGGCCGAGGAGGTTGTAGACCTTCACGCTTATCCAGGAGAATTTCGGCACGCCATACTCGATGGTGGTCGACGGGTTAAAGGGATTCGGGTAGGACCGATCGACAAAATATTTCTTCGGGATAAGAGTTTTCGATTCCTTCACGGGGAGTCCCAGTGGTTCACCCAGTGTCCAGTTGGAGAACGCGGTCACGCCCGTGACGCTTGCCGTATGATTGATCGTATCGACGGTCGTGGGGAGAAGGTTAAACGTCGCACCGTCGTATCTGCCGACCTGATATGCCGATTCGACACCGTTGACATCCGCCGCCATGTAATGGAACGTCAGGTCTGCCTGTGTAATGCCCGTAACGCTGATTATCCAGTAGCGTCCGATTGTCTGAAGTGCATTTGCGACATGCGGTTCAGCACCCTGGACTGCTGAAATGTTCATATCCCCCGTTGCGCCGGTGACGTTGACGGTAACAGGAGAATATCCGTTTGCTGTTCCGACCTCAAAATCCTTGGATCCTGTTGCCGAGAATGTTTTTTCGAGTGTACCGGCAATATAGCCACTCCCCCGTTGAACGACTCCATTGGCTGCAACAATATTCGATCCCGTATACAGAATGCCTGTGGGGAGGTGAAGAGTATCGGTCACCAGGCAGGTCGCGGAAAGTGTAACACCGGCGGCATCATCGATGATGAGTTGATTGACGGGGTTCGGCAGCAACGTACCTGTCACCTGTGCCACAGAGGCATTGAACTTATAATTTGCGAGTGTGCTGAAGACATTTCCGCCGCCCCGGTTGCCTGTGCACTGGATATTGCCGTTGATACCCGCAGGATCGGCGCAGACCAGTGTGGCACCCGGACGGACGATAAAGCTCCCGTCATTCAGGCTGCTGATGACTGAGGTACCGAGATCAGCCGTTGAACCGCTATCGACCTGGATCGTAAAATAGCTTCCACCGCCCCCCGCGTAGGTGACATTTGTCAGGGAGATAAGGTGATATTTCGCCCCGACCAGTTCGAGTGTATTGACATGCAGCTCCCCGGAATTACGGAGATCAGCGTTGGACGCCAGGAAATTCCCGTAGAGTTTCCATGTTACATCCGGTGCGCTCCCCCGGCTGACGGAGAATACCCCGCCGGTGAGGATAATATCACCCATCGTGATAACCTCGATCGTATCCATCGAGCCGGAACCGTTCGACGCGAATGTCCCGCCGGTAACAATGACATTGCCGTTAATCGTGATGGGGTGTCCTTGGATGTACGGGGTGGGACTCGTGAGATAGACCCGCGCGGTGCCAGTGCTCATGACGGTAAAGTTCCCGCCGATGATATTACCCGTCATGGCGAGATCGGTATTTCCCGTCTGGGCCGGGCAGTTCCAGGTGAAGTTGTAGAAATTCTGGTTCGCATTGTTGGGTTTGCTTCCCGTAACATAACCGGTCACAAGGCAGGTGGAGCCCGTTGCCCAGGTGCACTGAGGCAGGGAGCCATTCTGTTCATCGTGCTGATAGACGCCTCCGCTTGCGATTGTCAGGCTTCCCGTTCCGCCAAGTTTCCCCTGGTTTTTCAACGTGTCGGATACCGACACCTGGATGTCGATAAAAACCGAATCGGTACTCCGTATGATGATAACCTGGGCTCCATTGGGTGCCTGTGTGGCGGCGTTCCAGTTCGATCCGTCGTACGTCATCCATGTGGCGGCTGCGCTCCAATTGCCGGCTGTGGTATTCGAACGATAATCGCCGTTCGCCTGAGCGTTAAGCTGCGTCAGGGGAAGGAGCAGCAGCGCCGTCACGACAAACAACAAGAAGAATTGTTTCATATTGATCTCCTCAACAAAAAAATGAATTGAAAGGATTTAGTCCTGTTTTATGATTTTTTAATTTCATCTCTTCAGTCCGTCTCACCGTTATTTACCACGACCACGGTACGTCATAGAGCACATTCGCGACGATGGTATTATACCACGTCTTGTTCAGATTGACATTTGTCTGCCAGTTGTCGGTATACTTCAGCAGGCTATACTCGTAGGTCAGATTGAGGCGGACGCCCGAAAATTGCAGACCGCAGCCTGCCGAATAGACGGTATAGCTGACCGGATCACCGACAAGCGGATTCCCCTCCTCCTGGAAAACCTCGGCCTGTTCGCGGACACCGGCGCGGATGGCAAGCCAGTCGAGAGCGGCATATTCAGCCCCGACATGGAGGACAGAGGCGGAGAGCCAGGGGTTGGATTCCGCGCCGCCGTCGCTGGTATAGACCGCAGATTCATACGAGCGGACTTCATACTCCAGTCCGATCCGCAGGTTTTCCCGGAGAAGGACCGAAAGACCGACCATTCCCCGCCACGGGAGTCTGATCTTGTCCTCGCCCGAAAGTGTGGTGACAACGGGGGTTCCGGTAGTATCGGTCGAGAGTGTGGCACTGTATTTCCTGGTAATGGTCGAGGGTGGTCTGACCATAAATCCAAGGCTGATATTGCGGGCGTGATAAATCCCGCTGAGTGTAAATTCCTGGCCGCTGTAATCAGACGTACCGGTGCGGGTAACATGATTGTAGACAGAATCGAGCCTGAACCAGTTGGCGAAGAAGAGAAGTGTCCCCCGGCCGGTGTGTTGTTCGAAGTCGTCGCTGCTTCCGGAGAGGATGAGTGCGCTGAGACCGAGCGAAAGGTTCTCAACAGGGCTTCCTGACAGGGCGAGGCCATAGCCGCTGATGAAGCCATCGCGCTGGCGGATATACTGGTACCATGACACGGGAAGCGAGTCGGTTCCGGTGGGCAGCGGTGTCGGAGTCGGGCGTTCGGAACCGATCGCCGGCGAAAGGATATTATTGTTGGCGTAGTAACCATTCAGGTTAGCATACTGGACCGCGCCCAGACCGACCGTATAATGCCGGTCGGCGAGAGTAAACGGTATGCCAAGAAGAACCTGAATTGGTCTCCCCTTGTTTGATTTTCTCCACCAATCCGGCCCGATGTTATCAAACGGCCGTTGGACGGTATCGCCGGCATTCACTCCATGAAACGAGGTATCGGGATTACTGATATATCCGGTCAGGCCTTCCATGAGGAGGCTGAAGTTGGAATAATATTTCAGGGGTGCATATTGCTGCACCTGTTGGGAGGAGAGGTAATCCTGAACACCGCCCACGGAGATCTGTATCCCTTTGAGGGACTGCAGAGCTGCCGGGTTGGCGAACATCAGGCTGACATCATTTTCCAGCCATATGGTGGTCCCTCCTGCGGCGCGTGATGCGGCAGACTGGAGCGTTGCCTGGTCGGTGCCCTGGATGGTCAGCGGGTTATCATATCCCTGGCCAAACGCAACATGTGCGAGAAGGAGTACAATCCAGTATCGTTTCATGATCGATGGGATGAATGAGTATGATTTCTTCATGGCAGTATCGCTCCCAGGCTTATCCGCTGGACATAACCGAGGTAGGTCCCCATCGTCCCGTAGCTGTAATCGACTGAAAGTTTCACCGAACCGATTGGGGGTTTAAACCCTGCACCGAGGGTGAGGCCTTCATAATCGTAATTGAACTTATATCCTGCCCTGACCGCAAACACCCCCTGGAACTCATATTCGCCTCCGATATGGGCCTGCTGGGCATAATCATTGGGCTGGAAAAGGTCAAATGCGACTGTCAGGCGGTTATCCTGCTCGTTCATGAGGAGGCCGTCCTTGCCGACGAGGTCGCTCGCGATACCGTAGCGGAAGAGCATCGGTGCGGGATTCGACTCACTCGCGTATTTCAGATCCGGCCCGAAATTCTGGACGGAGGCGGCTATCTGGACAGAATGAAAACCTGTATTATAGCGGATGCCGAAGTCGAACAGGAGCGCATTGGTCCAGGTTTTGACGTTATCATATCCGCCGACGCTGCTCAAGTATGCGGTAGCGCCATGGCCATTGAACAAGGATTCGTGGCCGTACTTCACCGAGAGACCGGTTGAAAATTTATCCGTGAGGCTCCTTGCGTAGGTGAGACCGGCCAAAATGCCAAAGGGGTGGAACGTTCTTCCGGTCAATCCCCAATTACCGGGGACCATATACTGAGGATCGCTGGATGTCTCCTCGAACTCGCCGAAATCGATATACTGGATCTGGAAACCGATCGCACCCAGGCTTCCCAGGGGGGTGGCATACGACAGGGCCCCCTGCCGGGCATCAAATATCCAGTCGACATACGTGGAGGAAAATTCCTGGCTGCTGATGACGGCTGTTCCGCTTGGATTCCAGAACACCGCCTCGGCACCGGTCGCCAGAACGCTGTAGGCATCGCCCATGGCGGTAGCCCGTGCGCAGGGCATGACATGAAGGAACTGCATCGATGTACTTCCCACCTTCTGCGCAAACGCCGGCCCCTCAAGGAGGGACATCATGGAAAGCACAATAACCAGTTTAAGGATTATCTTCATTGTGAGACCTTACGTTTTCAATGAATAATGACGAACTTACCATGAGCGCGTGCCCCGCTGTCATCCTCGACAACGAAATAATAGACACCCGAGGCCAGAAGCTGATTATTCCGGGATATCTGGTACCAGTCGTGGTAATATCCCCCATCGTGTCTGATTGTGGCAATAAGCTGGCCTGCGTACGAGAAGACCCTGATGGTACAATGCGCCGTCAGACCAAAGAACTCGATCTGGTCGGTCGGATTTCCGGGGAGTCCCTGGAATCCGATTCTCGCGCTATTGGACACGATCAGAGGGTTCGGTACGACGTAGACTTTTCCAAGAGCTGAAGCCGGACCGATATCCGTCTTGTGCGGTATGACACCATTTGACATCGATGTCAGCATGCCGCTTCTTCCCCCGAGGTCGTCGACAGATACGACCGTATAGTAATATGAGGCGCCCAGAACGCTTGACGTGTCGATAAGGATATAGACCGAATCATGAAAGTAACGGGGATCCCTTACACCGACAGAATCCAGACGTACCCATGGACCGAGTGGATCGACAGCCCGGAACGCCTCGTAATGGTGGAACGGGGCATGTAATCTCGGTGTCGAGAACGATTCGACATAGGGTTCCCAGGTGATTTTATTTTTCGCCAGGGTGCTATTGTAGATTGTGATTATCGGTGAAGGAACCGGGATCTGCAGGGTATTATACGTCCCGGTGGCAGATGTCTGATCCGGCTTGAACTGAAGTGTATCATATTTGACCAGTTGTTGGCCTGTATACAATTGGATAGCCCTGTCGGCCACATCACGGATCGAGACAACGCCGGGGGTAACATACCATGGAAGAGGATATGATTGCAGATAATTGCTTCCCATGACCGACGGGGTTCCCAGGTTGGCGTAGGTGATCTGATTATACCAGCTCGGCACCGGATGGAGGTAGGGCTCCGGTTCACCGCGGACTCCCCCACCAACATCGAGATAGGCAGTATCGCCCGCAACCCCTGCGCCATATCCGACGACCTCCGCAAGAGAAAATTGCATCAGATCGGCTCCCCGAAGGATATAGGGACCGAAGCCGTAGCCATGGGCGGCGGGCTGTGCGTTACCGAGGTCGACCGACGGGCGGCAGCGCCCCATCCAGTAGCAATTTGTCCAGGGTCGTGTGCTGTCCGGATATATGGTTTTCATGAAGATCGAATCTGTTATCCTATATCCCCGTGTTTTCCGGGACTGGGCGGGATCCATCCAGAGCTGGATTTTTGAGGGATAGAGGTTCCCGTTTTCGTACCGGTTGAGGAACGGCTGCTTTATCTTCATGTTCTGATCCCACGTCACCGTATCGGAACCGGTCACGATGAGCGCGGTATTTCCTTTGGTGGCGAGGTGGTCATAATCGACGTGGAGGGTGAGGAGTCCCGCCGCCTGGGGAGAGTTCAGTCCTCCCCGGTTGCCGGGTTGCGACCAGGTATCAAAAAACACGCTGTCCGGTTTTCCGATCCTGTCGTGGTTATAGGTCATCCACCGGTGGAGATCCCATCGTGCAAACTGGTTGTTGGCCCGGAGGTCGGCCTCCGCCCACCGGTTTGTGGCGCGCTCATAACCGAACATGGAGGGGCAAAATCCATATGGAAAAGCAACGATCATATCCTTTATCGAATCAGCCGTTGTGTTTTCGAGTTTGTATTCATAGATGATAAAGCTGTCGTATCCCGGGAAGCTCCATGCCCTGCTTGTGCGTGTGATGGTGACACCGAGCGGAGTACTCCATTTGGCGATAATGACTTCTTCAGCCTCGTCGGGATTATAGGCGGGATTCAGTTTACCGTCGGCGAGCACGGGATAGTTTTCGATCCGTTCGATGGAGATGGGGTGACTGTAGATCCCTTCGACCTGTGTCGCGTTGCCGTTATTGTCTGAAACGGCACCGCAGTAATCGTACTGCCGTACGCCCGCCCGTGTCCCGGATATCCAGATCCCGCCGCCGAAGGAGTTATGCTGGCCGTAGTAGACTGTCCGGTCGATGATCTGGTACGAATTCGGGGGCCATTCCATAGAGGAAAATCCCTGGATCATGCCGGCTGTACCGTTATCATAGGTCCGGCCAAGTTCACCGGTATTATATTCGGTCTGGTGGAGCAAACCACGCTGATGAATCCTGTAATCACGGTTTTGCGGATAAACCGATGTCGCGGTCAGAATCACGAGAAGGATACAGGAGACTGGTGCAAGAAACGTTGTGAAATATCTTTTCTGTGAGGGTCTCATGGTTCACGTCCGGTTAAAGTTCAATTACAAATCCGAGATTGAATGATCTCGGGGCGTTGTCGTAAATCAGGAAGGACTGATCGACGCCCCAGCTCAGGGGAGGACTAGTATCGGGCCAGTAAAGGATACCCGTGCGGGGATTGTCGATTGCGTAGCGCTCATAATTATTGGTGATATTGCTGGTCGTATTGGCAGTGGGGGTGGCAAAAACGTAATCATAGTTCAGAATCTTGTTATCAAAGAGGTTGAAAACCTCGAAATAGAGCGTCGCCGCGACGCCGAAGAAATTCGGTATCCTCCGGGTCAGCCTGATATTTGTATTGTACTCACCCGGCGCGCGTGAACCGTTAATAACCGTGGGATTCGCGGGTGAAGTATAGGGGCGGCCGCTCCGTAAAAACGAGTATGATGAAAGGACCGTATTCTCGAGGGGAAAGAATCCAAACACCTGCGGACCCCAGCCCGGGGTTGTTTCATAGGCCAGATTGATGATCAGGTTGTGAGTGCGGTCAAAATCAAGGAGAATATCCCTGACCGGAATCTTTGTCGTACTGGTGGAGATGCCTCCGCTCGTATCCTGCGTGAAGGCGACCGGCGCATAGGAGGTTGTCGCGCTCTTGCCGGTTGCCACGCCGAACTGATAATTGATCGAACCGGTAAACGCACCCCGGCGTTTTGTCAGTGCCAGGCGGAATCCCCGTATATCGGCATAATCCCTGTTAAACCATGTTGTATAGGTCGCACCGGTTTTAATCGAGGTAAAGGTGGCCTGATCGATCAGGTTCTTCACATCCTTATAATACCCGCTCACATCCAGTGTGAACCCTTCACCCAGACCCTGTGTGACGCCGACATCGTAGCTGTTCGTGTTTTCAGGCATCAGACGCGGATTACCTATCTGTATCGGGGTCAATGATCCCTGTTGCACCCGTGAGGAAATGACGTACTGAAACGACGGGCGCTGCATAAATGTACCATAGTTGAGATGGAACACGGTTTTGAGTGAAACCGGGAACGACACGCCAGCCCTGGGTTGGAGCCTGGCGAGGATGGGAGTAGACGACTGGGGTGCCAGTGTCGGATTATTGATGGGGTTCCCCGCCGAATCAGTTATCAGGAAGGGTGAAAAAAGATTGTCATAGTAATCGCGGCCTGCATACCAGAGATCCCACCGCAGGCCGACGTTCGCAATAAGGCCCTCGAACTCCATCTTATCCTGGGCATACATAGCGGCTTCGAAGGGGTTGATATTGTATGATTCGACCGGACCGCCGGCGCCGCGCCGTGTATTGAGGGAGTTGGAGACATCGATATGATAAAGGTTGGCCTGAGCGCCGCCGTTCAGGAGGTGTGATTTTGTGACCTGGCTGGTGAGGGCGGCATCGAGCGAAACCGTACGGGTCAGCTGGTCCTTAAATTCGTCGTCCCCTTTCAGGTACGAAAATCCATCCGGTCCGGTAATGACCTGCGGTATGATTTTATCCCAGTCAACCTGGCTGTGCTGGGGATTGACGATGAGCGAATCGGGCACCGAGCTCGGGGATGGGGTTGAACCTTCAGTCAGTTTCGTCCAGAGGGAGTTCACTTTCACCTCATAATAGGTGCTCGGACTCAGAGTATGAGTGAACCTGGCGCCGAGCTGGAGGTTTGTGGTTTTCTGGTAATCGATGGAAAGGATCCTGTCCCAGAGCCAGGTCAGGTATCCCGTACCGTTTGAACTCGGAAACACGTTGGTATTCTGCAGACTGTAACCGCCGCTCAGGTGCAGGGTTGCTTTGTTACCGAGGTCGGCGGCGATATTGCCCATCACCTGGCGCTGGAAATCGGGTTCCTCGGTCGGAAAGACGGGCCACTGGGTATTCGACTGGAGGGCAACAAACATCCTCATATTATCCGCGATTGGCCCACCCGTGGCAAGTTCCCCGTCATAGTCGATGTCGTTTCCATACGTCTTGTTCATATCCCTGCGGGCCTGCATCCCCCAGAGTGTGCGGGCAACCTGCAACTGGACCGCGGTATCGCCTGCATAGCGGCTGTTGAGACCTGATCCCATCGATTGGTAGTAGGGGGTATTTCCCGTATTGGGGTCTCCGCGGAGCCAGACGCTCTGATCAAGAAGCGCGGTGAGATACGGGTTGGCGCTCGGATCATAGACACTCGGCCCGAAATGTTTTCGTCCCGGTGCGCGTGTCCGAACCTCGGCCCGTGTCGTCCACCTGTCCGATCGTCCCTCTTTCATCGATATATTCACGACGCCCGATTGCGCGTTCCCGTACTGGGCACCGAAGCCGCTGGTGATCACCTCGACCTCCTCAACGGCGCTCATGATCGGTAAAAATGCGGTACTGTTATCGAGTGGGTTGACGATGCCCATTCCCTGAAGTGTATAATATTCCTCGCCGGTCCGCCCCCCTCTGAAATGTCCGTCGGTGACATCTGCCGCCAGTGTAAGGATGTCGCCGACGTCGCGCATACCAGCAACTGTTTGAACATCCTCAAACCGGACGACGGCGCTTGTCGAGGTTTTTTCCAGTTCAACATCCGGGCGGGTTGCTTCGATGACGACCTCCTT
>JAWOKN010000163.1:0-3507 GCA_033854175.1 Bacteroidota bacterium | reverse complement strand
CTGTGAATTTCGAGGTGAAGGTGCCCCAGAATATCAACTACAATTTCGACCGCATCTCCTCTATAAGCGGAAACGTCAGTATCGCCGGAATCAAGGGCAGAATCCGCGCGGAAAGCATCAGCGGGGGTGTGGATGTCAAGGGGGTGTCGGGAATTGTCAGTGCTTCGTCCGTCAGCGGGAGCGTGAATGTCGAAATTTCGCGAATCGAGGAATCGGGAGACATGAAATTTACCTCGGTCAGCGGGAATGTCACCGTCAAGGCTCCGGCTAACCTCGATGCGGACGTTGAGATGTCGAGCGTTAGCGGTTCGCTGAAGACAGATTTTCCGATTGAGGTTCAGGAACGGCGATACGGACCGGGCCGTTCGGCACACGGCCGCCTGGGCTCGGGAGCTCGCAGCATGCGTATTACCACTGTTTCGGGGCGGGTCGCCCTGATTCGCTGATGTTCGACGCAGCCCGCGTGAAAGGCCGGCACTGTTCTTGGCGAGCATGCTTTTTTTTCAGGCGGATCGCTGCACAGTCAATTTTGTGAGATAATACGCAAAGCGTGGATGACGGGGGGCACAGGCGAAGCGGGGAATGCGGTGAACGCGATCGCTGGCTTTCGGGCGAATTTGTTTTCCCCCTCCGCACGATGCCGTAAAATCTGAGGAGCGAATGCTGCCACACGCCCAGGTTTTGCAGGAGTTCGATGCCCCCGAGGCGCGGGATAGGGCGATGACCTCCTGCCCCATGTCGGATCCCGATCAGTTCCAGAAATTATTCGAGCGATATTGCAGGCCTGTGATGAGCTTTATCCTTGGATTTTTGGGAGATCGTGATCAGGCGGAAGAACTCACGCAGGAAACATTCATCCGCGCCTATCGCAAGAAAGACGAACGGAGGGATGATTCCGCGCTGTCGACGTGGTTGTTCGGCATCGCCCGCAATGTAGTGCGCGAGGCGATTAAGGACAAATACCGGAGATCAAGAAATACGGGGCTGGAGCAGGTCGAAATGATGCCTTCGGAGAAGAGGTCGGTCCGGCCCGACGACCGACTCATGACAGGGGAAATGAGCGCGCATATTCAGCGGGCGTTGAACGGATTGCCCGAGGACCAACGTCTTGTCTTTGTTCTAAAGGTGGTCAACCAGCTTCGATACGAGCAGATATCCTCAGTTACCGGATATTCGCTGGGCAAGCTCAAGACCGATTTGCATCGTGCCAGGGCAGAGATGCGCAGGCGCCTCATCCCATATCTGGGCAGGCGTGATTCATGAAGGTGAGGTTTCCCATGGATTGCCAACGCGTTCAGGAATTGCTTGAGGAGTTTCAGGACGGCGAATTGGAGGGTAAGCTTGCCGCAGGGATGGAATCCCACCTGAATTCGTGTAATTCGTGCGCGGCATTGTTGGAGCGTCTCCGGGAGGAAGAAGAAATCTACCGCCGATACCGTGGACACCTGCAGGACGCCCTTAATGTGAATCCGCTGGTCTGGGAAAAGGTTCAGGCAAGGCTGACGGGTACCGAGAGTGAACCGGCTCCGGTGCGGCCAGGAAGATTCGTTCCCCTTAAAGAGAGGTTGCGGACAAGTTTCGTGAATTTGGGTCCGCAGATGCGCATCGCCCTGGCAGCCGCATTGCTTATAGTGCTTTCAGTGAGCGGTACCCTGATGACTGTCCGATATTTCAAAGCCGGAGAGCAGGGAAGCTCTCCAAAATCCGGTCTCTATAGCGGCAAGGATAGGGATCTTGCCAGTGCGATCCGCTCGATACACAACGCGGAGCGGGAATATATCGAGGCCATACGAGTACTGAACACGATTATCGATAAACGAAGACCGAGTCTGGATCCTGCTCTTGTCGCCGAGTTGGATGGAAATCTCAGGACCATCGATGAGAGCATCGCCGCAACCCGGAGGGCTTACCTGGCGCACCCGTATGATCCGGAGCTGGCTCATTACATGCTCGCTGCATACAGTAAAAAGGTCGAGCTTTTGCTCGACCTCGCCTCCTGAGGATTTGCTCGCTCAGAAACCCACCCGACCGCTGCGGTGTTATCATCCAAGATCTGCCATTCGAGTCTACAGCTGGCTGACCCGGATTTTCGGAAGGCCGGCAGAATACCATGCCCCGAACAATTCTGGTTTCGCCGCGGCCGATCGAGTTCATCCGGAGTTTCTTGACACGGCATCTGGTGTGCTCCAGTCATAGTCTTCATAACGGATAGTCAAAAAAGCCCGGCCTCCGAGGCGGACTCTGGTTGTTGATTCATTCGAGTCATACAGCCAGAAGCGTCCGAATTTTTTGTAAGTGTGCAAGATCTTCGTGCCCTTAATCCACCATGATGGATTGACCGCGGGCTCGCCTTCGATTCGGACAATCGCAAAATCCTTGCGATCTACCCATATTTTGCCCACAAAGAGGAACTTTGCCTTTCTCCTGGGAATCGTTTCGAGTACGTAGCAATCACGGCTCGTTGCGGTGTCCACGGGCAAAAGGCGGAATTGGTAGTTATCGGGGGTGATTGCGGATTCCGGTCGCCGACCAATCCGGGCCGCATCCACTTCGTTCTCGAGAAGCCTCCGCAGCACCCTCTCGCGCAAAAGTCTTGAGCCCGCCTCGGATGTGATTTCAAATCGCTTCTCTCCGTTTGCGGCGCAGATCATCCGAACCGCCATCTCGGCGTTTTTTTTCACGATGCCCTGATATTCCACATGGTATTTCCGAATGCTGGTATAGGCCGGGAGAGATTCGGTCCGCCAGCGCGCATAGGCCATCATGCGCGGCAAGATGTCGGCGGCATCCGTGAATGGAGTTTCCTGGTGCGATGCCTGGGAAGCAGTCTCGTCGATGACCTGGCGCCCAACAGTTCCGGCTAAAAAGAATGCAAATGACAGCAATCCGAAAAACATTTTGGCACCGGCCCCAAATTCAAAATGACTCCACGGCAGTAATCAGTGATGATCCGGTCCAGGCGCGGCGGGTGGTCCTTTTGAAAACCGAAAGAGCAGCTTGTATTCTTCTTTTTCCATATACCAACGGGAGTTCGGATCTTCAATCTTTCGCCGCCATTCCGATTCGGTCAGTTCACTCATGCGTTGAGCGTAATGGTCGATCCACTTCACGACATTCGGATCGGAGATAATATCCTCCGCGTGATCATGTCCCTCCGGAACGACGTATTCGCGCACGAGCCGGCGCAGCACATCAGGATTGTCGATGATCATGCAAGGACGACGCAGGTTTGCGGTTTGGTTGAACGGAAATGCGCGACGGATAGCCCTGAAAAAGGGCGAGTTGGCGGCCTCAAGAAGCGACTTCTCGCGGATGTTATCCACACCGAAATGCGCATAGACACATGGCTCAACACGTCCCGAGTTCAAAATGTGCAGATATCTGCGCCCCCCCGCCAGGCAGCCGCCGGCAGCGGGACCATCGTTCCAAAAGTCAGCCATGAAGATGGGATAGCGCTTGCGCAATTCGACAACCCGTTGTCCGCAACGGATCCTCTGTTCCGGCGTC
>JAWOKN010000162.1:0-5980 GCA_033854175.1 Bacteroidota bacterium | reverse complement strand
CCCGGACCCCGCCGGATACGTCCGCAGCCATTGCGGACGCGTGAGCTCGCGGACAATGTATGTTCCAGGCCCAAGACCGGTAAAGGCAAACCGACCAAGTGTGTCGGTTAACATCGTATCGGTCTGTATCCCAACACGCTGCATCTCAATCATCCAGGATTGGAGGTTTGTGTCGTTGCTATCCTTCACTCCGTTTCCGTTTTTATCGTCGAAGGTTATACCGCTGATCAGACCATGCCGGAAATTCCCAAAATCTTTCTGCGCCACCTGTGTCCCGCCGGCGAGCGAAAAGCTGTACTTTCCCGGCGGTGGTGGGAGGGTCAGCATCCAGCCGGCAGGTAATGCTTCCTCGATCGTGTATGCACCGGGAATGAGATTTGAAAAGGCATAATTACCGCCTGCATCCGTAAGAACCGAATCCGTTGAAGGCCCTGACAGGCGTAGACGGATACCCGTCATTGTAGAATCAGCGCCGTTGCGGATACCATCGCCATTCACATCAGCGAAAACCTTACCGGTGATCCCGCTATGCTGGTAATTCCCGAAATCCTTCGCTGAGGCCGAGCTGCCACTTGTAATGACAATCGTGTACGATCCCGGCGATCCCGGCAGGCTCTGCGTCCAGCTTGCCTGCTGCATTTCTGTAACAGTATAGGTGCCTGCAGTCAGATTTTTGAAGAGATAAGCACCGAGCGAGTCCGTTACTGTGCTGTCAACCTGAGTCGTGCCGAGCGAAAGCCTGATCCGCCAGCCACTGAGTTTGGGCTCGCCTGGATCTTTTACGCCGTTTGCATTCAGGTCATTGAATTTCACACCGGTAATACCGACAGTCTGAAAGTTCCCAAAATCCCGCCCGCTGACAATCAGTCCGCTTGTGACGGTCAACAGATGGGTACCCTGAGAGGCAGGATATGTCTGTATCCATCCGCTGATGACATCTTGACGGACTTCGTACTGACCGGGGATGATATTTGCGAATGAGTAGTTCCCGCTCGAATCGGTGAACGTTGTGTCACTGTGCGATCCGACAAGCCGAACCCGCCAGTTTACCAGCCCTGGTTCACCGTTGTCCTTCACCCCGTTTCCGTTCACGTCATTGAAGAGCGCCCCGCTGACCAGACCGGTCTGGTAATTTCCAAAATTCTTCCCCGACACAGAACTCCCGCTCGAAATGACAACACTATAACTTCCCGGAGCGGCGGGAAGACTCTGGAACCACGCACTCTTCAGTGATTCAGTGAGAACATATGTCCCTGCAAGGAGATTTGTGAATGCATAATTTCCGTTTATATCTGTCAGCTGGCTGTCGATCTCGACCCCGTTTTGCGAGAGCCTGATGCGCCAGCTGGCAAGCCCGGATTCATTCGTATCCTTAACACCATTCGCGTTCAAATCGAGGAATTTCATCCCGCTGATTTGTCCGCGCTGGAAATTTCCGAAATCTTTGCTCGTTGCAGTTGTTCCACTGACCACACTGATGGCATAGGAACCCCCTGAGGCGGGCAAAAGCTGGGACCAGCCGTTCTGCTGGGCTTCGGTGACAGTGTAGTTCCCCAACGTCAGGCCCGTGAACGAATAATTTCCGCTCATATCGGTCAGTTGGCTGTCGACCTCTGTCCCGTTACTGTACAAACGGATACGCCACCCCTGCAACCCCGGCTCGCCTCCATCTTTTACACCGTTTCCGTTCAGATCGTTAAACTTCATCCCGCTGATGGTACCAAGCTTGAAGTTTCCGAAATCCCTTCCCGAAGAGGAGGTCCCGCTTGTGACCGGAACGGTGTATGTCCCGGGTGAGATCGGCATGGTCTGCACCCAGCCGCCCTGGCCAGCCTCGGCTATACTGTAGGTGCCAGCACTCAGGTTGGTAAATGTGTAGTTTCCGGCCGCGTCAGTAAGCGTGCTGTCAACTGCCGTACCGCCTTTGATCAACCTGAAGCGCCAACCGCTCAACCCCGGTTCAGCGGCATCCTTCGTACCATTTCCATTGAGATCATTAAACTTCATACCGCTGATGATACCAAACTGGAAGTTCCCGAAGTTCTTCCCTGTATAATTCCCGCCGCTTGTAAGAGCTACCACGTATGTCCCGGGTGAGGAGGGTGATGTTTGCATCCAACCGGTTTGAACGATTTCGGCGATCGTGTATGTTCCCGCGGATAATCCCTGGAATGCGTAGGCGCCCGTGCCATCCGTGAGGGTGCTATCGACGAGAACTCCGCTCTTGCTCAGGCGTATTTTCCATCCGCTCAATGTCGTCTCGCCCGGATCCCTTGACCCGTTACCGTCCAGATCGTTGAATACCAGACCCGAAATGCTGCCCGATTGGAAATTTCCAAAATCCTTCCCCGTAACCGCTGATCCGCTTGTTACTGTAAGCACATACTGACCCGGGGAGGACGGCATCGTCTGCGTCCAGCCTGCCTGTGCGACTTCGGTCAGCGTATATGTTCCCGGCACGAGGCCAAAGAAAGAGTAATTGCCGCTCCCATCAGTCAGCGCGCTGTCAATTTCATTCCCGTTATTGTATATTCGAATCCTCCAGCCTGAGAGTCCAGGCTCTCCGGCATCTCTGGCCCCATTGCCGTTCAGATCGTTGAATTTTGTGCCGCTGATGCTGCTCTTCTGGTAGTTTCCGAAATTCTTACCTGTCGAGACCGTACCGCTCGCAATGTTAACGGAATAGGAGCCGTTCGATACCGGCAGGCTCTGGAACCAGCCGTTCTGCTGGATTTCGCTCACCGTGTATGTACCCACGACCAGACCTGTGAATGTATAATTGCCATTGACATCAGTCGTAACAGTGTCAGATGCAGGGCCGATAACCCGGATCTGCCATCCCGGCAAACCCTGCTCACCTCCATCTTTTATCCCGTTTCCGTTCAGATCGGCAAATTTCATCCCGCCGATACTCCCGAGCTGGAAGTCCCCGAAATCATGCCCTGCCGAATTCGTCCCACTGGATATGGTAACTGTATCCCCCCTCCCCGATGACGGCAGCGTCTGTGTCCACCCTGTTTGCAAATTTTCACTGACAACATACGTACCCGATGCTACGTTGCTGAATAGATAGCTGCCACTCCCATCGGTGAGCGCACTGTCAACCTGCACACCGCTCTTACTCAGCCTGATGCGCCATCCGCTCAATGCCGGCTCTCCCGCATCTTTCACGGCATTACCATTCGTGTCGTCGAAAATCTGCCCTCTGATACTCCCAAGCTGAAAATTGCCGAAATTGTTGTTGGTGGAAAATGAGCCGCTTGTGACGACGAGCGTGTAGGTTGCAGGAGTTGAAGTCTGACTCCATCCGGTCTGCATCTTCTCTGATACGGTGTACGTCCCGGAAGATAAGCCGGGGAATCCATAATGACCATTCACATCTGTCGATGCACTGTCCACCTGACTCCCGCTTTTGGACAACCTGATGATCCAGGTTGGAAGTCCGGGTTCACCTGCATCAAGTATTCCATTACCGTTCAAATCGTTGAATTTTTGTCCACTGATTGACGCGTTCAGAATCGGGTTGATGAGGTTTACAAAACACTCAGTGGAATCGGTAATGTCGACAGCATTTCCACCTATATAGGCACTCAGCCTCGACGGATACCGTCCGCTTGTGCTTACAAAATTCCAGCATAGGTTTGGCGATGCAGATGCAAACGGGACGGTATTCCTCAGTCTGAATCTTCCAAACCTTGTGCCATTTCCACCGCTTGAAATTATTGTACCATTTCCAGCGCCCGGATTGGTTCTGGGGGCTATGCGCAAAATGAAGTTCATTGTATCGACCGAGAAACTTGTCGGTACTTGGCTCACGTCAAATTCCGACGTCGCAGAATCAATGGAAAAAACAAGATGACCTCCATTTTTAATGGCTGAGTTGAAATTCAGGCCAATCTGGGTATTGGCCACCTCCAGGGTCGTGGAACCGGTTTGTTTCAGATATATGTCGAATTCGTAGATTGAATCGCTTATCTGAACATCATTCATAAGCCGGTATTCATAGGTAGGTGTCTGCGATTGGGCGAAAAATCTTCCCACCAGTATGACAATTAACAAAATGAACCTTTTCATGATAACTCCTTCAGAACCTGTTCGCTAGAAAGATCTTCTTTACTTCTGTCCCCGGCCGTTTCCATACTATTTCACGAGCAACATTTTCTTGACATCCACAAATCTCTGGGATTGTGTTTTCGCATTCTGGGGAATTGTTTCCGCGGTCAAACGATAGAAATACATGCCCGAGGTTAACGCTTTCCCGTCAAAGACCACCTGATTACTCGTCTCCTCCATTTTCTGCAAATCCAGCAACGTCGCAACTTCCTGGCCAAGGATGTTGTAGACTTTCAGCGTGACGACCGATGTGGCCGGCAATGTGAACGTGATTGTTGTAGTGGGGTTGAACGGATTCGGATAGTTCGCGCCCAGACTGAAAACACGTGGAATCTGCCCAGTCCTGCCTTCAGCGGTAAGAACCGGATTGACCAGATCTTTTGTGAAGGAGGCAGCATCTGTCACGTCTTTTGCCGCACCATCATAGACACTCAGCCTGGAGGGATACTTTTTACCGGTATTGGAGAAGTTCCAACCAAGATCCATGGTAACAGCGTTAAATGATTTCGAGTTCGTCACTCTGAACCGCCCCAGCCGTGTGCCATTGCCGAGCCTGGATACGATGGTCCCACTCCCACCCGGGTTTGCCCTTGGCGCGCTGCGGAAAATTCCGTTGAGGGTGTCAACCAGGAATGTTGCAGGTACCTGTGCGGGTAGAAACTCCGACGACCCGTCTACCAGCGAAAACGCAAGGGTTCCGCCGTTGCGGACATCCTTGTTGAAGGTCAGACCCAGCTGCGTATTTGCAACCACAATCGTATCGTTGGTTGCCTTCAGGTAAACATCGAATTCATATACCGCAGGACTTACAAGCTTGTCGTTCAGGAGCGCAAACTGATAAGCAGGATTTGTATGACTCCTGTAAACCCCTTTTTGCTTCGGTGTGCTGACAGCGATCGCAGACATTATTGAACTTGAAGGAGTTTTTGCATAGACAAAATTTGCACTGTTATTGTCTACGACATTCATATCCCCTCCATCGGTCCATAAATCACCATTCATATCCGTAGGGTAATATCCATAGAGAAAAGCTGCAGCGTTATTATCTATCATGTTCATATCCGAACCGTCTACCAAACCGTCTTTCCAACAATCACCGCTGTAGATACACCACTTCGTACCTTTCTGTATCATATTGTTGCCGTATGCCTTATTCGCCGCTGTCGTAAAATCGTATGTGAGCAATGATGCCGTGAATATCTGCGCTGCTGCGCTCCAAGTTTCAATCGCATTGCGGTGTTGAATAACTATGTAATATGGTATTCCGTTGGAGGCATTGGTGAACGTACATGTTCCATGCCCCGATTCGTCAATCCGAACACTGTCATAGTCGACGCTGGCAAAAGGCGATGAACCGTTATGTAAATCAATCCGGACCGTATCCGGCACCATAGTTCCTGATGACTGACTGTAGAACCCCTCAAGAAACACCGTAAGGTTCAACATCATCCTGAAGTTGCCGAAGTTGTTGCTGCCCGAAACGGTCCCGCTCGTGACGACAATACTGTATGACGTTGGAGAGGAGGTCTGCAACCATCCTGCCGGCAATGCTTCACTCACCGTGTAGGTTCCAGCTGTCAGGTTTGAGAATGAATAGTTGCCACTTGCGGAAGTGAGCGCACTATCAACCTGGATTCCGGATTTCGTCAACCTGACCCGCCAATTCTGAAGCGTGGAATCAGCTGCGTCTTTCGTCCCGTTCTTATTTAGGTCGTCGAACACCTGTCCACTGATTGCGCCGGTCTGGAAGTTGCCGAAGTTATCGCCCGCCGAAGCCGTGCCGCTTGAAACGACGATGGTGTATGCCGACGGTGAAGAGGTCTGTATCCACCCCGCCTGCATCTGTTCCGTCACCACGTAGGTCCCG
>JAWOKN010000161.1:0-3406 GCA_033854175.1 Bacteroidota bacterium | reverse complement strand
TCACGATACCGGCGTTCGTCATCCTTCAGCTGTGGCAGTTCAAACCGGGCGAATCGCTGATGTCGGAATATCTGACCGCCTCGGCCCTCATGATCCTCGGCGGCATCCTCGGGATCCTTTTTGTCACCGTCCTCCGGCGCGTCATGGTCGAGGACCATACGCTTCCTTTCCCCGAATCGGTCGCGGCCAGCGAGATCCATAAGGCGGGCCAGCGTGGCGCCGAGGCCGCCATGCAACTGTTCCGCGCAATGGGCGTGGGCGCCATTATCAAGCTTCTGTCCCGCGCAGATGTCGATACCAAGGACGGCCTCGGGATATTCTTCTATAACAATTATGTCCACCCGGCCGTCGGTGTGGTAAAGCAAAGCCTGGTCCGGCTCGGCCTGACAAAGGAGTCGCTCACGATCCCCGCCGGGGGCATTACCACGATCTCCGCACCCGCGGTGACCCCCGCCTATATCGGCGTCGGGTATATTATCGGCCCCGAACTGGGTGCACTGAATTTCGCCGGCGGACTCCTCGCGTGGGGCCTCTTCGTGCCGCTCCTGGTCTTCTTCCTCGGGCCCGAGATGATCGGACAGTATACCACCAACGGCGTCGAAAACTGGGGCGCTCTTACAGGCCACCTCTACCGCTATATCGTCCGGCCGATCGCCGTCGGCGGTATGCTCGTCGGCGCCTTCTATACACTCTGGCGCATGCGGGCCAACCTGATCGCCGGCATTAAACGGAGCGTCGCCGATGTCAGGAAATCCACAACCGCAGTCTCCACCACCGTGCGCACCGAACGGGACCTTTCCCTGAAAGTCGTCGGGATGGGCATTGCGGTCGTCTTCATCCTCATGGTCGCACTCTATCTCTACTTTGCTGGTGTCCTTTCCGGCGCCATCCTTGCCGCAATAGTCATGCTCGTGACGGGCTTCTTCTTTGCAGCGGTTTCGGGGAACCTCGTCGGCATGATCGGCTCCTCAAATAACCCGATATCCGGACTTACACTCGCCACCACCATTATCGCGGCGCTCACGATGGTGATTATCGGCGTGAAGGGCGTCCAGGGGGTCGCGGCCGTCCTCGGCGTCGCCGCCGTTGTCTGCGTCTCTTCGGCTGTCGCCGGCGAGATGCTCCAGGATCTGAAGGTCGGACATATCCTCGGCGGTACGCCGTGGAAGATGCAGCTCGGCGATATTTTCGGCGTCCTCCTGGCGGGCCTGGTGATGTTTTTTCCCCTCTATGTCCTCCATAATGCCGATCTCGCCCAGAACCCGGCCACAGGGGGTTTCGGCGGTCCGCACCTCCCCGCACCACAGGCAGGCCTCATGGCCGCCCTGTCACAGGGTATCGTCGGCGGCGAAATGGCATGGCCGCTGATTATCGTCGGCATCGCCATGGGCGTCTCCCTTATCCTGATCAAGGTCCGCAGCCCTATGCTCTTTTCCGTCGGCATGTACCTTCCGCTTGAAACGACATTCGCAATTTTCATGGGCGGAATTATCCGCTGGGTTGTTGAAAAATTTGTCCGCAAACGGAAGTATAACGACGCTCAGAAAGCCCGCGTCGAGAATGCAGGCATTCTGGCCGCCTCAGGCCTCATCGCCGGTGAAGCCCTCATGGGCCTTGTCATCGCCGCCATCGTCTTCGCACGCGACAGGGTCGTCAATATACCGGAATTCTGGGTGATCCCGGGGTTCGACGGCGTGGCCTCGTGGCTCGCTATTCCGGCGTTCCTGCTTCTGGCGCTCTACCTTATTAATGTACCGCTGCGAAAAGCCGGTGCCCCCGACGAACCGGCACCGCCCACCGCAGTGATGTGATTTGTGCTGTCACCCCGGGAGGGGATTTCCCCCTCCCGGATTTATCATGGAAGAGAGGTTTGCTGGTTCCCGTTCCTCTTCTCATCCATTCCGGTTTTCCTCTTATGGATTAATTCAGTATCATCAAACAATGTGAATTATTAAGGAGATCGTACTATGGCAAACGCAATCGATGGATTAACTCCTCCACTTGTGTGGAAATATTTTGCCGAGATTGCTAAAATCCCACGGGGATCAAAAAATGAAACTGCGGTCGGCCAGTATGTCCTCGATACCGCCAAAAAACTCGGTCTGCAGGCGAAACGCGACAAAAGCGGCAACGTGATCGTCAGGAAACCCGCCTCAGCAGGCCGCGAAAGGGCAAAAAGTGTCTGCCTTCAGGGACACCTCGATATGGTCTGCGAGAAGAACGCCGACACAAAACATGATTTTCTGAAGGATCCCATCGAACTCGTCCGCAAGGGGAATACACTGATGGCGAACGGCACAACCCTCGGCGCCGATAACGGCATCGCCGTCGCCACGAACCTCGCCATTATGGAGGATAAATCACTCCAGCACGGTCCGCTTGAATTTCTCTTTACGATCGATGAGGAGACGGGCCTTACGGGCGCCTCGAACCTCGCTCCAGATTTTGTCGAGAGCAGAACCCTGATGAACCTCGATTCCGAGGAGGAGGGGGCAATCTATGTCGGATGCTCAGGCGGCCGCGATACGCTCGGGACCTGGAAATGCGCGTTTGAAAAGGCCCCGGCGGGAACCATGGCCGCGGAATTGTCCGTCAAGGGTTTGCGGGGGGGACATTCGGGTCTTGAGATCGACAAGGGCCGCGGCAATGCCATAAAGATCATGAACCGCGTTCTCCTTGCACTCTCCGACCTCGGCGCCAGGATTTCCTCGATCAACGGGGGAAATAAACGCAATGCAATACCCCGCGAAACCACTGCCCTCCTTTTTGTGCCGAAGGCAAAACTTTCCCAGGCCATGAAGGTGGTCTCCGAATATCATGCGACAATAAAGTCGGAACTTGCCACCACAGAGAAGGATCTGCAGATCGCCATCACTGAAAAGCCGGGTGTCAGGAAGGGGAAAGTTGTCCCGAAATCGGTCCAGAAAAAGGTCCTCCAGACCATCGCGGCATTGCCTCACGGCGTGATCAAGATGAGCGCCGAGATCACCTGGCTCGTCGAAACTTCCACCAACGTTGCGGTGATCACCACAACCGGTAAGGGGATCGTCCTTGCGACAAGTCAGCGCAGTTCCGTGGCTTCGGAGATTGATGAGATATGCCAGTCGGTCCGGGCCGTGTTTGAACTCGGCGGCGCCAGGGTCGAAGCCTCCGATGGTTACCCAGGCTGGAAACCCGATCTGAATTCTTCAATCCTGAAGGTCGCGAAGTCGACGTATAAATCCCTCTACGGGAAAGATCCAGAGGTGAAGGCCATCCATGCCGGCCTAGAATGCGGCATTATCGGTGAGAAAGTCCCCGGTATGGATATGATCTCGTTCGGTCCTACACTCGAAGGCGTCCATTCGCCGGATGAGAAGATCTATATCGATACGGTCGACAAGTTCTGGAATTTCCTCCTCGGGAT
>JAWOKN010000160.1:0-3838 GCA_033854175.1 Bacteroidota bacterium | reverse complement strand
TAAAAACTCCGCCATCAACGGCCCGGTGAATGTCGTCGCTCCTGAACAGGTGACGATGAAGGAATTTGGCCTCGTAGTGTCGTCGGTTATGAAGCGTCCTTGCTGGATGCCTGTTCCGGCTCCCCTTCTGCGTGTGATTCTCGGCGAGATGGCCGAGATGCTCCTCACGGGACAGAAGATGGTACCCGGTGTTCTTCTCAATGCAGGGTACCGGTTTAAATTTCCTTCTCTTGAAGAGGCCCTTCGGGCAATCCTTGCAAAACCTCACTGAGGTGAGTTAACTGGCCGCGGTGCGAAAAGGTTTTGACGCAGAATCATCTAATCGTTGATGAGGCGTTCGATATATTTTCTGCTTTTCCTCGACTTGATCTCCTCGACCCTGTTCTCCGCATCAATCAAATCTGTGAAATCCTCGTGATACATCAACTTCCAGGGTATCCCGGATTTCGTCTCGGGTAACTGTCCTCCGTTATGACGGAGAAGTTGTTCGACGAGATCAGGTGTGTATCCGATATAGTACCTTCCGAGTGTACCGCTCCAGAGGATATAGACTGAGCATGACATGGTTGCCTCCCATGAGATTATCTTGAGATATGTTTTGCTATTGGTTTATTGATGTCAATGTGATCGGGTCAAATTCGAAACATTCGTGGCGTATCGCTGGGGCTTCCTCCCTGAAAATTTGTCTCCACACCAGGACTTCCCTTTATGTCCTGACGGACCCGCCGAACAATGAGGCAGTCAGGATGTTGATTTTCCTCCTCCCGAAAAGGGGTTGTGGATTTTGTCAGATTGAGGATCCCGTCGGAAGACGGGATCATCATTTATGAGTGGACGCTGCTGGGCTCGAACCGGCGACCTCCGCCTTGTAAGGGCGGCGCTCTGAACCAACTGAGCTAAGCGTCCCCCTTGATTGCACGTCTAAGATACCATTAAATCAGCACCTATGCAAGCTTTTTACATTCAAATGACAAATTTTTGACACTTAGAGGTATGATCTTTCCGATATTTCCATGGATTTAATCATGGAGATGTCAGACATGAAACCCTCAAAATCATACTTCCTGCGTACCGCACTTACCCTTGTCATCCTGATTCCCTATATATTCGGTTTTTCACCAAATCCCGCTGATAGTTCCTCGACAACTATCGGAATTGCGGCAGGCGGCGGATCCTATGCGGAGGTGTCAAGAGATTGTAACGGACGCGTGCTTGATGTGAAGAATTACCCCTTTAATGATGTGGGGATCAGCGTCGATCATAAAATCTCACTCTTTGATATTGGTGTCAAGGGGGGAATTGCTTCTATAAACACCTCCGAAGGCGAAGGTACCCTGAGATATGTAAATCCAACGATGGGCATTAATACCGCGTTCTTGGGTCTGCAGATGGGCCCGTTGTTCACCAACGATTTTGGCGGCGAGTTTTTTACTCAAAAGGGAGTTTTTGGTGGTTCGGATTATTATGGGTATTATAATGGCTCGTATAACCCTCATTATACAAAGGTATATCCGGCGGGGAGTTTGCGGTTGGGATTTCTCGGAAAGTGGTATTTTACTACGGGATTCTACGATAATTTACCGATCATCAGTGGTGGAGGTCTTTTCAATATGGGAATCGGATTTCATACGGGAATTCATCCTGCATCCCGTCTCTGGTTTGGCATAGGAGGATTGCCCTTTGATGGTGCGGTATTTAGCGGTAAGGGAGATATTCCCCTGACAAACAATGTTATCCTCAACCTCCAGGGGAATTTTCATGCTGGTGACGCTACTGAATATACTCTTTCGGCCGGGACAAAGTTTGTTATCCGGTGATTTGCACGGTGTTGTATTCCGTCCATAAAATTATACCATTACACCTGTTGTATCACGAAATTGTAGAAGGAGGTCCAGATGTTTATTACGCTGCTCGTTGTTAATTTCATTGTCGCGTTTATCGTATGTCTGATAATTGCGAAATTCTTCAAGACCCCTGTCAACAAGATTTTACAGAGACTGGTTGGTGAGGATATATTCCTGACATGGAGCCGGTACATCACCTTTGCCATCTATGTGGTCGGAATAGGGGGAGGTGTGAGAATCTGGGATCTTGAAAAGTACATTACTCCGCCGACACAGGGGGGTGTGGCCCTACAGCTCACCCCTGAACGATGGGTCCTGGAAATCTACCGCACGATCATCGGTGCACTCCAGAGCGATGCCTGGATGCTCCTCGTGTTTTTCCTTTTCGCGCTTCTTGCTTTTGTGGTTGTCAAAGGTCAAGAACTCCGGAAACAGGCAAAGTGATATTCTGCCAACGGGCCTGCTCAGACCCGCTATTTGAAATTCAGACCCCTTCTTGGTACATTGCCTCCACATAACGGAGGCAGATGGAATGTATTTCATGAGGAGTCCTGATATGTGTACATCATCAGTTTTCCGGTGCCGGATCTTTTTTCTGATCCTCCTGATAGTTTTTGTTGGTCTGGGTGTGGTTTCCAGCCAGCCGGTTCCCCGGCATGAAATTGGCATCGTCGTCCATGGCGGAGCGGGGACGATTTTGAGAAGCAACATGAAGCCCGAGACGGAGAAGCAATACAGGGATACTCTTACCCATGCCTTGATGACCGGGTACGGAATTCTCCGGAACCATGGTACCAGTCTTGATGCTGTTGAGGCGACGATAAAAATTCTGGAGGACTGCCCCCTCTTTAACGCTGGTAAAGGGGCTGTTTTTACACATGAAGGTACGAACGAGCTTGATGCGTCGATCATGGACGGCCGTACGCTGAAAGCGGGTGCCGTGGCGGCAGTAAAACATATAAAAAATCCGATCGCACTTGCGCGATTGGTCATGGATCGGTCAAAACATGTCATGCTCACGGGAGATGGTGCCGAAGCGTTTGCGAAGGAACAGGGGGTTGCGCTGGTTCCGCAGGAATATTTCTTCACGCAACGGAGATGGAACGATCTGCTGAAGGCAAGGGAGGCGGATAGGAAACAGGACTCGCTGAACAGGCTGAATAAACAGCTAAATCCCGTTGACACCTCCGAAAGTAAACATGGTACGGTCGGTTGTGTCGCGATTGATGAACAGGGGAATATTTCGGCAGGGACCTCCACGGGCGGAATAACGGATAAACGCTTTGGGCGGATTGGCGATTCGCCGATTATTGGTGCGGGAACGTATGCGGATGACTCGACGTGCGGGGTGTCCGCAACAGGAGATGGAGAGTATTTTATAAGGGTCGGTGTTGCACGAACAATAGCAGCGCTCATGGAATACAAAAATCTTTCCGTGCAGCAGGCTACCGAGGAAGCTATTAAAAAAGTCGGCAAACTCGGTGGTACGGGCGGTGCTATCGCTCTCGATAAGGACGGACATATCGGTATTTATTTTAATACGGAGGGGATGTACCGTGCGTATATCGATGAGAACGGGAGACCGGTGGTGAAAATATACAACGATTAATCAGACGCGCGTCAAAACCTGCATTAGGGAAATAAAAAAGCGGTTGTGGAAATTTCACATCCGCTTTTTATATCATTGGTGAGCGGGAGACGGGGATCGAACCCGCGACGTTCAGCTTGGGAAGCTGACATTCTACCGCTGAATTACTCCCGCATTAGATCGGTTACTACCGCCCTTCCTGAAGGATCACACCTCCAAAGGATCGTTCGTCAGACGGTGATTTTGCAGCCCAGCACCCGAAATATACTAAAAGGGGGACGGTTAATCAACTATAAAAAAGAAAGTCAAGAAAAAACAGTTTTCTTTTAACGGAGAGAGGCTTTCGTTTTCTGACTTTCCGTCACACTTTCGTGTTTTGTTATAACTATTCGTAAATCATTCCCAA
>JAWOKN010000159.1:0-21156 GCA_033854175.1 Bacteroidota bacterium | reverse complement strand
GATGGGACTCGTCTCGCTACTTGACACAATACTCTAAATCCTTAATCTATCACGAACCGCCGTATACGGAACCGTACGTACGGTGGTGTGAGAGGACGGAGGGCTAACGCCCTCCTCCTACTCGATTATCGGGGCTCTTCATCCCGCCTGATTCCATACCTGAACATTTAGAATACCCTGCGCTAAACTATTAGAAATATTTAATTTACGAGCGCTCGCGACGGAAAAATTTTCATTCCCGTGGAGAAAGATTACCGGTGAAAACGTCGATCCGGGTTTCTCCAATTTCCACTCCTCAGTTTGTGCCGTGAATTCCAAGTATTCCTTCGGTCGCCGCTGATGATCTTTCTGGCATGCCAGTTGTAAAATATATGTCAAATAAGGGCGTCACAACTAACTAACTAACTCGTTCCTACATCATTAACAAAAGGGGTCAACTATGGGTCAACAGCAACTTCTGCTCATTATCCTCGGTGTTATCATCGTGGGTATCGCGATTGCGGTGGGTATTTCGCAGTTCAGTGCGCATAGCACTCAGGCGAACAAGGACGGTGTCACGTCCAGCTTGGTGAATATCGCTGCGAACGCGTATCAGTTTAAGATTCGTCCAACAACCATGGGCGGTGGCGGTAACGCGTATACGAACTATTCCATTCCGTCCAAAATGAGACTGGACGCCAATGGCACGTACACGCTTGGGACGGTCGCGTCGAATTCATGCCAGGTCGTAGGAACCTCGACTGTTAATACGGCGTGGGTCGCGACCTGTACCTCGGACGATACGGGAAAAACGTCGATCACCTACAATGGTTGGTAACAACAATGAATAGTCCGGTCCCCAGACCGGAATCTGGAAAGCCTCGGTCCCAAAACCGGGGCTTTTTTGTTGTATTGAATTTTCCCCCGATTCTCCGTACTTTTGGCTATCACGCTCTACCTGGTATTTGAAAAACCCGTCTCAGAGATGAAGTCTTCTCGGACGGGTTTCTTTGTTCAGCTGGAGCGCATTCGTCAACTCTGTCGGAGAAATACTATGAAACGCATGACAAGATATTCATGGGTCCTCGTTTTTTTGCTGGCCCCGGCACTGACGGCGCAGGACCTTCAGTCGATCATCCTTCCGAAGCCTGATACAACCGGTGGGAAACCGTTGATGGCTGCCCTGAAGTCGCGGAAATCATCCCGCTCATTCAGTCAGAAGAAAATCCCAGGCCAGATTCTTTCCAATCTGTTGTGGGCCGCATTCGGCATCAACAGACCGGACGGGCACCGGACAGCGCCATCGGCGATGAATTGGCAGGAGTTTGAGATCTATGTGGTGATGGAAGAAGGCGCTTATCTCTATAACCCCGAAGGTTATGCGCTTAAACCCGTGCTGAAAGGTGATGTTCGCGGGCACACGGGTACGCAGGATTTTGTGAAGAGCGCCCCGGTAAATTTTGTTTATGTCGCGGATTTGTTGAAGACGCAACGTGCCTCGGGGAGCGACAGGGACTTATATGTCGGAGCGGATTGCGGTTTTATCGCCCAGAACGTGTATCTCTGCTGTGCCTCAGAAGGTCTTGCAACGGTTGTCCGGGGATCGGTGAACCGGGATGATCTGGCAAAGAGTCTGAAACTTAAACCGCAACAGAAGATTATTCTCGCTCAAACCATCGGCTATCCGTCGGAGTGATTTCCTCCCGAAGAATCACACCGGTATCCAGGTTGCCCATGGCGGAGCCACGCGCCGTTCTCGGCCCGTGCCGTTGCGGATTTGTGTTTTGAATTGTGTATTGATACATTCGATCACTCGAGAAAGGGATCATCATGACAAAACGCTTGTTGTATCTGCCGGTAGCTATCCTCGTGTGGACCGTTGTTCTGGTTGCCCAGACACCCGCTCCGCTTACCCAGGAGCAGCAGGAATGGCTCGCAAGGTCCAACCGTCATGAAAAAAACGGCTGGATCTATCTTCATGTTGAAGGTGCTCCGAGGGAACGGGGATTTCAGCATGGATACCTTCTCGCGAAGGAGATCCGTGAAGCCATCCGGGTTCTCAGTGTAAAATGGAAGTACAAGAGCGCGATGGAATGGTCGTGGCTTGTCGGTAAAGCGGGAGAAATATTGACCAGCAAGGTCGATCCGGAGAACCTTGAAGAAATCGACGGTATGGTGGAGGGCATGAAATCCGCAGGAGTCAATACGTCGCGGGATGAGCTCGTTGCGTTGAACGGATATATGGAACTGATGTGGTACTGGTGGCCGGCGGTCATGGATTCTCTGAAGGACAACTCTCCCGATGTGCGGAAACAGTCGTGCAGTTCGTTTATCGCGACGGGGAGTATGACCGGCGATGGAAACATCGTCCTCGGGCATAATTCCATGGTGGGGTACGAGGATCCGTTGTGCAATATTGTCCTCGATATCGTGCCGGAGAAAGGACACCGCATTCTCATGCAGGCCTTCACCGGGTTTATACACAGCGGGACGGATTTCTTTGTCACTGATGCTGGTCTGGTCGGTTCCGAGACCACCATCGGGGGATTTTTCCCATTCGACAAAAACGGAACGCCGGAATTCGCACGCATGCGCCATGCGACACAGTATGCCTCCTCGATTGACGAGTGGTGTGAAATCATGAAGAAAAACAATAATGGCGGATACGCGAACGCATGGTTACTCGGGGATATCAAGACAAAAGAGATCGCCCGGCTGGAACTCGGCTTGAAATATATTGGTTTTGAGAAGAAGAAGGACGGCTATTTTATCGGCTCCAATGTCGCGGAGGATATCAGTCTTCTCCGCTTTGAGACGAAAAGTGATGAGTTGAACATCAAGCATTCATCAGTTGCCCGCAGGGTGCGGTGGAAGCAGTTGATGAAGGAGTATAGCGGGAAGATTGATCTGGAACGAGCGAAAGCATTCGAGGCTGATCACTATGATGTCTATCTGAATACCAACGCTCCGAGCGGACGCACGCTCTGCGGTCATAATGAGCTTGATCCCATGTCATCAGGTCTCGAAACGCCGTTTGAACCGGGGGGGACGCTTGACGGAAAAGTCATCGACGCCGGGATGGCAGAGAATATGTCGTTCGAGGCCCGCTGGGGTGCCGCCTGTGGCCTTGCCTTTGATGCCAAGGCATTCCTGGATGAACACCCGCAGTTCGATTGGATGAACGGTCTTTTGAAGGACCGCCCCACCGAGCCCTGGACCGTGTTTACTGCAGGGGAAAAGTAAATCCCTCGTTTTTACGGGTACGGTGAGGAGGCTGCATTACCTTTCCCGGGACGGTCATATCCTGGGATCTTCCTGATGTTCAGCATGTCCGGCCTGGCCCGGTACGATCTTGTGCCTGCCAGCCGTATTCGTATTCCTTACGTCATCGTGTTTGTCAAGATTGAAATCCCTCATGGCAGACGATAGATCGTTCCCGACTGCGGCATGTCGGTTTCGGAGGTAGCGGTTTGACATTCCAGCGGACATTTCCTATTTTTCCGTACCGCAGCTTCTACTTCACATGAAAGGTGTACATCCATGAAAAGACTTATCTGCAATATCTTCGTCATTGTGATCATGCTGGCGCTTGCTTCATGCAGCCAGAAAAAAAGCGAATCATCAGGCTCCGACCCTCTACTTTCGCATATTGATTCGACGGTGCCGCCGGGAGATGATTTTTTCCTCTATGCCAATGGGAAATGGTTTAAAGAAAATCCCATTCCACCCAGCGAGCAGAGCAACGGTCTCTGGCAGTTGATTCAGGATACGATTAACGCCCAGATCCGGAATATTTGCGAATCCTCCTCCGCACTGCAAAATGCCGAGAAGGGGAGCAACAAACAGAAGATCGGTGATTTCTTTTCTTCGGGGATGGATAGTGTCCGGCTCAACAGTAACGGCCTTAATGATCTCAGGAATGATTTTGAGATGATTGACGGAATCAAGGATCTCAAAGGCGTCATGAAGGCGGCTGCATATATTCATACCGTTTCCGGTTCTCCACTTTTTGGCTTCGGTGTCGGACAGGACGATAAGATCAGCAGCAAGAATGCGGTTTTTATCAGCCAGGGCGGCTTAAGTTTGCCAGACCGGAGATTTTATTTTGATGAAGACGCCCATGCCGCCGAGATCAGACAGAAATTTGTTGAGCACGTGAAAAGGATGTTCGGAATCATGGGATACGACGACGCCCGGGCTCAGAAGGCTGCCGATAATTTGATGAAGCTGGAGACGGCGATTGCCAAAACATCCCGGAAGAGGGAAGACACGCGGGATCCTCTCAAGAATTATCATAAAATCACCTTTAAGCAGTTGACGGAATCCACCCCGAACCTCGACTGGTCCGTCTATATTGATGAGTCGGGACTGAGAAACGTCGATTCGGTCATCGTGGGCCAGCCGGAATTCCTCACCGCCCTCAACAAGTACTTTAAGGCATTTTCCCTTGACGACTGGAAGAATTATCTCAAATATCATCTCGTTCGCGGCCTGGCGTCGTACATGGATGACAAGACATTCCGTGAGGCATTCAGCTTTTACTCGACGACACTCCGCGGCATTCCCGAGCCAAAGCCGCGGTGGAAACGCGTCGTCGAGCAGACCGACCGCTCTCTTGGCGAACTCATCGGCCAGGTTTACGTTGCGGAATATCTCCCGAAGGGGACGAAGGAAAAACTCACTGAAATCGGGAATGCGATCAAAGAAGTCTACGCGGAACGGATCAAGAAGCTTGACTGGATGAGCGAGGCGACGAAGGAAAAGGCGCTGCATAAACTCAGCACGATCATCATGAAGGTCGGCTACCCCGACAGGTGGAAGGACATGAGCAGTCTCCAGATCGACAAATCGTCGTATGTCAACAATGTGAAGAACGCAAATCGGTGGCGGTATAATTTCATGATTTCCAAATACGGCAAGCCGGTTGACAGGACGGAATGGGATATGGAACCACAAACCTACAATGCATACTATAACGCGTCGAACAACGAGATTGTCGTTCCGGGTTGTAATATCATCATCCCCGGGTATGAGAGAAAAATGGCAGACGATGCATTATTGTATTCTGTCATCGGTGGTTCGACCTTCGGTCATGAAATCACGCACGGTTTTGATGACCAGGGGAGCAAATATGACGAGAAGGGAAATCTCAATAACTGGTGGGCGCCTGCAGACAGCGCCAGGTTTTATGAGAAAACCAGAATGGCCGTGAAGCAGTACGATGAGTATGTTGCGGTTGATACCCTGCATATCAATGGGGAGTTGACGCAGGGCGAGAATATCGCCGATATCGGGGGTATCATGATGGGCTATGATGCGTTCAAAAAAACGGCCGAGTACAGGAACAACGAGATCGTTGGAGGCCTGTCTCCCGACCGCCGGTTCTTCCTCGGCTATGCCCTTGCATGGATGGTCAACGAGCGTCCCGAAGCGGTTGCAAATCAGGTGCGGAGCAATGAACATTCCCCCGCAAAATTCCGTGTGATCGGTCCATTGACTGATATGCCGGAGTTCTTAACGACTTTCGGCATAAGGGAAGGGGAGCCGATGTGGAGGCCGGAGAGCCTGAGAGTGAAGATCTGGTGAACAACCTCATTCATTGATTGCGTCACTCTCCAGCCGCAAAAGGTGCCGACCGGTGATATCAGGTTTATCAGACGAACGGACAGGATAGCAGGTATGTTCGAGGGGATCTATCTGGGTGGGATGATCGGTGCAGGAAGTTGAGCCGCCGTAACCTTGTTTGCGAAGGGATCACGAGAGTCGATGGCATATGGTGTCCTGGGCGGTCTTGTTCTCGGCGCACCAGCCGGATTTCTTGTGGGCGGTATTATCGGCCATACCTACACGTATCGATTGTCGCCGGATACCGCGTCAATCCGTTTATCAGAATGATCAACTGCTCTGTCCCGGTCTGAATGACGCTGGCAATGATGGATAATCAATCCCGATGAAGTTTTGTGCGATAGATTTTGAAACTGCTGATTACGAGCCGGACAGCGCCTGTGCCGTGGGTCTCGTGCGTGTCGAGGAAGGTACAATCGTCCGGCGGGAGTATTTTCTCATCAAACCACCGCGGCGGAATTTTTTCTTTTCCTACCTGCACGGTATCCGGTGGGAGGATGTCCGTCATAAACCCACGTTCGCCAGAATATGGCCGCGGATGGAAAAGATCATGAACGGGGTGGATTTTCTTGCTGCACACAATGCCCGGTTCGATCAGGGCGTGCTGTATGCCTGCTGTCAGAGGTACAACATCGAGGTCCCTAATATCCCGTTTCGGTGTACGATGCTGACCGCGAGAAAATTATGGAGGCTCTATCCGACAAACCTTCCTGCCGTCTGCAGACATTTTGGTATCCCGTTAGACCATCACAATGCCGCCTCTGATACGGAGGCCTGTGCCAGGATAATGATCCACGCTCTTGAGGAGGAGAATACCTTTCAGGATTATCAATCCTGACGGGCAGGGGCCAGGTTCCGCCCCCCATCTCCGCAGGGGATTGCTGCCGGGCAACCTGGTCCTTGACAATACGCCTCATTTACGCTATATTGAATAATCATCAAAGGTTGTGAGGGTCAATATCATTGCGATCGTGGAGAAACGATATGGCATGTTCTTATTAACATTCCTGCCCGTGTAGGATCATCAGCCTTCCATTATATATCATGCGGAGCGTTTTATGCCTAGTTCAATTTCCTTCGGGTCATTGGTAAACCTTTTTTTCCGGATCCTGTACGGTGTGATTGGTTTTGTTCTGATCCTCAGTGTCATCGGAGGTGTTCATCCGCAGGCGGCGCGAGCACAGGGGAATGCCGTGAGCCAGCAACCGGCGAATGAAGACCAGGAGTCTGGTGATGAGATCATGAAACGTGAGGCTTTCTTTCATCTTCGGCGAGCGGGCGGACCGGGTAAGTCAATTCCGCCCGGGGGATATGAGGCCGCCCGTCAACAGACTGTTGTATTGAACAAGCAGAAGAACGCCCTGTCCGTCATGACTTCAGGCTCATCCTGGGTCAATGTGAATCCGACGGGATTATTTTACAATGTGACGCGCGCGAATTACATCTCCGGCCGGACGAATTCATTTGCGTTTCATCCTACGATCCAGACCACGTTTTTTATCGCTGCGGCGGGGGGCGGCGTATGGAAGACGACCGATGGCGGTGCACATTTCTCACCCATGACGGATAATATCAGCGCGCTGACTTCTGGTGCCGTTGCCGTTGATCCGACGAACGGGAATGTGGTGTACGTCGCAACAGGGGAGTTAAATTACTCTCTTGACAGCTATTTTGGCGACGGAATTTTCAAATCGACAGACGGCGGCACCACGTGGACGAAGATCGCAACCACCTCGATCGGGAGTTATTTTTCTTCACTTGTCATCAATCCGCAGAATTCAAGTATCATCTATGCCGCAGGGTCAGCCGGCGTGTATAAAACGACCAATGCCGGGGCATCATGGTCCTCCACGAACAGCAACTCTTACGCCAACTCGCTTGTCATGGATCCGACAAATCCCCAGACGCTCTATGTCACCACGGGTTTCTACAATGCGAACATTATCCGTAAAACCACCGACGGCGGGGCAAGCTGGACAACTCTGACCAACGGTCTGCCGGCATCCCATGCCGCACGGACGACGCTGGCGATTTCCGCGAGTAATCCCTCCATTGTCTATGCAAGCATCGCGAATGACACCTCCTACGCGTTGCTCGGACTCTACAGGACAACGGATGGGGGGGCGACATGGGTGCTCCAGAATTCCTCGACAAATTATCTCGGCGGCCAGGGGTGGTACGATAACTCCATCACGGTGAATCCCACAAATTCCAGCCTGGTGGTCGCCGGCGGTCTCGATGTCTACACATCCACGAACGGAGGCGCAAGTTTCACACAGCGTTCCCTCTGGTCGACTACGAATGCATCCAGGTTCACTCATGCCGATATTCATTATCTCGGATACGACGGCACGAACCTCTATTGCGGCTCGGACGGCGGGGTCTATCTATCCACAAATGACGGATCTTCATGGTCGGATATGAATCAGACGGTTTCAACCCTGCAGTTCCAGAGTGCCGATTATGATCCCACCAATACACTGAAGATGTATGGCGGCACGCAGGATAACGACAAGGAATACACGACCAACGGCGGCACCCTTTGGTATCAGAATACGACGGGAGACGGCGGGTATACTGTTGTCGATCCGGTGAACACGAACTATGTGTATGGCCAGTACGTGGAGGGTTCCATCATGCGGAGCACGAATTCCGGTTCAAGTTTTACCGAGTTCAGTCCTACGGCTTCGTCAGGGGGATTGTTCTATAATCCGTACAGGATGGCGCCCGGGGATCACAATACGATTGTGTTTGGACGAGGGGATGTCTGGAAAACCACAACAGCACAAACCGCCACGAGCAACACGGGCTGGACCCAGATCGCCTCGACGACCACTGTGGGTGGGGGCAGCGTATCCGCGATCGGCATCAGCGCGACCTCGACAAGCAAAATTTATATCGGCACCGATGACGGAAGGATTCTCGTGACAACCGACAACGGGGGGACTTGGTCGACCTCGACAGGATTCCCCTACGTGAGTGATTTTGCGGTCGATGATGCCAATGACTCCGTCTGTTATGCGACGTGTACCGGTTTTTCAGCGACACAGCATGTGTTTAAGACGACGAACAGCGGCGCCACCTGGAGCAGCATCACCGGGAACCTCCCGAACATTCCGGTGAACACTGTCGTTGTGAGGTTTGCGACGCCACGGACGATCTTCGCCGGGACGGACCTGGGTGTTTATGAATCGACGAACGAAGGTTCATCATGGGTGGCATTCAACAGCGGTTTGCCAGCGGTGGAGATTTACGACCTGAAATACCGCGAATCGAATCAACTTCTCCTTGCAGCAACGCACGGGAGGGGATGCTTTACGTTCGATCTGAGCGGTCTGGCGATCCAGCGGACGCTGACGATCAACTCATCAAATCCCTCGAGTGGCATCCCGGTTGCGGTATCGCCAAACGACATCAATTCAGCCGGGAACGGCATAACGCCGTTCACACGGTTGTATAATGATCAGACAACGGTTACGCTGACGGCACCCGCGACTCAGAGTACAAATTATTTTTCAAAATGGCTTAAGGATAGTGTCAACCTGTCAGCAAATACCGTCATCAGCGTCGTCGCGGATACGAACCACACCCTCACCGCAGTCTATGCACTGACTCCGACGTTCACTCTTACCGTGGCTTCATCAAATCCTTCCAGCGGTGTGTCTGTGTCAGTTTCACAGGCTGACAACCTTGCTCAGCAGAATGGCACAACACCGATGAACCGGTATTATTACAGTGGTGTGGTGATAACCCTAACGGCCCCTCACGGGGCGGGGGGTAATTATTTTCTGAAATGGACAAAGGACGGGGTCGACTACTCGACCGATACGGCAACGACCATCACGATGGATAGCGCTCATACCCTGACCGCGATGTATGGTGTTACACCGGTGTTTCAGAAAGGGACCGATTCGCTCTATCTTGGCCGCGTCAAGGCGAATCATTCGACACTCGATAGTCTCACCATTTCGAACACAGGCAATGCCTCGCTTTCGGTAACGTCGGTTACGGCGGCGCCGTCGTTCTTTACGGTCACGCCGTCAAGCGGAACGATACCGGTTGCCGGGAATATGAAATTTTACGTCACCTTTACCGCTCCTGCGGACAATGCACGCCACAATGGCAGTCTCATCTTCTCTCACAACGCCCCCACCTCCCCTGATACGGTCAAACTGGCGGGGGATAGTTATAACATCTTCATCGCTCAGCCGGACACCCTGCCATTCGGGGATGTTTTCACGGGGACTTCGGAGGCGGAAAGCCTTGCCGTCAGTGTCGGGACAACCGATACCATGACCATCAGTTCGATCACATCGGATAATCCCAGGTTTGGTGTCGTGCCGGGATCGGGAACCGTCATGCCAACAAAACCGCTCACCGTTCATGTGACGTTTCAACCGAATGCCGCCGGAGTGCAAACGGGTCATCTGGTTTTCACGCATAATAAATTGGGATCACCTGATACAACCTATCTTCTGGGGAATGGTGTTGCATCAGGATTTTCTGTGCTCCCATCCACACTGCCGTTTGGTCCGGTCTCCATTCACACGACAGCGACAGAAAGTCTCAGGATATCAGATCCTGGGACAGGACAGTTGAATATTTCATCGATCGTGTCGGATGATTCGGCGGAATTCACGATTGCACCGGGAGCCCCGGTGAGTGTATCCCCGGCACAGTACCGGGAATTTTACGTGAGTTTTCGTCCCCTGACATTAGGGCCAAAGTCAGCTCATCTGATCTTTTATCACAACGCGGCATCATCGCCGGATTCAGTGGCGGTCACCGGTTCGGGGGTCCAGGCGGCGTTCTCACTTTCAAAATCCGGCATTGTTTTCGGACCGGCGGTTATCAACACCATGAAAGTCGACAGTATTGTCGTCTCTGACACAGGGCTCGGCATGCTGGTCATCGATACTATTTACTCGACCGACCAGCTTGATTTCGGCGTGTCTCCCAATAAAGCGGTCAGTATTTCCCCGGGCGGGTCGAGGACGATTTATTGCGGATTTACACCTGCAAGTGAAAGTCTGAAAACCGCAGATCTGGTTTTTGTTGACAATGCTCCCGGTTCACCTGATTCACTCCAGGTGTCGGGTAGCGGTATTCAGGGCGAAGTTGTGATTTCGTTTGCAAGCGAGTGGAATATGGTTTCAGTACCGCTGAACATGGCCGGTGCACCCGTGAAATCCCTCTTTCCGACCGCCATTTCGAGTGCATTCGTCTACGCCGGTTCGTATACTGTCAAGGATACACTCAGCGGTGGTGTCGGATGCTGGATCAGATTCCCTGCCGGCGTAACGGATACGCTTACCGGTATTCCGCTTGTGACGGACACGATCAGTGTGTCGCAAGGCTGGAATTTGATCGGATCAACGTATCAAGTTGTCCCGGTTGCTGCTGTTGCCAGCATCCCGGCCGGTATGACAACGAGCAATTATTTCGGCTACAACGGCGGTTACATCAATGTGGATACCCTGCAGCCAGGGAGGGGATACTGGGTGAAATCCAGTTCGGCAGGATCTCTTGTATTGACATCAGGGTTCCAGTTACCGGGAAAAGCGGCCCCTGCGCGGACCCATATCGTTTCGACGCCTGATCGTCCCCCCTCGCCCCCAGACGCATTTCTTGCGGACAAGGGTGTAATTCCGAAAGTGTATTCCCTCAAACAGGCTTATCCGGATCCGTTTAATCCGAGCACGACGATCGTTTTTGATCTGGAGAAAGCCTCTCTTGTCACGCTGAAAGTGTATAATATGCTCGGCGAGGCTGTGGCGACATTGAGGCAGAACGAAGGGCTGGATGCGGGGCGGTATGAAAACATATTTTCCGCATCGAACCTGTCGAGCGGTATCTATTATTATAGCATCATCGCCCGCTCGGCGGATGGAGCGATCTTTCGCGATGTTAAGAAGATGGTGCTGTTGAAGTAAGGGCACCCGTCCTCGTGCATGGTGATTACCGGCAGAGGATGATGGCACCCTCTACCATGAGGTGAATGCAAGGGACGGCAGGATGTGATAGCCTCCTTCCCCGGGGCGGGGATTGATACTCTCTCCCGGAGTGCGTATCTTTCATGCTGACATCGTTGGATATGGGATGATGCACAGGTAACCATGGACAATTTTTTTGATGTTGTCATCGTCGGCGGCGGGCCCGCAGGTTCAACAGCCGCGTATCACCTCGCCCGGAACAACGTCAGTGTTCTCGTCATTGAGAAGTCTTCCCATCCCCGGTACAAAACATGCGGGGGAGGGTTGATCGGAAAGAGTCTGCGGTCTCTTGATATCGGTTTTGACTGGGCGATTCACAGAAATTGCCATTCTGTGGCGTTGGTTCTTCATGAGGTCGGGCTTGTCTTTTCCACCACGAGGGAAAGGCCGGTTATCGCGATGACCATGAGGGACGAGTTTGATCATTATCTTCTCTCAGCGGCACAGAATGCGGGTTCGCGGCTCATGACGAACTGCGAAGTTCAGGATTTGGAACTGAAGAAAGATCAGATAAGATTAAGGACAAACCAGGGAGTAGTGGCGGCACGGTTTGTCATCGCGGCCGATGGTGTTACGGGAACAACTGCCCGGAAAGCGGGTTGGCGGGAGACACGGCGTTTCGCTCCCGCCCTTGAGTATGAGATTCCCGTCGACAACGATACCATGGCAAGGTTTGCGGCCCTGCCCCGGTTCGATGTCGGAATTGTGCCGCACGGATATTCGTGGGTTTTCCCGAAGAGAAGTCATCTGTCTGTCGGTGTCGTCACCATGCGAAAGCATGCTGCGAATCTGCATGATGCGCTGAGAAGTTATCTGGCAGATCTTGATATCACGGCGGGCGCGGAGACGGAAAAGCACGGGTTTATGATACCCGTAAAGCCGCGGACGGGGGGATTTGCGATGAACCGCACTCTCCTTGTTGGCGATGCAGCGGGGTTTGCTGATCCGGTGACCGCCGAGGGGATATCATTCGCGGTCCAAAGCGGCCGTATTGCCGCAGATGCACTCATCCAATCGGGTCTCGACGGAGACCGAGTCGGGACGGGGTACCAGGAGGCACTTGATGCAAGTTTACTGTCTGAAATCCGGTATGGCGGGGTGCTCGCAAAAATTTTTTACGACTGGCCGGTTGTCCGGAACTGGCTCTTTCGCAACCATGGCCAATCACTGATGGAACTGATTACCGACGTGATGATGGGGGATAAAACCTACCGGGAGATATTTCATACCTACCGGAATTACCTAAAACTTCTCCGGTTTGGGTGATTGTCGGGGTCGTCCATGATGGGGTGCGAAGAGGTCCCGATCTGCACCGCCGAACTTGAATTTTTTCAAGGAGTTAGCTATCATAATTTCATGTGTTCTTTTCGTGGGGAAATACCTGTGGTCCATAAATTTTTTACGCTGTGTGCGTTTCTGATCCTTGCGGCTGTTCCCGCGCAGAACGGATTTTCTGCACTGACTGTCCCGGCGGGGACGTGTTGCCCGGCGGATACCGATTCGTCTCCGACAAGGGGAACAGATGACGAATTCGTTCCCCGGTGGTATGATATGTTTACCAACCTTCCAGGGGACTGGATGCGTTATTCCCGGCAGACATTCCGCACCGAAAATATCCCCGCGTTTCTGGGAATCACGGCGTTGACGGGAGCTCTTATTGTGACGGACGCAAAAACGTGGGATCTCTCGCGCAGGTGGCGCGACAGCTCAACCACAGTCCGGAATGTCAGCGAATTTTTCGAATATCTCGGCGACGGCCGTCCCCAATTTGGTCTGGCGGGAGCGTTTGCCTTGTATGGATTTGCCCTGGACGATCATCGCGCCCTCCGAACCTCGAGCCAGCTCGTGGAAGCCATCCTGTCGTGCGGAGCGGTTGTTCAGCTCATCAAACATGTTACCGGCCGGCAAAGTCCCTACGTATCTACCGTGCAGCGCGGTGTGTGGGATTTTTTTCCGAACCAGATTGAATACCACAAGCATGTTCCGAGTTATGATGCGTTTCCCTCGGGCCATCTGGCAACGGCGATGGCCACCGTTACCGTGGTGTTCGAAAATTATCCCGAGATCGGCTGGTTGAAGCCCGTCGGGTATACCCTCATCGGACTGATCGGCGTCAGTATGGTGAATACCGGTATCCATTGGTACAGCGATTATCCGCTCGGTCTGGTTCTCGGATATTCCTTCGGTGTTATCGCAGCCCACCCGACCAATGGTGCAGTGTCCGGGTCATCGGCGGGGAATGTGGGGAATATTTCTCTTTCCCCGACCCTGACTGATCGAGGTCCGGGATTTTCCCTTAACTTTTCGTTCTGACCTGCACTCCCGGAGTTTATGTACAACCTGGGACAATTTCCTCCTCATTCTCCGGTCAACCGGACCTCCTTTACCGGGGTGGGATCAGGATGAGACAACAGTTGAATATCGACACCGCCCGGCAGCAGGAGGAAGAAAATTTCTATGCTGCCTACGATTGGTGTCTCAATCCCGTCCAGAAACTGCGGGATCTTTTTGTCCATCTGATGGAGGAATTTGACCGTTCAGGGAGGGTGTCCGCGGAGTGGCAAAAGGAAGAATGTGCCATCAACATTTATCTCCTCGCCTGCGCAATTGGTTGTATCGTCGACGATTATCTGGTCTGGAGGCCGTGGAACTTCACGCCGATTGGTACGGCGGTCCCTGGTCTGCGCCTGCCGGTGATGCTGCTGCAGGCGTTGGCGAACGTCCCCTACCTTCTTGCGTCCTCTAAGCGGCGCCGGTCTGTTGAACGATGGCGAAGAGAGTACACGGCCTTTATTGAGGATAGCTGCCGGTTGGTACTCGGGAGAGGGGGGAGGGGGGATGTCGAGATGGCATCGTTGAAAAACATGTTGGCACGGCTGTCGTCATTCCCGCTGCCCGGGGATCTCCTCAACCGCCGCATGAGGATCAACGAAGGGTACCGGTGTCAAGATCTCACGCACCATGATGTTCTGGCACTTACGGACCGTTTTCTTGGTTCAGGTCCCGGATCCCAGACGCCTTTGGTCGTCATCGGTCCCAGAACCGCCGGAGCGTATTTCGCCCCACTTATAAAGGTGTACCTCGAACAGAGGGGCTTCAGCCATGTTTCGTGGATGACCATTCGTCCGAAGCTGAAGACCACCCGGAAGGAGTATCACCATTTAGGACGACTGGTAACCGACAAATCCCATTTTATCCTGACGGATGATTACTCAAACACAGGTGTCACATTCCGGTTGGTGCAGAATGCATTACGCCGACATGGTGTAAAACCCGAGAGGATCACGATATTTGCCCCGCTGCATCCGACAAGGCCGGACATCGTGCTGGCGTCTGATCCGGGGACAAAGGTTTTCGAACTCCGTCATCAGGATCTGTTTAAAGAGGCCTTCCTCAGCCCCCGGTCAGCTGAGGCGTTGTTCAGGGAGTATCTCGCAATGCCGGGATCGGGCGCGGTCGTCCTGCCTGATGACCGGGAAGTCGAACATCTGAATCGCATGTTATGGGATCATTACCGGGATGGTTTTCAGGTGCGGCTTAAAAGAGTGTATCGGGTTGGTGTCGGCCGTGATAATCCGGTTCAGATAAAAATTCTTGGTAAAAGTGTTGGTTGGGGATGGCTGGGATATCATGCGTATCTTGCCGCAGTCCGGTTACGTGGTTTTGTTCCGGAGGTCCTATGTCTGAGGAACGGCATTCTCTTCATGGAATGGATTGAGGGGCAGGGCGGACGCCGCAGCGATGATGCTGGTTGTGATGTCGAGAACAGCGGAGGGTATATTGTTCGGCGTGCGCAGCGGCTTCGGTTTCCGGAGGATCCACGGTTCGGGGGGCCTGACATCGGGTGGGGATGGCAGGAGATTCTCAGTATCCTTCACCGTGCGTACGGGTCGTATCCGGGGTATCTGAAGCACAATGCTCTTCTGCACTATTTGAAGCCGCACGTGAGCCCGCTTCCCACGCTTATCGATGGCCATATGGGACCCTGGGAGTGGATTCCAACTGGACGTGGTATGGTGAAAGTCGATTTTGAACATCATAATTTCGGAGCCCCCGAGCTTGATATTGTCGACCCTGCATATGATCTTGCAGCCGTCATTTTTGAGTTTCATCTTTCATTGGCAGAGGAGGAAGCACTCGTTGGCGCCTACCGTGAGAAAACGGGGGATACGGGGATTGTTGATCGTCTCATACTTTACAAACTCCTGTACGGACATACAGCAAAACGAAAGGCGCTGGAAAGACTCCGGGCCGATCATGCCGGACAGTCACCGCAGGACTGGAACAAGCGGTATCAGTGGAGCTGGAACTTCCTGGTTTTCACATTGACCCGATTTTTTTCATCTCAGCTCCATCAGACCGGGCCGGGGAATCCAGCCGGTCGTCTCATGTTCCTCGACCTGGATGGTGTCCTTGATGCGGGGTATTTTGGTTTCCCGCATACCACACCAACCGGGATCCGGGCATTGCAACTCCTGATGTCGAACGGATTCACCGTCGTTCCGAATACCGGGAGAAGCATTCTCCATGTGCGCAACTATTGCACATACTACGGTTTTACAGCCGGTATCGCGGAATACGGCTCGGTGATATTCGATGCCTGCCGGCAGACGGAAATACCGCTCATCAGTGGTGAAGTTGAACGGGAACTCGAAATCTGCCGGAATGTCTTGGGATCTATGCCGGATGTCTTTCTCGACGGGGATTACCGGTTCTCTGTCAGGGCATACCGCTACAGCGCACAGAATACGGTTGGTCTTGAACGCGAGGAGTCGGAGGACATTCTCAGAACCCATCATCTGACCGCTCTTTCGGTCATCAGGCGGCCGGAGGATACCTACTTTATCGGTAACGAGGCGGGGAAGGGAAACGGGATGAAACAATTCAGGAGAATGTTCCCTCACAACGCCGGTCCGATGACCGCGGTCGGCGATTCGGATGAAGATGTATCTATGCTTGAAACTGCAGAGGAGAGTTTCGCGCCGTCGAATTGTACGCAGGGGGTGCGAAAACTCGCAAAGAAAAACACATGTCAAATTATCTCACAGCCGAGGCAGCGGGGATTATTTGAGATTGCCCGGCTTCTCACCAACCAGAGGCTATCGCCGATCCCTTCGGATTCCTCACACACAGATGAAGCATCATTCGGTCATCTTCTCACCACACTTACGACAAGAGCTGAACAACCGCGAATCAGGAAAATCGTTTCCCTCCTCCGCCCGAACAGTCTCTGAGAGAATCTACATTAATCTTTGTTAATATGCCCTTCATTTCGTTGACTTTTAAGGACAAATTTCATAAGATACTTGGAGTCGGAGCCGGGGTAAGACCCAACAAATAATCTTCAGGAGTATCATTCCAGCCAAAAGAGTCGGCGAGACATCAGACACGACTCGGAATTGTTCGCAGACCTCTTATGAGGTGGATAGAAAAACGGTCAGGGGATTCTTTGTATGAACATCAATGGTCGGTATGAGGATATAAACTCCGACCCCCGGTAGATGAGCGGTGCAGGGGATAGAGTCAGACGTTTGTGAGAGAGGGGTGAATGCCCCTCATGTATGTTGATAAATGATTACTGCAGACAAACTGATAAACCCATAGAATGTTATTTGAGTGAGTCAGAGAACCAGATATCGATTCCTGGTGGGGGGTGTAATGTCTTCAGCCTGCATGTCGGTCATTACCGCTTCCTGTGTCAGATTTCCGGGCAACATCTCATCGCGCATATTCCGGTACAAGGCTGTTACGGTCAGAAAACCCCGGGTTATGACCGCGTTCACGGTTTTCGTTCTGGTCGTAACGGTCGCGGGGATTTCTGGTGCCCAGCAATCCACATCCTCCGCCCTGAATGTCTACTGGAACACTACACATTATGAAGTATGGAATCACGCTGTTCTCCCGCCGACGAATATCCCCTGGGGATCGATAACACATCTGATTCATTTTTGCGGCGGGACCGGCGGTAACGGAACAATTTCCACCTACCCGTATTATCAGCCACAATCCGCGATCGAGATTGACGGGGGTGTCCACATCGGTGACTCACTCCGTGCCATCGGCCACAGGAACGGTGTCAGCATTCTCCTTGATCTCGGGCTGAACTGGTCATTTCTCGGCTCCTGGAACGACAGCATCATGGCGATCTGGGCACACACGATTGCCGCGTATATCCAGAATGCGTCTTTCAACGGTTATGATGGCGCTGATATGGATGTGGAAGGTGCACTTGCCGGTGTTCAGGCGAAAATCGGCAGAGCCGCGCATATTTTACACGACACATTGACCGCACTCGGGCAGCGAATGGGCAAGAAGCTGTATCTGACGTGTGATGTGCTCTCCCAGTTCGATCCGCTGTATATGGCCCCTCCGCCCGATTCCCTGATGTATTTCGATCAGTGCAATCTGATGACGTATGATATGTACGGCACGTTTGGCTCGCCGTTATACCCGGAGGCAAGCTGCGGAGTAGGTGAGTGTGACAGCAGTGATCTGCAGCCCTGGATCAGCTGGCTGAATTCACATTATGGATCCGCGGGTGTGGCCAAACTGGGTATGGGCTACAATATTCAGATTTATCAGACCAATAAGACATCAGCGTGCCCCGCGGGGGGCTTTGATGCATATTCCGGATGGAATGTTGATAATTACTCGGCACAGTATTTCAATGGCGGCACAGTGTCGTGGGATAATGTGACGAAGGAGCCCTACCTCGTGAACTCCACGCATGGTGTTCTCATTGCCTATGAGGATACAAACTCCACGTACTGGAAAGCGGATTTCATCAAACGCAAAGGAATGGGTGGTGCGATGGGATTTTGCCTGGGGCGCGGATATATACCCCCGCAGATCGCCGTTCAATATAATATCAGGGATGGGAATGGCCATTATGTCAACCCTCATATGGCAGCCTATGGGATGGGCAAGGGTTTGAATGGAGCCCTTTCACCCCCATCACAACCGGCATTGTCTTCTCCGGCGAACGGCGCTGTCAATCAGTCCTTGACTCCTCAGCTGATATGGTCACCGCCGGGGATTGTGCAAACCTATCATGTGCAGGTCTCCACACAGGCAACGTTTGATTCGGCTGTCGTGGATGATTCAACCATCACAAGCGCATCACTCCAGATCGGGCCGCTGCAAAGCGGCCGGATATATTACTGGAGGGTGAGCGCAACAAATACAGGTGGAACCGGCCCATACTCTGTGATCTGGAGTTTCAGCACTCTGCTACCCCCTCCGCCACCTCCGGTACTTTCCCAGCCACCGAATGGATCGGTTGACAGGCCCACAACATTGACGCTCAGTTGGTCATCATCCGCTACTGCCACATCGTACAGGGTGCAGGTTGCCACAGATTCTTCATTTGGTTCCCCGCTGGTGGATGATTCGACCGTCACGGGCCTCTCGAGGCAGGTTGGTCCGCTGCGAAATATCACGCGATATTTCTGGCATGTCGGTGCAATGAACAGTGGCGGAGCAAGCGGCTACTCCGGAACCTGGAGTTTTACGACCATAGATACATTACCGGTTCCGCCAGTGTTACTTTCACCCGGCTGGGGTTCTGTCATTCCTCGCAGCGGCAGTACGGCAATGTGGAATGCAGCCGTCTACGCGAAATCCTACCGGATTCAGATTGCTGCCGATACCTCGTTTGGGAATGTTGTGGAGGATGATTCGCTGATAGGGGGAACCTTGCATACCATCGGTCCCTTTGCAGATGACACGACATATTATTGGCGCGTGCAGTCGAAAAATTCAATCGGCGTGAGCTCCTGGTCGCCTGACAGGACCTTTCAGACCAGCCTGCATGCGATAACCCTGCCGTTTACGCTCATCGATGGCTGGAATATGGTTTCAGTTCCCGTCATGATATCAAACTCCTCGCTGAGTTCACTCTATCCCACAGCGATATCCCGCGCGTTTTATTTCAGCAATGGTTACACGATCAGTGATACTCTCGTGAATGGTGCGGGATACTGGTTGAAGTTTGCGGGTTCCCAGAATATGTTCTTTAACGGGGTTCATCTCCGGTCCGATACCGTAAATGTCCAGCAGGGCTGGAACATGATCGGTTCGATCGATACGGAAATGATCCCCGGGACTGATTCTCTCATTTCCGTTCCGCCAAATATTATCATCTCAAAATTGTTCAACTACACCGGTTCGTATGATATTACGGATACGGTGCTGCCGGGTTATGGATACTATGTGAGGGTAAACCAGAACGGGAAAATTATTTTGAGCAAATCGTCAACTCCGGGAAGCTTAAAGCCTGTCTCCGCTTATCCACAACACACCGGCATACTGGTCGTGGAGGATGCCTCGGCCCGGAGGCAGAAGCTCTATCTCGGTTCCGGGATCGAGGCGGAACGGCTTGCGCCGCTCTATGAGTTGCCCCCGCTTCCCCCCGAGGGAGCTTTTGACGCGCGTTTTTCCACCAATCGCATGTTTGAGGCGGTTGGTGATAACGGCGTTCAAGAGCGTTCGATCATGGTATCTTCCGCCCGCTACCCGCTCAGGTTGTCCTGGCTCTCCCCTGCCGAAGGATTGCGTGTTTCTGTTCTCTACAAGGATCATGAGGAATCGCTTGAAGGGATGAATCCCGTCAGACTTGACAGTTCGTTTACGCACATTGACTTACGAATCCGCAACGGCCCGTCCGTTCCGCGGGAGTTCACCCTTGGGCAAAATTATCCCAACCCGTTTAATCCTGCGACCAGGATCGATTTCACCCTCCCGTCAGCAGGTTTTGTCTCGTTGAAAATTTATGATGTCCTGGGAAGGGAAATCGCGGTGCTGGTGAACGAAGACAGACAGCCTGGCACCTATACTGCGGAGTGGAGTGCGGCCGGGGCGGCAAGCGGTGTGTATTTTTATGAATTACACTCGGGAAATTTTTTATCTGCGAGAAAAATGTTGCTCATGAAATGATCTTATGATTTTTGTACATACAGATATGAATTTACAACATGCAAAACATCGGGGAGCGCGCGGCAGGAAACCAGGGAGACCGGAGCTTCAACGTATTCTTCAGAATCATAGAATTGTGGTCGGTCAATCTCAGTGTCATCAAAAAAAAGGATTCGGTATCGCGTGTTGTACATTGATCCGCGGGGATGGATGATCAGGTAACGGACTGTAATAGATAAAAGAGGGTATTAGATGAAGTCTACAACGAAAACGTGTGTGTTTGCTGTTTTGATGATACTCGGGACGGTAATCGGCTATGGCCAGACCACATACTGGAACACTGCACATTATGCAAACTGGGATTTTGGATCGGGCGGCAGCGCAGGCCTGATTCCCTACTCAAGATTGCCCTGGCAGTATATCTCCCATATGATACTTTTTGCCGGTGGTACCGGTGGAAACCAGACAAACGGGACATTCCCGTATTATAATTGCCCCGGCAACCTGAACGATGCGACAACCGACAGTCTGGTCGCCTGGGGAAGGAAATACGGGGTTCATATAGAACTTGACCTGGGGTTAAACTCAAGCAACGGATATGACAATTTATGGAGTGCGGGTGACGCAGCGGTAAAGACCTGGGCGT
>JAWOKN010000158.1:0-103357 GCA_033854175.1 Bacteroidota bacterium | reverse complement strand
ATAATCGACAGAACTTCATGCATAATACCATCCTCCTATCGCAGTCCGCCGCCTGGATTCCGGCGGGGAACCGCACTTGCACTCTTCCGTAATGAGCTCATCAGGACATCATAGTGATAACCGGCGGTAACGGACAGATCGCATAGCATCTCCAGAAATTTCACCGCTTCATCTCGTGCATCCCGGGCGGCGGACGCGGATATATACGGGATTCCGGTTATCCATCTGCAAAACACAAACCATGCCATCAAGCGCTCGAATGATTCCTTATGATAATAGCGAACACCTTCATGCTCATGCAATTGCAGATAATCCGACGACCGATCGATCCTGATCATGTCGGCAATATGAGCAAGCGGCTTCTTTTCTGCAACTACACCCGAAGCACAAAACAGATCTGTTAGGACGTGCATGAGGATGATCTCGTGATCAACATCCTGAAGTCCGGTATGCTGGAAAACCCGTCGCAACGGCTCATCCAGCCATAGTTCCTCGTAGATCCTCCGCATCTCGTCCGGCGTCAATGTACGCAGCAACAACCAAAGAACCAACACCATCTGGTCTTTGGGATCGGAGAGAAGTTGATGGAAAATATTCTGAGGTCGCTCTTGTACCGGACCTTCCTTCGTGAGGCCTGCATCCCCGAATGCTTTCGTTACATTCACAGCGGATTGGGTGAACGCCTTCTGAATCCGGTCATCATTCAGATTTATGTGGGCAATCCGGTTTGCGGCACGGATGAAGCCTTTCAGATTCTCCAAAAACCGTTCGGGAAGCACCTCCCCGGGCCGCAGGTCCTTTTCCACTCTGCGAACTGGGAGGGAAATCCGTGCAGCCGGTTCGAGAAACATCCCCACGAAAGCATTGTGCACATCCTCGAGACGGAGACGTTTTGCCGCCTGCCAGATATCGGGAATGCCGTTAGTTCCGATTTGCTCCGCAATGCGTGCAAAAATCCCTTCACCATCCCAGACTTCCCGGATATCAAGGAAAACATGATACTCGAAAGCACGGAGCCTGAGAAAGAATCCCCGTTCCGACAGGGTAGCACCGGACCGGAGAAATTCCAGTCCCGTCACTGAATCTTTAAAAATGTAAAAAAGACACTGTTCGTTTTTGAAACCGAATTTCTGGGCAAGCGTGGTCCTGTTGATCGACCCGCTCCCTTCCCTGGCTATCTTGCCCGATGAAACCTGGATAAAACCTTCCGTCTCGGCATACCGGTTATGGAAACAGACAAAGGCCCTTTCAGAATAATGCTGGTTGGAATAGGCGAACACATTTTCATCAATCGATCCGAAGCCCGTCACGAAATCGTACATCTCGAAGTGCGTAACCTGGCTGAAAAGGTGTCGTTTATTCAGTAGGGGAAAAATTTCCCTTTCGTGACGCCGGATGAGATCATCATCCGGATATTCATCATAGTAGGCCCTGTAATATTCCATCCCGTACTTTTCGGAATACCCTTCGATCTGCCCGTGGGCAAACATCGGAAGTCCGGGCAGCGTAACCATCATCGTCGCAATCCCGAAATACTTGTCGCCCTTTCCAAACTGATCGATGGCCGTCCTTTCATCCGGATTGCTCATAAAATTGACATATCGTTTAAGAATCTCCGGATTGTAATGGAGTGTATTGCGGATAAGTTCTCGGTATTTGGCATTCTCCTCTTTCATGAGCATGTGCATAAACGCACTGTTGTACACCCGGTGCATGCCGAGTGTCCGGACGAAATAACCTTCGAGAAGCCAGAACGCTTCAGCAAGGAGAAGCGTGTTCGGCATTTCGGCATTAATCCGGTCGACAACCTCGCGCCAGAATTCCCGCGGGAAGGCTGCGTTGAAATCCCTCCTTGCCATGGCGTGATCCGAGCGCGAAGGAATTGCACCGCCTGTGCCCGGTTCGGGATACCAGAGCCGCTGAAAATGCTTTTTTGCCAGCACCATGGCAGCATCGAACCGTATGATCGAAAACTTCCGTGCAACATGAAAAATCGACTGAACGACTGCTTCACGGACCTCGCCATTGAGAAAATCGAGCTGCGCCGTATCGTTCCAGGGCATGCTCGTACCGTCATTGCCGTGGTAGATATAGGTAATATGGCCGTTCGTTTTGTCGATGCGCTGGAAAACAACTGCAGCATCCGACCGCGACCAGTAGCCATCTTCAATCCGCACCTCAACCGAAGGATTCTCGGATAGATTTTCGCCCGTAAAACGGTAATTTGGAAACGGAGGATAGGGCGATTGAATGAAATACTCCGGATGCTCCACAACCCAACGTGAATAGAGACCGACGTGATTGGGCACCATATCACCGGCCAGGCGAATGCCCCTCTGCCATGCCCGGTGCCGCAGGTTCCAGAGACCCTCCTCCCCGCCCAGATCACCCGCAATGTCATAATCATACAGAGAATAAGCCGAGGCAACCGCCTCCGGATTACCCGTCAGTTGCTTTATCCGCTGCGAAGACCGGCTTCGCTCCCATATTCCGATCAGCCACAATCCGGTGAAGTGCCAGCGAGCAAGCTGGTCAAGTTCTTCATCAGGTATCTGGTCGAGCCTCCGGATCGATCGTCTGTATTTTTTCGATAGCTGGTCAAGCCATACATAGGTATTTTTTGCAAGAAGAACGACGTTCGGCATCCAGTCAATATCCGGCGTAAACCGTTCTTCATCACTCCTGAGATAGTCGAGCGATTCCTCTCCGTCGTACCGCGGAACATGCGTGGGTGCAGGCCCGCCACCGGGAATGAACCGGAGATCTTCCTTCATGAGATCAGTTGCAAGCGTCATCCTTTCCAGCAACGAATCAGGCAGGAGAGCACCCCAATATGTTCGTATGAACGCGAGTTGCCCCTCAAGGCTGTGTGGGCTGGCGAGAATCGGTGCCCGTAAGAGTGAGAAAATATCTTCATTGTTCGGGCCGAATTTTTTTTCCCGGAGGAAAAATTTATCAAGATGCGCAATCGCGGAATCGTACGGGCCGATCTTCCTCAACACCTCGTCGTCGAAGAGTTCGCGGAACAGCGTAAAACCCGGGTTGAAATTCGCAAAATAAATATGCAGAATTTCTTCTGCCGCGATCTCTTCATTTGACTTCCCCATGGTACCTCCCCTGAGGTGGGATTCCGGTGTCTCCTCCCCGCGATAAACGGAGGTAGGGGGGTAGCTTCCGACAAAACCGGCAAGAAGCTCCTGAAGGCCGTCGTTTCCGATCGTCTGTTCCAGATAATCCAGAGCCCGTTGAAAGACCCCGGGATTGACCGTCCGTTCATAGAGCTGAACGATATAATGATATATTTCGTCGATCAATCCCATCGCGTTCAGTGCTCCGGTTCTGACCGCGAGGTGAGGTGACCCCCCGAGATCACGGCGGGAGTTCATTTTATATGCCAGAATGCGGACCGCATGAAAATTGATGAACACCACATTGCCTGTCAGTGAAAACAGTGCATCATCAATGTCGTAGAGTTTCCGCGCCGATTTTAGTATATGAAATTCAAATGTCGGATATTGCACGCCCCGAGGCTGAGTCCCGGGAGCCCGGTTCCCCGTCCGTGCACCCGACATCCCCTTTTTTGACCCTGCTTTTGTCATGTGGTCCCGCGGAGATGCCGTGCGATTTCATGCGCAATCAGTCTCTCGATGCGGTGCACGATGGCATCAGGCGCCCCGTTTGAGTAATGCGACTGCAACCGCATATCGCAGACCTCGTTCACATAATCGACAATAATGAACTGTCCGTCCTCGGTATGGGCTATCTCCGACGAAAAAAAATCCAGAAGGCACACTCCCTGGATAGTCGACATGATCTCACGCAGAACGGCCAGCCGATACCGCTGTTCATCTTCATCCGTAAGGATGGAATACTTGTGCGTTTTATCATCCCACCAGCATATGATGATCTCACCTAGCGCATAGTACACACGGAACCAGGCTCTCTTACCGTCGAGGTTTTTCGGTTTAATCATCTTCTGCACAAGATACTTGTCGTTCTTGTGTTCCTGCCGCGCGTGCATTATATCTTCCAGGTTTTTCGCATGAAGCTTTACCCCGGTGCCTCCCCCGGTGGTGTTGGCGGGTTTTATCACAAACGGTTTTCCCAGTCGTTCAATATCGCCATCTTTGAGAGGATACTCTTTGTGTTCATTATACGGCGGCAAGATGACCGTATCGGGAACGTACAACCCGTGCGAAATAAACTCGAGATGCATCGTGGCCTTGTCGATCGCATGGACAACCCGCTGATGAGGATTGATATAATAGACCGCATGCTCGACCATCCAGTGGACAAGCGGCAGGAATTCAGGATCCGCATCGGTCGCACGATCGAAGAACCCCAGAAATTTCAGTGAATGTTCCTTGAGCTGTTTTAAAACAGTGGGAAGATGTTCCGTATCAATCCGATAGGTTGAGATATCCAGCTGATGACACTCCCGCTCGATGCCGAATACGAACTCCCGATCGAATTCCCAATTCCATGCAATTGCGAGATCGTATTTCCGCATTAATGACCAGCTCGAGGATGTTAAACCGGTGCAATATAAAATATTTTGGGAGAAAACTCAAAGGGTGATCCGGAAATGAGCGCGAGTTTGGGGATAACCGACGTTTTTGAATTCATATGAACAAAAGATGCCATATCTGATCGATTTTATCCGGAGGCGAACCACCCCCATGGTTGCAGCATCCTCGTCATCGTTCTCCCAGTCAATCCGGACACATTCGGATGCAAAATAAATCTGCTAGCACACAGATGGCGCCGTCACCTCGTGTTCCCTTTTCCCTTCCGCCTTTCAAGCTCATCTGCGATCTCTCCCACCTCGATCCCCTTCTCCGCAAGGAGCACAAGAACATGATAGACAAGATCCGCCGTTTCTTCGATGATGCGTCGTGGGTCGGGATGTTGGGCGGCAATCGCCAATTCGACAGCCTCTTCACCGACCTTTTGAGCGATTCGCGGCATCCCCGATGCAAACAATTCCGTTGTGTAGGAACCCGCAGGTCTGTGCTGTTTTCGATCTTTTATCGTCATCCAAAGCTGGTAAAGCCTGGGGAGTCCCGGCAATGGTTCTGCGGAAAAACAACTCCTTGCTCCAGTATGACAAACCGGTCCGGAAGGTTGTGCCGTGATAAGGAGCGCATCATTATCACAATCCGTGCATACCGAGACGACACGGAGATAATTTCCCGAGGTTTCCCCCTTCTTCCACAACCTGTTCTTCGTGCGGCTCCAGAAGACAATTTCCCCTTCTTCAATAGTCCGCAGCAGCGCCTCGCGATTCATAAACCCAAGCATTAAAACCGTTCCATCATTCGCATCCTGGACGATCGCGGGCACGATACCGTTGAGCTTGTCAAAATTGATGATATCCGTCATATACGCACCGGCACTCCTTCATCCCGAAGATACTGTTTTAATTGCATGATACTGAATTCCCGGAAATGGAATATGCTTGCAGCCAGCACCGCATCGGCATCGCCAGCAACGAGCGCATCCCTCATATGATGCACCGCCCCCGCACCCCCAGAAGCGATAACCGGCACAGAGACGGCGGACGATATGGCCTTCAATAAGCCGATATCGTATCCACCTTTCATCCCATCACTGTCAATGGATGTCAACATAATCTCACCTGCACCACAATTGACAACCTTTTTTGACCATTCAATGGCATCGTATGGAGTCGGTTGGGTGCCACTTTTGACATAAACGTCCCAATGTCCATTTCTCCGCTCCACATCGATGGCGGCAACCAGCGCCTGCGAACCGACCCGTACGGCGGCACCCATCAGGATCTCCGGCTCACGCGTGAGGACCGAGTTCAGTGATACCTTGTCCGCCCCACTCTGAAGGAGAGTGAGAATATCCTCAAGCGTTCTGATCCCTCCTCCGACCGTTAAGGGGATCGCGACTGTCCGGGCGACTCGTTCCACGACATGAAAGAAGGGCTTACGTCCCGTTAGAGAGGCGGAAATATCCAGAAGAACGATCTCGTCCGCCCCTTCGTCCGAATAACGCGAAGCCAGATCTACCGGATCACCGACATCGGTCAGATTCCGGAACCGTTTCCCTTTCACCACACGTCCGTCGAGAACGTCAAGACAGGGTATAATCCGTTTCGTTAGCATGATCCAGCCAGATAATCCTTCAATGTACCATGACCCTCGTATAATGCCTTCCCAATCACCACTCCATGAACCCCCGTCATTCGCAGAACATCAAGATCCCCTTTCGACCGGACGCCGCCAGATGCTATCCACTCCAACGACGGATAGGCCTTTACCAGTCCGGAATAGAGCTCAAGGTTCGGTCCAGCCATCAGACCATCTCGTGTAATATCCGTCGAGAGTACGGCATGCACGCCTGCATCGATGAAAATCTTTACGCCATCGTGAATATTTCTTCTGTCAACTTTCTGCCAGGCGGCGTAGGCGATCCCATTATCCTTCACGTCGAGTGCTGCGCATATTCTATCCCCCCCGTACCGCTTAACCCAGAGCCGGAGCGTCTCCGGCGCTTTCAGCGCAATACTCCCGAGTACAACGCGGTCGATTCCCAAGGAAAGCAGCCTGTCAATCTCCCGGTCTGTTCGGACCCCGCCCCCAACCTCCAAACGTCCGGACGCTGCGGATGCAACAGCCTCGATTGATTCCCAGTTTACCACGCACCCTTTTCTTGCCCCTTCAAGATCTACAACATGAAGATATGTGGCACCCTCCGTTATAAAACGTTCTGCCACGAAGCCGGGATCAAGCCCATAGTCTGTGAGCTCTGAAAACACGCCCCGCGTCAGCCGGACGCACTGCTTCTCAAAAATATCAATTGCAGGGATTATCTGCATAGGGCTTCGAAGTTCTTCAAAATTCTCAGCCCGTCACTCCCCGACTTTTCCGGGTGAAACTGAACGCCATAATAATTTTTATAGCGGATCGCAGCTGAGAAGGTCATCCCACAATCGGTCTCGGCAATTGTCTGCTCTCCGACACTCACGACGTACGAGTGGGCAAAATAAAAAAACGACCCCTCGCTGATACCGGTCCAGAGCGGGGAATTTCCCCGGAAGCGCACCTCGTTCCAGCCCATATGGGGTATTTTGACGCTCTCCGATGAAAGGCGCATCACTTTTCCCGGGATTATACCAAGACAGGATGTATCACCTTCCTCTGACCTCTCGTACAGAATCTGCATTCCAAGACAAATACCTAGGACCGGCCTCGTTGTTTTGCAAAGAAACGAATCGATGTTCCCTTCCACCAACGATTTCAGTGCTCCGGGTGCAGCCCCCACACCCGGCAGGATGATCCCGCGGCAACATGCGAGCAGTTTCTGTTCTGCAGATATGACATAGGGAACCTGAATTGCAGATAAAGCGTTAGCCACCGATCGGATATTACCCGCTTCGTAATCAACCACCCCGATCACAACAATCCTTTCGTCGATGGTACCAGATGTCGTCTTGCCGGATCGACAGTGACCGCCTGCAGGAGGGCCTGAGCAACAGTTTTAAATATTGCCTCAATTTTATGATGATCGTTCCGACCATGACAGCGAATATGCATCGTCGCCCCCAGGCCGTTTGCAAAGGCGTGAAAAAAGTCTTCCACCAATTCTGTCGGAAACTGCCCGATCCGTTCACGTCTAAACGAACATGCAAAGGCGAGGTAACTCCTCCCGCTGAGATCGATGATGACCTCGGCGATCGCCTCATCCAGGGGAGCCGAAAAACCAAACCGCCGAATCCCCCGCTTGCTGCCCAGTGCCAGCCTGATTGCCTGCCCGAGGGCAATCCCCGTGTCTTCAACTGAATGATGTTCATCAACATCGAGGTCACCGATCGTCGTCACATCCAGATCGATTGTGGAATGACGAGAAAGCTGTGCCAGCATATGATCAAAAAATCCAATTCCGGTCGTAATGTGAGAATCGCCGGTTCCATCAAGAACCGCACGGACATCGATCGATGTTTCATGCGTAACCCGGTGAACGACCGCCGTGCGGGCTGAACGGCTGATATACCGGCAGGCATCAATCACACTCCCCGCGGAAAATTCCGCATCGGTCTTCTTCCCCTCGCATAACCTGACGGATCGCACGCCGATATTATTTGCGAAAAGCACATCAGTCTCTCGATCACCCAGGACAAAAGAATTCCCGCGATCAATCCGGTGCGACCGGAGAAATTCATCGACAAGGCCGGTCTTCGGTTTCCTGCATGAGCAGCCGTCATCCGCCCGGTGCGGGCATATAGAGATTTTGTCAAAAACAATCCCCTCTCCGGCCAGTAGCGCCAGGAGCTTATCCTGAACCCGTGAAAATGCCTTTTTTGGATATCGACGCGTTCCCAAGCCGTCCTGGTTGCTCACCATAACGAGGAAAAATCCCGCATCTTTGAGTTGACGGAGACCTGAAATGATTCCGGGAACCAGCTCGAGCTTTTCAAGTGTGTCAATTTGCTTATCCCTGGGCTCACGGATCATCGTTCCGTCGCGATCGATAAAGACCACTTTCATATTCTCTGCAATTCCTTCATGAGTAACCGGTTTTCTTCCGCAGTCCCCACCGTTATTCTCAGACAACCCCGTAAACGCTCGTCGTTGCGTTTCCGTAGAACGATCCCAATTTTTAAAAGCCGGCTGTAGACCGCCTCGGCATTTTGAAACCGAACCAGAAGAAAATTCGCATCGCTGGGATAGACCTCCACGACATGATCCAGCCTTTTCAGCCCTTGAATCAACAATGAACGTTGTCGGACGACCCTCTCGATATTTTTTTTCAGAGATGCAGGCTTCCCCAACGCCTTCACGGCAAGGTCCGCCGTGACCGAATTGATATTATAGGGAGCCTTGATTTTCAGCAGATACTCAACCACCCTGGGATCGGCGATGCAATAACCAAGGCGGATTCCCGCCAGCCCGAATGCCTTCGACATCGTCCGCAGCACAATCAGGTTTTCTCTTCCGAGGACATCACCGATGACCGACTTTCCCGGGCCCGCAAAATCGATATACGCCTCATCGACGACAACAATACACTCAGAATTCCTGCACACGTCCACTATATCCCTTCTCCGGAGAAGATTTCCGGTCGGATTATTTGGGGAACATAAAAAGATCACCTTTACCGCACCGGATTGAAGCTCCTGTATCCGTTGGGCCTCGGCCTGAAAATCCTCGTTGAGCTCACAGGAGACGACATCCACAGCGTTGACTTCCGCCGCAACACGGTAAACGCCATAGGTCGGATCACAAACAAGGACACGGTCATGTGCAGGATCGCAGAACAGGCGGATGATGAGATCGATGATTTCATCGGATCCGACCCCGGTAAAGACCATTTCTGGCGGTACATGATGCCGGCGGGCGAGATGAGCCCGTAATTCTTTCTGGAAGGGATCGGGATACCGGTTTAAACTGAGATGTTTATAGTGGGAAGAATTTCTCCAAGGAAGTTCATTGGCATCGAGGAACACTTTCGCCGAACGGATCGTGCTGCGCGCGGAGCGGTATGGCTGAAAATTCCGAAAATGCTCCCTGATGAGGGATTCGACCATCACCACGTCCCCCTACCGGCCGCGGCACGAGCATGGGCGTCCAACCCTTCTGCACGGGCGAGAGTTTCGACCACCGGATGTAATGCGGTGCATCCCTCTTTCCTCATTTCCAGGACAGACATCGACTTCATATAACTCTCAATCGTCACACCACCGGTTGCACGAGCGATCCCTCCCGTCGGTAATGTATGATTGGGTCCCGAGGCGTAATCACCAAATACAACCGAACTTAATGAACCGATGAACACCGCACCTGCATGCTGAATCCGGCCGAGATAATCTTCGGCATGAGCGGTCGCAAGCTGCAGATGTTCAGGAGCATAATCATTTGCAAACGCGATACCTTCCTCAAGTGAAGCGACAAGCAGAGAAAAACTCTCCTCCATGACCCTCATGATGAAGCCCTTTCGTGAAAGACCCTGAAGCTGGCGCTCGCATTCCTTCTTGACCTGATCGATGAGAAGTTCAGAGTCCGTCACCAGAACAACCTGAGAACCAGGGCCATGCTCGGCCTGTGAAAGCAGATCAGCGGCAATCCAAGACGGATTGGCAGAATCATCTGCCAGGATGAGCAACTCGGTTGGCCCTGCGGTGACATCGATGGAGACATTATACGGCGGCTGGGTTACAAGTGATTTCGCGGCCGATACAAACCTGTTGCCCGGTCCGAAGATCTTATCGACACGGGGGATTGACTCCGTTCCAAGGGCCATTGCGGCAATCGCCTGTGCTCCACCTATTGCATAAACCTCCGTAATGCCTAACGTCCCTGCGGTATAGAGAATCTCATGTGGTACGTGTCCGTTTTTTGCAGAAGGTGTCGAGAGAATAATTCTCGGACAACCGGCAAGTTTGGCAGGAATTCCCAGCATCAGAACGGTCGACAGCAATGGCGCCGTACCGCCGGGAATATAGAGTCCAACCTTCTCGACGGGACGCCAGAGCCGCCTGCAGATGACCCCGGGGGAGGTTTCAATGGTTACCGCGGGAGGTCTTTGCGCACGGTGAAAAGATTCAATATTCGCCGAAGCCACAGTGACCGCCTCTTGCAGATCCCCGGGAATATTTTCTTTTGATGTAATGATATGATCGGGGTCAATCCGGATATTTTCAATATCGACACCATCAAGCTCGCTCGTAAGCCTCCTGATAGCCCGATCGCCCTCCACCTTAACCATTTCGATAATCCTCCGGACAGCCATTGTGACCTCGTCGTCCACGGGTTCAGGCCGGCGGATAAGCTTCTGCCAGTCACCCCCCGGTAATTGTGCGGCAATATAGGTTCGCATGTCTAGGGTATCAGTTTTTCAATCGGAAGGATGACAATATCAGTGGCGCCCGACAACCGCAATTGTTCAAGGACATCCCAGAGAATATCCTCACCGACGACTGAATGGACGGCCACAAGAGCGGGATCCGCAAGCGGCATAATTGTCGGGCTTTTCATTCCCGGAATGAGGGTCTTGATCTGGTCGACAGTGGACGCGGGGGCATTCATCATGACATATTTCTTCCCCCTGGCCATAAGACAGCTCCTCAGGCGTACAAGAAAATGATCAATCGCCTTTTTCTTCCCTGAAGACATAACGCTGGGATGTGCAACCAGGACCGCTTCCGAATTCATGATCGTATGAATAATTTCGAGGCCATTGACCCTCGCGGTACTTCCGGTCGAAACAATATCGCATGTCGCATCCGCGACATCCAATGCCGGAGTGATTTCCACCGAACCGCTAATCTCGATGATCGACGCGGTCATATGGCGCTCATTGAGGAACCGCCGGACCGTCGCCGGATAGGAGGTCGCAATCCGTTTCCCGTTGAGGTCGGAGAGGTTGCGAAGGGATCCGGTTTTTGGTGTGCAGATGACCAGCCGGCATTTTCCGAAGCCGAGCTTTTCAAGAATGGATACGCGGGCGGATTTTTCGGCGACGATGTTTTCACCCACAACCCCGAGGTCGCTCACACCATCCTGGACGTATTCGGGAATATCGTCATCACGGACCGAGAGAAGATCGAGCGGATAATTCCGGCAGGGAGAGAACAGGGATCGGGATCGGAACTCAAGATCCAGGCCCATTGCCCGGAGCAGGTTCTGGGATTCCTCGGTAATCCTGCCCTCCTTCTGAATGGCGAGTTTTATTCTTCCGTTGGCATTGATCATACTTTAGTTTAATAAAGTGTCGACGCAAAAAAAATATCACTGCCCTTTCCCCACACGGCGCAAAGCAAGACGATACCCGCCGGTGCCACGTTTCACCCAGCGGGCGACGCGCGCAATCGTCGTCGAGCTCAGACCGGTCTGCCGGATGATCACTGTATAGGGGATCCCCTGTGCAAGCATACGAGCCGTCTTCCAACGCTCGGCAAATTCCTGAATTTCCGTCTCCGTCAGGAGATCCCTGAAAAATTTTCTGGCTTCATCAATACTCGTCAGGGTCAACACTGCACCGTACAGGGCATCAATATCCGTTTTTCCAATGTTCCGCATACTTTAGTATAGTAAAGTATACACAATTCCCGCCTGATTGTCAAGTCCCCCCGGCCGGGAAGAGCCATGCCCCCATCCGGATGCTGCGGACACCCGCATTACCAGGATTCCCGTAAAACAGAAAAAGGGATAATCCTTCGGATGGATTATCCCTTTCTGACAAGCTGCATGCCCTCTTTACACCGTCACCGGCTGCTTTTTGAGAAATTTTTCCAGCCGTTCAAGTGCCTTCTCGATATTTGGAATCGAATTAGCGTACGAGAGACGCAGATATCCCTCGCCGAACTTGCCAAACGCCGTCCCCGAAAGGCACGCGATGCCGGCCTCATTCAGAAGCGCTTCAGCGAGTTCCCGTGACGACCGGCCTGTCCCCGTGATATTGGGAAAAACATAAAACGCCCCAAGCGGCTTATGGCAGCGTATCCCGGGAATAGAATTCAATCCCTTGACAATGACGTCCCTCCGGTGCTTGAACTCCGCAACCATTTTGTCAACATCATTCTGGGGACCCGTGAGAGCTTCGATGCCCGCAATCTGCGAGAAACTCGCCGTGCACGAGGTCGCATTGATCTGCAGCTGGGTCACCATTTTAGCAAGACCCTCCGGCATGACGCCATATCCCAGCCTCCAACCCGTCATGGCATAGGTCTTCGAAAATCCGTCCAGAAGAACGGTCCGCTCCTGCATCCCGGGAATCGAGGCGATGCTGTAATGCTTGAAACCATCGTAGACGATCTTGTTATACACTTCATCCGACAACACAATGAGATTATGCTCTTTCGCCAGCTCTGCGATCTGGCGGAGATCATTTTCACCGAGAACACCACCGGTCGGGTTCTGCGGGGAATTGAGAATGAGCAACCGGGTCTTGTTCGTAATCAGACGGCGTAAATCGCCGATGTCAAAACTGAATCCTTTGTCCTCCTTCAACGCAAGGGGCACGGCTTTTGCACCGACAAACTCAATCACCGACTCGTAGATCGGAAAACCCGGATTGGGATAAATCACCTCATCCCCCGGGTCGACACAGGCGGTAAGAACGAAATACATGATCGGTTTTGCGCCGGGGGTGATCACAACATTGTCGGGTGAGACCTCGATTCCCCTTGTTTGGGATATATGCTTTGCGACAGCAGCCCGTGCGGGAGGAAGACCGGCCGCAGGGCCATAGTGGGTGTATCCGTCATCAAGAGCTTTCTTTGCAGCCTGCCTGATGTTGGCGGGCGTATCAAAATCTGGTTCTCCGATTTCAAGATGAATAACACTTTTCCCTTGTGCTTCAAGAGCTTTTGCTTTGGCAAGTACTTCAAAGGCAGTTTCAGTCCCAAGATGTTTCATCCGTTCTGCGATATGCACCATAAAACACTCCAGTTAGGTCAACGGTTAGGTTAATTTGGGAGAATATAAGAAGACGCGTTGAAAATCCAAAGTTACATTTTTGTCGATCTCATGAAACGACAGACTTCAAAGACAAAAATCCGACTTTAAATGCCGTAATGAAGGATTTCACAACGAGGGTTGCTCTACCTGTTTTTACCGGAGGATGCGGAACGAACCGGGGTCCCGGGAAGGGGAAATTTACCGGGATAGACAAATGCTATTTTTTCAACGGAGCCTTCGGAACCACGGTTTTGACCGATTGTTCGATATACGGCTCGATCACGTCCCCGCGCGTATAGCCTACAAAATGCTTGATCAGACCGCCCGAGGTGCTGAACAAATAATGATCGGGGAGGCCGTACATTCCGTACACGGTAATAATGCTGTCGTGTATTCCACATATCCAGCGGATGTCGTTCTCCTGGATATACGACCGCATCTCGGTCTCACTCGTCTGAACACCGACACTGATCACTTCAAATCCCCGGGAATGATATCTATTGTAAAGCTTCACATACCCCGGAGTTTCAGCTTTGCATGGTTCGCAGGATGCCGACCAGATCGTTACAAGCACGACCTTTCCCCCGTACGATCCCAGATGAATCTGGGCCCCGTCGATCGAGCGCATGGTAAAATCATACGATCCGTAGTTCGCCTTTGTCTGGATCGACTGGGTAGTCGGCGATGTTTTTTTTGCCGCCCGCGGGCGTTTCCGGTGCTTCTGCTGCCCCTCGACCGAACCATCGAACAGGGCCAGGACCATGACAAAAACAAGACCCAGCGATATCATACGGCGCATATTCCGTCCCTTCCTAACGAACGAGCTGTTCTCCGTCGGACAGAATATTCCGGAGAAGATCTCGTGACGAAGCCTCTGCATACACCCGTATCAGCGGTTCCGTTCCCGAAAAGCGGATCAGAAGCCAGCTGCCGTCGGGAAGAATGAATTTAAAGCCATCCATGCGATTTGTCCGGACCACGGGGAGACCCGCCACCTGGTGCGGCAGATCGGCATGAAATTGTCTGAGAACTTTTTCTTTTTTCTCGATATCGACAACGAGATCGATTCTGTCGTAATAGTGCGCTCCCACCTTATCAAACAGCCTCTTCAAAAGCTGAGAGGGTTTTGAACGGGTAGCAACCATAAAATCCAGAAAAAAGAGTCCCGCAAGAATGCCGTCCCGTTCGGGGACATGGCCCCTGAAGGCGTATCCGCCGCTCTCCTCCCCGCCGATGATCGCATTGGATTCCATCATTTTCGGCGCGACAAATTTAAACCCGACGCCAACCTCGTGAACGGGAATGTGGTACTGCGTACCGAGTGTTTCAAGCATCGAGGTCGTGGAAAGAGTTTTAACGATCGCACCGCGCATGTTCCGTACTTCCAGCAGGTAGAGAGCGAGAAGCCCGTACACCCGAAGTTGGTCAAGAAATTCACCGTTCTCGTCAGCAAATCCGCAGCGGTCAGCATCACCGTCGGTAAAGATGACCACATCGGCCCCCGTCTTTTTCGCATACGCAAGACCGGCGTCGATATTGGGGTGTATTGGTTCCGGACGCTTCATATCGGGAAAAACCGGATTCCGCTCCTTGTGGATTTCAATGATCTCGGTTTTACCTCCGCTCAGTAAACGGGGGAACCAGCCGGCCCCGTTTCCCCACATCGGATCGACGACAATTTTCAGTCCGGCCTGTCTGATCCGTTCAACGTCCACCATCTGTTTGACCTGATTGATGTAATCTTCATCGGCGTTGAACTGCGTGATGATACCCCGTGAAACGGCATCCTGAAAGCCCACGCGTTGAATGCCGGCGGTAGTGGGAGGGATAAATTTTTCGATCTTTTTCAGGCCGTCCGGCGGGATTGCTCCGCCGTTCGCATCCCGCACCTTAAATCCGTTGTCGTTCGGCGGATTGTGGCTCGCGGTGATGTTGATTGCGGCAATCGCATTTCTGGCTTTCACACTGAAGGAAATAACGGGAGTGGGAACGCCACCGCCGCAGAAGTGAACAGGGATGCGGTGCGCCGCAAGAACCTCTGCCGCCGCGGTGGCAAAATGCTCTGATTGAAACCGCCGGTCCCCCCCCACAACCACGCCTCTGGAGAGATCCTTCTGTGAATATTCCGATCTGAGATACTCCGCAAATCCTCTGGTGCAGCGGCGCACATTGTCAAACGTGTAATCCTCCGCAATTTTACCCCGCCAGCCGTCGGTCCCGAATGTTATCGTCTGGATTGGCGGCGATTTCCTCCGTGACGTTTTCTTCACTGTCCGAGAGCTCGTTCGTACCTTCGTTTTTCGTCGGCTATTTATTTTCATAACGACTTGATGGAAATTCAACGATTTGTTGTCTACCGGATGAACTCCCCTCCGGTGTGTCAGAATGCTTCGAGTCCGGGATAAATTGCATTGGTATCGAGTTCCTCTTCAATCCGGATGAGTTGATTATACTTTGCCACCCGGTCAGTCCGGCTCGCGGAACCTGTCTTGATCTGGCCGGCATTTGTGGCAACGGCGATATCCGCAATAGTCGTGTCCTCGGTCTCTCCCGATCGGTGAGAGATCACTGTTGTATACCCCGCCCGCTTTGCCAGCTCGATGCAATCGAAGGTCTCGGTGAGCGTCCCGATCTGATTTACCTTGATGAGGATGGAATTCGCTATCCCCTTTTCAATCCCCTTCGCCAGTATCTCCGTATTTGTGACGAACACATCGTCACCGACAAGTTGGATCTTCTCACCCAGCGCCTCGGTCAGGAATGCCCATCCTTCCCAATCGTTTTCCGCCATCCCGTCTTCGATCGAGATAATCGGATAGTCCTTCACCCACTTTTCATAAAATTTCACCATCTGCTCCGGGCTTTTTTTCGATTTATCCGATTTCTGAAAAACATATTTCCCCTTCTCAAAGAACTCGCTTGAAGCGGGATCGAGAGCGAGGTAAATCTCCTTGCCGGGTTTGTACTTTGCATTCTGAATCGCCTCGAGAATAACCTCGACGGCTTCCTCGTTGGACTTCAGACTCGGTGCAAAACCGCCCTCATCCCCGACCGCTGTGTTATACCCCTTCTTGTGGAGAACCGATTTCAGCGAATGAAAAACCTCCGCACCCATCCGGAGCGCCTCTGCAAAATTCTCCGCCTCTGCGGGAACGATCATAAATTCCTGGAGATCGACATTGTTATCGGCATGCTTGCCCCCGTTGAGGATGTTCATCATCGGGACGGGGAGAACCTTGGCGTTCGGTCCGCCCAGATACCGGTAGAGCGGAATCCCGAGTTCGAGCGCGGCAGCCTTCGCCGAAGCCATGGAAACACCCAGAATCGCGTTAGCCCCGAGTTTAGCCTTATTCGGAGTGCCGTCCAGGTCGATAAGCATCCCATCGATACCGGTTTGATCGGTTGCGTCAAAACCGATCACCGCTTCGGCAATCTTTCCGTTCACATTCTCCACCGCGGTAAGAACTCCCTTACCGTTATAACGCATCTTATCACCATCGCGTAGTTCAATGGCTTCGCGCTCCCCTGTTGATGCACCGCTTGGTACCGCAGCCCGGCCCGTTACACCCGATTCGAGCACGACATCAACCTCAATTGTCGGATTGCCGCGGGAATCAAGAATTTCACGCGCATACACATCGGTAATCGTTGCTGTCATTTCCTCTACTCCTGATGAAAAATGAATTGTCTATGTCCGAATTATTGCGTAAAAGTGATCTAATATCGCCAAATGGGGTATGAAATGCAAAGAGAGAGCGGTCATGGGCAAGAGGACGAAAATTCAGCGGTGCACGGAAACAAACTCTTTTGCAGGAACATGCTCTCCACCAGCGGATGGGCACGCTGAAACTTTACTCTGTCACCACCCTCGTCCCATTCCTCGTTGTTACGTACGGCGGGATTCTACGCCAAATGCTTCCCGATTTCTTCCAGAACCTCCTTCACACTCAACAGCTTCATACATTCCATAAATTCATCCCCCTTGCGGTTGCACACATCAAGATGGCAGGGATGGCATGGCACATTTTTTCTGAGGGCTACATGACCGGCCGCCTCATTGTAGTACGGCGGGCCGTACGGGAACCAAATATCCTCCTCTCCTGGCCCGAAGATGCCGATGGTTTTCGTTCCGACCGCAACGGCGATATGCATCACCCCGTTGTCGTTCGTCACAAAGGCAGTACAGCAGGAGAGAATTGCGGCAAGCTGCCGGAGCTGCATCAGGGGAAGGACAAGGACCTGACCTGCGGACCGCCGCGTGATGTTCGAAATCAATTCCCGGTCGTTCGGCCCCTGGATAACCACGACCTGGGCGTGAAGTTTCGCCCTGATCAAATCCGCAAGATCCGCGAAATTTTCCCAGGGCCAGATTTTTGCGGGCCACGTGGCTCCGGGGTGAATCCCCACGACCGGCCGGGCAGGATCTAGTTCCTGCCACTTGAGATACGCCCTTGCGTTCCGCAGTTCATCATCGGTAAGGAAAATCTCCGTCTTCCAGTACTTCGGTTCGACACCTATCGGACGCACATACTGATAATGATAGGCTATTGCGGATTTGGGTTTGCCGTCATCCAGAATTTTGTCCGTATAGACGATCCCCCGGCCCTTGACTTCCTTTCCTATCCGCATCCGGGCACCACTTAGCCACGAGAGCATCGCTGTTCGCGGATTGCAAAAAAGGTCGATAAACACATCGAACGACTTCCTCCGCAACCGGTATCCGACCCGCGGCTGTTCAATCAGCGTAAGGGCAGAAAAATCAAAGGGTATAATTTCGTCCAGATACGGATTGTGCAGAAGGAGAGATACCGCCTCCTTCTCGGCAAGATAGGCAATATACGCATCGGGATACGTATCACGCACCGCGTGGACAACCGGTGTTGTCAACACCACGTCACCGATATACTTCATTCGCGATACACAAATGCGTCTGATGTCAGTAGCCATCCGTCTCCTATTTCCCCTTCAGAAATTTTTCATCGTCCGTGGAATACCATCTGCACCTGTCCAGCCAATCTTCGATTCGCCCATGATACGCCGCATTAGGGTTATCATTGAGTGAAATCCAAAAATGCATTCTAGCATTCTCATACTGACGCTTCAAAAAATAAAATATTCCCAGCAATTCTTCGCGGTATCCGTTGAGCACCTGAATTTCAAACGGGTGTTCGATTGCGTTCAGCGCTGCAATTCCATCATCATATTTTTTTATCCGCAGGGACTTTTTCGCCTCAAGATAGTACAGGATGGGATCCGGCGTGACACTGCAGAGAGAATCAATGGCATGATCCCGTATTGAATCGGGAAGATCGGACACAAAATATGGAAGTAGAACCTTCCCGAGCACCTGGTGATCAAGAGCAAGAAGCCGCAGTGCGGCAGCTTCATTCAAACGATCGGAGAGATCCATATCGAGAAGCCGGCGATAGATGTTTTTCGCCTCCTGAATCCTTCCCTCCTCCCACAACGCGTTGCCATGCAGGAGCGCAAGCGGCTGCAATCCGGCTCTCCGAAGGGAATCGGAGAGATCAAAGAGCTTGAGCACGGAATCGTACCTTGCCATGGTATATTCCGCCCTGATCAAACCTGCGTACGCCTCGGAATTATCGCTTGTATGAACCGCTTCAAGAAAATATTCCTTCGCGGCTGCTCCTTCATGGGCGTCCAGTGCCCTGGAACCCGCTTCATTCAGCCGGGCGACTTTCCGGGCACATCGTTTTGCAAAAATCGACGGCCGGTCGAAGTAATACTCGATATGATCTTTCCAGGCCACGGGAATCGTAAACCTCCTCAGAAAATTCTGCCACTCGCCTATCAGTTCCCCGTAGGAACGGTTATAAACCTGTTCGGGTTTTACACCGCCGTACACTTCCTTAAAACGGAGTATCCCGTACCTGTCGATCAGATACCGGCAGAACGAACCCATGAGGACATAACTTACCGTTGAAGCACGGAAGGCGAATCCTACCGGTTGAATCAACTGTTCAGGATGGCGCACCAGACCGAAACGAAACATCGCTTCTGCGTATTCATGCAGTGTGCGATTGCCGAAATTCCCGTCGATTGCCGTCGCAAGACCTTCCACCAGTCCGATATTATAATGGGCCCGGATCACCGGCATCCCGAATTCCCCTGCCAGCACATGCACAAGTTCATGCCGCAGGGTCTGCTCCCATCCGTTCCTTGAAATATGGATCTCCCGCCGCCATGGCTTGGCAATGTTTGTGGTCCTCGTCCCGATCATCCGGTACTGGGTGTTTTCATCAGGATAAATATACGAGGTGATTGGAGTATTATCACGGACCTGCAACGCACGGGCGACCTGATAATAGGCGAATTCATGTTCGGCAGCCACCCTCCAGATCTCATCCTCACCAAATGAACGTTTTGCATACCATATGCTGAAATGTGGCGTTGTGAGATGACCATCGAGGACCTGACGGAGATAGGATACCGATGTTTCAAATCCAAGGTCAACCCGGAACACCCATGAACCGCATACCGCGATTGTAAGAACGAGTGCCACCGGAAACCACCGCCAGCGAACGATTGATGTGAAACCCCGACCCGGGGACGACCACAAGAATGAGGCGAACAACAGCAATACGAATGCGATCATGAGTGTGATGATTCTGAAGACCACCAGTGTCGGCGTGATGGTAATGACCTCATCGTAGGAGAATCCCGGGAAAAATCCATAGATAAGGTTATAGGAATAAATCTGGGGTGTCGAATAACCAAGATAGAGTGAGTAGACCAATGTGAGGACGGAGAACAGGACATACCATGTGACCGCATGCCGGAAGGCAACAGCGCAAAAGGAAGCGAAGGCGGCCGCCAAAAAAGCCGTCACGCCCGGAATCAACAGATAAAACAGAATCCCCTCCCCTAAGGAACAATTCCGGACGATAAAAACATTTAACACTCCGAGAATGAGCGGTATGAACGTGAGCCACAGGCCATACTCGACCGCCAGGGTAAATCCATCCCCGAACGACAGTTTCGAGCGATCGATGGCACGGACGTGACCTATGATCAGAGGTCCGGTGAACCACGGAAGAATCAGTGCTACCGCGACCGAAAATTCATAACCGACGTAATTCAGGAGGGGAAACTGTAGGAGAACGATTGTGTAAAATGACATCACCAGCACCGCAACCCAGAAGGAACGCGGGAGCTGCTTTTCACTCAGCATGGGAAGTGGATTCATAAACCTTCAGAAATTGTATCTCCGCCGGAGATCCTTTGCTTTCTCAGTCTGCTTTGCATCAAGATACAGACGGTACAACAGCGGTATCAGATCATTGGGAAGGTTGGCATATTTCAGTCCATCCTCAATGTACCCGATAGCCCTTGATCTATCTCCCCGTGACGCGCTGAGAACGCCGAGATTAAAATACCCCTGCCCGTACGTGGGATTAATTTTTATGGCCGCCTGAAACTGGGATTGCGCAAGCGTATCATTGCCGAGACGGACATAGATCCGGCCCATGAGATCATGCAACAAAAACGAGCCCGGAATGTCAGCAAGACCTGCGGCGCATATCGCAAGGGCGCTGTCAGGTAAATCTGCATTTATGAACAGGCCTGCCGTTTCGAGATAGCCTTTCTCATCCATAGGATGAAAAGCGATAAGGGAGCGCGACACACGGGCAGCGTCGGAGTATCGACCTGCTGCCATATACGTCTGGAGGAGTTTATCATATCCCATTTTATCTTGGGGATTCAATTCCAGATACTTCAGCATGAGATTTATCGTCCGGTCATATTGCTGATGTTCATAATAATAGCCGGCAAGATTGAAATATGACCGGCTGTACGTCGGGGCCTTCTGAATTGCATCGGTCCACATCGTTTCACTGTTCCGCCACACGGGTAACCGCAGTGTGGACAATATTCCGCATAGGACGAGGAGAAACCCCAACGTCGCCGCCGCGAACCACTGAGAACGAAGGGCCGTCAGGGATACAACGACGGCCGGTACAACGGCTGCGGCGAACCCGACCATCGGCAGGTAGAGCCTGTGCTCGAGAATCGGAACTGCCACGGGAAATATATCGAGCGCGGGTATAAGTCCGAGAACCAGCCATGCGAGGCCGAAGAAAATGAGGCGATTTTTCCTCCATGCAAGGACCAGAAACCAGAGGACCAGCATGGGAACCGCGAATGCCCCCCACATCCACCCTTCGCTGAGCCAGAACGCCTGATTCAGGGGATGCACAACACTCAGACGAGCAGGAAAAACGAGAAGCGAAATATGCTCGGCGAATATTCCAGGGAACTCCGTGAGCCGCTTCCCCAACGGAATTCCACCATATAATTTCTCGGCCCCTACCAGAGAGCCGATTGCTGCTGTACGGGCCGCAAGATAACCCATAACTGCCAGGCCGAACAGTCCATAGGGAATTACATACCGAGGACCGGATTTTCGCTCGTTCCTACCGACAATAAAACAGTAATCGTAGAGAGGAAAAATCAGAACATAAAACACCGCGGACTCTTTTGTAAACAACGAGAAAACAAATACTATCACCGAACAGATCAGATACACAACCCGGCCGGTCGAACGCCGGTACAACATATAAAAGAAGAACGAGAGCACAACCATCAGACCCAGAAGAAGATCATTTCTCCCCGCAACCCAGGCCACCGATTCAGTCTGAACCGGATGAAGTGCGAACATCATACCGCATGCTAGTGCAATCAGCGTGTTGCGGCTCAGCAAAAAAAGAACTCCGTAGACACAAACCGATGCAACCATGTGAATCAGGAGATTGACCAGGTGATATCCCCACGGAGCCAGTTTCCACAGCTGATAATCCAGGATATAACTTGTCAGGAGGAGTGGACGATAGTATGCACTTTCAGTACGGTGCGTGGTAAATGCGTGGGTTTCAAATGCGGTGATGATGTTGGCAGGATTGGAGATAAAGGCTTCGTTCTGATAGACAAGCTCATAATCGTCGTATGTCACAAAATCGAACGTGACCGCCTTCCAGTAAACAAAACCGGTCATGACGATAATCAGGAGAATGAACCACCGGTGACCGATCAAGTCCCCCCGATCATCCGGAGGAACGCTACCCTTCGCATCCGGCGGTGCAGATTGCTGTTCCATTCAATTCTCCGGTCGAAAAAGAGCGGGCCTGCAGAGACCCAGACGGTACAATGGATACTTCGCGACCGTTCCCAGCGTCAGTATGCCGTAGGTAATGCTCCTTTTCCAGTTAATCGATGAGGATGTTTCATGATACCGGACTGGGACGGGAATTTCCCCGATCCTGAATTTCAGCGCCACACATTGAACGAGCATCTGACTGTCGAACACGAAATCATCCGAGTTTTTTTCCCAGGCCACTGATTCCAGGACTGACCGTGTATACGCCCTGAAACCCGTATGCCACTCGGAAAGATTCATGCCGGTGAGAATATTTTCCGTAAATGTGAGCCCCCTGTTTGCTAGATATTTATAGAGGGGCATGCCTCCTGCAAGCGCTTCCCGGCGGGATCGTATTCTTGACCCCAGCATGACATCAAAATACCCATCCCGGAGAAAACTCACAAAATGTCCCGTGAGCCTGCTGTCGTACTGATAATCAGGATGAATCATCACGACAATGTCAGCTCCATGTTCGAGTGCGAGGCGATAACAGGATTTTTGATTCGCGCCGTATCCGAGATTCCTCTCGTGGCGGATGAGTGTGAGACCGAGGCTCTCTGCCACCGCCACCGTGTCATCGCCGCTGGCATCGTCACCGAGGATGATTTCATCGACGACGCCGGAAGGAATATCACGGACGGTCTTCTCAAGCGTTTTACCCGCATTAAAGGCGGGCAAAACTGCGATGGTTTTCATAGCCGATCTTCATAGGTTGGACCTTCACACCTGGGGCAGCCTAAGCTGTTGAACACCATGGAAAAAAGGGAACCACACAGCACCGGTGAGACGAAAGTGCTAATACTCTTTTCCCGATACGCGCCGTATGTTTGCACCAAGGGCCTGTAATTTTCTTTCAATCCGCTCATACCCTCGGTCGAGATGATAGACCCGGAGGACCTCCGTTTTCCCTTCAGCGATCAGTCCGGCCAGAACAAGACTTGCTGATGCACGCAGGTCGGTCGACATCACCTTTGCACCGGTCAGTTTTTTTACACCCTTTACGATCGCTGCATTCTTCTGGAGCTCGATATCGGCCCCAAGACGCATAAGCTCAGGCACGTGTTTAAAACGGTCGTAATATATCGTGTCGGTAACAACCGAAGAACCGCGGGCGACACTCATCAGCGTAATCCACTGCGCCTGGAGATCGGTCGGAAAACCGGGATAGGTGGCGGTTGTGGCGTCGACAGGTCTGACGACGCGCGAGGATTTTATACGCACCCAAGTATCACCGACTTCAATACGGGAACCCTCCTCCTCAAGTTTCGCGAGAATCGCCGTCAGGTGTGCAGGCTTGCAGCTCTCAATTTTAATCGCTCCGCCTGTCAGCGCGGAGGCAATCAGGAACGTTCCCGCCTCAATCCTGTCGGGGATCATGGTTTCATCCACCGGATGAAGCGCATCAACCCCTTCAATCTCAAGGCGCTTTGTCCCCATGCCATCGATCCTTGCTCCCATTTTCATCAGGAAGTGCGCCAGCGCGACTATCTCGGGTTCCATGGCCGCATTTTCGATCGTTGTCGTGCCTTTCGCCAGTACCGCGGCCATCATCACATTACCGGTCGCTCCCACACTTGACACGTCGAACGCGATCTTTGCCCCCTTGAGCCTCTTTGCCCGGGCGATAATGTAACCATTTTCTATCTCGACCCCTGCTCCGAGTTTCCTGATCCCCTCGATGTGCAGATTCACCGGGCGGGGTCCCCACGCGCATCCGCCTGGAAGAGATACCTTTGCATAACCATACCGGGCGATGAGCGGACCGAGGACATAAATCGAGGCACGCATCTTCTTGACCTGCTCGTAGGGCGCTTCGAACTTGTTGACACGGAAGGTATTCAGATGAAGAAGATGATCACGTTGTTCAACGTCGACACCGATCATCTGAAGAAGCCTGCTCATCGTGGTGATATCGCGGAGTTCCGGAATATTGTGAAAGGTGTACTTCCCGCTGGCGAGGAGAGTCGCCGGCATGAGTGCAATCGCGGCATTCTTCGCCCCGCTGACCGTTACATTGCCACGGAGCTTGACACCGCCATGTATGATGAACTTATCCAATCGGATCTTCCTTCTGTTATGCACTGTGAATATACGCCAAACACCCCCAAAATGCAATGAAACAATCAGCCGGGGTCACTGGTTCTTCCCTGGAAATAATCTGGGAATTTCTTTACATTAATTAATTGATTTTTCACGGAATTTCCCCTCAACGACAATCACCAAGGATCCTCACATGGCACGAAATGTCAAAGGCGGTCTCATACAGGCGACGCTCGCTGTATCGTCCGATCAGCCGCTTGAAACGATACGCAAGGCGATGATTGACAAGCACGTGCGCATGATCGAGGAGGCGGCAGAGAAGGGCGTTCAGATCCTCTGCCTGCAGGAACTCTTTTACGGCCCGTATTTCTGCGCCGAGCAGAAATCAAAGTGGTATTCCTTCACCGAGAAAATACCGGACGGCCCGACGGTGCGGCTCATGCAGGAACTCGCGAAAAAATTTTCCATGGTCATTATCGTCCCGATTTACGAAACCGAGATCGCCGGAGTGTATTATAACACCGCTGCCGTCATCGATGCCGACGGAACATATTTGGGGAAATACCGCAAGACGCATCTTCCCCATCTCGAGCCGGGGTTCTGGGAAAAATTTTACTTCAAACCCGGCAATCTCGGCTATCCGACGTTCAGAACCGCATACGCGACAATCGGGGTCTATATCTGCTACGACCGGCATTTCCCCGAAGGTGCGCGGATCCTGGGATTGCGCGGTGCGGAGATCGTTTTTAATCCCTCCGCAACCGTCGCAGGTCTTTCAGAATACTTATGGGAGCTCGAACAACCCGCGCACGCGGTCGCAAACGGGTATTTTATCGGAGCCATCAACCGCGTGGGCGTCGAGGCACCCTGGAACATCGGGGAGTTTTATGGAAAAAGCTATTTCTGCAATCCACGCGGAAAAATCATTGCACAAGCAGGCCGGAACAGGGATGAACTCGTCGTCGCTGATCTCAATCTGGACGAAATCCTGGAAGTCAGGAACATATGGCAATTTTACCGTGACCGCCGGCCTGAAACATACAACGATATCACTGAACTGCTTCCGTAGGATTCATGCCCGATCGTCTGGCAGGAGTCTTGTCAAGGCGTTCTTCCTCCTATCATCGTCGGTTGAAACGAATCCCAAAGAAAGAGGACATCTATGAATAAGGCAGAATTTACATCACTCTCTGTACCCGATCTCACATCCAAGCTGACATACGGCACGTGGAGATTTCAGAAAAACTGGAGGCCGGTTCACGTCGTCGACGCGGAGGGCTGTTTCTTCACCGATGCGGGTGGGAAAAAATATCTCGATTTCTCTGCACAGCTCATGTGCGTCACCCTCGGATATAAAAATCAGGCTGTTATCAAAGCAATCGAAGAACAGGCCAGAAAACTGGCCTACATCGCCCCGGGATTTACAACCGACGTCCGGGCAGAACTCAGCACCTTGCTTCTCGACGTCCTTCCATCTGGACTGGAAAAATTCTTTTTTGCCACCTCGGGAACGGAGGCCAACGAAGCCGCGTTCAAAATAGCCCGCCTCTACACGGGAAAAACGAAGATCATTTCCCGATATCATTCCTACCATGGATCCACGATGGGATCACTTGCGGCCACGGGCGATCCGCGGCGGTGGGCGATGGAACCGGCGGGAAAAATTCCGGGGGTCATATTTGCCCCGGAGGTCAATTGCTACAGGTGTCCTATCCGTCATACGTATCCATCCTGCGACATCGCCTGCGTCGACTATATCGGTCATATGATCGAAAACGAAAGCGATGTGGCGGCGGTCATTGTCGAACCTGTCGTCGGCACGAACGGAGTCCTCGTACCCCCGGGTGAGTACATGCCCCGCCTCCGGCAGATCTGCGATAGATACAACATCCTCCTTATTGCCGATGAAGTCATGACAGGCTGGGGAAGAACCGGCAAATGGTTCGCTGTGGATCACTGGAATGTCAAACCCGACATCCTCACAACGGCGAAAGGAATCACAACGGCATATGTACCGCTTGGGCTTTGTGCAACGACAAAAAAAATCGGGGACTTTTTTGACGATCATTATTTTTCCCACGGGCACACCTACGAAGCCCATCCCCTGACACTTGCACCAGCCATTGCATCCATACAGGAATACAAACGGTTACATCTCATCGAACGCGCGAATGAACTGGGAGGCTATCTCGGCCAAAGGCTGCAGGCGCTCAGGGATAAGCATCCCTCAATCGGCGACGTGCGCGGTATCGGCATGTTCTGGGCAGTGGAGCTGGTAAAAGACAGAACAACAAAAGAGCCATTCAACACCTACACGGACAAGGTAAGCGGTATCCCCCTGCTCGTCGATAAGGTGGCCGCCGAAATGATGAGGAACGGCCTCTTCATCCAGGCATGGGTCAGTCACTTCGTCATCGCTCCTCCGCTGATTATCACAAAGGAGGAAATTGATCTCGGGATAAAAATTCTCGACGGAGCGCTTGAAACAGCGGACAAGGCAACGGAATAAAGGAGAGAGGATCTTTTAACAAAGGAAACAACGATGCGGAATACTGCTGTGGAACCGGAACCACCAACTATCATACCAACTGTCGAAAACTACATCGGCGGGAAATTTACCGCTTCCACGGCCCATGAATATCTCCCGGTCAACAATCCATCCATCGGCCGCCAGATTGCAAATGTCCCTCTGTCGCCACCCCAGGAGATCGAGGATGCAGTGAGGAGCGCCCGGGAGGCATACCCGGCATGGTCCACAACACCGATAAGGGATCGCGCCCGAATATTCTATCGCTACAGGGAACTCATCGAAACACACGCAGAGGACCTTGCTGAGCTCGTTCATACCGAAAACGGCAAGACAAAAACCGAGGCTATGGCAGAAATTGACAAAGCGATCGAGGTCGTTGAATTCGCCTGTTCGCTGCCACAGCTTGTCGCTGGTGAAGTGCTTGAAGTCAGCCGCGGGGTCGAATGCCGCCTCGACCGGTACCCCCTGGGTGTCGCCGCGTCAATTACCCCCTTCAACTTCCCCGCCATGGTCCCACATTGGACAATTCCGAACTGCCTCGTGCTTGGAAATACCATGGTGCTCAAGCCCTCGGAGCATGTACCGCTCAGTTCCCTCCGTATAGCCGCACATCTACGGGAAGCAGGCTTACCGGATGGCGTCTTCAATATTATTCACGGATCACAGGCAGCAGTGGAAGCATTATGCGATCACCCTGAAATTGATGCACTGACATTCGTCGGATCAACCCGCGTCGCAAAAATTGTCTATGCCCGAGCCACGTCGCATTTCAAGCGTGCGCTCTGCCTTGGCAGCGCAAAAAACCACATCATCGTCCTTCCGGATGCACAGGCGGATATGACTGCATCTAACATCGCTGCTTCAATGAGCGGCTGCGCGGGACAACGATGCATGGCCGCGTCAGCTATGGTTGCTGTAGGCAACGTTGACCATATCATCAGGCGTATTTGTGATGAAGCAAGGAAGATTCTGCCGGGTATAAACCTGGGTTCGATAATCTCCAGACAGGCAAAAGAACGGATCGAAGGCTATATCACGGAGGCTGAGAGGGACGGCGCAAGGATCCTTGTCGACGGGCGCAATGCCGTAGTCAAGGGGAAGGAAAATGGTTACTACATAGGTCCGACCATCATCGACAATGTCCGCCCTGAAATGAAAATAGCCCGGGAGGAAGTTTTTGGCCCTGTTCTGGCCATCATGCGTGCAGAAACTCTGGACGAGGCCCTGGATATCGAAAACAGTAATCCTTATGGAAACGCGGCCGCAGTATTCACACAAAGCGGTGCAAACGCCTGGCGGGTTCATCAACAGGCAAGTGCAGGGATGATCGGGATCAACATCGGCGTGCCCGTTCCCCGGGAACCCTTCTCATTCGGTGGCTGGAACGAATCCAAATTCGGCGCATGCGATATTACGGGAAAGAGCTCCGTCGAATTTTTCACCAGACCAAAAAAAACCACAATAAAATGGAATCCGGAATCCCGGACAAACTGGATGAGCTAGATGGAATCTGGAAATTTATCATGGTTCATGCGGAATGTTTCATCGTACCTTCAAACTGACGGAAAGAACACCGTAGGATATATCCCGATCTTGGCAGATGTATGGACAACATAGCACCAAAACTCACACCGGATCAGTACGATAAGAACTTTTCGGAACTTCATCCTCCGCTCACACCGACACAGGCATCGACGGAAGCGAACAGATGTCTCTATTGCTTTAATTCCCCCTGCATGACTGCCTGTCCGACGCATATTGATATCTCCGCTTTCATAAAAAAAATCGCCACCGGAAACATCAAGGGTTCTGCAAAAACCATTCTCCGGTCGAACTGGATAGCCCTGACCTGCGCGAAGGCCTGTCCGGTGGACGTCCTGTGCGAAGGAGCGTGTGTCTATGTCGAACGGGGGGAAAAGCCGATTGAGATCGGGAGACTGCAGCGGTATGCCATGGATTGGTTTTTCAGCCATCAGATGCCTTCATTTTTTACGCCGGCTCCGAAAAACGGAAAATCGATCGGCGTCATCGGTGCCGGGCCGGCCGGGCTCTCCTGCGCGGCGGATCTTGCACTCCTGGGTTACGATGTGACGATCTACGAAGGCAAACAGGTTCCGGGAGGGCTTGATACATGGGGAATCGCCCCCTACAAAATGTCCTACACCGACAGTCTCAAAGAAGTACAGCTTGTACAAAACTTTGGTGTCCTCGTTAAAACGGGCGCCACAGTCGGGGAAAACCTCTCACTTCCCGAACTGGAAAAAAACCATGATGCGATCTTCCTCGGAATTGGTTTAGGAATTTCGCCCGAGCTCAATCTCCCTGGTGAAAATCTTCCGGGCGTCTGCGACGCACTCGAATTCATTGAGAAGGTGACAACCCGCGAGTGGCATGCAGTCGATATCGGAAAACGCGTTGCGATTATCGGCTCAGGTAACACGGCCATTGACGCGGCAACGGAGGCAAAACGGCTCGGAGCCGAGAAGGTGTTCATCATCTACCGGAGAAGCAAAAATGAAATGCCCGCCTATAATTTTGAATTTGAGCTTGCCCGGCGCGACGGAGTGGAATTTTACTTTCTGACCGCCCCGAAGAAAATCATCGGTACGCGACACGTGGAAGCAATTGCGTGCGTCAAGATGGTCTTGGGAACACCGGATGCCCGCGGAAAAGCCTTCCCGCAGGAGATACCGGAATCAGAATTTCAGATACCTGCTGACATGGTCATCAAGGCGATCGGGCAAAAACCGGGCGATAAATTCATCTCGCAGGTACAAGGCCTTGAATATCATTCGGGGAAAATCATCGTTAACGTAAAAACGATGCAGACCTCCAATCCCAGGTACTTCGCAGGAGGCGATTGCACGAATGGAGGGAAAGGGGTCGTCGATGCCGCCGCCGACGGTAAACGCGCCGCGCAAGGTATTCACTCATATATCTTTCCAAAGGTACAAGCATGACCGATCTCTCAATCAATTACGCTGGAATACCATCGCCAAACCCCTACTGGCTTGCATCGGCACCGCCGACCAACTCCGCATATCAGGTATGCAAAGCCTTCGAACAAGGATGGGGCGGTGCCGTATGGAAAACCATCGGTGAACCGGTGATGAACACCGTCAACCGGTACAGCGCACTTGACTACAACGGCCAGAAGATCATCGGTTTAAACAACATCGAACTCATCAGCGACCGGACCGTCGAATCAAATCTTAAAGAGATCGCGGAAACTAAGCGGCTCTGGCCCGACCGTGCCCTCGTTGTCTCCATCATGGTCCGGTCGAAACGGGAAATATGGCACGACATCGTCCAACGCACCATCGACACCGGCTGCGACGGTATTGAACTCAATTATGGCTGCCCCCACGGGATGAATGAACGGGGGATGGGATCCGCCGTCGGCCAGGTGCCTGAATACTGCGCCATGATCACCGAATGGGTGACTGAGGTTTCAACCATCCCGGTGCTTGTCAAGCTCACGCCGAATGTCAGCGACATACGTTTTCCCGCCAGAGCCGCAAAGAAGGGGGGCGCCCGCGGAATATCGCTCATCAATACGATTAACACCATCATGGGCGTCGACCTTGACTCGTTTGAGATACGTCCGTCTGTGGATGGGAAGGGCGGTCACGGCGGGTATGCAGGCCCCGCAGTAAAACCGGTAGCCCTGAACATGGTGGCAGCGGTCGCAAACGATCCTGAAATCAACCTCCCGATTTCAGGTATCGGCGGCATCTCCACCTGGCGTGATGCCGCTGAATTCATTCTCCTCGGGGCAACGAGCATCCAGATATGCACAGCGGTGATGCATTACGGTTTCCGCATCATCGACGATCTTACGGAAGGGTTGACAAACTGGATGGAAGAGAAGGGATTCCATTCCATCGAGGATTTTCGGGGAAAATCCCTTTCACGCCTCTCCGACTTCGGGAACCTCAATCTCCTCTATAAAACCGTGGCACAGATCGACGAGACAACGTGCATCCGGTGCAACCTCTGTCATATCGCCTGTGAGGACGGGGCACACCAGTGCATCGACCTCGTTCCTCACGATGGTGTACCACTGCCAAGGGTGAGGGAGGCGGATTGCGTCGGGTGCGCCCTGTGCTCGCTTGTCTGCCCTGTCGACAACTGCATTACCATGATCAGAAAAGACGACGGAAATAAGACACTTTCGTGGAATGAACTCGTACGACAGGTTCCCCAACCCCTTACATGGGAACTGTTGCGGCAGTTCCAGGAGAAGCATGGAATTCAGATAGATTAGAAATCTAAAAACACAAATCCATCATGTATACATCAACAACCATCAATACGAAAGGAGCGTTCTTTATGGCAACATCGGAGAGGGAGCAATTTATACAAAACTGGGAAAGGGAGTTTCAAACCACGCTGAAGGTTCTCAAGGCATACCCGAACGACAAGCATGGTCTGCAACCACATGGCAAATGCCCGCAGGCGAAAGAGCTGGCTTGGAGAATGGTCACTGAGGAAACGGTCTTTGTTGATGGCGCGCTGACCGGACAGTTTGATTTCATGAACCGGCCAAAAACGCCCCCAACGATGAAGGAGGTCATCGCGGCATACGAAAAGGCGCACAAAGAAAATGCAGCAAAGCTGAAAAAGATGACCGACGCAGAATTCAACAAAATGCTCAAGTTCATGATCGCCCCAAAAACCATGGGCGACAGAAGAAGCGCCGACATTCTCTGGCTCATGCTGATGGATACGATTCATCACCGGGGGCAGTTCTCGATCTACCTGCGCATGGCAGATGGCAAGGTGCCATCCATCTATGGTCCGACGGCGGATGAACCATGGATGTAATGACATTGGGGATTGACCATTAGGCATAAGAAATGAGCGGTCAGAAGCCAGAAGTTGGAGCATCGTTCAGTACAGATTTTCATTTGAGGATCGATTTCCGGTTTTTGGCTTTTGACCCTCCTTTCTGACATTCACATTTCAGCAACAGTGATCAGCAATTTCTTCTGGACGGCAGGAAGCTGCGAAAAGTGATATTTACTCGATTTTTCCTTAACTTTTTAAAATTTTCGTAGGAGACCGGTTCATGTCGACACTCATAAAAAACGGAAGGATCATCACCGCAGAGCAGGACTATACGGCTGATATTTTTATCGAGCGCGACAAGATTTCCACAATCGGTCAGCATCTGCCAAATCAAGCAGACACGATCATCGATGCAAGGGAGAAATTCGTCATCCCCGGCGGCATCGACGTCCACACGCACCTCGACATGCCGTTCGGTGGCACGACGTCGAGCGACGATTTTGAAACGGGCACCCGTGCGGCTGCATTCGGTGGAACAACCACCATCATCGACTTCGCGACACAATCCAGGGGCATGAAGATGCGTGATGCACTCGACATCTGGTGGAAAAAAGCCGAGGGAAAAGCTTGTATCGATTACGGCCTCCACATGATCATCACGGATATGCCCGACGCGCATATTGAGGACATGAATGACATGGTCCGGGAGGGTGTAACCAGCTTTAAACTTTTCATGGCGTACCCCGGTGTTCTTATGACAGATGACGCCACGATTTTTAAGGCACTCCGCAAAACCGCGGAAAACGGCGCGCTGGTCTGCATGCACGCGGAAAACGGAAGTGCAATCGATGTCATCGTGAAGAAGGCGGTCAGTGAGGGGAAAAAAGCTCCGATTTATCATGCACTGACCAGGCCAACAACCGCTGAGGCCGAAGCTGTCAACAGGTCAATCGCACTTGCGGAAATGGCAGGCGCCCCGGTCTACATCGTTCATCTCACCTCAAACGATGCGCTCCTCCGGGTTGCCGAGGCGCGCGACAGGGGGCTTATGGTCTACGCCGAAACATGCCCCCAGTATCTATTTCTCTCGATTGAAGATCTTGACCGTCCGAACTTTGAAGGTGCAAAATACGTTTTTACCCCCCCTCTTCGCGAAAAATGGCATCAGGATAAACTCTGGGAGGGGATCAAAAACAACAACCTCCAGATCGTCTCCACCGATCACTGTCCATTCTGCTTCAAAGAGCAGAAAGAGCTGGGTCGCGATGACTTCACAAAAATACCGAACGGCGGACCGGCCATCGAAAACCGGATGCAGTTGCTATTCGAGGGCGGCGTAAACAAAAAACGGTTCTCCCTTAACCGCTGGGTGGAAGTCACTTCGACGACACCTGCAAAGATGTTCGGTATGTACCCCCGCAAAGGCACAATTGCGGCGGGATCGGACGCTGATATTGTCATCTGGAACCCTCTTCAGGAGCATATCATTTCGGCGAAAACTCACCACATGCGTGTCGACTATTCGATGTTCGAAGGCTTCAGGATAAAAGGAAACGCCGAAACCATCATTTCCCGCGGAGAAATAATTGCACAGAGGGGAACCTGGTTTGGCAAAACCGGGCGCGGGGAGTTCATCAAACGGGCCACATTTGCCGGCGCGTGGAGATAAGCAATCCTTTACCATGATCCACATGCTACGGTTGCAGCAATAAAAAGTGACAAAGGGAAAAATATGAAACTCATGATCTGGTCTATCCTGATATCGCTGGTATTTTTTCATCACAATCTCTGTTCGCAGCAAAACGAAACAACCGGCCCCAACGATGAAGGCACCTCGTTACGGACAACAGATTCACTCTTCAGCAAACTATCCTCGGAGAAAGGAACGGGAGCTGCCTTTCTCGCATACATGGACGAGAATGCATCGCTGTATCCGGCCGGCCAAAACATCGTTACGGGGAGGGAGAATATCAGCAAACACTTCGAAAATGAGCAACCGGACACCAGGCTGACCTGGAAACCGCTCCAGGCGGAGGTTGCACGGTCAGGCGAGCTGGGATACACCGCAGGTATCTATGAATATAAATTCCTTGATAACAACGGACACCCGGTGTATCGGAACGGCAAATATGTCACGATCTGGAAAAAACAATCAGACGGTTCGTGGAAATTCCTCCTCGATATCGGAAACTCCACTCCACTTCCACCGCTGAAATGAATAAAGCCCGAAACACCCAATGATCAACTAATTTTACCACAGAGTATGAAAGAATACCTGATCGAATTTTTTCAGTTCAACGAATCGGCAATGATGCGCATTATCGATGCCGTCCAAGCTCTACCCGCAAATGCCGAAGCCGCCAGGCTCATCAGCCATATGATCGACGCCTCACAGAAGTGGTTCAACCGCATCAAGCCCGAGGTGAAGGATTCGACACTCTCCTGGAACGGACCCGCGTATCCAGTCGGAGAATGCACTGCGCTGTGGCAATCCCAGACCGAACAATGGGTGAAATACCTCAGGGGGTGTTCCGAACGCGATCTTCTAAAAGAGGTCATCTACCAGAGCTCGGACGGCGGCAGATTCTCCTCCACGATCACGGATATCGCCCTTCAATTAAATTATCATGCGATCCATCACCGGGCTCAGATTATGATGCTCATCAGGCAACAGGGGAATGCTCCGCCTGCGTCAGATTATATATTGCTCAAAAGAAAAACACTCCAACTGTAAAACACCCCCCCCGCGGCGCCTGGACCTCCGGAGGTCTGCCCCGGTTGCGCATAACAATCGGATTGATTATCATTGTGAAAAAAAACGGAGGATATCGTGCCGCAGATTTCCATCAGTGGTATTATTCCACCGATCATCACCCCTTTCCGCGAGAATGGGGATGTTGACTATGATGCTTTTACGCGGAATATTGAACGATGGAACACCGCAGAGCTCTCCGGTTACCTTGTTCTGGGATCCAATAGTGAGGCTGTCTACCTCAATCAAGACGAGAAACTGAGGCTCATCGGGCTTACTATTGCATCAACAGCGAAGAACCGCACCGTTCTGGCAGGGACAGGGCTTGAATCGACTAGAGAAACCATCCATTTAACCAACAGGGCGGCAAAACTTGGTGCACATGCGGCTTTGATCATTACCCCATCGTTTTATGGAAATCAGATGACGGAAGCCTCACTCATCCGTCATTATACGACGATCGCCGACGCGGTGGAGATCCCCATCCTGATCTATAACGTCCCGAAATTTACCCGTTTGAACATCCCGGTTGAGGCTATCCGCACACTCAGCCGTCATCCGAACATCATCGGAATGAAGGACAGTGCAGGAAATTTTTCACAACTTGTGGCGATCAAGAATTCCGTCGAGGAAAAGTTCGGCCTCATCGCCGGAAGTGCGTCAATATTTTATCCTGCTCTCGGTCTCGGCATCAAAACCGGCATTCTTGCACTCGCCAACTGCGCCCCCACTGAATGCGCGGGAATAAAAAATATGTTTGATCGTGGACATCACGAGGAGGCAAAAATGCTCCAAGAACGCATGCTTCCCGTAAACACCGCAATAACCGAGACCTACGGGATTGCCGGTCTGAAATATGCCTGCACGTTACTTGGATATGAAGGTGGCTTCCCCCGGAGTCCCCTCCTCCCCCTGACATCTGACCAGCAGAAGGCGCTCCGGAAGATTCTGGAAACTGCAGAGCTGATGAAACCATAAGATTCATCCATCATCCCTCCAGGAACAGGTCATGCGCCCTCCAACGTCTGCCAAGTACCAGGATCCCGTCGAACGCTGGGTCCCTTTTGCCTTCCGACTCGGAGTTTATGCGGTACTTGGCATCTTCTTCTACCAGGCTGCAACAACGTTCCTCGAATACCACCCCATGCAACCATGGCCAGTTTTTCTCAGCGTCTTCCGGATGTTCACCTTTCTCCCGATTCACGAGGCGGGGCACTTTCTATTCCGCTTGTTCGGAAAAACCTTGTATATCCTCGGGGGATCGTTCTGGCAGGTCATGTTCCCCGTAATCTGGTTTGCAATCGCTCTGAAACAACGCTCGCAAACTGCACCATTCGCAGGCTTCTGGATAGGCGAAAACCTTATGGACGTCAGCCTCTATATCCGCGATGCACAATTCATGGCGCTTCCCCTGCTGGGCGGTGAGTCAATCGGGCATGACTGGAAAAACCTGCTCATGCAATGGGACGCCGTTGATGCTGCGGGAACTATCGCCGACATTACCTATTATTCCGGTTTTATTATTGGACTTGGATCGATTGCGGCCGGCATCGGCTGGGCTCTTTTTACATTTTTTGCGCCGAAGCCCGCCGTACAGCCGACCCCCATTGCGAATGCGGACGCCCGAACACTTGAGGACGAGCTGGATCAAAAGATTTCCGGAAGTGACAATGAACAACCCTTCTAAACCGGTAAAACCCGGACGGCACCCACCGCGGCTGTCAATTCCGTCGCACAACCACATGATGAAGTAACCGTGGCACCCTCGACAGCAAAAATCGGAAACAGGCATCATCTGGTGGTTCCGTTCACCCTTGTGTTTTTACTTCTGATGTTGTACGGTATCGGGATCCTCTCACCGACTATCTTCACATGGGGATACGATTTCTTCGGCGTTCTCCCCCGTGCGTGCTATATTGCCACAATCATCCTCATCGCGTGTGCAGGATTCCTCCTTGTGAAGAACCAGGATGCATCCCACACCGGACCGTTAAATTTTCTCACCCGTCACCCGACAGCCACTTTTATGCTTATCGGGCTCCTTTGGATCGGACTGTCCTATTTCCTGCGTGTCCGTGCTCCCCTCCTCGGCGACGGATTTTTTCTGGTGAAGAATTTTTCCGATGCCTTTCACGGTACGGCGCCTGTCTATTTCCGCGATGAGCCGCTTGCAACCGGCTATTTCTGGGTGTTCTTCAATATGATCGGTTTTCCTTCGACATATCAGGGATTTCTGCAGGGATATCTAGGTGCAGAACTGCTCCTTGAAGCAGGATTTCTTCTGCTGGTGTACTCCACCCTTCGGTTTATGACTGATGATCCCATGGCCCGCCTGCTCGGTCTCCTTTCAGTCCTCGCGATGCCGACCATGCAGCTCTTTTTCGGATACATTGAGACGTATGCTGTCACCCTATTCGTCCTTGCACTCTATATTTTCCTTGCTGTACTCACCCTAAGGGGGAAAATTCCGTTCTGGGCCCTGACCATCTGCTATCTGCTTCTCTTCCTCACGCATTATATGAACACCCTCCTCCTTCCCTCCCTGATGTATGTCGCGTACAGAGAAGTCAAGCTCCGCGGCTGGGTGAGCGTTGCCGGCGGATTTGGCATCGCATTCAGTATTCTGCTCTTTATACTCATCGCGATCGGTTTTGACATTGATCCTTACACAACCACGGTTCCACATCATCATTATCTGCCATTGAGCCCAAGCACAAACGCGGCCGATATGATGACCGAGGCATACACATTGTTCTCACCGTATCATTTTAGCGATCTTTTGAATTATGGTATCCTCATGGGATTGCCACTCCTCATAGCGATTCCGCTTTTGCGGCACCGTGGAGTCGATTCCACGCTCGTACGGCGTGACATGGGGATATTTTTTCTTTCTTCCTTCGCAGCGCTCGGGGCCGGTCTGTTTGTTCTCAAGTTCGATCTGGGCGCAGTCAGGGACTGGGACGTTTTTGCAGCAGACTTTTTCATCATCCCCCTGTATCTCACAGTCCGCTCGGCTGAAGGGGCCGATAGAAGGACTGTCCGCACACTCCTTTTTCTCATTATTGTACTCTTGTTGCATTCTTCCGGCTTCTGGCTTGTCAACGCTGATCCCGGTGCGACGATTCGTCGCTATTCGACAATATTCGATAAACGCACACTGTCCCACGGTGCCTACTATACCGCGTCTCTCAATCTGGCCCAGTATTATCATCAGATCCACGAGGATGAGAACGCCATTGAGGTATGGAAAAAATTTCAGGTAGAGTACCCGGATGACATCCGCGCGTATGAAAATCTGATATCCAATTATCAAAAGCTTGTCCCTACACGGCTAACCGACATCGAAAATGTGTATAAAGAATGGATTCGGGCGATACCGCTGGATACCACCGCCCGGCAACTGTATCGAAATTACTGCGTTGACAGGGGAAACGCATACTTTAACAGCGGCGATATTTCCAACGCGGCGCAGTATTATATGAAAGCCCTGTCAATCGACTCGACCTATTCGAGCGCATTAAATAACCTTGGGAGTGTTTATGCACAGCAAGGTGATAACAAGCTTGCTGAAATCTATTACCGGCGCGCACTGAGCGGTGACAGCTCCTACGGCGAGGCCATGTACAATCTCGGCATCGTGCTGGCGGACGAGGGGAAGATCGACGAGGCGGAAGACTATCTGCGCCGTGCGACGGCACTGCACATTGGACCAGCACAACAAAGCCTGGACTCCCTTACACGACGGCATGAACACCGGAGCCCCAGGAGGTAAGATCCATGGAGCTATTCTATACTCTCAATCCCATATTTACTATATTTCAAAGACCAGAAACATTATAACACATGCAAAACCTACCGGATATTAAATTTGCAGTCACGCTTTCGCTTGTTCTACTGGCACTCACCTGGGTGGGTTTTGTGCATCATGTCGCGTTAGACTGGGGTGTCGCAATAGCGGGTTTTCTCCCCTGGCCGGTGATCGTTCTGATTTCCATGGGCGTCCTAGCAGCTATTTTCATGTCATCCAGACTGAACGTTGAACGGATGATCGCACGGTTGGCACAGGTCATGACTACCCGTCCGTTAACATTCCTCGGGTCGGTTCTCCTCCTTTTCCTCATCGCCGCCCTGGTGCTGCGGGTCCGTGCGTCACTTCTCGGGGACAGCTATACGCTGATCTATAACTTTATCGATTACCAGACCGGGAATTCCATTCTCGCTCCCTGGCATGAACCCCTCTCCATCTACGTGGTGTATTATCTTGTCCATTGGCTTGGACCGATTGAATTTCCTCAGATCTATGCATCATTCTCCATAGCCGAGATAATCCTCGGATGCTGTTTCATCGTCGCCACATATTTTATCGTCAAAACTCTTTTTAGCGAGCCATCACAGCGCCTGCTGACATTCTTGTTCCTCCTGGTTCTCCCGTATATGGAGTTCTATCTGGGTTACATTGAGATCTATGCGGTGTCAACACTGCTCCTCGCCACCTATGTTCTTTGTTCGCTCCTTGTGCTCAACGGAAAAAATTATTTCTGGCTCCTCCCTCCCCTCTATGTTTTGGTGACCTTCAGTCATTACATCAACGGACTGTTGGGCCTGTCGCTGCTCTACACCGCATACATCGAATACCGCAGGAAGAGGGTGAGCGGGATCGTGGTAGGAGCCGGGGCGGGGGTTGCTCTGACGCTGGGGATTCTTGCACTTGCGCGGTTTGATATCACGCACCTCATCGATATCAGCCCGATGAGTCATTTCCTGTCACTCACCTCCGACATTTCCGCAATTAATCAGTATTCACAGGCATACACGATATTTTCATTTTTCCACGCAATCGATATCGGAAATTACGCCCTCTTCATATCACCCTTCGCAGTCGCATTCATCTTGCGCTGGTTGATCACACGAGAGCGAGGAATGCATCCATTCGACCCTCCTGCATTCTGGCTTGTGATCGCGACCCTGCCGATATTCATCTACCTCTGGTTGGCGAAAATCGAACAGGGATACGCAAGTGACTGGGATGTCTTTGCTGCACATTTTTTTCTCCTGAACCTGCTCTTTGCTCATCTGTACCATAAACGGCAAAATGAGACAGGCATCCGGACCTTCTTTCTCATCCTGACAGTCACTCTGGCGCTCACAGCCCCATGGTATATCCTCAATGCAACGCGGGAACCGAGCATCAAGAGATTCGAATCGCTCTGGGACACCCGGATCCTCTCCCACCTCGGCCATTATACACATAACCTCCGCCTCAGCAGGTACTATGCGGCAGAGAACGAGCCGCTGAAAACCATCGATGTTTGGGAACACTATTCGAAATTATTCCCCGGAGATCCGCGCGGATATGAAAATCAGGTCGAGGTACTCACAGCCTACAATCCGGACGCTTATGACCGCCGCGACTCAGTTTACACCGCCTGGGTCAGGCTTGATCCCACCAACAAAGGGTTAAAGATCCGATATGCGAGTTTTTGCGTAACCGAGGGGAACGCTTTTCTGGACAAGGGCGACACATCCCACGCAATTTTTCTCTTTCAGAAAGCCATTGCGCTCGACTCGAATCAAGCCCGCGCGATGAATAACCTGGGGAGCATTTTTGCACAGAATAATAATGAAGACGAAGCCCTGCCACTCTTTCAGCGGGCGGTCTCGATCGATACAACCTACTCCGACGCTTACTATAACCTCGGCATGATCTTTACTGATAAGGGTGATAAGAAACGAGGAGAAGAAATGATGATCAAATCGGCGAAACTGGGAAACAGTTCCGCGCAGGGATATCTGAAGAGCATCCGCAAAACCTGGCAGTAAACCCGTTCACAGTGACTGACATGAGTGTCGCGGGAGACCAAGGGTCACATCATCGAGATCCTCGTTTGACCCTCCTCCGTTGCTATCCGGTTCAAAACTCCTTATCTTTGGTGTAATCCGAATTCATGATGAGAATTATTTCACTCATACTTCTTTCACTGACGTACTGCTTCGGCCGGCAATCCTCTCCAACGGACTCCGCTAGGGTTCATCTCAACCCTGGCTGGAATCTTTCCTCTGTCCCGCTCCGGCCGGCCGACCCCCGGGTATCGCAACTCTTCTCCCCCTCACACGTCACGGCATTTGCGTACGCAGGAGACTACCTCAACGCGGAATCCCTGAGTGTTGGCAACGGGTACTGGTTAAAACCCGACAGCGGGACGACACAAACCATCCCCGGATCCTTCGTTATCGATGACACCGTACCCGTGACGGCAGGGTGGAACATGATCGGATCGATATCGCAGACAATCCCTGCCAGTGCGGTACAAAGCATTCCTCCGGGGATCGTGTCTTCGAGATTCTTCGGATACAATTCCTCCGGATATTTTGTCTCCGATTCGATTCAGTCCGGCTCAGGCTACTGGGTGCGTGTTTCCTCGGATGGCTACCTTATCCTCTCTTCCATGGGGGACCTGCCGCTTTGCTCCCCGACGCAGGGAACCCATACCGGTGATGCAACCTTCTACAGTTTTGCCGACGGCGGGGGAAATTGCCTCTTCGATCCTACGCCGAATGATCTCATGGTCGGTGCGATGAACCAGACCGATTATGCCGGATCGGCGATATGCGGCGCCTGTCTGAGCGTGAGCGGTCCGAACGCCGATATCTTCATCCGCATCGTGGACCGCTGCCCCGAATGCCAGCCCGGGGATATCGACCTCAGCCCGCTCGCCTTCTCGAAAATCGCGGATACGGCCCTGGGCAGGGTGAAAATCAGCTGGCACCTCGTCACGTGTAACATCTCGGGGCCAATTATTTACCACTTTATGGACGCAAGCAGTCAGTGGTGGACTGCAGTTCAGATTCGGAATTACCGTTATCCGATCATGAGCGTGGAATATCTGACAAGCGGAGGAACCTTCGCAAACGTCAACAGAATGAGCTACAATTACTTTGTGGAACCGAACGGTATGGGGCCGGGACCTTATACGTTCCGTGTGACGGACATGTTCGGTCATGTTCTGGTCGACACCGGTATTGTGTTGAACGTCGGCGGGAATGTGCCGGGCCACGGACAGTTCCCGCTCTGTGACAGCAGGTGAGCTATATTCAACAGAAGCAATATCGCACCGGGATATTCATAAAACGGAATACTCCCGCCCGCGCACTGCAGCTGTACCAAGACCCTTGTTACCACCATCACCCATGAGGAGTGGGTGTCATGAGGGTGAAGATTGTTGCTATTCAGGGATGAATCATCTATATTACGCACGCTATGCCGAGAAAAATTTTCGTTGCGGTCGCAGGAAACATCGGATCAGGCAAATCTTCACTCACGCGCCTTCTCAGCCAACATTACGGCTGGAGATCATTTTTCGAATCCGTCGAGAACAATCCCTATCTCGCCGATTTTTACCACGACATGAACCGCTGGTCATTCAACCTGCAGGTCTATTTTCTTTCAAAACGTTTTAACGATCATAAAAAAATCGTCGAGGGCCCTGAGAGCGTCATCCAGGACCGTTCGATTTATGAAGACGCGGAAATTTTTGCCCGGAATCTTCACCTCATCGGGAAGATGGATGACCGGGACTACACGAATTACGTGGAGTTGTACAAGGTCATGATGCAATACCTCCGCCCTCCCGATCTTCTGATCTACCTCGATGCCCGGATCGAAACCCTCCTGACCCAGATATCCCGGCGCGGGAGGGAATACGAACAGAGTATCCCCCGCGAGTATCTGGAGCAACTACGGAAGCATTATCAGGAATGGATCGCGCACTACAACCTGGGCCCGCTGCTGACGATCCCCTCGGACGAGGTTGACTTCGTTCACGAACGGGGGGATTTCAACAGGATTCTTCTCCTCATCCAGGCAAAACTGATGGAAATCGGCTACCTTGCCGCCGCGGACCAACCCGCACGGTAAAAACCATTTCCTCCCCCGCCCGGCCGGCACCAAGGATCAGCGTTCAGTCAGCACGTGCCCGTATTCCGTCAGATTTTTCAGCAATCCCCTCGCAGCGTTCAGCTGAACATCATCAGCAAAGGTTGCTTCTATTCTTCCCTGATCCCCTTTGTACCGACCTGCAAGCTCCATTTTCACGCCGTCTAAAACCTCGCGTGCATTTTGCCGGATATCGTTGGCTTTTACGGTTTCAAGCATCGCCTTGACTTTATCAAGCTCGGGGAGAATATCATCAACCGATTTGGATTTCGAGACGAGCTCGCTGAGCTCCTTGAGCTTTGCCTCATATTCGTTCTGGTAGGTGAAATGCTGACTATCCAGAAAAGATTTGAATTCCTGCAGTAGACTGTCGTCGCTGATCCCCGGCATTTGGGTTTTGTTATCCGCAGCAACATGGACGGCAAACTTGAGGAACATCGATTTCCGCAGCAATTCATTATACAACGTGCTGACCGATGGCGCGGGGACAACCGTATCAGGTTGAATCCCCCCTGACTCGAATTCTTTTCTCCCCTTCAGAGTGTTGAACGCATGGCGGAGGCTATCCGGAGTCACCGCAAATACACCGCCGGCGTTTCGCTGCTGATAATTGATCTCCTGGATGCAGCGGCCGCTGGGTGTGTAATACTTCGCTGTCGTGATTTTCAATTGGGTGTTGTATGCGAGGGGGACAATAGTCTGAACAAGACCCTTGCCAAAGGTGCGGGTCCCGAGAATCACACCCCGGTCGAGATCCTGTATGGCACCGGCAACAATCTCGCTTGCACTTGCGCTGTTCCGGTTGACAAGAACAATAAGCGGAACATCGGGAAGGACCGGTTCCTCCGTCACATAATACTTTTTCTCACTACCGGCTTCACGGCCACGGGTACTGACCACCAGACTCCCCTTCGGTGCGAACTTTTCAACGACATCAACAGCCATGTCGAGCAATCCCCCGGGATTGTCACGCAAATCGAGTATAAAACCTTTGATAGGGCCTTTAATCTTCATGTCTTTGATCGCAAGGCGGAGTTCATCCCCGGTACCACGGGAAAATCTTTCAATCCGGACATACCCGATGCCATCGCCGATAAAACCCGCATAGCTGACATTGTGGAGCTGAATCTCCTCACGAACGAGGACAAATTCCAGCGGCTTAGGCTCCCCGTCACGTTCGATTTTCAGACGGAGTTCGGAACCAGGTTCACCACGGGTCAACGACCGGACATTATCGGGTCTCATGCCCTCGATGGTCTTACCATCGATGGCCAGAATCCGGTCTCCCGGCTGGATCCCCTGCCGCTGGGCGGAATAACCATCCATGACGGACAGAACCGTGATTTTCCCGTCACGCAAACCGATCGTCACCCCGATGCCGCCATATTTCCCGGAAGTCAACAGCTCAACTTCATCCCCTTCGGTTTCATCGATAAAATTTGTGTAGGGATCAAGCGTTTCCAGCATGCCGTCGATGCCGGCTTCCATAAACTTCGTCGGATCGACCTCATCAACATAATTCATTGTCACTTCACGATAGACACGCCCGAAGATATCAATACTTTTATTGATTTTCAGAAAATAATCCGCATCAGAATCGTCAAATCTGACAAAGGCAAAGGACACTACCACCAGCACCATGCCCACGCTCATGATCGTAATGTTATTCCATCTAGCGAACCGCTTCATAAATCCCTCCGGGCTAATCCCGTCGTTGTTGAATAATAGTCCATATCTTTTCATGCACGTGCTGGACCGGTTGCGTGCCGTCGAGGAGAATGCAGCGTTGCGGCTCCATCTCCGCAATCGTCCTGTACCCCTGGACAGCATTCTGATAAAATCTATCACCTGAAGATTCCATCCGGTCAGGGGAAGAACCTGCACGGATCCTGCGTGCGAGAACCTCTTGGACCGGTATTTCCACGATAAATGTAAGCTCGGGTACAAGACCACCTGTTGCGAGTTTATTGATCAGCCGGATGTGCTCGAGATCCAGACCACGGCCGTACCCCTGATAGGCAGTGGTTGAATCATAAAACCGGTCGCAGACGACAATCTTCCCCTCTGCCAGGGCGGGACGGATTACCTCCTGCACGACCTGGCACCGCGCAGCCGAGAAAAGGAACAACTCCGCCATATCCGTCATATCCAGAAGGGACTTATCCAGAAGTAGTGTCCGGATTTTCTCTGATACCGCGGTTCCGCCCGGTTCTCGCAAAAACACCACATCATCTCCCTGCTGTTTCAAACGCTCTACGAGAAGTTTTGCCTGGGTGGATTTACCGGAATAGTCGATACCTTCGAAGGTGATGAACATCTACATGATGATTGTTTATACTCATTTAACATAACCAAAATCTTCCTATTATTCAAATGGAGGGGGTTGCCTCTCGGACAAATTTTCGTTAATTTACCCCAAATTCGTCGTCAAAAAATTCCGGAATGCGGAAGAAAAGACCACAGAAAGCGCACCTCACACGCCTGGCGGCCCACTCGCGATCGACCCCCGCGCCGAGATCTCCACAGAGCGAGGCCAAAACGGATTCCCGGAAAGAAGACTCCCGGTTGATTCACGATGCGTTAAAAGGAGATCAATTTGCCTACAAGCAATTGATGAAAAAGTATCATGACGCGATCTATAACCTCATTTTCCGCATCATCCACGATCAAGAACAGGTACTCGATCTCACCCAGGAGGTATTTCTCAAGGCATTCTCATCGCTGAAAAACTTCAACGAGGAATACGCGTTCTCCACATGGTTGTACAAAATCGCGACCAACAGCGCCATCGACTACATCCGGAAAAGGAAACTCGAGACATTTTCGATCGACAAGCCGATTGCGATGGACGACAGTGACTATCACTTCGAACTCCCGGATACAACCTACCAGCCTGATAAATCAATCATTCAGAAGCAGCGCGCTAGCCTCATCGAAGAGGCCGTTCAAAAACTGCCCGAAAAATACAGACGGGTGATCATTATGCGCCATACGGAGGAGCGGGATTACGCAGAAATCGCCAAAATTCTCAAACTTCCCATTGGGACAGTCAAAGCCCACATATTCCGGGCTCGCGAACTCCTGAATAAATACCTCCGCCAGCGCATCAAGCACTATTGAAACTTTCCCCACCGTTATTCGTAGTAGTAACTGGAATATGTCACTACGACTACTCTATATTCTGGCAGGGGTATGTGCACTATCGTTACTCCTTTTCAGCGGTTTCTCCTACTTCTCGACACATACCTTTCACAAGGATATCCCACTGACGAACGAGCGTGAATTGAAGGTCGACCTCGACGCCGGTTTCGGAAATGTGACGATCGCAAAGGGAAGCCCCTCCGTCGTTGTCGCCGCAGACATCAGCACGGAAAAGGAGAACGATCTCAGCGACTTTTTCGATTACGAGTCCCGCGAAGGGATCGGGTATCTTGCCATCAACACCAACGCTGAGGTAAAATCCCACAGCCGCAAGCACTCCCTCAACCTTGATGGCTTTCACTCGAACTCTTGGGATATGAAGTTTTCCGACGCGATTCCGATTTCGTTTGACCTCGGGCTGGGTCTCGGGGAAGGAAACATCGACCTCACAGGATTGAATGTCAAAGATCTCAATCTGTCCGCCGGTGCAAGTTCGGTGAAATTGCGGTTCGATAAACCGAACAAAAATGTGATCGAAAACATGACAATTGAATCCGGGCTGAGCAAGTTCGAAGGAGAGGGTCTCTGCAACGCGAACTTCAACCGGATGAAGTTCGAGGGTGGTGTTGGCACCTATACGCTTGATTTCAGCGGGGAACTCAAGAAGGAAGTCGACGTCAAAATCGAGGTCGGCCTGGGTTCACTGATCGTCTACATCCCGGAGGATGTGGGTGCAAAAATTATCTATGAAAAAAACTGGATCGCCCACTTTGACCTCGACAAAGACTTCACCGAAAAGGAAGAAAACAACTACTACAGTTCAAACTACCGCACTGCCGACGGCAAGATGAACATCCGGATCGAAGCGGGCCTCGGTGCCGTAAAGGTACGGCGCGTTCGATAACCTACTTTCCAAACTGGTAGTACAAACCCCACCGCTGAACATGATTGAGGTCTTCGCTTTTTGCCATCGTTGAAACGGATTTGAAGTAGGACTCACTCGCGGTCGTCCCCATGTACAGGTTGGTATAAAAACCCTCACCAAAGGCTTTCTTCGCCCTCCGGTCACCCTGCCACATTGAAGTGATGACCGTCGATGTTCCATCTGCAAGGAAGAGGAGCGGTGCGTAGCGGCCGAGACTGCCCGGGATATTCGAGATATTACTGAACACGAGTATTTCCGGTGTGGGAACATCGAGCATCTCCCCGAGCGATACATCCCTGGTTCCGTACGCAGGACGGCCGTCCGCGACAACAATGTGTGAATTGCCGGGGCTCGAACGATCCAGGAAAAATTCCAGGGCAAGATGCAGCAGATCGTACTGGGACGCCCGAAGGTGTGGCAGCGTGGCCGCGGTATCAAAAAACATCGGAGCCTTGTCAAAAAAACTTCGGATATCCTTAAGCTCGTACTCAACATCCCAGGTTGTTGAACCCGGATATCCCAGTCCGACCACGTATTTCACCCAGTGTTCCTGCGGCTCGGAATAGAGAAGAACATCCGCAGACGGAAGATACGAGATATTCAGCCGCTGGCCTAGTGCTCCCCCGTCACCGCGAAGAGTGTGCACCGGCAACCACGAAAACCGTTCCGGAAGAACGATATAAAGTTTTTGTGCCGATTTCAGTTCCCGGGATATGGGCGCAAGAAGCATGCTATAGAGAACGGAGGAAAGCTCGTTGATCCGCTGCAAGGCCGCGGGCTCGCTCATTCGCAGGCCGTAGGTGGTCAGCCGCAGTTCTCCCATGAGTTGAAGATAATCGCGGAGAAGCGAGAGAAGATACGGCCGGTTTACTGCAGACCGGAAGAGATTCGCGGTATCTTTTTTCGCCAGAAGGATCTGGAGATGATCCTCCAGGGGAATAAACTCGACAAGTGCTGCTCCGTCAGGCAACGCACCACGAATTTCACTCAGGGCATGGGTTTTGAGTGAAAAGAGAAGGGCAAAGTTTTTATTTGTACCTGACAACTCATCCACCAGAGCATCAATGTCATGAACATCCGCGGTCAACTGCTTTGCCAGATACAGGAGTCGCGGAGAAGACCGTTTTCCGCCATTTTCCAGTGCCACAGGGATTTCATGATCAAGCAACCGGATCGACTGATATTTCCATTGGATGTCCCCGATCTGGTTGTTCAGGGCCGCATTGGTCGTTTGTACCGGTAACCGGGCCATAAAATTCAGGAGGTCATGCCGGTTCAGATCTTCAGCCAGCATGAACAGGCTGTCCCTGTTCCCCTCGGCACCATAATACCGGAGAAGGGGATCGATCCAATCCTTACCCTCCCCCGAGAGGAAGAGAGTGCTAAAATCATCTTCTTCATCCGCGTCATCAATCGAATTCCGCACAATGTTCCAAACCTGCCTGTAATCCGACAGAGCGGATGATATATCATTCTGCACCTCAGCAAACATCCCTGCGAGATACAGGGAAAATGCTTCGGCCCGCCGGTAGCCAATTTGACGACAGGTATCCGCCAGCCGTTCGGCCGTGCGGCGATGGACATCTATCGAATCATGCGGCTTGCGTTTCCAATCGGTTGCCAGCAACGAAAGCCGGAGAAGAATATCGGATGCCCCACGATGAAATTTCTCCGCCATCTCCAGTCCGTTTGCAAAATAGGTTCTGGCATTTTCGAATTTTCGCTCAATATAGGCGATATTCCCCAATGCAGACCAGATGTCGACCTGGAGCGGAACGGTCTTCAGACCTACGAGATAATCCAGTGCGTGGGAATAGCAGTGAACCGCGCTATCAAGCCGTCCCGCGTGCTGATGCCACCGCCCGTATTCGTACCAGGCAGATGCAAGACCCCCACTACTCTTGGTTTCGGTCGCACGCGAGCACCATTGCTGAAAAACCCCGTGAATTTCCTCCGGCTTGCCCTCTGCGGCAACCGAACGGAAGAGGAGGCGGTAGAGGGAATCCTGCGCCCGATTACCATGTGATACCGAGTCGATCTGACGCATATCCAGCAACGCTTGCTGTTCATCATCATACTGTTTGAGATGATGATCTGCCCTGACAACCGTGGCGAGGGCAGCATACCAATCGTTTTGATCGGGAATGAGCTTCGCCTCCGTCGCGGTGTTTGACGCAAGGAGGAGAGCTTCCCGATCCTTCCCGAGGAGGCTGTAGAAATCTGCAAGGACGACCCTCGCACTGCGCTCCAAATGCTCATTACCAATGGTATGAAAGTACTGACCGGCAAACTGATAATTGAGACGGGCACTGTCATAATTGCCAATCTGCTGCTCACAGGCGCCGATGGCAAGATACGTATTGGCCAGCGCGGTATCATTCCCGATGCCCATGCTGATTCTGGCGGCATCACGGAGAGTGGTGAGTGCTTCCGGATAACTCTGGTTATTGATCAGCTCCTGCGCACGGCCGAGAAGTTGTGCGGCCTCCGACGCCTTCTGTTCAGATTTCTTTCCGCAACCCCAAAAAGAAAACAGGATCACGGCAATAGCCGCCATCTTCAGCATATGATTCACCTCTTCACCGGCATAGTGTTAAAAACAAGTTGAATATACCAAAGTATACTACAACAAACAATCCCGGAATTTATTCCCTCTTGCCGAAATTGGACACTTGTCGCGGGATCGGATGTTACTGGGAATCCCGGTTCTCCTTCCTCAAGTGACCGCTGTCACCTCATTCATTGAATGAATACAACGGTTTCCCTATGTTTCTTTGGCACTATGCCGGAGATTTCATGACCAAAAATACTGCGGTGTCCTGCATTCTGATGTCCTGCACTGTTGCAGGTCTCCTGATGTTGTCCTCAGAAGCCCGCGCCCAGACACCCTTTGACGAGACGATGCAACAGCTCAGCTCGAGGAACGTTCAGGGTTACCTTCAACCGTTTGTCAACAGCACAAGTGCGGACATGAACGCCGGATTTTATCATTCCGCGAGTATAAGCGATTTTGGGCTAAATTTTCAGTTTCAAATTATTGCCATGGCTGTACTGATCGGCGACAACGAAAAGTTTTATGACGCAACTCCTCCCCAGAGCCAGGGGTATTCACAACAGCCGGTCAGAACGGCCACTGTTTTTGGCGACAAGGGGGCCTTCATTCAGGGGCCTGCCCCCGGCCTCTACTATCAATTTCAGAACGGCCAATTTAAAACTGCGGTAATTCCAGGCGGTGTGCCTCAGCTCACTATCGGCAACCTTTTGGGAACACAGGCAATTCTCCGGTATATTCAACTCCCACAGATTGGGAATGTTCCCAGAACAACATTAGCCGGGGGTGGTATCCGTCATTCTCTCAGCAGGTATTTTTCCGTTCTACCGGTTGATGTCGCTGCCGGTGTATTCTATCAGAGATTTACATTCGGCGATTATATTACCGCTTCGGCCGCGATGATCGGCGTACAGGCAAGTAAGTCGTTTTCTATCCTGACACTGTATGGGGGATTGCAGTACGAAGAAACGACCATGTCGCTGAATTATACCTTCAAGGGTGAACCGCCGACGAAGGTGAGCCTTGATCTTAGCTCCATCAATCATGCGTGTTTGACACTCGGGCTCTGCCTGAATCTTGCACTGATCGATATCAACGGTGACATCAGTATCGGCAATGTGACGGCCATCAGCGCGGGGTTCGGGTTTGGCTTGTAAGAGAGTACGATCTATAGTAAAAGGACCTGTAATGAGAACGTATCTTTGTCTGTTGACAGTGTTCGCGGTCGGATCGATGCTTTTGAATGCCGGTTGTGAGATCGGAACAAATCCTGTTGTCCTCGACGGGGCACCGATTACCGCAAGCCTCCGCGTCGACGTCCCCAACAACGTTCTTTACGATTCGCTCCCCGTTAACCTCGGGGATGCGATGAGCGGCATTGATAATGAGGTTGACTCAATCCGGATCTACAATGTCACTCTCCTCATTGACAATACAGGCACCTCGGACTCGGGGATCATTGCGCGCGGCGGTTTCAAGCTCAATAACGATACAGTCCTCACACTGGTGGATAATCCCTTGTCCGCCTTTGCGACTGAGAGGTCCATCTTTGATCCGAGACTTAAAAACCTCGGTTTCACCTATGATCCCACGATGATCCTGAAACTCCAGCAATATCTTCGTCAAAAGCCTCAGCCCGTCGTGCAGATCGCCTTCGGAATACTCTCGACCAGTCCGATTCATTTTACGGCGCATCTGAAAATCTACACACAGGTTTTTGCAACGATCAACAACTGATGTTCCTGAATCTTCACCAGCTCAGGATCCCGGCTGCCCCCCGATGATTCTTTTACCCCGCGTGTCTGATGATCAGCGGATCGTTGGTAATCACTGCATCAACGCCGAACCGGCATGCCCGTTCCAGTCTTCTCCGGCTATTGACGGTAAATTCACCGACTTTTACACCATGACGGTGAGCTTCCGCAACGAATGATTTCCGGAGCGAGGCCCCTCCGATGACAACGTAATCGAAATCATACAATCCGGGAAACATACGAACCGACCTGCGGATAAGATGTGCGGGATTGAGGAGAAGACCCGCCGGGATACCGGGGTGAATGCGCCGTACACGCCGTATGAAGGAATGTTGAAATGAGGTAATCAGGACAGACTCCCGCAGATGAAACGATGCGACGAGTTCACAGCACCGGTCAGGGAGAATGGAGCGTTTCTCAAACCGGCCCGCTTTCAGCTCGATATTGATCGCAATCCGGTGACCGAATCGTTCCACCACCTCCCGGAGGGTCGGAATCCGCTCACCCGCAAATCGCTTTCCAAACCAGGTACCTGCGCTAAACCGCTTCAGTTCACGGAGGGTGAGATTGGCGACGTCACCCGAGCCGTCGGAACAACGATCGATCGACGCGTCATGACAGACAATGAGCTCACCGTCCTTGGACAACCGGACATCAAGTTCAATCGCGTGAGCACCCTCGTCGATCGCAAGTTCAAAAGAGGCGAGAGTATTTTCCGGCGCCCTCGCGGAAGAGCCACGGTGAGCTACAATTAACGGCCCCGGACGGCTGGTACGCCACGATACGGTCACGCTTTTCCGACCGTGGAGAGGATTAAACGCTGGACCTCCTTCACATTCCCCGATGCATCGACGGTTTTCAGGAGGCCGAGGCGTTTATAGTACTCCTTTACCGGTGCTGTCGACGATGCATAAACCATGAGCCGTTTCCGGACGGTCTCCGGTTTGTCGTCATCCCGCTGGACCAACCTCCCTCCGCACGAAGGACACTTCGTCGGATCATTCAGGTGGTCCAGATCACGATTAAAGATTTTTCCGCATTGTATGCAGGACAGTCTTTTCCCCAGCCGCCCGATGACGATCTTGTCATCCACTTCCATATTCACGACGAGATCGACGGGTGTCTTTAATTTCTTTGTCATTTCCGTCAGGGATTCCGCCTGGGGTACCGTCCGCGGAAATCCGTCAAGAATAAAACCCTTGCTGCACTTTCCCGACTTCAGGACTTCCTCGATGATCCCGATCATGATCTCATCCGACACGAGATGCCCCGCATCCATGACCGCTTTTGCTTTTTTCCCAAGTTCACTCCCCGATACAGCAGCGTCGCGCAGCATATCCCCCGTCGAGATGTGCGGAATACGATAATGTGCCGACAGCAATTTCGCCTGTGTCCCCTTCCCGACACCGGGAGGACCAAAGAGTATCAAACGCATGGTTATCCTTTCTTAATGGGATTCTTTTTTCTGAATCGCGGCCCTGATGTTCTCGATGGCCTCATTGGCCGCTTTGATCAAACGGCTGTCCTTCTCCGTCCCGACAAAGTGCTGCAGCTGGTCAAGAGCTTCTTTCTTGTCGATTTTTCCGAGAATTTCAATTGCCGCACGCCGCATATCATAACTCCGGTCGGAAAGAAAACGGAGGATATGCTGAACCACCCCGTCGCGATTACCCCAGACGGAGCCGAGTGATCGGAGCGCCTGGATACGGATGTTACGCCCATGACCATACCGCGTGAAGGCCATGACCGTATCAAGGGCTTCCTGATCCCCAATTTCGGTCAGACCCTGCAACGCTGTTGACCGGATGGATTCATTATAGGAATCGCGCCGGAGGCCCTCAAGCAGATATTCCCTCCGATGGGCGGAATCAGCTCTTGTCAGTGACCGGAGTGCCGCCGCCACGGCCGCATAACTTGAATCCCTCTCATACGCATGGCGGAGCGTACTAATGCTGTTCTCCCCCCTGTAACGCCCCAGCGATGCAACACTGGCCGCGCGAACTCCCGCTTCGCGGTCGCCATACGCTTTCACGAGCAACTCCGATTCATCCGTCGATTTCACCGAACCGATCGCCCATGTTGCATCACGGCGCACATCCGAATTGTTGTCCTCCAACATCACCGACTCCAGGATTTTTCTCACCGCACTCGAATCGACAATCCACTGGAGTTCGTCGATGGCAATCAGGCGGTCACTAGCCTCCTCGGCATGCCGGAGCTGATAGAGCCATTCCGCCGTGGATTTATTAAATGTCACCCGTTTGAGCAGCTGTCCGCCTTTGTCAAAAATGACAAGGTTCGGCTCCTGATACGCAGGAAACGAAAACGTATCCTGCTGTCTGGTAATTTCCACGCGATAGGTCGTCGGCACGTCATGCACCCACACTTCAATCTCGACAGGCATGCGGAACACCGGGGTCAACGAATCAATCTTTTGCCGCTGTTGCACCATCACTCTGGCCGATTGAGTCTTTTTATCCCATGCAGTCTCGATGTAAAACTCCGGATAACCGGCACGATAAAGCCACTCATGGAAAAACCATTCGAGATTGTATCCTGTGGCTTCTTCAATGACGATTTTGAAATCATTCGTTTCCACATTCTGATATGCGAACGTGTGAACATAATACTTTACCGATTTCCAGAAGAGTTCATCGCCGAGGACGAACCTCAGCATACTGAGAACACACGCCCCCTTCTGGTAGATCCGGTTGTCGAAAAGATCCATCGGCGAGACGTATCTCACGCAGACGGTCGGGCGACGGGCGTCAAAACGGTCGGAGTTCACGACAAGCTGCTGAGCATCGTGGAGAACCTTGGCAGCAGCGTCATGCCCCTGTGCATGCTCTTCATACACCATCTCGAAATACGTCGCAAATCCCTCACTCAGCCACGCCTGAGACCAGTCCCTGAATGAAACGAGATCTCCCCACCACTGATGGGCAAGCTCGTGTGCCACAAGCGGATCGCTGGAAAAATCGAGGTGCGCGCGCGCATCATGAATCGTCCGGTCCGTAAGAGTCGCTACGCTCACATTCTCCTCCCCGCTGAACATAAAATCCTCCACCAGGACATGCCCGTACTTCTCCCATGGATACGGATACCCCGTCTTCTTTGAAAAATAATCGATCATGTCAGGGGTGTTGCCGAAGGAACGCATGGCATCCGGTACCTGGAACGGATAGACATAGTTGTGGATGGGAAGGGATCCCAGCGAATCGGCCACATCGACATAGGTACCGACCGCAAGGGATATAAGATAGGAAACGTGGGGTTTCGACTCAGACCAGTGAAACGTGGTCGTGTGATGCTTTGCATCGTGCCGTTGCTCCACCAGGGCGCCATTGCTGACAGCCGTGAGATGGTCGTCGACGGTGATGATCGTTTCGCTCGTCGAGAGATCATTCGGGGCGTCATAGCACGGGAACCAGTAGTGATTGTCAGTCGCCTCACCCTGCGTCCATGCCTGCAGTTGGCGTTCAGAGACCCCGCTGTCGGGTTGAATAAAATAGAGCCCCCTTTGGGGTGAGGTGACCGAATACCCCACGTCAAGAGTCAGGGTGTCGGCGAGTCCAAAGGGTTTACCGAGGGCGATTGCGAGTGTCTCACCCCTTACGGAAGATTCAAGGGGGACATCGTTCATGGTCACCCGCCGGATATTCAAATCAGCAGCATCAAGGTTTACAATATCTAAATCAGGCCTGAGAGGTACAAGTGTAATGATAGCGTGTCCGGCGCACTCTTTTTTCTCGAGGTCAAGAGAGAGGACAAGCCTGTAATGAATAACGTGATAGGTCCGCTCGCGTGTTGTATGCTCCGGGGGTGGAACCTGTGAAAAAACGATTCCGGAAACACCAAGAAGCAGAATTGATAAAATTTGTTTCATGCGACTGACCGGTGATGTGAGGGTTGAATTTTTTTCTTCTGCCGCCGCGTCTGGGTCCGCCCGCTTTTTACGGCAAGCTGACCGCAGGCGGCGTCGATATCCTCCCCTGCGCTGCTCCGGACAAAGACCGTCAGGTGGGCTTCTCGCAGTTTCCGGACGAACTCCTCCGCCCGCGGCTGGGGTGTCGGGCGAAGCCTGGCGGAGAGGCCCGTTGGATGAATAAACCCGATGTCGTGAAACGGAATAATATTGATCTTACAGGGGAGTGAGTTCGCAAGTCTGACCAACCGTTCGATGTCTGCATCCTGATCGTTAACACCGTCGAAGAGGATATACTCAAACGTCACCCGAAGCTTTGTTCGCTGGTAATAATATTCGAGTACCTCCAGAAGCCTGGCGAGTGAATATTTCCGGTTGATGGGCATCAGGAGGGAGCGCGTCGCATCATCAAGCGAATGAAGGGAAATCGCAAGTTTTATCTTGCGATCCTCATCAGCCAGGCGACCGATCTTGGGGATCCAACCCGCGGTGGAAACCGTGATGCGGCGGGCGGCTATTCCCATTGCCGTAGAAATGATTTCCGTCGAGTTCATGACATTGTCGTAATTCATCAGCGGTTCCCCCATGCCCATATAGACAATATTTGTTATCGTCTTTCCGGAGCTGTCTGCCGCCTGGATGAGCTGATCGATGATTTCGCCGGCGGTAAGATTGCGGATCATACCCATCGAGGCCGTAGCGCAAAACGAGCAATTGAGTGCACAACCCGCCTGCGTCGAAACGCAAAGCGTAAGACGCCGCTGCTCCTCCTCCCGTGCCGCATTGCCGCTGTCGAAGGCTGTCCGAGGGGGAATAAGAACGCTCTCAATTTGGCTGCCATCGTTTTGCTGGAAGAGAAATTTTATTGTCCCGTCAGACCGTGACTCCTGACGTTTGATCAGTGTGATGGAATCGATCGTCGCCAGGGCGGAAAACTTATCCCTCATCGTTTTTGAAAACGACGTCATGACTCCGAATGACGCTGCACGTTTCCGGTATAGCCATTCGAAAAGCTGTTTGCCGCGGTACCGCTGTTCACCGGCCGACTCGGCAAAATCTTCCAATTCCGCGAGGGTTAGTCCTTTGAGGTTCATGGTTCGTCTGACAAATCCGGTAAAATGTAAGAAATGCGGCAGCGGGATGCAATCCGAGATCGATCCCAATGAAAAAAAATGGACTCCAGATCATTCCCGGAGTCCACGCTGGATATACAAACCTGCCGAATTCTATTTCAGTAACAGAAGTTTTTTCACCGCAGAATTTTTCCCTGCCTCGATCCGGTAATAATACACGCCGCTCGGCTGCTGGGATGCATTCCACTCAACCTCATGAACTCCCGCCTCCATGTTCTGATCCATTATGGTGGCAACTTCACGACCGAGCATATCGAAGATCTTAATGACCACGAAGCTACGTTCGGGTAACTGGAAACTGATTGCTGTCGAAGGATTAAAGGGATTGGGGTAATTCTGTTCAAGAGAGAATGTTTGAGGGAGAACACCCTTCCGGTCGCTTACACCGAGCGCAACGGCCTTTCTGCTGTACCGATAGGATGATGCGGGTGCTATTCCGCTGGAATAGTTTGTATCAACCTCAATTGCAATCTGGGATAAGTCCTGCGCGTAAAATTCGATATAGCGAGTTTTTGGTTCGCGCATGGATATGCCGTTGACGATCATTGTCACGATTTCGTCATGAATGACCCGTATCGCAGACATGGACTGACCGCCAGGGAACTTCACCGTGCCAAAACCATCTGCAGAAAAGGATGCCTGAACAATCTTTGGGCCGCTGGCGTCTGTAAGGGTGTCTGTCACGCTCCGGGTTGTTCCGAGTGTGAGCGGCAGCGGAAAGGCTAGCAACCCCGGCTTGTGGAAAAACTCCATCGTGGTATCAGCTGACATGGGTGGGGGTGGGGCGGGGGAAATTTGCATACGGAGCACGTATCCCAGGTTATAGGCACCATCAACCTGACTAGTGAAATATTCGACAAAAGTCTGAGTCAGATTGTATCCCAATATCGTCGAATCTATCACGAAGGTTAGACACGCTGTTGCCGATGGATAGTCTGATGCGCGAAGCTGACCAGCGGGAGGGAGATAGTCAGCTGTATCATAACGGACAGTAGCAGGGGCGAAGACAATACCGCTGAGATCGAAGGTCTGGGATGATGAGGATGCCGTTCCCAGATTGAATGTGTCAGTCGTGGTGTCAGAGACCGAGACCCATTTCTGATTGAGATAATCGGCGTCAATATCGGATTGGGTAATTGTTATCTGTGCGAAAAGACCCGATGAAAAGCCGAGGACGGAGAAGAGAAGAATACAACGTCGGGAAAAAGATTTCATTTTGACTCCTGGAAATGTTGAAGGAAACTATGACTTGTCATTATACATATTCAAATGGAAATGCAATGCCTTTCATAAACCTTTTATCGCCCAAAAATGGTCAACGCGGCAAGTACGATGCGGAATGTCAGGAAATTTCAACGACCTTTTCTCGACCGGTTTCACCCCTGATGATGAAAATATTCCGCTTCGGTTTATGAAAATACTCCGAGAGCAATTCAACGAGTTTTTCATTTGCCTTCCCGTCTACCGGTGGAGCGGTGAGATACACACGGTATCTGTTCTCTCCCTCGGGGATCACCTCATTTCTTTTTGACCGTGGTGTGACACGGACGGATACTCTCATCGTCAAACACCTTCCCAAAATACCGCCGTCGTCAGGATAAAGCCGCACCACGGTATTCGGCAGCGGCTTTATCCTAGACCGGCCGGTGAGTACTACTTCTCGAACAAATCTTTTGCGCCCACAACCCTTGATTGGTCCTTGTTGATCGTAAGCGGAAAAACTTCAATTACTTTGTCCTGATCGAGAATCGATTGGGCCACGGGTGAGGCATATTTTATCGGCGAGGGGGAATTTGTGACCATTCCGTCCAGGAATTCCCTCCCTTTACCTTCATCCACCACAACCGCAATTTTGATGTTTGTGGCGTTAAGATATTTCTTGATCGCGGCATTGACATCGTCGACGGTCATGCTTCTGAGTTCCTTGTCGATCCGGTCGATGAAGTAGTCCGTGCCGTAAAATTCAGAATCCATCTGATACCCAAGCCGCCGGCTGATTGTTGCCGCCCAGAGTTTTGAGTAGTTGAGAACAAATTTCCTCGTGATTTCAAAATCATCCTTGGACAATCCCTTGTCGACAAGGTTTCTGAGTTCAAACAGCGCATTCCGGATCGCAAAGTGGGTGTTCTCAGGCTGAACCGGCCGGAGCCAAATGCTGAAAAATTGCTGGCGGAGCGGCGTGTTAACTACCGGATACGGGGGCTGTCCCAGCCCACCGACAAATTTTTCCATGTAGGAATAATCCCCATAGTTCAGCCCGCGATTCCCCCTGAGCGTATTCATGAGAACACCGGTGAAGGTCCTGTGCTCGCCAAAATACGAATTCGCGAGAAGAAGGGGATAAAAATCCTTATCCTTCCTGTTGACTGCAACTGGGTATCCCATCGACACCGCATAGGCACGGGTTGGTTTTTCCACAACGGTCACCTCCATATCCTTTATGGGGGGAGGCGGCGGGAGGGATATTTCCTTATACTCACCAGCCGGGAGCGAGGAGAAATCCTTCTTCATCTTATCTGAAAAATCAGCCGGATAACCGCCAGCAATGCCAAGCCAGAAATTCGCCTGGGTATAGACGGCCGCGTAATACTTTTTGACGTCATCGAGTGTAATCGCCGTTATCCCCTGCACCGTTCCTAGCTCGGTCGTCCCATACGGATGATTTGCAAATATTATCGCGTTCAGTGCCTGCTTGCCGAGCATTTCATCATCGGTGGAGCGGAGAGTATTCTGGAGATAATTCAGGTGGAGATCCTTAACGCGCTGGAAGTCAGCCGGATCAAACCGGGGCTGAAGGAGGAGATCGGAGAACAGTTTGTAAAATGCTTCCAGATGGTCGCGATGAACATTTCCGATAAACGTGGTAATCTCCTGATCCGGTTGTACATCGAGCATCGCCGCCCATGGATAAAGTTTGTCAACCACCTGGGAATAGGTGAGCTCCTTTGTCCCACCCTGGACAATGAGATCAGCAGTGAGGGCATTGAGTCCCTCCTTACCCTTCGGATCGTTCACCGATCCCGTCCGTAAAATTATCCTAAAGGCAATCAAGGGTGAATTTGGCGCGGGGATTTGTGTGACCATCAGTCCCCTCTGGTCCTTAGCACGAGCTGGAGTCATAAGAGCAACACAGGTTATAAGTATTCCGCAGAGCATTGTCAGGGTTTTCATTGTTTCACCTCCTTGGCCTGTTGCGTCAGCACCAGAACCGTACGATTAGTTTCGGTGAAGTATTTCTTCACGACTCGCATAATATCGTCGGGCGTTACCTTGTCATAGAGCGCATAGAGACGGTTGATGGATTCCGGATCCCCCGTAAGACTCACATAGTGGCTGATCTCGTTCGCCACACGATCGGGATTGTCCAGACCCATGGCAAAATCGTACTTCACATGGGATTTGATCGATGCTAGTTTTTCTTCCGAGACCGGAACCGTTTTTGAATTCTCGATCGACGCATAAATCTCATCGCGCACCTTGTCGATATTCTGAGGATTCTTTATCCTGGCGAACACATAGAACAAACCAGGGTCCCTGCTTTCCTGAATTCCCCCTTCGACAAATTCCACCAGCTGATCTTGAACAACGAGTTTCCTGTAGAGATCGGACGTTTCTCCGAAGTCGACCAGTGAAAAAAGGTTCAACGCCGCGAAATCGATATCGTGGTCATCACAGGCAGGGCCATGGTACGCGACGGAGAGGATCGGAAGGGTCCTTGCTTTCCAGGGGAGATCGATTTTAATCTCGCTTTTCTGCGGAGGTTCAGCGGGGACGTTCAACGTGTATGCCCCAGGTTGCCATCCATCGTAATATTTTTTCGTAAGTTCGATGAGCGTATCCTGGTTAAAATCCCCCACGACCACAACAACGCAATTTTCCGGGCGGTACCACCGCTTGAAGAATTCCAGGCTGTATTGGTACTGATTCGGCATATCCTCAATGTCTTTGAGAAAGCCCATCGTTGTGTGCTTGTACGTGTGCTGGGTGTATGCTGCGTCGCGGATTTTTTCAAAGATACTCTGGAACGGATTGGCTGAGTTCTTGTTATATTCGCCAAGAATCGCTCCAGCTTCCGTCTTGAACGCCTCTTCAGAGTATTTAAGGTTCATGAACCGATCGGATTCAAGTTGAATGATCGTCTCGAGCGCTTCGGAGCTGGCAACAGTATGGTAAAGTGTCCTGTCATCGGACGTATTAGCATTGTTATCCGCACCAATGGACTTCAGAATGCTGTTGAATTTTTCCTCCGGATATTTTTCTGTACCCCGGAACATCATATGCTCGAAGAAGTGCGCAAAACCGGATTTCCCGGGTTCGATTTCATTCCGCGAACCGGTTCTCACAACAGTGTAATAGGCAATAATACCGGGACTCTCAAACGGAATTGAGACAATTTTCAATCCGTTATCGAGAGTCACCTGATGGATCGTGTACGGGAATATTTTCCCCTGTTCGTTTTTATCGAGCGCCAAAACCATGGTCAGCGGGACAGCGACGAGCAGGAGAAATGTTAAGCATCGGAACATGGTATCCTCCATGGATGAGAGAATTTATTGATGATGGATTAACATTCTGAACACAAGCGGTGACTATGATGCCTGTAGAGCCGTACAAAAGGATATGTACGCAAGCATCAGGAAATTGTTGCGTGAAGATACGAAAAAGTAGCCTGAGATGCTATACAAGGGGCGGGCTCGCACAGGGACATGTGTCTTGTCTTGAGATCGCGACATAAACTCCCAAAAACCGATGCTTCAGGCCTGTTTGGATGCGATCTGATGACCTCAAACCCCATCTGCATCATTCAGGATCACGACCCGTCAACAACTGCAATGCCTCGCAGTATAATCGGGATGTCTTCCTGATGACATCATCCGGCAAATCCGGACCGGGCGGCTGTTTATTGAAATGTATTGAAAGGAGATAATCACGGACAAACTGTTTGTCAAAACTATTCTGCGCCCTGCCAGGCCGATACGCCTGGCGGGGCCAGAATCGGGATGAGTCCGGTGTCAATATTTCATCAATTAAAATAATCTCACCCCCATAGACTCCAAATTCCAATTTTGTATCAGCGATAATGATCCCTTTGGTTTCCGCGTATCCGGCTGCCCTCTGATATATTCTCAACGCGTATGCCCGCGCCGTCTCTGCAAAGTCCTTACCAACAATAGCCGCAGCCCTTTCAAAATCGATATTCTCGTCATGGCCGACTTCCGCTTTCGTCGCGGGTGTAAAAATAGGCTGTGGCAATTTTGCAGATTCGACCAGTCCGGCAGGAAGCCCGATCCCGCAAACCGTTCCATGCTGCCGATATTCGTTCCACCCTGATCCTGAGAGATAGCCACGTACGACACATTCAATGGCGAGCGGCCGGGTTTTCTTCACGAGGATGCTTCTGCCGCGAAGTTGATCGGAGTACCATCTGCACTCCGGTGGAAAATCTTCGACGTCGGTGCTGATGAGATGATTGCGGACAATATCCCGCGTATAGGAAAACCAGAAGTTTGACAGTTGCGTCAGAACACGCCCCTTCATGGGGATAGGCTGTGGCATAAGCACATCAAAAGCTGACAGGCGGTCCGTGGCGACAATGAGGAGGTTTTCACCCAGATCATAGACATCGCGCACCTTGCCCCGTTTGTATAAGTGCAAACCGGGAAAGTTTGTTTCATATACAACGTCAGATATCGGTTTATTGCCGGACCCCTGCATGGATTATTTTTCCCCTATTGCATGTTTATCTGGGACCCGCTGACGTGTGGTCATGAACAATTTTCCAGCCCTCCGGGAATTTTCTGAGGATGAGCGTGAAGACACCACCGGGATGATCATGCGCCCGTTCCAATTCCCAATGACCAAACACCCATGCGGATGCCGGCGAAAGGAGATGAACCTCAAGCCCGGAAAATCTCAACACACCCATCTTTTCGGGTGAGTCGTAGCTCTTCATATATTTTTCAAGCGTCGACGTCCAACCACGCTGCATGGTGCCGCCGCTGGTGAATAAGAGACTGTCAGATTTCCAGTACCCACTCATATATCCCGCGATATCACCGCGATTCCACGCTGCGGCCTGTTGTGCGAGAAGTGAATCAATTTCAGTTGACGGCTGGCCTGTAACAAGCGACAGGGGCAAGAACAACAAGACGATCCAGAGTACTTTCATATTATTCCCCCCATCTAGTGTGAGGCAGGGGTCCGGTAAACCTTTCCGTTCTTCATAACAAAATCAACATGTTCAAGTGCGCTGATATCCTTGAAGGGGTCCCCTGGAACGGCAACGATATCCGCATATGCGCCGGGTACAATCGCGCCAAGTTTTCCCTGCACATCGAGCAATTCGGCGGCGGTCGATGTCGCTGATCTGATTGCCTCCTGTGACGTCATCCCGTCATCGACCATGTATTTGAATTCGACGGCCTGATTGACATCCCAGGCAAATCCCCCCACATCGGTTCCAAACGCGATTTTCACGCCCATTTTGACCCCCTTCGCAAACGCTGTCCGCTGGTGGCCGATCATTTGTTTGTAAATCGGCCTTCCCTCTGCCGCCCTCCCCTCGGCAACGTACGATGTAATGAAAAGCGTGGGACACCAGAACACGTTTTTTTCCTTAGCAAGACTGAGAAGGTCCTCATCAAATCCGTCTCCATGCTCAATGGTGTTCACACCCCCCCGAAGAGCAGTCTCGATTCCCTCGCGGCCAATTGCGTGTGCGGCAACTTTTTTGTGAAGCTTGTGTGCTTCGTCGCAAACCGCTTTCATCTCCTCAAGGGTAAAGTTGAGGATGCTGTGAAGCGATCCGTCAGCCGTAAAATAATATCCATGATCAGCATACACTTTGATCCAATCTGCACCGTACTGCACCTCCTCGCGGACGGCTTTCCTGCATTCGTCAACACCATCGACAACCTGAAGGCCATGGGGAACATCCAGTTCCCAGGAATACCCAAGGAGCGGATAGGCACCAGTGACAGCCATCGCCCGCGTGGCGACGAACATCCGGGGTCCGTCAATAATCCCGTTCGCAATCGCTCTTTTGATGTCCACATCGGCATACATCGCCCCTTCTGTGCCGACATCCCTGATCGTTGTAAATCCATGGCGCAACGCTGCCTGTGCTGCCACGGCGCCGCGAATAGTCCTGTAGGGAATCGATTCTTTCAGCAGCTGTTCATCATAATCTGCCGAAGTGATATCTCCCTGCAGGAGCACGTGGGTATGACAATCGATCAACCCCGGCAATACCGACATCGAGCTAAGGTCGATAACTGTCGCATCTGCCGGAACCGGAAGAGAGGTTCCAATTTGCTTAATGGTATCTCCTTCAATAAACACGATGGCATTCTCAATCATACGGTCACTTTTCCCGTCGAACAAATAACCACATTTAATTGCCGTAATCGCCGGTGTGGATTCCTGTGCGGGGGAATGTGTGATGGTGCTGCAAACAAGGATCACCAGAACAATCGCAGTGACACGCATGGTACGTTCTCCTCTGGAGTGTATAGACCTGAACATCGTGGAGAAATATATAAACAAATCCCTCCGTTGTCAATCTTTATCCGTGGAGGGAACGGTCCTCAGGTACAGCATCAGTGCGGATCTGAATGCGGTGAACAGGTTCTGACAACGACCGGTATCGCCCCTCCAGTGATCGATCCGCTGCCGCACGCCGTCCGCGTCTTGAAAGAGGCTCGTTAACCTTCGGTCAAATGTCGGATCGTATCAAACAGGTGTTCAAGGTCGTAGGGTTTATTGATAATTTCATCCGCCCCGAGAGTTCTACATTTCTGTGTATTCGTCAGGTCCCCGTAACCTGTCAGGACAATGACCTTCACGTCGGGAAAGGTGGACTTGACAAATTGCAAGACTTTGAATCCGTCCAGATATGGCATCTTGAGGTCAAGGATCACTAGTTTGTATCCCCGGCCATAGAGAAGCGGAATCGCCTCATTGCCATTTGATGCTGTCGTAATAGTATAGTTTTGTTCTGATAGATGGCGCTGTAAAGAACTCCGCAGCTGTTCGTCATCTTCCACAATAAGGAGGCTTATTTTGTTATTCGTCATGGTGTACTCCCGATTACTCCTTAATTATCGGGTGAAAGATAGGGAAGTTTATCATAAAGGACAAGCGACAAGTCGTCGTCGCATCAGATCAATCAAGGAAGGAACAACCGAGACGGACAGCCTTCCGGAGCTGCCTCAGATATTCACTCCGGGGAATTTCAATCGTCCCGAATCGTCTGAGATGCGGGGTACTAAACTGAGTATCGAGCAACCGGAATCCCCTGGCATTCAGACGATCAACCAGCGCAACAAGGGCCACTTTTGACGCATCCCTAGAGATACTGAACATCGACTCGCCAAAAAAGGCACCCCCCAGCGCCACACCGTAGAGACCCCCCGAAAGTAAGCCCTCCTTCCACGCCTCGACACTGTGTGCATATCCCCTGCGGTAGAGCTCGCAATAACTTTCGATGATCTCATCCGAAATCCACGTTTCCTCCCTCATGGCACAGGAACGAATGACATTCTCGAACGCTCCATCAATCTTTATCTCAAAAATCTTTTTCCTGATTACCTGCCGCAAACTTCTCGATACGTTTAATCCGTTGAGCGGAATAATGGCACGGGGATCGGGTGAATACCACTGGATCGAGCTGGTCCGTGATTCCGCCATGGGAAAATACCCTGCGGCATAGGCAGACAGCAGCAATGACGATTCGATCATTTACCTCATCCGTATAGCCGGGTCTTCTTAATCCCCGAAACTGATACCTACAGAGCGTGCCGCAAAAACCAGTTGTGAATCCGGCGGAACGAGGCGCTGGCGACTGATGGCATCCTCGAGCGGAACGGTTATGACATCACGCCCGCGCAGACTGACCATTTTCCCGAAATCACCCTTTGATGCACACTGGAGGGCGAGGGCGCCAAACTTCGTCCCGAGGATCCTGTCAAACGCTGTCGGCGTCCCGCCACGCTGGAGATGCCCCAGAACCGTAACCCGGGTTTCAAGCTTTGTCTCCTCCTGGATGGACCGGCCAACCAGATCACCGATGCCGCCGAGGCGTACGGGGTCGGTGCGTTTCCGGTCAGTCTCCTTTATCACGATGTCCCCACCGGCCGGTTTCGCACCCTCAGCAACGACAATCACGCTGAAGCGGGCTCCCTTACTCCTCTTCCAGACAAAGTCAAAGACCGAATCCCACTTGAACGGAATTTCCGGAATGAGAATCATCTCTGCACCCCCGGCAACGCCGGCGCCAAGGGCAATCCAGCCTGCATACCGCCCCATGACCTCCAGCACGATTACCCGGTGATGCGATGAGGCTGTCGTCTGCAGCCTGTCGATTGCCTCAGTCGCAATACCCAATGCCGAATCATGACCGAATGTAATATCAGTCGCCTCGAGGTCGTTATCGATCGTCTTCGGTACACCGATGATATTCATTCCCTTCTTTGCCAATTTATAGGCAATATTCATCGTCCCGTCACCTCCCATGGCAATAACACAATCGAGTCCCCAGTTCCGGTAATTATCCATCACCAGATCACTGCAATCGGTGATGGAAATACCGCTTGAACCTTCACGGGGAAAATGAAATGGATCACCCTTATTGGAGGTCCCGAGAATGGTCCCGCCGATGTTAATAATTCCGCTGACATCAAGTTTCGTGAGCTCCCGCATCCGGCCATCAACGAATCCCTCAAATCCATCCAAAATGCCTATAGCCTTTGCGTTGAAAAAGGACATGGCCGGTTTCGCAATACTCCTGATTACCGCATTCAAGCCAGGGCAATCGCCCCCTCCGGTCAGAATGCCGACTTTCATTAATCGAGAATTCATCCTGTTTCCCTATTGGTTATGATCTTGACGTCCCTAAGATAACTTATTTCCGGAATGTTTTCCTGCATTCCTCACATTCACACAACCGCCGCAACAAATCGTAGGTATAGATGCCTGTCGTATGACCATCCTCCCAGATCAATTGAATTGCATAATTCCCGACCTGCTTGATATCCCGGAGCTCGTTCTGACCTGGCTGCAGAACAGGCAGCAGATCGGCACTTCCGCCCGCCTCGCGTACTGTCTGACAGGAAGCGCAGGGACAAAACTTCCTCAACACGTACAAATGGTGGAGGCTCTTATGGCCGTCCTTCCATTCAATTTCAATCTTATTCGTGCCCGCCCTGGTAATTTTCTGAGGGATCACCTGCATGGGAGATTATTGCCCGCTTTTCTTTCCGGTATCATCCTGATCCGGTACAACGATGTTTTGAATACGACACACCGTAATAAACTCACACTGTATGCAGGTCCGACCGGGATCTTTTGGCTCCACAGGAAATCTTCCGCTGGCAATATAATCGACATATCTGTTGACGTGGGTAACCGCCGTTGCAATCAGTCCGCGCAGCTCCTCATCAGTCTGAACCAGATTACGCGAGCGGGAGGATTTATCAAAAACCACACCGCGATGCTGATTACTCCCGATGCCGATTTCCTCCCTGACGGGATCCCGCAGTCTATAATAGACACCCGCTGCCGGTATATACGCTTTCCCCAACCGTCCGGCCAGAATCCGTTCAACAACGTGGAGATATAACGGCAGTTGTAAACCGACCCCCGCGAGGATATCATCTTTCCGAAACGGCACACCACCGGTTTTATAATCGACAACTTTCAGGGCATGTTCCCCCACATCCACCCGGTCGATTTTCCCGCGCAAGAGCACTCTGTCCACCCTCACCGGTTCGGGGACCGTCCACTCGGGGTCGGTCGCTTTTCTTCCGCCGACCTGTGAACCGAATGCCATTTCAAAGCACGTCGGCCGGATCGCGTAGTTACATGACCGTTCGTAAACAAGAAATTCGTTCAGAATTCCCCTTCGTCCCGCCGTCCCGAGCATTTTTTCCTTTTCGATATCCCAGAGGAGATCGCCTTCACCAAATCTTTCCAGATAACTCTTCGCAATTTCCTGCAGCCGGTTCATAGCAAGGGCAAATTCCCGGTCATCGCACTGCGACAAGGGAGGTAGCTGTTCCTTTCTCCGTTCCACATAAAATTCAAAGAGTATTTCATGAACCACGGAACCGCGTTCAAGCGGTGTGACGCGATCTTCCGGTTCGGGCGTCACAGCAAGCCGCAGGATCCTCCCCACAAAAAAATGAAACGGACACTTTCCGTAAGCTTCCAGCTGCGTCACCGAATACACCTTGTCGCGCAGTGCCCGAAGTGACTTCACAGCATCAGGGCGGAGACCATCGAGGATCATTCCTCCATACGATGGTGCATCTGCAGTCACCAATCTGCTCGTTTCGACGCGTATTGCGAGCCGCATATGATCAAGCGTAGCCCTGAGCGCATCATCCAGGTGAACAACCCTTAAAACCTCCGACTCCCCCGCATCGGGGACGCTCGGGAGCGTTCCGGCATGACGAATCACATCCGTTATTGAAAACACATGCCCGTCAATTTCGGGGGGATAATCTCCCTGCATATCATTGAGCCGAATCACGGAGCCGAGTGCTTCGATATACGGAGATGGAAGGAGCTGGCGGTTCCCATCCTTTCGCGGGAATGTCAGATATAACCGCTGATCAAAGTTCGTTGCAACCTGATAAAACAGATACCGGTGTTCGACGGGATGAAAGTGTTCAGTGATATCCTGCCGTTTTTTGCTCACCAGGATTTCCGGCCTGTACACCGGCGGGAATTCCCCGTCAACGAGCCCCGCAATGATCATCACATCGAATTCCAGTCCCCGCGTTTCCTCGAGTGTCGTCACGAGTACTCCGGATGCCCACTTCTGCCGGATATTATAACGGATATGCGGAATTGCCGTCCGGAGCGTATCGAGATAGAAGGATAAAGGCAGGGAATCATGGTTGTCGTCTTCAGCCCCGATGACCTCAAGATACTCATCAAGAAAGTAGAGAAATTTCTGGAGCGCACGGGCATCCTTTTCCCGCTGCTCATCACCGAGAGCGGGAGAGGAACTGCTGATGATATGGTCAACAATATGGAGATCAGCAAGCAGTGTTTGGATCCTTTCCCGAAATTCCTGCGGACGCATCGGCGTGGTAAAGGGGTGTAAAATTTCCGAAAGACGCTTGAGATCGGCTTCCGCCTTGCGCAGCCCCCGCTCCTCCCGCAACAATTGCCACTCTTCGATATCATCCCCGACGGCAGAAATCCGTTGATGGAGCTCCGTGAGACGGCGTTGAATACGCCTCATCCAAGTGGAAAATCCGGCGGGTATCTTGAGTTCAATGGCTCGTGCGTAGAGGTTGCCGGGATCGACCGCATCATCCGCCACGCCGAAAGAAAAATACGGCGTCGTGAGAGCACGCATGATATCCCGAAGCCGGAAATTATGTTCCTGGACGGTCAGGAGTGACAACAACCCGATGATACACGGAGACTGATCCAGCGGGAACCTGTCGGTAATATTTGCAGGTATTTCGTACGAAGAAAAAACCTCACGGAAGAGGTTTGTATAGAGCTTCGGCTGGAACATCGTTACGCAAATTCTCACCGGCCGGAGATCAGGCTGATCGTGGATAAGCCGCTTGATGATTTTTGCTATGAGTTCCACCTCATCCTTTCTCGTCTGCGCACTGCACACCGACACTCGCCGCGTTGTATCCTCAATGGGCACCTCTGATCCCTGTCGCCAGAACCGTTTTGCAATGTGGTTTCTGAACGCGGAAGGAGCGGGATTCCATTTCCTTACTTCCGAAAAACCGATCTGTAAAAACTTTTTATAATTTTCCTCCAGATGACCGAACACCTGATGATTATCCGGGGAATAATCAAACGAAATGACCGTTCCCAGACCCCTCAAGTCTGAGAGACTGGCGAGCATGGTAATCTCCGGATCCGAGAATTTATCAAATCCGGAAATGACCACGAGATCAACTCCGAAAAAATGCTCCAAAATTTTTTCTGCTGTGCCCTGGTCCCACTGTTCGTTGATGGATTTCAGATAACCGGCCGGATCGACGTACCTCGTCCCGAGCAGCCGTTCGTATTCCTCATACACGGCAAGAAGATCCCGCAACTTCACCTCTTCATCCGTATTCACGCCGCCAAGTTCCATTTGCAGCAGAGACGGATAAACACCTTCACTCTTTAATTTATTGATGACATTGATAATCTTCTGCAACGTTCCGCGGTGGGGGAACCTCGAACCCCCATAAAGCTTAAAATACCGCAGAGACGGCGCAATCCTTCTCATCGCCTGTTGAAAAAGAACGGCCTGCGATGGACCGTCAACGAAGCGCCGCAGAGGGGAGAGAATGGCATGGAATTCGACGGCCAGCGTCTGGAGTGTAAACAACCGGAATCGTTCACCCGCCGTACCGGGAAGAAGGCGGAGATATTTGCGTTCGGCATCCCTTACCTTCCGGTTTGTCGGAACAATGTGGATGAATGACTGTCCCCTTCCCTCCCGCAATCGATGTTCTATGACACCTTGCGGATCATCGACATGGTAGGGGATATTTTTCTGAAGAAGTATCGGCATCGGGGATGAACTATGGTACCAGCAGAGCTACGTATCATACCGGATTCGGGGAAAAAACGGTATGACGTATCGGATTATTTCCAGAAGCGTTCCGGAACGTATTTTTCCAGGAGAGCAAAGAGGTTCCTGCGCGATAGCTCATCCAGATCCTCATCGTCTTTATCACGTTTCCGCATCATTTCAAAATCATCGAGATCCCTTCCCCGCATCTTGTGTGAATACTCACGCAAGAGCTCGATCATTTTATGCTGTTCGACTTTTGTCATGGAGATGTTTGCGTTGGATGACATAGAGATTGAGAAATTCGAATACCAGTTCCATCCCTGCGCTAAACTTGCCACCGGACAGAAAAAGAGCCTTGACGGGAATATCCTGTACGTCCAGGAATCCCATTTTCTTCATCGTCAATAATCCCAGCGTATAGCCCATCCCACCGGCGATGAACCAGTAGGGGATCCTGGTCACAAGACGGAATATATTCCCCCGTGCCCCGGTCATCGGAGCGACCGTGAACGACCAGAGGCGAAATGATCCCCACAAGAATACTGATACGCCGAACCCCGGTACCAACAATGCTCCGACCAAACGTAATGACGCACCCTCACCAAAGGCATAGCCGGCAAAGAACACCACACCAAAGAAGATCCCCATGAGGACATTCCGGACCCAGCCGGCACAGAGCCTTTTCATGGGATGAAAAAGGGCAAACTCGAGGAAGCTACGGGCGTCCATCGACACGCCACAAGGCATTTTTGACATACGGCCAGGTCACATACCGGAATCCAAAAATATCCTCCGAATGCAGGCCTGTAAATTTATCGGCAAGTGCGATCGACTTGTTGTTCGGTTTCACGAGCTCGAGACGGAGAATCTGGTTTTTTTGACGGAGGACGCGGTCGGGACATTGTTCAGCCACCGCGACGCTAGAACTATCGAGAACTGTCCCATATGGTCCGGCGAGTTTCTGAAGCCGTGCCCCGCTGTTCATTGGATACCCGACAAAATCCGGTTCATTGAGTTCGGGAATGAAGGTCTCGGGATCGATTCTGACGACCTCCCCCGAGGAAATTGCAACCCCAAAACCCGATGGAGACGGAAAATGAAGCCTTTTTGCGATGTACCAGTAACGTTTGTGGATTTCAAACGCTGCTGCCAGGGCCCAGTGCAACGCTTCGGCCTTCGAGCCGTGGTCGCTCACCTCCCAGATCAGGACAAATCCATCACCGAGGAATTTATGAAACGTGTGCTTATAAAAAAAGGCCAGCTGGATGACTCGGTCATAGACGATCTCGATGATCTTTGTGACTTCCTCGGCCGACATGGAGAGCGACCACTGGGCGAAGCCACGCAGGTCTGCATACACGACGACAACCTCAAGTTTTTCACCGCGGATAACCGACTGGCGGTCGGATACGGTCAGAGCATGATGCTTGAGATACACGGATTGGGTAGTCTCTCCTTTCACGCAGCAATAATCATACTGACATCGCCCACACCCTGTCGCACAATCACCGGCTGCTCCTCTGTCAGATCGAGTATTGTCGAAAACTGCTGCAGGCTGTGTGATTCCCCGAGTATAAGATCAACCCTTTTTTCAAACTCGTGCTGGATTTTTTCGGGATCGCTGATAATATTTCCCGACCGGTCCTGTACACTCGCACTGAGGATAGGATGACCTAACTCTTTGAGGAGCATCTGGCATGTAGGATTGTTGGGAACACGGATTCCCACGGTCTTGCGTTTTGAAATCATGCTTCTCGGAAGCTGTTTCAGCCGGCTTGCGGGGAGGATGAACGTGTAGGGACCCGGGATCAGTTGTTTCATCAGTCTGTACGCGGAATTTGAAACCTTGGCATATTCACTGATGTGGCGTAGATCCGAACAGATGAAACTGAAGGTTTTGGATTTTTCCTGCTGCTTCAACAGATAAATCCGTTCGATGGCACTGCTGTTGAAGATACTGCACCCGATTCCATAGACTGTATCGGTGGGATAAATAATGACACCACCCTCGCGGAGTACTTCGACCGCCTTCTGGATATGCCGCCCCTGCGGATTTGCCGGATGAACCTGAAGATACATGGACTCTTCCCTTATGAGAATATATGATCAAACATCTTACGGTACAAGCGTAGTATCGTATGGCCGACCGGATGTGATAGCATCATCCGGTTGAGCTTGAGATTCAGTGACTTTTTCCAGTTTGCCCTCGAAACGGAGAAGCTGCTTATCGACATCCTCGTACTTCCTCCGTGCGTTTTCAAGGTGCGTCCCGAGTGTATCAAATGTATCGCGGAGCCGGAAAATCGCACCCTGCAATCCCAGTAGCGTATCTTGAATATCTCGTGCCCGTTCCTCAATTTTCAGCCCGCGCAGACCAAGTGTAATCACAAGAAGGTATGCATATAAACTATTCGGGGAAACGGGAATGACCTTTCGCTCCATGGCATAGGAATATAAACCGAAGTTATCGGGGTTCTCCCTGTTGAGTATGATTTCATAATAAATATTTTCAGCGGGAATATACATGAAGGCAAACGGAAACGTCCCTTCGTCAGGAAGAATATATTTATCGGCGATACTGTCGATATGCTTTCGGACATCATTGAGGAAACCACGACGGTGCACGCGGCGTTCTTCTTCAAGGCTTGCCTCGGTCATTTTACGGAAATTTTCCAGCGGAAACTTCGCATCAACCGGTGTCAAACGGTCGGACGTACTGATAACCGCGTCGACAACCGTGCCGTTCCGAAAACGGTACTGGAGGGAAAAATGATCGACCGGAAGGACCTGCCGGAGCAAATCCTCGAGAAGATATTCACCGATACCTCCCCTGATTTTCGGAGCACGGAGCAGATTGTCAAGTTTCGAAACACTTTCCCCCAGTTCCTTGATTTCTTCCGCCGCCCTGCCCAAGGCTCCCAGATTATTCTGAACATCTCCGATCACCCGGGTGGCGTTATCAAGCCTGGTACCGACATTCTGGGTTTGCATCTGGAGCTGGGAGCCCACAAAATGGAGCTGCTGATTCAGATTGTCGGTCATGGCGCGAAGGTTATCCCTCAGATCGCTCCTGATAGCATCCGTCTGCTGCTGCACTGTCAGGGTGACCTGATCCGGCGATTGCACAGCCGAGCGCCGCCTCGCGAGAAGGACCATCAACAAGCAGCATGCAAGGATAAGGACAGCAAGTACGATTTCCATCGGGATGATTTAATGATGATCTGGATAAGGGATAGCCGATGGGGAAAGGATTATCATGACAATATTCTAACAAATAATCGGGAAAACTACAAGTGCGGACCTTGTAACGCCAAGGCGCAGCCTATCTGCAAAAACTCTTTCTCCACATTCAGAGATTATCCAAACCGTTCCTCCTTCCACGGATCCGCAGTGGTGTTGTAGCCGTTCTGTTCCCAGAATCCGAGACGGTCGACCTCCAGGAATTCCAGACCATTAATCCACTTGGCCCCTTTCCAGGCATACCGCCGGGGTGTAAAAACACGCATCGGCCCGCCATGCTTTTGCGGTAACGGCTCCCCGTTGATTGTATGAGCAAAGATAACATCCTCGTCGATCATGACCTTCAACGGAAGGTTCGTCGTGTATCCTCCATAAGCATGCTGCATCACAAATTTTGCCCCCGGCCGAATTTTGATGTGGTGGATCAGATCCCGGAACAGAACACCAGTCCACACATCATCGAACCTGCTCCATTTCGTCACGCAATGAAAATCCGCACGGAGGGTGGTTCGCGGAAATTTTAAAAACTCCTCCCACGTCCAGACAATTTCTTCGTCCACCTCCCCAAAAACACGAAACCGCCAGTCGGCAGTTAAAACGACGGGGGTTTCACCATACGTCAGAACGGGAAACTTTTCGGTCGCAAACTGTCCCGGCGGCGTTTTCTCCCGACCGAAATAATTTTTCCCCTCAACTTTCCGCCTTCTGTCGAATAACCCCATCGGTCCTATTTGGTGCTTAATTTTACCCTCGTTGCTCCCTCATGACCCCCGCCCTGCATCATTGCAAAGGCATGAAGCACCGCCGGAAAAACAGCATGAATGCCATCAACCACCCCACCCGGAGACCCGGGCAGAGTGATAATCAGGGTTTTCCCCCGAATTCCCGCGATGCCGCGGGAGAGCATAGCCGTCGAAATCCTCGCCTGACCGAAGGCACGGATTGCTTCTTCCACACCCTCCAGCCTCCGCTCAATGACATCAATGGCAGCCTCCGGGGTGGTGTCGCGCCGACTCACACCTGTCCCCCCGGTCGTCATGATCAGATCCACTTTGTGGCGATCGGAAAGTTCCTCTAACCTTTTTACGATCGCAGTGCGGTCATCGGGCATTATCTCGTAATGGGTGACCTTCAGCTGCAGTTCTCTGAGTTTTTTGACCAGCAGCTTTCCCGAAAGATCCTTTCTCTTTTTCTTACTTGCACTATCACTCAGGACCAGAACGGCGGCTCTCAATCCCTTTCCGGTTTCTCTCATGGACGATTTGCCCCCCTTCTTCTCCAGGAGACGGGCTGAAATGATTTCCATCCGATCATCGATAATTTTCAGCATATCGTACAATGTCAGAGCCGCCGCGGAAACCGCGACGAGTGCCTCCATCTCGACACCGGTTTTCCATATAGCCTTCACTTCGGACATTACGGTGATGGAGTTTCGCTCAAGACTGATATCGATATCCACATAATCCAACGGCACCTGGTGACAGTACGGTATGAGGAGGCTTGTAGACTTTGCAGCCTGGATGCCTGCAATCTTCGCTACACCGAGTGGATCGGCCTTGGGAACATCCCCGGATTTTATCGCCTTGATTGTTGAACGGCTCACCAGTAGGGTAGCAGCGGCCTTTGCAGAACGCAGAGTATGATATTTTGACGAGATGTCGCGCATGGAAAAATTCTTTTGCAGATCAAAGTAATGCGGAAGACGCAAAAATGCAAATGTGCTCCATTCGATCGGTAGAGATGTAACAACTCTTTAAAAATGTCACCTAATCGATTCGATAGAAATGTCAGTAAAAACTACCTTGGGGTCGACCAGAGTGAAGGAGATCCTTATGGTCAACACTGGAGTACTGATCGACCGGTTAGAGGACGCAACACCCATCGTTCCGCTCTCACCTGCCACCTTCCCCCCCGATGTCATTATCCTCACCTCTACAGTGTCAAAAAAAGGTGAAACACTCTTCCGAATATTTCATCTTCTGTGTCGGTAAAAACGGGGTTTTTTGTCACTGCACGGACACTATGCTTTTTCCGATAGATGTTCCGGCTTGTCCGGTTCAACTCCCGTTCCAAATGACGGTGTTCCGCAGGGGTCACTTTCCCGGCCGATTGTGCCAGCATCTCGCCGGCTTTGATCTTCTCTTGCTGCGCTTCGGGCCGTCCTGATTCGCTAGGTGTGAGTCCACCACTATCCACACCCCGCCCCCAGGATGCGGGCCTGCTGATTCCGCTCAAGCTGATCTATAACCCGCGTTTTCGTCTGGCTCATTGTCCTCGTAGAAAAAAGAAAGGCAAAAACCACAATTACAAACATCGTTGCCTTTTTCAATGTGGTGCTCCCTCCATATCACATGGGTAATAGGTGCGGTGCACCGTATCTTCCATAGACAATAACCCGGGATGAACCGTTTAAGGTATCAAGATGTCACGGGACAGGGGTGGACCGCGGCAGTACTGTCATCCGCCGATCTGGCTCATCGTGCGCTCCGGGCGCACAAACTCGGGGTGATTGATGAGATGACCTTCTTCCTTGCCCCAGATCGCCTCGCGAATGACATCGGAAATCCGGTCATCCGTCGCGCCGCCGCGGAGAAGAGACTTCAAATCGGTTTCATGGTGAGAAAAAAGACAGGTACGGAGTTTGCCTTCCGGTGTGATTCGAACCCGGTTGCAGTGTGTACAAAAAGGTTCGCTGACAGAACTGATAAATCCAATTTCACCCTTTCCGTCTTCAAACCGGTAGCGATCAGCTGGTTGTTCACCATGGCGCTCGACCGGGATAAGGGGCGGTCCACCCATTGCCGCGATGCGGTCGAGGATCTCGCGGGTTGGAATGACCCGGTTCTTCGACCATCCATCGTCGGCGCCGAGGGGCATAAATTCAATGAACCGAATGATAAATGGTCTCCGCCGGGCCATAAGAACGAAATCCTCAATCTCACCATCGTTGATTCCCCGGATCAGGACGACATTGATCTTAATCGGGCGAACACCGAGATTTTCGACGATCTCCAGCCCCTTGTACACTCTGGCAAAGTGATTACGGCGCACCATGGATGTGAAAACTTTGGGATCAAGCGAGTCCATGCTGATATTCACGCGGTTCAATCCCGCACGCACAAGAGCCTCAGCCTGGTCGGGGAGAAAATAACCGTTTGTCGTTATTGCGATATCACGGACACCGGTGATGGTACGGAGCTTGCAAACCAGGTCGGGAAGGCTGCGTCGCATCAGCGGCTCGCCGCCAGTGAGACGGAATTTTGTCACTCCAAGATGTGTAAATATCCCGGCGATGCGGATGATTTCTTCAAATGTGAGAAGTTCGTTCCGTTCCATCCAGATCATCCCGTCTTCCGGCATACAGTAACGGCAGCGGAAATTACACCGGTCGGTAACCGATATCCGCAGATTGGATATCGTACGGCCGAAGGAATCCCGCAGATGCGAGTTCATGGATAATCCTGCCGGTGCCGTTGTCATTGTTTTCATAGATTACGCATGGGGGGACTCAGAAACCTTTTTCCAGCCGGTAATCATCGAGACAAAATTATTCCATCCTGCAAGTGCGACCATACCGAGATGCCCCAGGAAAAACAACACGAGAGTCGACATAAAGACAAAATGCCAGACGCGGGCAATGTCATAGTTTCCGAACAATATAGCAATAAAATTTAATTGTACAGGCCAGTAGATTGCCATGCCCGACAGGATAACCCCCACCGCCGCCAGCGGGACTACCGTGTAGGCGAACTTTTGAAGGGCGTTATATTTTACATACGACGGGTGTTTTTTATCGATCCGGAGATAATATCTGACCATCGGCAACAGGCCGGAAAAATCCTTCGGGAAAAAGAGCGTCGTTCTGCGTCCGTGAGCACTCAGGATGTTATACAGGAACCATACGAGTCCGTTGAAGACAAACAACCACATGCCGAAAAAGTGCCATTGGCGTGCACCCGCCAGCCATCCTCCAAGAGTGAACGCGTGAGGAATGGTAAAACTCCAGATCGGTGAGGCGTTGTAAATCCTCAACCCACTGGTGATCATAATTCCAAGTGCAACCACATTGAGCCAATGCGTACAACGGATAATCAACGGGTGCTGATACGCTTTATTGTTCATTCCGGTTCGCGCAGAGAATCTGGTCGACATCCAGGGCAGGGCTGATAGTGCAACAACCGCGCCTCATGACGGCTCATCTGTTTCACCATCGCCATTTTTACCCGTGTACAATCCGGTGTATGATAGAGTTTCGTCCTGTCAACCACAAGGACCATATCACGAGATGGCCGGGAACATGCCCCGAGCAACAACATTCCGGCAATGAGGGTACGATAATCCACAGTCAGACTCCTGCAAACCAATCGTAACCCTGGTCTTCCCAATAACCGCCCGGTTTTTCGTTTGTCACTGTCAACCTTGTCAGCCATTTGGCGCTTTTGTATCCGAGCTTTGTCGGCATGACAATTCTCAGCGGGGCTCCATGTTCCGGAGAGAGAGGTTTGTTATAGGCCTCATAACAAAGAAGAGTTTGTGGATGCAGAACACTCGGCATATCGTACGACGTATAATAATCGTCCCCGCATTCGACCCTGACAAAACGGGCTGTGGTGTCAGCACCGACCAACTTGAGAAAGTCGCTGAGAACCGACCCGCCCCATTTGGGGATCATGCTCCACCCTTCGACACAGCAATGACGGGTATTCATCACCCGTTTCGGCAGACCCCGGATCTGGTCAATCGTATATTTACCCGGTTTTCCGACAAGTCCGTCGACTGTCAGGATCCAGGCACCCGTATCGATATCCGGATTATCAGTATCATAATCATTGACACGAAATCCACTTTCGGGAGTGCATTGCGCATCGGAATATTCGGGAGAGAGTTTCTTCGGATCGAAAACCTTGGCTTGAACCCAGTCGTTCACCCGCTGGATCATCCGCAGGAATGAGGTCGCGCCGGCGCCGCCGTCATAATCGCACCCCGCAATAAGCAGGATCGGGACCGATGATAGAATTTTTCTTCTGGTTGAGGAATACATGCGTGAAGAACTATGATTCATTGATCGAACCGGAGCGGGAATTGTGCTCTCCTGGTAATATAAACAAAGAAAGCGATGCTGTCAACATCGCTTTCCGTACACCAAGGGGATGAACATCCCCGCCCAGGATGACCTCCTGCCCGCGGCAGGGACCATCATGAACACCTTGTGTTTACATCAGTTTTTCTTCATCGTGTCTTCTACTGCCTTTTCCATCTTTTCCCCCTTCTTCTCCATCTTCTCACCTTTCATTTCCATCTTTTCGCCCTTCATTTCCATCTTCTCCCCCTTGGCTTTCATATGAACACCCTTCTTCACGGCCTTGTGACCCTGGGTCTCCATCTTCTCACCGGCTTTTTCCATTTTTTCCTTCCCCTCGGCTTCGCCTTTCTTCTCCATCATCTCCCCCTTTTTCTCCATTTTCTTGCCGGTCTTCTTCATTTTCGTCCCGGCCTTTTCTTTCGTTACGCCGGCTTTCTCCTTCATCTCACCGGCCTTTTCCTTCTTCTCGCCGGTTTTCTCCACTGCCTCACCTTTCTTTTCCTGCTCGGTCTGCTGCTGTTCCTGCGCGTACAACCGGCTTTGCGCCATAACGAACGCTACAAGCACACCAACAATAAGCAACAACTTTTTCATATCGTGAATCTCCTTTCAGAATGAGTTAATCGTGGATTAACGACTCAATAAATTTTACATAAGCAATGTATTGAAAGGTGCATCGAAAAACAATAAAACGAGATTAAAATTTCTTAAGGTAAACTTTTCCAGCAAAATCAACCATTTCGAGGCTCACTGCCGTGTGGTTGAGACCCCTCCAAACCCACCCATACTGCACCATCCTCAAAATACTCTTTTTTCCAGATGGGAATGTCCCGCTTGAGGGTGTCGATAAGATACCGGCAGGCATCGAATGCCTCCCGCCGATGCGCAGACGAAACGGCGATGACAACGCTAGCCTCACCCAAAGCGACACGGCCTATCCGGTGAACAATCGAGATTTTGTGCACCTTCCATTTCCCGAATGCTTCCTGCACCATCTGCTCCATCTGGCGCTGCGCCATCGGGCCGTATGCTTCATATTCCAGAAACTTCACTTTTTTCCCCCGGGATACATCCCGCGTTGTCCCGATGAAAAGATCAATGGCACCCGCGGAGGTATCCCTTACACTCGCAAGGACTTCGGAAACATCAATTGACCTATCAATGACAGAAATCATGGTATGCTCCTTCAACCGCCGCTCACAGGTGGAATCACCGCAATTTCATCATTCTCCTCAAGCAGGTGTGTTTCGCCAACATATTCCCGGTTTACCGCAATCCGCAGATATCCTTGATATGCCCGAATCGCCGGATATGAACGCATCAAAGATTCGAGGACCATCGATGCAGGGGCGTGCACCGGGAGTTCCATCGTCAGAACAGAGGTGTTGGCCATTTCCCTGACCGCGGCAAACAGACAGACAGTGACCTTCATGGCATTAACTCAATTTCGACAAACTCACCGGCGTTAAAACGGCTTTTCTCCTCCTCCAGAATAATCAGGCAATCCGCTTTCACCATCGACGTGAGGACATTCGAGACCTGGGAACCCGTGGGCTTCACGACAAGCCCATCTGGGTCATTCACAAGGACTCCTCGCACATAATGACGTTTGCCGTCAGATTTCACAATGGTTTCGGCAAGCCGGGCATGAAGCTGATACTTTTTACCAGGCGTTCCCCGCCCGGTCATGAGATCAAGTGCCGGTCTGACAAATTTTAAAAATGTCACCATCGTCGAGACAGGATTCCCGGGCAAACCAAACACAACAACCGGTGGTCTCACACCAAACACGAGAGGCATTCCCGGTTTGATCTTCACCTTCCTGAACAGGATGCTTATTCCGTTGTGTTCATACGCCTCACAGACGAGATCGTATTTTCCCACCGATACCCCTCCGGTTGTGACCACCATATCGGCTTGAAGGCAAAGGGCGACTTTCCTCCGCAGCTCATCGGGGTCATCTCTCGCGATTTCAGACAGGATTACTTCGCAACCTGCCTGACGAATGAGCGCGTGCAAAAGATGAGCGTTGCTGTTCCGTATCGTGCCTGGCAGAAGCCGCTTGTCGATCTCAACCAATTCATCGCCTGTCGCGAGAACGGCAACCCGGGGTTTCCGATGGATGGCGATATACCTTCTTCCCAGCGACGCCAGAAGTCCGATTTCCTGGGGTCGGACAAGAGTTCCTTTCCTGAGTGCAACCGAACCGTCAGCGATATCTGCACCCTGTTTCCGGACGTTATGACCTTCAGGCACATTCCGGAGAACAGTCACATGATCGGCGTCCGGCCGAACAGTCCACTCGTACTGAACGACAGCCGTACAGCCTCCTGGGATCGGTGCGCCCGTCATAATACTCACAGCCTCATGAGGGAAGAGGGTGAGGGAAGAAGCATGCCCCGCGGCGATTTCGCCCGCGAGCCGCAGCGTTGTCGGGACCGATGCGACATCCTCCGCACGAAGAGCATAGCCGTCCATCGCGGCATTATCAAAAGGGGGGATGTTGCCTGATGCGATGATTTCTTCACCGAGCGTGCAGCCGAGTGCATCGTCAACCGAGATCGTCACCAGCGGTGCCCGGGGGATATTTTCGGAAATTATCCGCAGCGCATCACTTGCAGTGATCACAAGTATTCTCTACCGATTGTTTCTGAAAAAAATTCCTGCATGCTTTTACGCTCAGCCGATTACTTTTTCTTCTCCCTGTCATAGATATGCATCACTGTCCCCTGGAGTACATCCCCCGCATTAAAGCCAAGTGCGCGAATATCCGCCTCCGTCAGTGCCCCGCAATGAAATCCCTTCTGGAAAAAATTTATCATACCCCGTCCTGTCGCCGCATCGTCAAACACGGATTGGCGGAAACTCGTTCCCGATCCCGCTCCGAGGAGGGTTTTCAGGCGAAGAGCCATTTGCTCCATCTCCGTCAGGAAAAACGCATACGTAGCCGCATACCGGACCGGAAGCTGTGCCGGGTGAAGATCCCATCCCTGATAATAGCCCTGCTCCAGGGCACGGGATATGTTCCGGAAACTCAGCCTCCAGGCATCATGAACCGCCTGCCGGTTACTCATACGTTGACGGTTGGTGAGTTGTTTATGTTTTTCCGGGCGGTGGGGGCCGACGGGAATCAGGTTCGTCGGTCCATCAACGAGGAACACACCGGTGCCGGCGAAAGAAAGCTGGAGCAGTGACCGCGAAAGATCACAAACAGGATGATCCAGCCGCTGATGTGATGTTGTAATATCCAGCGACGCGGTAAAATCATACGGCCCGAAATGAAGCGCACCGCATCTGCCGCGTGACAGATCGAGGACAAACGGGAGGATCTCGGTGAACATCCGCGGTGTTTCGACCATGATCTCCAGCTTCAGAATCCCGGCAGGAAGTCCGAAGCGTTCTTCCAATAGCTCAAGCATCCTGACGAGGGCGACAATCTGTTTCACCGAATCGACCTTCGGGAGCGTGACAACAAAATTCTCAGGGACCTTATTTCCCGTCCGGCCGAGAAGATGCGTGAGAAAAAGATCAAGCGTGCGGCTTGCTCGCCCGACATGCTGGGTCGTTATCGGTTTAACCCGTATACCTGTGAACGGCGGGAGTGCCCCTTCCGCCATCGCCTTCGCCATCTCCCCGGCAGTGTGCAATGCGTGTGCGTCCTCCTCCTCGCCCGAACGCCTCCCGAATCCATCCTCGAAATCAATGCGGTAATCTTCAATAGGCTCGTGGCGCAGTTTCTCGACCACGCGGTGATACAGCTTCTTGTGAAACTCCTGGTCACCGGCCAGTTGAAGCGCCCCAGCAAAGGCAGCAGGGGTGGGGGCATTTTCCTTTAATGACGCGAGAGACTGCTCTTTGAACTTCTCCACAACAGAAGAACTGAATAAGTGTGCACCGCCGTAGACGGTATGGATCGGCTGCCTGCGGAACACCACAGGTCCCGATGGAGTCTGCTGCGGGCGGGTGGCGGCGCGGACCATTTCCGCAATCCGGTCAATTTCAGTTTGTTTCAGGGATGTTTTCATAATGTTGTATTCCAAGTCCTCGGAATGATCTTCCAATCACTGTGAACATGACTATTGTATTCTACCAAGCAGACGCTCCATCTGGAGTCGGCTATCGCGAACAATTTTCTGCCAATCCAAACCGGTAAACTCCTTCTTCCGGTACAGCCACCTGCCGTCCACCATGACGGAATCAACATTTTCAGGCATCGCAGAGTAGACGATCGCAGAGTATGGATTATCCAGCGGATTGACCGGATCCCACACATTATTGAGGTTGAGGAGGACAAGATCCGCCTTTTTCCCGATCTCGATACTGCCGACTTCGTGATCGATGCCAAGAGCCTTCGCACCATTTCTCGTGGCCATCGCGAAAATACTTTTCGCATCCATCGCCGTCGCACCGATAAGGGGCTTTTGTATCAGCGAGGCGAGGCGCATTTCCTGAAACATGTTCAGATTGTTATTACACGGCGCCCCGTCAGCACCGAGCGATACATTGATATTCTGCGAAATGAACTTCGGAATTGCGGCCACCCCCGACCCGAGCTTGAGATTCGACGATGGACAGTGAGCGACATGCGCACCGGTGGACCGGAGTACGCCCACCTCATCATCGTCAAGATGAACACAGTGAGCAAGACAGGCCCGGTGTGAAAGGAGACCCATCTTATGCAAAAAAAAGATGTTATCCATTCCCGTCCGATCGCGAACCAAACGGATTTCCCCCGTATTTTCCGATGCATGCGTATGGAAAAGAATATCGGGGTATCCGCTGAGCATCTCCCGGGTTCCGGCAAGAAGCCTATCTGTACAGGAAAGCACAAACCGGGGTGCCGCGGCATAACGAATTCTCTCCCCGAACGACCCGTGCCATTGTTCTGCAAGACGGTGTGTCGTCAAAAGTGCATCCTTCGTCGATTCCTTCAGGGGCGGATAGAGATCGTTGATATCCATCATCGCCTTCCCCACGAAGGCACGCATTCCTGATTCCCCAATCGCACGTATAATTTCCTCCTCGTGGTGGATACTCCCCATATCCAGGACTGTCGTTGTCCCCGACCTGATTAACTCGGCCACACCGATGAGCGCCGAACAATACATCGAGGATTCACTGTGGGCGGCTTCGAGAGGAAATATCTTTTGCCTGAGCCAGTCCAACAGCGAAAGATCGTCGGCACATCCGCGGAACATCGCCTGACATAGGTGGACATGCGTCTGAATAAATCCCGGGATGATGACGTACGGAGATGCGTCGATAATTTCTACACCGTGAAGAGCAGGCGGGGGAGTTCCTCCAGAATCTATCCGCGAGATCCTGTTTGATTCTATGAGTACAGAGGCACCGGTCAAAATCGTATCAGCCGCATCGGCTGTGATCAACGTTCCTCCCTGAAGTAAAATCCTGCTCGGTTCCGTCACTTGTATGATACACCAGGCTTGTGAAAACTCTACAATATAGTAATCGAACCCAGAATTTCAAATCAGAAGCACCTTCTCCGTCCTGGTTACTTGACCATCGGTATCCGCTGACGGGGCATAATCCGCCGAAAATAGGCCTCCCCGTACCAACGGCAAGACACGAGAGAAATCCGCACATTCCCCGTCACGGAATATTTGACATTGTCTCTCCTAAATGGTAAGTTTTTCTCGCTATTGCATGAACATCTACCAGAAAAGGGGAATTCAGCAATGTGGAAAATCTGTGGTATGTATCTTCCTACGGTAGCAGGACTCGCACTCCTTCTTTCCCCATCAGGAATGTTGCACGGCCATCAGACTTCCGTATATTCCGGCGCGATCGAAAGGCAGATTCAGACAACTTCACCCGACAACCGGATATCTGTCCATTCGCTCAACGGGGAAGACTCGGCGTCACAGATCGCCGTCAAGGAATATGCAATTCAGGTAGGGGCATTTGCCAAGAAAGAGCATGCGGAAAGACTCAGGAAACGAATACAGAAAGCAGGATTCCGTGTCGATATCTACGAAAATCTTCTCGATGGCCAGCGACTGCTCTACCTCGTCTGGGTGGGAGTGTATCAGAGCGAAGAATCAGCTCAACCAGACCTCGCCGTGATCAAATCAAAATTTAAAATCGACGGGGTTATCAGGCCGCGGACTATCGCCCGGAGATGAACGCAGTTCCTCCCCCTTCCGCCCTGATCACCCCTTCCTGCCTCACATACATGTTGTGAATGTCCCTCCGCTATCCTCCACGGGATCGTTAACCGAGCGGGACAAAGGGATCGGAAATCAGCCTGCCTCCCAGCCTTCAGCGGCAAGAGCGTCGTGTAATTCGTTCGGATGATGGCGATGATAATACTCAATTTTACTCGAGTCCTCGTGTGCCTTTGTGTATGTCCAGCCCTTCGCCATCAGGTTACGTTCATGAAGTTCATGGAGAAGAACGTATGGCCGCTCAACCTCCTCCAGATCATTGTCAATCCAGACTTCATTCTGGGGAACAAACTCATAAACATAGTCATGGCCCCCTTCGGTGAAATCGTCGTCAAAGACGCTTCGTACGAGACGGCCGTCGACAATCCATACCGATACACCCGATTCGAGCGCTTTCCATAGCCTGACGTGAACACTCTTGCCATCGGGGAGGTTATGACCCCTGGTGAGTTTCCGGACATCGCCGGCGCGTTTTCTCTCCGCCATTTCTCTCCGGTCAGCCTTCTCAAGCGCAGTATCGTAGGGCACTCCCCGGGCCATGAGACGGTGTTCGACACAGAGATGATCGATAAAGAATTTCTGTTCATCCTCCTTCGCCTCTTTATCGAGCCAGAATTCTTTTTCGGGTATGCAATCGAACACGAAATGCTGCCCGTAGTTCGTGAATTCCTCATCAAGATGGGTGCGGACGTACGTTCCGTCCACAATCCAGATGGCGATGTCACCACGTTGCCCCACTTTTTTCAGATAGGGAGGACGAACTTTCGCGGTCTTACCTTTCCTTTCCATAATCATATAAACCTAAACAATTTTCCGATCTTATTCAATAGCATCCTGTACTGCATGGGGGCGGGAGCGCGGTGGTTCCTTGCGAATGATCATATTGTTATTTACATTTATTCATCGACCCCGCGCCGCGCACCGACATAGGTTATCATATATCAGAATGATAACGGGCAATCTCAAACATCCATGGGGAATATCATGAGACCTATCGTTCTTACGCTTGTTCTTCTCACAGCCATTATTGGAACGTTTCGCTCCGCACCCGCACAAGAATCAAAACACTATAAGGACCCGGCATCCATGCAACATCCGAAAAACGTTCTTGATTTCACCATGAACACCATCGACGGCCAGCAGCGGCCCCTTTCAGCCTACAAGGGCAGGGTCCTGATGATCATCAACACCGCTTCAGAGTGCGGATTTACACCCCAGTATTCGACACTGGAACAACTATATGAAACCTACAAAGACCGGGGATTTATGGTCCTCGCCTTTCCTGCAAACAATTTTGGGGCGCAGGAACCAGGAACAAACAGCGAAATAAAAACTTTCTGCTCGACAAAATTCCACACGACATTCGACCTTTTCCAAAAGATCAGCGTCAAGGGGAACGATCAGCATCCGCTCTACAAATATATAACGCAGGATTCACCTTTCAAGGGAGACATCAAGTGGAATTTTCAGAAATATCTGGTTGACCGCTCAGGCAAGATTGTCGCACGGTACATGTCCGCTGTCGACCCAATGTCGAACGAGGTCCGCAAGGAAGTTGAAAAACTTCTTGCAGAGAAATAGCGGAAATCGTCAGGTGGCTCTCAGCGTCGTGCCAGAACAGATGTGTTGTGAACGTTCCGGAAAAACCCTCACTGGATCACCCAGGGATGGAACGTTCAGTCTCCTGCCCTGATATCAGACGACACCCGCGACCGGACGCCTGAGGGATACCCAGCAGACGAGGAAAATGACCAGGAAGAGGATATCCAGAATGGCAAACGGAATCCACATAAACGGAAGACCCGCCGTAAAATAATGATAGAACACGACCCCGCTGTAAGCGAGCTTCAATCCGACACCGTAAAGGATAAGCTCGCGGAATCGATGCGGGTCGCTCGCAATACGAAGAAACATTACCCCGAAAATAATCAACAACAAGGCCGGGAACTGAATATACCCGATGTGATTCGGCCGGGTCACATTATAGAAGTCGAAAATGGACAATCCGAATAAAAAAAATATCACCCCCACTAAGCCATCATACAGACCTGCAATGACGAAGATGATTTTCATCCATTTGTTTTTCATGTTGTACCCCTCCTATGAATATCATGTGTAATTGCCCCCTTGAAGATGTCCTCACCATCACGACCCGTCTTTTTCATTCAAAACTCTGTGCACCGTCGAAACGAGTTTATCCGCACTATACGGTTTTGTAAGAGATCCCTGAATGTTGAGCATTGCAAGTTTCACCGGATCCATTTCGGTCAGAAGGCCGCTTGAAACGATGATTTTTACCTTCGGATCGATCCTCCGGAGAGCATGGACTGTGGCTGCTCCATCCATGACCGGCATATTGAGATCAGTGATAACGAGATCAATTGACCCTTTTTTTGCATCCGCAAAGATCGCCACAGCATCTGCGCCGTCAGTTGAAGTCAAAACCCGGTAGTTGTAAATTTCCAGGGTTTCCTTCGTTATCTGGAGAACGGAGAGCTCATCATCCACAACAAGAATGCGCTCGCCCTTCCCGGAAGGGATAATTTTCGCTGATTTTTTCTGATCGGCGGCCTGCTCCTGGGGCATTGCAGGAAGATAAATATTGAACTCACTCCCTTTTCCAACCTGGGATGTGGTCCGGATAAATCCCTTGTGGTCCTTCACGATCGCCAAAACCGTCGAGAGACCAAGGCCTGTCCCCTTTCCGATTTCCTTCGTTGTAAAAAACGGTTCAAAAATCTTGTCCTGAATTTCCTTCGGAATGCCGACACCGGTGTCCCCGACGGTGATCAGAACATATTCACCGGGATGGGTGCCGGGATACATCCGTGCGAAGGTCTCATCGATGTCGACGTTTGCGGCGGTGATGAGCAAATGCCCCCCCTTCGGCATCGCGTCGCGTGCGTTGACGCAGAGATTCATCAGTATCTGGTGAAGCTGTGTCGGATCCGCAAAAACCGTCTTCAGGTCTTTCGCGATGTTTGTCCGCAACTCAATGGTGCGGGGAAATGTTTCCCTGATGATCGATTCAATCTCACGGATGATGTACCGCGGCTGCTGCGCCGAAAACTGCTGGTCCGAACCACGGGCAAATGTCAGCACCTGCTTGACGATATCACTCCCGCGGAGAGCACTGACGCGGATCGACGATATGAGCTGTTTGATCTGCGGCTGTGTAAAACGATTGTCGAGTATCTCTGCGGCAAGAAGGATCGGCGTCAGTACATTATTCAGATCGTGGGCAATCCCACCGGCGAGCGTGCCGAGACTATCCATCCGCTGGACACGCAGGATGTGTTCATCCAGCCGTTTCTTCTCGGTCGTATCACGTGATACCATCACAACACGGGAGGTAGCTCCCAGCTGATCCCGGATAGCATTCCCGCGCGATTCAATGAACCTGATTTCACCGTCTTTTGAAATCGTCCGGTACTCAACCTGAAAACTCGATCCCGTCGCCACCGTCTGGTCAAAAATCTGCCGGACTCGCTCTTTATCCCCGGGATGAATCCAGTCAAAAAAATCCTTTCCAAGCAATTCCGACGGATCACCCAGGGCTTCCCGGTATGATGGACTGGTGTATAATCTTTTCCCTGATGTGTCGAGCAGCGTTATCAGATCGACAACGTTTTCAGAAATAAGCCTCAACTGCTCCTCACTTTTTCCTAGCGCCTCCTCGGCCATCTTTCTCTCCGTGATATCCCGGATAACCACCAGAATGGAAGGGACACCGAGATACACAAACGGCATGGCGACGACATCGACATTGATGGAGCTTCCGTCCAGCCGGATGAATTTCTCCTCGACGACCGGCACCTTTACCCCCTTCGTTGTCATCCGCCGAACCCGTTGTTTAACCATGGCCTGCGAATCGGGATGAACAACATCATAGATTGATCTTCCGATGAGATCATCCGCACTTGATGCACCGAACATCCTGACACCCGCCTGGTTGACAAAGACAATTTTACCCCCGGAGTGGACGGCGATTGCATCGGGCGAGAGATCAATCAATTGACGGTACCGCTGCTCACTTTCCTCCAACGCTTCCTCTGCCTTTATCCTCTCGGTCACATCATTGGCCACCACGAGAATGCCCTTGCCCCCGTTTGGAAGGCTGATCTTGGTCTCCCGCAGGCCCATCGAACATCGCGCACCGTCCTTCCGGATGCACACTTCGACATGCTCGAGCGTTTTTCCGGCCAGCACCTCCTCATGATGACGGTTCATCTGATCAATGTCCTCAGGAAGAAGGAACGTGCGGAAGTTCCTTCCCAACAGCTCCTGCTTCGAATAACCGAGCGAGTCGCAGAGTGAGTCATTGATGTCCATGATGGTACCGTGCGAATCTTCGAGCAATATCCCGCTTGGAGACAGATCGAACAGCGTCCGGTACCGTTGTTCCCTTTCCGCAATGGCCTCCTCGACACGGATATGCCCTGTGATATCCTGTACAATACCTATCCCCCCAACAACCTGACCCTCCACATTCCAGACGGGAGAGGTACGCATCGAAACCCAGACATCCGTGTCACTTGTTGTTGTATGATACCGACCGTCGTAATAACCTTCCTGCCCCTCGACAACACTGACGATGGCGGGTAGAACATTCGTGTCTTTCAGCGATTTGAGATCAAGTCCGATGAGTTTATCACGGGATGACTTCAGAATCGCGGTAAAGCGTTCATTGCACGAGGTTATACGGAGCATGTTGTCGTACTGAAAAATACCTGCGGGTGTCGTTTCGAAAATCTGCCTGTAGCGGGCTTCACTTTCACGAAGGATCATTTCCGCTTTTATCCGATCGGTGATATCGCGCTGTATGGCAAGATAGCCGGCGATCGTCCCACTTTCATCGAGGATAGGATTCACTGTGCTTTCGACATGGACGATGAGCCCATTTTTCGTCTTGTTGAAAAACTCACCCTGCACGGTCTTCTGGTTTCGCAACGTTCTCCAGAACGATTCAAAGTATTCAAACGGCTGCTTTCCCGATTTCAGGATTCGGGGTGTGGTTTTACCGACGAGTTCATCCCATTCATAACCATAAAACCGGGTAAACTCCGGATTGATATAGGTAAAAAATCCGTCCGGATCCGTCGTAAATACAATATCCATCGATGTATGGACAAGCGTTTTCAGCGCCCCGGCTAGCCCGCCCTGATCAACTGCGGGTCCGGTCACCCGATCGATGCCCCTATAACCACGGACGACCCCTCTGGCATCGAACAATGCCGTTACCCCCGAGCGCACGGCAATCAGGCTCCGATCCTTGTGATAATAATGAAAGATAAGCCCGGAACATTTCCCCCAGGAAGAAGCGATATCCCGAAGTGTTTTCTCAAACCGATCAGCCTCCTCGGGGGGCATGAATGCGTGAATATTTTTCCCTTCCATTTCGGAAGGTTCATACCCCATCGTCGCCTGAACGTTACCAGTTACTTTCCTGTACCCAAAATGCGTGTCAATTTCCCAGACACGGTCGGAGAGTCCCTCAAGAAAGGGGCGAAGATCGTCTCCCGCGGATACTGACGGCCGTGCAGTGCGTCGGCGGCGGCTCCGATTTTTTTTACTTCTCCCTGCCCTCATAAATCTATAAGCCGATTACGACCTCATTTCTCAAAGAAATGCACCATCCACCCCCTCCGGTGCGATCTCTATCGACGGGAGTCTTGGAACAACCTCAACGATCGAACCGGGTTAGCATGGTACAAAACCGACACCTGAAAATCAACATGAAGTTTCCCGAAAAAATATCCCGGGAAACACGCGCACCCCGGAGAACAATCTTTCAGATCTGATCATTTTCCAGAACCTTGACGATATCTTTTTTTCAGATCGACAAAGTCACGTATTTGGATCCATAATTCTGCGAGCGATTCCGGTCGCTTGTGCCAATCGGGATCGGGAAAATTGCGTAAAATGTTCTCCCAGGACTTCCTCGTATAAAATCCCGTGTCGATCGTACAACCGGTCAGACGAGCAAGCGGTTTGAGAAAAATATACCCCTGAAATTGACCGGGCATGGATCGCGAAAGACCGCCTGCGAACGATCCTGAATCGGTCACGACGCCGACATCGGTGGTATCGACATCAAAACCAATCGGCCTGTTTTCCAGTGCCCTCACAACATCCTCAATAATACTATCCCCGGCAAAAGCACATCGAGCGGAATCCGATTCGCGGAGATCGAACGGTTGATGAAACATGATAGAAAAAACCCGATCCGGATACTTGCTGTATAGTCGCCTCCCTAAATCAGCGTTCAGATAGGGATTGTCAGCCGAGCTTGGGATATCCGGTTTTATGGATGCATGCGGGGTCCCGGTAAGGATCAATATTTTTTCCCCCTTTTGGATTATTTCGCGGTCGATAATGTCCGCCCGGTAGGTATCAATGGGTCCTTTAAAAAAGACTTTTTCCATCGTGCCCCGTGAACGCTGACCGTCAAAAGCAGTCCAATCATAGATATAGCTTATGTTGAAAATTCGGAACTTTTTTGCACCACGAGACTGATGCCGATTGAATCTCCATGCGGCACGGTATATATCGGTATATTCCTTATATGCCCAACCAACGTTATAATCGAACATGATATTCCGCGCAGCCTGCACATCGTACCTCGCAGCTGTCACTAGGGAATCCAACGGAGCCTGATCATCGCTTGCACCAAATTCCATACCAATGTTTCGGACGCCGGCCGTATAAAGCCGGGGTATAAGGCCGGCGACAAAAACGAGATTTTCCCTCACACCATGATCTTCTCCAAGGAGAACAACATCATGACCGGCAAATTTCGAAAGAATATACGACGACGGCTCCTCTCCCTCCGCACGCAGATATTCGTACAACCGTTGAAGACCAGGCGCAACCTGTGTTCGTCCGGGACTACAACAGCACAGCATCATTCCGAGAATAATCAATGTCCTGTTCATAATGTGAATCCGGATTCGAGGATATTGTCGAATAACGGGATGAAACATCTGGTTCCTCAGAATCAGGTTCCAGCCCCTCAATGCGGGTGAATGTGCTTCAGAATATGAGGCTTTTCTAAACCATGAGCGAGCATCAAAGCCTCATCAGCAAGAATCGTGGATGTCAATCCGTCGGAGATGATCATACCCTCATCGATCAGGATCGTACGCTGGCAGAGCTCCACGACAAGCTCAAGATCGTGCGTTGCGATCAGTTTTGTCGCCGGAACTGACCGGAGGATTGTCTTCAGTTGCCTTTTACCGCGGGGATCGAGGCCTCGGGTCGGTTCATCGAGGGCAAGCACTCCGGGTTCACATGCAAGAATGCCGGCCAGACACACCCGTTGTTTTTCCCCGTTACTCAGATGATGGGGAGATCGCTGCTCAAACCCCGTCAGACCGACCATCTGAAGGGCCCGATCAACACGCAGTGCGGTTTCCGACGGGGATTGCAAAAATTGCGATGGCCCAAAGGCAACATCCTCGTAAACCGTCGGACAGAACAACTGATCGTCGGGATCCTGGAAAAGGAGTCCCACCTTCTGCCGGATGGTGAACAGATGCTCCTCAACTACGGGAAGACCATAGATAAAAACCTGCGGTTGCCCAATCTTCGTTCCGGGAAGAATCCCGTTCATGTGCAGCAACAATGTGGATTTCCCCGCACCGTTCGGACCGATAAGCCCCACACTTTCACCCTCGTTGATTTGAAACGAAATCCCCTTCAGGGCCGGACGGCCATTTCCTTCATAACTGTAACTCAGGTCCCGCACATCGACCGCAGAAGTATGCATTATCCCATCCATCCTCTCGCACACATGGCCGCGTAAATCCGTTCCGCGCGTTCGGTGGAACGGACAAATAGCTGACCAAGAACTGTGCCGAGCAGGAACCAGGTCCGACCCCTCTTCCGGACAAATGTACGGCTGCGACGCGCACGGCCGATCCGTTCGACTTCGTCGATGAGCACAAAAAGATAACGGTACATCAACGCAAGAATTGTCACCATGACCGACGGAAACCGCAGACGGCGGAACAACTCGATAAGTTTATGAAACGGTGTCGTGTTGGCAAGAAGCAGCACGGTAAGAAGACTCAACGTGCTCTTTACGACAATGGTCAGGAATTTTGCCACCCCGCCGGGCTGCAGTGCAGCCAGACCCGCGATCACAATCACAAAAGGCTCAAAAAATAGTATCCTTCTTGCCAGGAATCCGGGGGGTATCGTGCTCGCCGCCGACACGACGAACAATATCAGCGCGATGCCGGTATAGAGATAAATCCAGGTCCCGGGGCTGAGGACGATGATGCCAATCACGATGAATGCCACCGCCGTCTTTATCCCCACCGGTATACCGTGCACCGGGCTCGCCAATCTGCTGTACCTGTCAATAAAATCGTGATGCATAATCTCTCGATCCGGATTCTTCCTAAGATCCTGTCTTTTTTGATTTGAAAAGCACTGCGCGACCGAGGATGAGAGAGAAAGCGAACACGAGCGCCGCACCGACAATACCGGCTATCGCGGTTGCAAGCGGAATCGAATTCACCCCGGGAATTCTGTAGCCTGCAAGTGGAGCATTCAGTAAAGGATGCTGAATGGCTCTGGCACTGAAGCCGAACATCGCCGCAACCTTTTCCAAACCATCGGGCCACGCTGTAACGAACGGTGATACAAATAGAACAAGGCCGATGGTTACAAGAATGCCATACGGAATGACCTCGGAGAACACGCCTTTTTTGGGGCCCAGAGAGTTTGATTCTCCAGACAGATATAAAATCGGTCGCGTCCGGTAGATCGCAACAACCACCAGCATTGTAATGACGGCTTCGCCGATCCCGATAAGCATATGAATACCCGTCATAGCGGTAACTCCGATTGACCACCCGATTGTCCCTGACCAGGCAAGTTCACCCGTACAGCAGATGGCAGCAACTACCGTTGAGATCCATGCACCGGCCGCGACGCCGGCCAGTTTTCCATACACACCGGTGATCAGGAGGCATATTCCGCGGTAGACATAATACCCACTCACAACAGCAATGATGCCCATATTAAAGATATTGGCCCCAAGGGATAAAAACCCGCCATCAGCAAAGAGCAAACACTGTACAATGAGGACCACCGACATGACCAGGACAGCGGCACTCGGTCCCAACAGACTCGATACCAGTACCGCACCGATCAGGTGTCCGGATGTCCCTCCGGCAATCGGAAAATTCAGCATCTGTCCCACAAAGATGAACGCTGCCGCCAAACCCATCAAAGGGATCGTCCGCGGTGATAAATGCCTTGAAATATTCCTCAGCGCCTGTGTGATACCGGCAACTGAAAATGTTGCCGTCGCAATCATCGTTTTTGAATCGAGGAAACCGTCAGGAATATGCATGTTGCGGATCTGCCAGAAATTCTTGTTTAAAACACCCGGTAAACAAAAAATTACGTTTTGATCAAAATACCCTTCCCCCCACCCGTAAATATATGAAATAATGACGGAAGATGTGTATGATTTCCCCGAACGTTTAACGTTGTGACAGTATCCGAAAAGACTGGGGTGACATTATCGCCACAATGGAAAAACAGGCCAAACCGGATAGCACTTCAGAGCGGGTACCTGCAGGTTAAAAAACCGAAAGCTTATTATGCAAAAAACCCTTCACAATTAGAAGCACAAGAAACGATACGACTAGGAGAATAAACGCCAGGGTCAGGGCGATTTTAATATCAATTTCAAATCCCATATAGATCGCTAGCGGCATTGTTTGTGTTTTACCAGGAAAGTTTCCGGCAAAAATTATCGTTGCTCCGAATTCGCCAAGGGCCCGCGCCCATGTCATCACTGCCCCACCAATGACGGCGGGAAAGGACAGGGGAAGCGTAACCGTAAGAAAAGTTTTAAACGGCGTGGCTCCATCTATTGCGGCTGCGTGTTCCAGTTCACGGTCAACAGCAGAAAATCCGGCCGATGCCGACTTGATATAGTATGGCGCGGAGACAAAAAGCTGCGCAAGAACGACCGCAATCCAGGTGAAGGCTATGTCCAAATGCAATCCGTTCAACACAGGACCAAGAAGACCGCGCCGGCCAAATGTCACAAGCAAGGCTACACCAGCAACGGATGGAGGAAGCACGATCGGTAAATCAAGAAATGTATCAATGATCGCCCGCCCCGGTATCTTTTTACGGGATAACACATACGCTGTCGGTGTACCGGCAATAATTGTGAGAGCGAGTGCCACCGTCGTCGTGAGGAGACTCAATCTGACCGCCCGATACACCCCCGGATCATAAAGCGCAGCTATGAACTCTGAGGGGTTGATTCGCAAGATCAGTGCGAATAACGGCAGGACCAGAAAGATGATGATGGGAATACTTCCGACACCAACCCCCCTCCAGCGGAACCTTCTATTTTTCCGGGTCAGCATGAGCATTCAATAAGCCGTTATGGCCGGAATAAAACCGGGCCGTTGCACAACACACTGTTCCCGTTCCGAACTCACATAGCGCACAAACTCCTCGGCGATATGCCTCATACGTCGTTGTGATCCGGCTAAATTGAAGGAGATTGAATAATGGGGGTTGTTTCCTTCAAAATCCTTTTCCAAAGTTTTAAAGACCTCGTTCCCGCATACAGCCGCGAAGACCGTTAATTCAGTACGCTCTTTTGGCTGAGCAGCAGCACGAAGAACACTGAAAGCCACAATAAACGCTATCAATATGGGTATATCAGGGATCCAAAATGACATATGGTACGAACCGATCGTGGTAAACCGGGAGTAGATTATTTCCCAACTTCGAACGTCCGATCAATGAGGTTCGAATATCGCCGGTATTTGCAACGTAAAAACCGACATGAAGCACAATATAATACTAAAACCCTATAAAGTCAGAATATGCCCTTGAACGATCTGATATCTTAACTGAATAATGGATTTTCTCCTTATGATGAACAGACGGGATGATTAAAGCTGATAAGGTCGGTGAGATCATTTAGGTGTCAATACCCCCAAAAAGAAGTCGTCCGGATCAATGTTTATAACCTGTGATCCACAAATCACTGAAAATACATCGGGAAGAGCATATCTTATATACACTTGTGATATATGTCAACAAATTATTGAACCTAGCAATATCATACCGTATTTTATACTGCAAAAAAAAATTAAAGAAACAGCCATTAAAACACTATGCGGTCCCTGGCCGCAAAAAATATACAAATATACGTCTATCCGCTGATAGTGCTAGTGTATATCTTCCTGGGATATTCGACCGCCCAGTACGTACTCTACACTCTTGTGGTTCCAGGGCCGTCCTCATACACAATTTCACAGAACAAAAGCCAGGATCACAGTCCCTCGGGACAGAAATTCCCGATCCGGCGCCATCTACCCTTAATCAAGAGACTACTCCCGGAATGTACACTAACATATCTCTACCATCAGCGAACCATCGATGACGGCAGAGGATATGACGATCCACAGTTGCTCTCGCCCCTATTGCAGTGTCAGCTGTTTCCCTCTATCATCGATCGTGCACCGCCCGATCACACCTGACCGGTCGGATCACTCACATGCATGTTTCATAATAGAGAAGGTAACGTTGAACTGTCAGTGGGATTGTTCTGGCGAGCATCAATTGGAAAAGGTTTTTTTGTAATTACGCTGGTATGTCACTCACAACATCATGAAAGGATAAATATATGGGTCAACAGCAACTTCTGTTAATCATCCTTGGCGTTATCATTGTTGGTATCGCCATAGCGGTAGGTATTTCGCAGTTCAGTGCGCACAGCACGCAGGCAAATAAGGATGGTGTCACATCGAGCCTCGTCAATATAGCGGCGAATGCCTATCAATTCAAGATCCGTCCGACGACCATGGGCGGTGGTGGTAATGCGTATACAAATTATACCATACCGTCAAAGATGGTTGCAGACGCAAATGGCACCTATTCACTCGGAACAATTGCGTCGAATTCATGCCAGATTGTGGGAACTTCCACAGTCAATACCGCATGGGTAGCCACCTGTACATCAGACGATACGGGGAAAACATCCATTACCTATAACGGCTGGTAATAGTACAGTCATCGAGATAGCGCGAAAGCCCGGTCAATGACCGGGCTTTCCTTTTGTAGGTGACTCCTAACTACCTCATACCCCCTCTTCCGGAATATCTTGGCGGAGGCAAAAACTCTCGGGATTAATTCTGATTAAAATCACGACGGTCAAAATGTCTATTGACAAAATTTTTTAACGCACGCGGACCAGTTCCTTCGTTCCGCCGGATTCGCCTTAAATTTTTCTGGTCCCATGATGAATGTCGACAAGGGTCCCCTGTTCTTGACACACCTCGCTCTCGAGCTGAAGGGTCGGGTGATTGATATGATAGCGATCGTGGAGGGCTTTTTCTATTTTGTCGGTAATATTCCGGCCATCACTGATCGACTGATCTTTGACGACCAAATGAACGCTTAAAGCTCGGAACTGGGATGACAGACTCCAGATATGAAGATGGTGGACATTTTGAATTTCGGGGAACTGCCGGAGAAACTGCGCGACCTCATCGAGATCGATCCCCTTCGGAGTTCCTTCCGTGAGGACATTAACTGTCTCCGCCAGAATATCCCAAGCGCTCTTGAAGACAAAAATGCCAATCACAACCGTGACGACAGGATCGAGGATATTCCATCCCCGCCAGTAAATAAAAACACCCGTTACAACGACAGCCAGGGATTCAACCGAGTCCGTCAGGAGATGAAGATAAGCGCTTTTTGCGTTAAGGTCGCGATGGGCATCTTTCCTGAGGAGAACTGTCGCGACAGAGTTACCGATCAGACCGATACATGCAATGGCTATCATCCCGAGACCGGCAACCGGTTCCGGCGCAAAAAACCTGTAGGTACCCTTGTAGACCAGGAAGCCCCCGATGATCACCAGTGTCAGAGCATTGATAAACGCGACAAATATTTCGACCCTTACGTATCCGTAGGATTTCTGAGAATTCGATTTCCAGAGTACAACGTTCGCAGCAATATAGCTGAGAATCAACGCAAAGAAATCGCTCAGGTTATGCACAGCATCGGATATCAGCGCCAGACTGTTCGTGAGCAGCCCGCCGACAATTTCTACAAGAAAGATTATCGCGTTCAGGGCGATTGCGATCCCGAGACGCTTTCCGGCCGACGGTGTGTGAGTATGTCCTTCCATCATCAATTCTACATTATCACTCAATAATAATCAAACAGGTGAAAAGGTACAAATCCCCTTCCGACGATCAATGTGAAACCGCACAATGGATGATGATCAGACTGATCTCTCAATTCTCATCAATGCCTATAACCATACGTCATGCAAAGAAGGACCGTCATGGGATAAACCCGGCTTATTACACCCGACACATGAATTGACCGGTATTCTCAAAATGCACCTTCCCACTGGATGGAACCACAAATCCCCTCTACTATGCAACTTTATGAACGATTTTACCGTCTAAATACAACGTGGTCATTAAACATCAATTAAAAATCCTTATCTTAAATCACTCCGTAATTTGATTCTGTACTTCTCTAGAAGGAGCATCCTTTGAAAACGTATGTTATTCTTGTGGGCCTTCTTTTCAGTGCAACGGTCACACCCGCAGGACAGCCCGACATTCATTATGTCCTCGGGATGTCTGAACCCCAGACACACCTCTTCGAAGTAAAAATTGAATTGAAGGATATGCCACGGGATGAGATGCTCGATCTGGTTCTGCCAGTATGGAGACCGGGAAGGTATGTTATTCTCGATTTTGCGAACGGGATTCAGGAGTTCTCGGCGGTGGGAGACGGAAAAAATCTCGACTGGCGGAAAACGGATAAAACCACATGGCATATTGAGACCAGAGGTGCCAAGGAGGTAACCGCAACCTACAAGGTCTATGCCGATGAATTCAATCTACGAACACGAGGACTGAACGACAGCCACGCTTTCGTCGATGAATCATCAGTCTTCATGTATTCGGAAAAATTCAGGAAACTCCCAGTCACGCTTACCGTCCGTCCATATAAAAACTGGCACGTGACCACCGGACTTGAATCATCAGACGGACACAACTTTACGGCACCCGATTACGATTATTTCATCGACTGCCCACTTGAAATCGGCAACCAGCAGGATTATCCCTTTGTGGTGGATGGTGTGTCACACGTCCTGAGCATTTCCGGAGAGGGAAACTGGAATGCCGACACCCTCATCAGGGACCTATCAAAAGTTGTCAATGTCACAAAGGCGTTCTGGGGCTCAGTTCCATACAAGCGATATGTCTTTCTCCTCGAATGCATGCCGAACAGCGGTGGAGCAACCGAACATATCAATTCCACGATCATGCAAACCGCCCCCTTCATATTTAAAAACCCCGATTCCTACAGGGGATTACTTGTTGGAACAGCCACGCATGAATATTTTCACACCTGGAACGTCAAACAACTCAGGCCCAAAGGGATAGATCCTTACGACTTTACAAAAGAAAACTATTCACAGGAACTCTGGATCGCGGAGGGGATGACCACCTATTATGCAGAACTCCTCGGGGTCCGGGCCGGTTTCACACCGGTTGCAAAATATCTCGATCTCCTGGGATCCGCCGTTTCGTCCGACAGGCAGAGGCCCGGAAACAATCTTGAATCCGTCGCCGATGCAAGTTTCAATGCGTGGATTGGAGGAACACAACACTGGTACAACTCGGAATCTGACATTTATGAGAAAGGTGCCATGGTGAGCGCCCTTCTGGACCTGGAGATCCGCCACGAAACATCCAACAAATTTTCTCTCGACGATGTGATGAGAGAAATGTACAAACTTTTCCCACTTTCGGGGGGTGGATACACTCTTGCAGACTTTCGGCGGGTAATCACAAATGTAACCGGCTGGGATTGCGAGGATTTTTTCAGGGATTTTATATTCGGGACAAAACCATTGAAATGGGAGGATGAGCTCCTTGCCGCAGGACTCCAGGTGAATTGCACAGATACGGTCGCAAAGCCATGGGTTGGAGTATCACTGTATGACGCAGGTGCAAGCACCAGGATAAACCGGATTGTCGCCGGATCACCGGCATATGAATCAGGTCTCAGCACAGGTGATGAGGTGCTCGCCCTGAATGGTTACCGCATCAGATCGAATAGTTTCTCGGAACGAATTGGTGAACTGCAGCCTGGGGACAAAATCACGCTGACCATCTTTCAGAATGACCAGATCCGGACTGTACAGCTAGTTCTTGGAAAAGCTCCGAAAACAAATTATAAAGTCACGCAGGTCGGTACTCCGACTGATCTTCAACGGGCGGTTTTCGAAGGCTGGTTGGAAACGAAATGGAAGACAAATTAATGGTTTTTATTCAGGAATGATGGTCTATCGTATTTCTTCCAACTCGCAAAGATCAAAAAAGGTCCGTCCGCTGAGAAGTTCCGATGCACCACCCGTAAGCTGGACAATAAGGCTGTCACCGGGATTTGTACTGATCATATCAGTTGTTGTATAAAATGTCCAGACTGTATCGACCACCCCGATCATCGACCGGTAATCCAGAGAATCAGCCCTCTTCACAATGAGACGTGCGCCCCCATGAATGGCTCCGTGATACTTACCCCACAAGGAGAACTTATACTGATGAAATCCGACAGGAGCCGGTACGGTTGTCCTCACAAAGAGTGCAGGAAACCATGTAGCATCGATTTCAAGACACCAGAGACCGCCTCCCCGGGGTGCATCCCGGACAATTGTGCCTCCATCCGTCCAAGCCACACGCGATGGCTGCCCGAAGAATTCAAATGATGGATTGGTAAGGAGATCCGCTTCCGTAAAAGGATTTATGGCAAATTGGTCACAACCACCAAACCAGAACGAGGGATAGAGTATAAAAACAAGGATGTAAATCTTCATCATGATGAGAATCTCCTAAGATGGAGTCTATCCTTTGAACGAATAAAAAAGTCGAAAAGTTCCCTGTAATGTGAGCCTGAGGAATACCTTGTAGGGTATCTAACGTAGGAGTTATCTAAATAAATTTTCTATAACGCCTATGGAACTCACGTATTTGCGTTTTGAGAAGAATACATATTCCTTTTCATCCCAGCCGAGATTGATATACTGAAGCCCTTTTAGCGGTTCACACGACCGTAGCAGGCATTCCTTTTTTGCATAGGGGTACATTATCTTCCACAAATCTCCCCGGTCAGGGTCGCACCAAATCTCAAAATGCGATCCGTCGTGTTGTAGTGAAGAAGGCCAATCCTGCGGAACACCGTAATCGAAGACCTTGGGGTCAATTCCACCCTCTTTTGTCCACCTTTCAATGGGTACTATGTAGGCGACCCCCCTACGATTGTCAGCGTAGAATACATATTTTCCATCATCGACAACCAAAACGAACGCTATGGAGTCCTCAGCGATCCGGTCAGGGAGACTACCATCGGTTCGTACACGCAGGCTATTGAATCCAACGAAACCCTCTCTATTCCGGACGAAATGCGTGACGTTTAGCTCTGAATCGTTCAACCACCTTGCCATTCCATACTCGCGAAATACACATTGCGGTGGTTCCATCGTCCATGGATTCATGATATATACTTTAAAGGAGTCGAACGGTTCAAAGGTTTTTCTGGACATGTATGAGATCCATTGTCCACCCGGCGACCAGAGTGGTACTAAATCAGAATGACTCGCTCCTTTCGTAAGTGTACGTTCATTCGTTCCATCGCGATCGACCATTCCGAGGTTATAGGAGATCGATCCGGTATACGACCTGGGAAAGACGATCGTACCTCTGGAAGTTGAAATATCTGGAGAGCCTTGGATATCGCCGTCTATCGCAGCAACTTTTACGGGTTGTGATCCATCGATTTCCCCGACCATTAAATCTTGTGTTGCTCTGCCGGAATTAAACAGCAAGAAAGACCCATCCGAACTTACCGAAGGATATTCCTCAATTCCCATTCCACGAGTTATCTGAAGGGGAGTTCCTCCATCTTTCTGAATCGCCCAGAGATGGGCCCCATCCTCACCCGATGAGCGGTAGACAATCATTCCATTTACCATCCAGCACAAGCTGGTTTTTAGCGTCGTATCATTTGTAATTTTAGATTCTTTACCGTTGCTCAAGTTGTGTATGAGAATCTCGCATGAAAGCTGAGGCACCCGGCGGAGCCAAGCGATTGAAGTTCCATCAGGGGACCAATCAAAGTAATAGATTATCAGCACTGGACCCGAATTTTTAACAACCAAGCCGATGGTATCAACAAATTCTCGATGATTATCCGTTCCATCCATACGCATCGTCCAAAATTCCCCTCTGCCGCTCTCAGAATAATCCGGATACTTGACATATCCTATACGTTTACCGTCAGGGGACCATTTCCCGAAGACTCCTTCCCCGATCTTGGCTACCTGCCCGCCGATGAGTGGGACTCTGCACAATTCGTGTTTTCCCTTGGCGGTAAACCTCGTATAAACGATCTCACTGTTGTCGGGTGAGACTCGTGGGGCCGGATTCACAGATTCTGATGTCGGAAGTTCCGTAGAGTCATAAGTGATACGCTTCGGAACTCCTCCATCCCTATTCACGACGTAAAGGTCCATCTTCTTATTCTTATCTGAGGCGGTAAAAACGACCCACTTACCACTGGGTGAAATTGCCGCACTGATGTCCGTCTGATATGGAATATCAACCGTTTTTTGAGTGAAATTTACGTTGATCTCAATTCCCTTTCTCAGGAGAAAGATATACACCGCCACACCCAGCAGAGCAAGAATAGCAAAAGAAATTAGGATTTTTTCCAACAGAAACTTTCTTGATGCAATTCTGACCGGTCTGATCCCTGTCCGAGAGGTTTCTTTCCTTAGCCTCCTCAAATCAATGAGCATATCAGATGTAGATTGATATCTCTCACCAACGTCCTTCTCCAGTGCCCTCCGGATGACATGTATCAGCTCCGGTGAGGCATCTGAAACCGTTACCTCTATTGGTTGTGGTTCTTCATTGACAACCGAATACAGAATTGCAACCTCATGCTCCCCTTTGAAAGGCAATTTCCCCGTAACCATTTCATAGAGTACAACCCCCAATGACCATAGGTCGCTCCTCTGATCGACCTTATCGCCTTTTGCCTGTTCCGGTGACATATAGGGTGCAGTTCCAACCGTGGTGCCGGTCCGGGTGAGTCTTGATAATCCACTCTTATGAGCAAGTCCAAAGTCAAGGATCTTGACCTGGCCTTCTTTGGTAACAATGATATTTCCGCTTTTGATATCTCTATGAACAATTCCGCGATTGTGTGCTGCCTGGAGTCCCTCGGCAACCTGGACGGCAATATCCACGGCTACTTCTAGTTTTAAACGACCCTTCTGAATCTTCTTTGTGATAGATTCCCCTTCATAGTAACCCATTGCAATGAACAGTTGTCCGTCGGTGGTTTCACCAACCTCGTGGATTGTGCAGATGTTTGGATGGTCAAGGGCGGAAGCGGCTTTTGCTTCGTGGATGAAGCGCGTGCGTTCTTCATCTGATGTGGTGAGGTCGTGAGGCAGGAACTTCAATGCAACATCGCGGTCGAGTGTGGTATCGTGAGCTTTATAGACAATACCCATCCCCCCCTCACCCAGTTTCTCGGTGATCTTATAATGAGAGATTACTTGTCCGATCATCCATCAGCTTCCATTCAAATATTGACAATTCTCCCCCTTCGCCAGCTTACGACATTATATGTATACCGGTATGCCCAGATAAATATACCGGCCACCTATTTCATGAGCATGACCTTGTGAACAGAACTGAACTGGTCGGCTGGCACCGTCATACGGATGAAATAGATACCCGTCGGTGACGTTTGTCGTTCACTATTACGCCCATCCCATTCCATCGTATGATACCCAGCCTCCTTTTCACCGTTCCATACCGTTGCGATCTTCCGCCCCAGTATGTCGTACACACTCACTTCCACCTGCGCTATCCGCGGTATATCAACCGAAAACCTCGTCGCTGGATTGAACGGATTCGGATAATTCCTGCCTAGCGCGAATACCTTCGGTACCGATATACCGGGGCTCACCGCCACGACAACCTTCTTTATCCCCGCATCAGCGAGCGTGATCTTCCCGCTCCCATTTACGACTGCCAGCACTTTCCCATCCACGCTCTTCAGCGTCAATGTCACCCTCTCCCGGCTGTTCTTTACCTGCTGCCACCTGATACTAAGCGGATACCTGCTCGCGTTTATTGTTATCGGGTATT
>JAWOKN010000157.1:0-10844 GCA_033854175.1 Bacteroidota bacterium | reverse complement strand
GAATCGAACAGGCAGAAACCGTCATGATGCTTCGAGGTAATGACGATATACCTCATCCCCGCCTCTTTCGCCATACGGACCCAGGATTTGGCATCGAACTTCACGGGATTAAACTGTGAAACAAACCTTGAATACTCATCGAGCGGTATGCGGGCCGAGTTCCGGATCCACTCGCCGTAGTCATTCCTGTCGCCCCAATGTCCTGCCGGGACGGCATACAGGCCCCAGTGCAAAAAAAGACCGAATCGCGCCTCGCGCCACCATCCCATGCGGTCATTGCGGTCATTTTTCGATTCGTGGAGAAAATCCTGTGCGGGCGACACCCCGGCCAGAAACAGACAGAAGGAGATGGCAGGCAAACAGCTGGAATATCTGGCAAAAAGTCTCATACAGAAAGCCCGGGAACCCTTTACTTCACCTTCAGGGGAAGCGGTGAATTATAAAGACCAACCTCGGAAATCACCGGGCAGGCCTTTGATGCGAGTACATTCAAACGGATGGAAGACGTCTGCATCGCAGGCATCCGGATAATCCGTTTATGGCCGATCGTCGATCCGGTGGCGATGGTTTTCCAGTTCCCGGTCCGGCCGGTATCAATGGAAAAGGCCTCAACCCGCTGGCCAAGGGGAGTATATTCCTGAAGCGAAAGGAGATTCCACTCGACCGGTTGTTTCCACTCGAGGACCAGGGATGCCTGGCGGACGGAATCGTCCGTTGCCCAGTATGATTTCTTATTTCCGTCGGTCACATTCGATGCGCTGAAGTGCGCATCATTTCCCCGGATATTGGAGGCTCTAGCGTTTGCGGTCAAGGCCAGATCCCGTGAAAACGTCCCGTCCAGAATTTTCTTCAACCCCCGCAGGGCGGCGACATCGGCCTTACTGAAGCGGCCTGAGCGGTCCGGCGGAATATTGAGAAGAAGAGAGGCATTATGGCCGACAGATCTGCAATAGAGATCGAACAGTTGTTCGGGAGATTTCACGAGACTATCCTGGGCCGGATGATAAAACCATCCCGGCCGGATCGAGACATCGCACTCGGCGGGCATCCAATATTCGCCCTCCTCCTGGCCCGTGGTACCCCGTTCATACCGGACATAGCCGGGAGCAGCGCTATCCCCCTTCTCGCCGACGGGGGTATAGGTAGACCAGCAGGTATCGCCGGCAAAGCCCTGTTCATTCCCCACCCAGCGGACATCGGGGCCGACGTCGCTGAAGATCACGGCATTAGGCTGGAGGGTGCGGACCAGGGACCAGGTTTCATTCCAGCCGTAATACGACTTTCGGTCGATGGTGCGGGATTCGCGGGCGCCGCCGTAGAATCCGTCGCCGCCGTTTGCGCCGTCGAACCAGACCTCGAAAATGTCGCCGTAGCCGGTCAATAACTCCTGGAGTTGTTTCCGGTAGAAGGGTATATATGCCGGTTTGCCGTAGAGGCTGTCGTTGCGGTCCCAGGGTGAAAGATAGACGCCAAACTTCAATCCGTTTGCGCGGCACGCATCCGAAAGCGCCTTGACCACATCGCCGGTATCATTCATCCATCCGCTGAACTTCACAGAATGGTCGGTAACGGTGGAAGGCCAGAGGCAGAAGCCGTCATGATGTTTACATGTAAGAATAAGCCCCTTCATGCCGACCTCGCGTGCGATCGAGGCGATCTCGAGGGCGTTAAAATCCGTCGGATGAAAAAGGGAGGGGGATTCATCGCCGTAGCCCCACTCCTTATCGGTGAAGGTATTCATGTTGAAATGAAGGAATCCGCAGAATTCCATATCCTGCCATGCGATCTGGCGTGTCGTGGGGACAGGGCCGGCCGGTTCGGGGGATTTGACAAGGCGGAAATCGCTGCAGATGGTCGTATAGACCGTGCGTGCGATCACGGCGGCGCCATCGCCGTTCGGATGGACCTTATCGGGGAAATCGGCCGGGCTGGATTTCAGGGGAGAATACAGGTCGATGAGGTCGGTGCGAGTCTCTGCGGCAACCTTACGGAGCAGCGGGGTAAGATCGCGGCGGATGATCGTATCATTAATCCCCCAGTCGCCGGGAAACGCGGGTACAGGGATGCAGAGATAGATCTTCGGATGGGACGAAAGCGACTGGAATTCGCGGACGAACGAGACGTAGTCGCCCAGGAATTCCCTTTTATGCTTCCAATTCTGGGGTTTCGTATCATTCGTGCCGAGTTTAACAATGACGATATCGGGAAGAAAATCCTTCGCAGCCTGAAACTCCTGTTCCTTCCAGTAGGGATAGTCGCCTTTCCGGAGAAGGGTCCGGCCGCTCACGCCGAAATTCCTGACGTCGAAATGATTACCGAGGAGCGTCTGGAGCTGTGCCGGGTAGGAAAAGTCCTCGCGGTCATAGACGCCGATGCCGTAGGTAATGCTATTTCCGATGCAGGCAACCTTGATTTTACCGCCTATCGTCTGGGGAACAACGGAGACCGAGGAGGTAACAATGAGCAGAACAATGGCAGCGGGGATCAGGGGACGGGAAATCATACGGGTACGGTGATATGTTCGGGAAAATGTTTATTGACTTTACGCCAGAGCAAAACGGCGGGGAGGGGCACGAGCGCGCCCGGAACGGCCAGGAACCAGATCAGCCAGCTGGTTAGGCTGAGGTTTTTAGACACCGAGGCTGAGCCCATCGGCTCGAAGAGAACATCCCCGCCCCTGAAGAACCAGTAATCGGATTTTGAAGCTTCCTGAAAAAGTACTGCGCATCTCGTTGAACCTGTCGGGCGGTCTCGGACACTCTCAACCTCATAATAGCCATTGGACTCGAGCCACTCCCCGTTCCGGGGTTTTTCCCTCATCGTATAGGCGACAGAGGAGCGGAACTCGATTTCCAGTTTCGATTCGAAGCTCCCCCATCCCCGTGAACCCGTCCAGAGGCCGGGAAGAGACTGCCGGGCGTCGGGAATGTTGTCGGGGGGTTGAACGATAAAAGGGCGCATCACGCAGCTGACGAAAAGGGCGGCACCATAGAGAAGGAGCAACAGGAAGGCGTGTCTCACGGCTTCTCCCCCCGGGGAAATCCGTGACGATCCCGGTTGTCGCCGGGAGGAATGCAAGAATCGTCCGATTGATATTTCCCCTTCATGCAAAATCCGGTTATACGTTGTGACCGACATCCGGAGGGCGGGTGGGGGGATCGGCCGACCCCGGACGATACAATCCGAAAAACAGCAGCGACAGAAAGCACAATGCCTTCGCCCGTGGGAGCCGAAGGCATTTTTGTGATCAGTTATTTTGTTCTGAAAAACTCTATACGCCGGTTTTTCTGGCGCCCCTCCGGCGTGGTATTCGGGGCGATGGGCTTGTCGGATCCGAGGCCCTTGGTGGTAATTCTCTCAGGCGTGATCCCTTTCTTCACCAGCCAATCCTTCACGGCATTGGCTCGGGCAAGCGACAGTTTCTTATTGTACGATTTCGACCCGACGTTATCCGTATACCCCTGGATTTCCACCGTAAGATCCGGATTCTGGTTCAGCGTATTATAGGCAAGGGCGAGGGTATCCTCGGATGCCGGGGTCAGCTCGGCCTTTCCGGTTTCAAACTCGACGCCGGTGAGCACAATGGCCTGGCCGACCTCGACCTTCAGCTCCTCCTTCTTGAAATCGTCCTTGGGATCGAGGGGATTCGTACCGTGGGCGATTTCATCCCCGTCATTCACGCCGCCGCCGTCGGTATCCTTCTTGAGCGGGTCGGTATGATACTTATGGACCTCATCGCCGTCGGAGAGACCGTCGCCGTCGGTATCCTTATTGAGGGGATCGGTATGATAGACAAGAACCTCGTCGCCGTCGGAGAGACCGTCGTCATCGGTATCGGCCTTATTGGGATCGGTCTTATATTTCAGGACCTCATCGCCGTCGGAGAGGCCGTCCCCGTCGGTATCCTTATTATTCGGGTCGGTATGATATTTATGGACTTCTTCGCCGTCGGTAAGGCCGTCCCCGTCGGTATCAACCTTGAGAGGATCGGTATGGTACTTATGAACCTCCTCGCCGTCCGTGAGGCCGTCCCCGTCGGTATCGGCCTTATGGGGATCGGTACCGAGGCGTTTCTCCTCGTCATTGGTGAGGCCATCGCCGTCCGGATCGGCGTTGCCGCTTTCGCCTGTAATGGTAATGCCGACGAGGAAGCTCCAGTAATCATCTTTCTTCTGAGTTATCGTCATACCTTTAATACTATCGGAAAACGTGAAATTATATCCTCCGCTGGCTTCAAGAAGGATGCGGTCCTTCACGAGATACTGCAGACCGACGCCAAGCGGTACAACGCCGGTCCACTGGTCGGAGGGGGGGCCGTTGGTGAGCGATGGAGTCTGCTCATTCCGGAAATAGAGTGCGCCGATACCGCCATACAGGTACGGGTTCCAGGAATCGAGTGTGAGGGGATCAACGACCAATCGGACATCCACGGGAGCGAGCAGTGACTGATAATTTTCCCCCGCGATGCGCCCGACGCCGGCGCCGGCTTCGACCTGCAGGGCGTCGACAAACCCATAGCGGACAAACGCGCGGGAGTTAAACCGGTAGAGGCGGTCGCGGACCTCGGTAGCGCCGAAGATCCCGCCGTAGCCTATTCCGACGCTCATGCCGGTTTTATTGATCTGGGATTTTACCTGGGGTGCAACACAAATGAACACGATGAGAAGAACTGATAACCAGCGGTGTCGCATAATCACTCCTATTGTACGAGATGATCGGAATATCATAAAATCAGCAGCATAAAATACGGAAAGGGGGATCAAATCGCAAGCTTTGAGCACAAAATCGGCATCTGTGCAAAGCACCCCATATTCTCCAGCCACCCCACACCCGCCCCGCCCCCGGGTGGGGAGAACACACCCTTGTACGTCCGGGACAGCATCAGGGATGTTGCGGAGAGCCCGTCGAATCCTCGAATGCGAACGGGAGTTTCCTGACATAAAACTTATAATCCCTGATTTTTCCCGGCCGTTCCTGGATGCGGGGAATATACCGGAACCCGCTGATCTCATGCACGCTCCCGAGATCGATCGCAAGGTAATGAGGATGATCCGGCTGGGCGGATCCCCACTCGGTATGCCAGATTGTTTCAGGATCATCGTCGAAGGCATTTTCCGCCTGACCGTCCTCGGACTGAAGTTCCTCCGAATCGACGGCATAAATCTTCCAGGTGTCGCGCGGAAGAAGCCGGCCGTCTTTGCCGAGGAGATAGAATTCGGCGATCGAGGCAAAATGGTCATTCCGCTGGGAGGAAAGCGAGCGGAGGCAGACATACCTTCCGGCGGTTGCGGTAAAAGTCACATCCTGCGGATTATCGCCGGGCAAAAAACTCCCCGCCTTCACCAGATCGCCTTTCGAAAAAAGGATTTTTCTTTTTTCGCGTTGAGGAAGGGGAGGTTTCAGTCGGTCGGTCACGAGGCTGTCGAGAACCGGAGATGAAAGACCGCGGATGGTATGACACCCGGTCGGCTCCAGGTCCAGGAGAGTAACTTCATTTTCGCCCCCGTTCAGCCAGCAGCCCGGCAGGTAGAGAGTCTGCTGGGGGCCGATATACCAGAACCTCCCCAGGTTATGGCCGTTCACCCAGACGCAACCCTTGCCCCAGCCCCTCATATCGAGAAATGTATCGCCTGTTTTGCCGAGCTGAAATTTTCCGTGAAAGAAAACCGGACCGGAGGGGGGAATATCCCCGTGGTACGCGGGTACGGGTTCGCTGTCCATCGGGAACGGATACAAATCCCAGTCCAGTATCTCCTTCGTCTCGAGCGAGACACTGCCGGTAATACCCTTGCGGTCGGAGACCATCTCACGGCCGTAATTGATCCTCCCGCCGTTTTCGACAAGGATATCGAGAATCGCCGGCACCGTCCGGATGTTGATAAATATCTTCCGCCCTTTATTTCTGCGGTCGAGTGAACCGATCTTCTTCCCGTCGAGGCAGAGGACGGCATAATCGTGGAGGCCGTCAATCTGAAGATCGCCCGCAGCCGGGTACTTGAAAACATGCCTGTAGAGAAGATAGCCATACGACTGGCCCACATCCTCCATTCCCAGGGGATGGAGTGAAGAAATCTTCGGGGGGAGCCGGTCGAGCATACCGGCCGATTCAGAAAGATCAAACGAAGGGACTTCGACGACAGGCAATGGGGTTGGAAGCGGCGGCAGAGAATCATGCGGCGGCAGATAGTTCCTGATCACGTCACGGAGTTTAACATATTTCACCGTCGGCCGGCCGGCCTCATCGAGGGGCGCATCATAGTCATAACTTGTCGGCTGGGGTTGATAGCGGCCGCCGAAATTCGCACCGTTCATGAAGCCAAAATTCGTACCGCCGTGGAGCATATAGATATTGACCGACACGCCGTGAGCGAGAAGCCAGTCAAAATCCCTCCCGGTCTCCTGGGGGTCGACATGGGCATGCGGCTCGCCCCAATGATCGAGCCAGCCGGGATAAAACTCCGGGACGAAGAAGGGGCCGTGCGGCCTGTAACGGCGGATAGTGGTAAACACCTCGGAGCCTGTGGCGCCATTCACGCCCGGAAAAACATCAGGGAGAAATGCATTGGGCATTTGCGTCGGGCCGTCGGCATTAAAGAGCGGGACATCGAACCCCGCCTCACGGATCATATTCCGGATCCGGCCGACATACGCGGTATCCCTGCCGAACGAACCATATTCATTCTCCACCTGGACCATAATAATGGGACCGCCGCGGGTGATCTGGAGCGGAGCGAGCTCCTGACCGAGCCTGTGGAAATAGGAGGCGCACGCATCGAGAAAACGGGGATCGGCTGAGCGGACCTTCAGTGAATGATCCTTCAGCAGCCACGATGGAAAACCCCCGAAATCCCACTCGGCGCAGGCATAGGGGCCGGGGCGGAGGATCACCCGGAGGCCCAATTCCTGAGCGGTTCTGACAAAGCGGGCCACATCGGCGCTCCCCGAGAAATTAAAGACACCGGGGTGCGGCTCATGGACATTCCAGAAGACATACGTCGCGACGGTATTCAGGCCCATCGCACGGGCCTTCAGCAGGCGGTCGCGCCAGTATTCGGGGGGGATGCGGGCATAATGCATCTCGCCGGAAATGATCTGAAAAGGTTTCCCGTTGAGAAGAAAAAGCGAATCGCCCACGATAAACGTCTGGCCGGGGGAAAAGTTCAGGCCAAGAATCATGAGCACCAATCCGCGCAAAAAGCTGATCAAGTTGCGTCTCACGGGTTTATTCGGCATACGCGGCGATCACTTTCCTTTAAGTGAGGAGGCAAAATCGGGGTACATGCTGCGCAGGTACTCCTGGACACCGGGAATATCGGACTGGAGAGTAAGATCGATGACATGTTCCGAAAGGGGGATCGTAAAAACCGACCGGGGGTGTGCCTCGACCATCATCCTGACGGCAACGGGAAGCTCCTTCTCATTTCTCACGGGATGGAGAGGGACGGCGGTAAGCCAGGGGAGGATATCATCATAGCGGAAGCGGAAAATATTCATGCTCACGCCGACGCGTCCCGAACCGCGGGTTGCGGCCCTGATCTGGTCCGGTGAAGGTTTTTCAATGATATCGTTCAAAAAACCCTCCTCATCCCTCCCGATAACGGAAAACTGAGCAATGCGGTCAGAGCTGAACCTGAGGCCATCCCTGTCATAATCGATCATGGCATTATCATGCGGATCGCGAAGAAGAAGGGACAATGCCAGGACCGAATAAAGGTTATCGCTGTTGCAGACGGTAAACTTCGCATCTTTCCAATCGGGGTGTGCGGAAAGTGCGACATGGAGCGCATCGGCTGTCCCGAGGGGTTTTGATCTTCCGGGGGGTATATTCTGGATCACGCGGGAGACGTGGAGGCGGGAAAATTCCCGCACATGCCCGTCCTCCCAATAGTAGCGGTACATCGCGTGATCCGATTCCCCGATAACGATGACGACCTCGCGGTAACCGGCATTCTGGATGTTGCAGAGGAGGTAATCGAGGAAGGGCCGGGCATCCGTGCCGACCCCGATCATGGATTTTGATTTCTCGTTTGCATCCCGCTGAAGGTCGGGGTGGAGGTTTTCCCGGGAGAACGCCTTCATACGGGACGAAACACCGCCTGCGAGTATGACAATACGGGGGGAAATGTCGGAAAAGGCGTTCACGGGTCTCTCCTTGTCCCCTCGTCGACCGTCACAATATAGGGAGTTCCGCCCGACATTTTGACGGCTTCCGCCACCCGGTCAGGATTCTCGGGCGCATAGGCGAACATACAACCGCCGCCGCCCGAGCCATTGATCTTCCCGCCATAGGCGCCTGCGGTCATGGCAGCATCGAGCATTCCATCAATCTTCGGAGTCGAGACGCCCAGAGTATCCCTCAATATAGAGTGATGTTCGGTCAGCAATTCACCGAACCTCCTCCCATCGAACCCCTTTGAGCGCATAAGGGCAAGGGCGTCCAGGGTAATCTCGCGATTCCGGAGATTTCCCTGAAGAAGGAGGCGCTCGTCGGTCGTGATATCGTTCCCGGCGCTGATGATATCTTCGGGGGTCAGCGAATGGTAGGAAAGGGCCGGGTTATCGCGCTGCAATCTCTTCATGACGGCGATGCTGCGCTCCTTGCTGCGGGCAAGGACGGCCTTGGTATCCTTCGGCTGGTGCGAATCGCCGAGCACAAAGGGACCAAGGGGTGGCGAGAGGCGTTCGAACGACAGCGATGGATGAAATGCAAGGGAGAGAATGCGGCCCATTGCGGTGGTCAGGTGATCCATGCTGCCTCCCGGTTCCTGAAACTCGACGACTTCGGCGCGGTGGGCGAGGCGGGCGATCTCCTCGGGCTGCAAAACCCGGGCAGTGCGACTGAGACGGGAAAGGAGATTTATCCAGGAAACAACCAGTGCGGAGGAACTCGAAGTCCCGGCATTGACCGGTATCGTGCTATGGACCGAGGCGTTGAAGCCCGAGGAAAATTCATAACCCTCGTCCCGGAGGACCTTCATCCCGCTCCTGAAATAATCCCGTTCGAGCAGATAACCCGGAGATTCGCCGAGGGAAATTTCGACCGAACTCCCGAGGTCGGGCAAATCCAGCCGGATCAGCCTGTCGGTACGGAGAGAGGCCTCGATGCGGATGCGGAGAGATATGGCGCAGGCGATCACGGGGAGGTGGAGATAATCCTGGTGTTCACCGAAGAGGCAGATCCTGCCGGGGGTAGATATGCAGATATCGTACTTCGGAGGACCGGTCATAAAAACAAGTCTCGATACATGGCGGTCATTTCTGCGCAATACCCCGTTTCTTTCCGAGGCGTTTCAGCATATCCCGGATATTCCCCAAACCTTTGATGGCGACATAGACAGTAATCGTGGAATACCAGACAATGCAGGCCATCGCCACAATCCACCAGAACCAATGATGATTCATGCCGCGGCTCCTTTCTGAATAACCGGCACAGGTTTAAGGAGCGAGCCGATGACCATTGCCGCACCCGTGCAGACATATGCGGCAATTCCGGAGAAATAGGGGCCGACCGCTTCCGTGAACGGTTTTGTTGCCGGTATCTGCTGGAGGAGAAGGAAGGAGAACGGGATAACGGCACCGATAATAATGGCGGCTGTTGCGCCCCAGGTATTCGCCCTTTTCCAGTAGCAGCATGCGACAAGCAGGACGGATATGCTCGAAAGATAAATCGAGCCGGTGATGCCGAGATAGGTCCACAAATCACCCTTGAGCGGATACCAGAGTCCGTAGAAAAGGAGAAAGACGCCGATGAGGGCGATAATCGTTCTATTCCAGAAGAGCCCTTTCCGTTCAGACCAGGGCTGTTTGCGAAAAGGGGCGAGGATATCGTTATAGATGACGCTTCCCCAGGCGAGCATATAGGAGGAGTCGGTCGACATATCTGCTGCGAGCATGGCGGCGATAAGGATCCCCATAATACCCGCGGGGACAAAGGAGGCCAGAAACTGCGGCATCGCGTGGAGAGTATCACCCCCGACGGCACCCGGGGCGAGAGTGGCAAGGGCTGCGATACCCCAGATACCGGGAATCAGGAACCTGCAGACGAAAAAAAAGCTCGTCCCCTTATAGACCTTCAGGCCGGTCTTTGTATCCTTCGCGGCCAGGAGGCGGCTGATTGTGGTCTGCCAGGTCAGGACGGCGGCAAGATTCAGGAAGACATTAAAAAGGACATAGGGCCAGCCCATCCGGGGGTGGACAAAGGGATTGAAACCGCCGTCGCCGTAATTCCGGGTGACGGTATCGACGAGCGAGCTCCAGCCGACCTGTGTCAGGACAAGTATCGTAACAACGATCAGGCCGGCTGACATGACGACGAACTGAAGAAAATCCGTAATGAGGACTGAGAGCATACCGCCGAGGATGGTATAGATGGCGACCGCCGCAAGAAGGACCGACATCATCAGTTCAAGGTAGTGCATATTCAGGCCGGAGACATAGATCAGGAACTCGCCTCCTGTCCGGAGGAAGACGCCCATATTGAGGAGGCCGCCCAGGACAATCACAACGCCGGCAGCCCAGCGGACGCGCGGCCCGAACTTCTTCTCGAACAATTCGGGAAGTGTGAGGACGCCCGCATCGCGCAGGGGTTTCACGCAAAATCCGGTCAGGCCGACAAAAAACATGGCCGCAGCGGTAATAATGCCGGGGGTTGCGCCCGCGAAGCCGAACTCATAGCCGTTCTGGGCGGTATACATTGCCGTCACGATGCCGAATTCCGTCGCGGCAAGCGACGCGATGCCGAGGTAGGCATCCATTTCCCTGCCCGCGACAAGAAATTCATCCACCCTGCCGACGTACTTCCTGACGGCGATGCCGGCGATCATCGTCCCTGCGAGATACAGTGC
>JAWOKN010000156.1:0-5200 GCA_033854175.1 Bacteroidota bacterium | reverse complement strand
TGTATGATTTCGGGGAATTGAAGGAGACCAACCTTGGTGAAGTCGACGGGTACGAAATCTCCGCGGACCTCAAAAAAATACTTATCGGTAAAGACCGTGCATTCTACATCCTGGATCTCCCGAAGTCGAAGATCGAGCTGAAGGACAAACTCGACCTGAGCGGAATGGAAGTCAACCTCGACCGGAGGCAGGAATGGAAGCAGATCTACAACGAGTGCTGGCGTCAGATGCGGGACTTTTTCTATGCCCCGAACATGAACGGCGTCGACTGGATCGGGATCCGGAACAAATACGCACCCCTTGTGGATTATGTCAACAACCGCGCCGACCTTACGTTTATCATCGGGGAGGTGATCGGAGAGCTGAATTCGGGACACACCTATGTCGGCGGAGGGGATCTTCCCAAGGTGAACAAGATCAAAATGGGTTTGCTCGGCGCCCAGCTGGAACGGGACCGCCAGTCGAAATATTACCGGATCACGAAGATTCTGAAGGGTGAAAACTGGGATAAGGCTACCCGCAGCCCGCTTACGGAGATCGGTGTCAACGCGAAGGAGGGAGACTATATCATCGAGGTCAACGGCAAACCGACGAACGTGATGACGAACATCTATCAGTCCCTTGTCAACACGGTCGACAAACAGGTGCGGCTGAAGCTCAATTCGCAGCCGCAGGAGAAGGGGAGCAGGGAGGTGACGGTTATTCCGGTGGGCGATGAGGCGAATCTTTATTATTACAACTGGGTAGAGAAGAATATCGAGACGGTCGATAAGGCAACGGGCGGCAAGGTGGGGTATCTCCATGTCCCCGATATGGGAGTCCCCGGATTGAACGAGTTTGTCAAACATTTCTATCCCCAGTTACGGAAGAAGGCTCTGATCATCGATGTGAGGGGGAATGGGGGCGGTTTTGTTTCGACGCTTCTCATCGAACGGCTCCGCCGTGAAATTGCCATGGTGAGTGTCGCCCGGAATACCGCGACGAGTCCGAATCCGAGTGATATGCTCTATGGTCCGAAAGTCTGCCTCATCGATCCGTTTTCCGCATCGGACGGTGATATATTCCCGTACCGGTTTAAAAAGTATGGATTGGGAAAGGTCATCGGCGAACGGACCTGGGGTGGTGTCGTGGGGATCCGCGGATCACTCCCGCTGCTTGACGGCGGATACATCATGAAGCCGGAGTTCGCGATTTATGATGCCGAGGGAAAAGGGTGGATCGTGGAGGGGCACGGGGTCGATCCGGATATCGTCGTCCATAACGACCCTGCAAAGGAATTTGCCGGTGTGGATGAGCAATTGAACAAAGCGATCGAAGTGATACTTGATGAACTGAAGACGCAGGAAAAAACGCTTCCGCCGGTTCCTGATTATCCCATTAAAAAATAAGCTCTTACATCAGTAGGTTGTATCGACTGCAGTTCCGGGGTCATCCGGAGCTGCAGTTTTTTTTATGGCTTGGACAAAAACTCCGAGCAAACGGTCTTATATTGCTCGATCTTACCTTGACTATCACGCTAATTTTGATATATTTTAAGCACTGAGCTCTGGTTCGTTCTTGTCTGTATCTGCAATACAGGTAGCCTCCCAATCTGCTTGAAAGGTCATATCATGAAAATAACTGATACGGTTTTTGGAATTCGGCGGGGATCCGTAATGAGACCCTGTAAGGCCCTCGTTATCGTCGTTTTTTTCATGAACATGGCAACTGCCGCACCGACCAACCCGCTCCCCCGCCAGAATCCGCAGTTTTCGGTCGATCCACAGCGGTTCATCAAGGCCGAGAGGGAGATGCGTGACTATCAACAATCGCTCGCAGCACGACTGAACCCCAAGAAGGGGAATACCCCCTTTGGAATCATCCCACGGGCAGGCTTATCGGTGAATTCGTCGATGAAAACAGCGTCGACGATATTCTTTTTTGATGATGCTGAACATGGGGTGAACGGCTGGACGACGGAAACGCATAACGATACGGTGCTCTGGCATCAAACGACAAGGGATGCCAATTCTCCCACGCACAGCTGGTGGTGCGGCCTGGAGTCGACGGGCAATTACAACACCGGCAAAGAGGTTGGCCAGAGTCTTATATCGCCTCTGATCGATCTCTCAGCGGCCACCGGATCCGTTGCGATGATGTTCACGGAAAATTATGTCACCGAGCGCGGATGGGATTTTTGCATGGTTGACGCCAGCACGGACGGTGGAACGAGCTGGACGCATCTGCGTGGCGGGGTCGGATCTTCGCCCTCGGGGAACAGCCATGGGTGGATCATTTCGACGCTTGACTTGAGCGCATACACCGGTAAGCAGATCAACATCCGATTTTATTTTGAAACAGGCGATTCAATCGCCAACAGCTTCCCGGGCTGGTTTGTCGATAACATCGTCGTCTTCGATCAGTCAGGGCTGATTTCCGGATCCGTCTATTTCGATATGAACCAGGACGGGGCACTTGACAACAATGAACGCGGTCTCGCCGGCTGGGTTGTCACCGTGACGGGTCCGATCAATCTTACGCTCCCGACGAACATCAACGGCACATTCTACCTGCCTCTCCCGCTCGGGTCATATCAGATTTCCGAAGTGATTCAAACTCCGTGGGTGCTGACCTCCTCACCCGCGGTCTGGAATCTCTCGCTCGACACTTCCGGTCAGAATATCCCCAATGTGGATTTCGGGAACTACCGTTCAGGGAGTTTTATCCGGGGAAGTGCCTTCAACGACGTCAACAGGGACAGTATCAACGATGCAGGTGATTCGGTCCTTGTGGACTGGTGGATCGAGCTGACCGATTCATCCGGCAACTGGGTTGATGATACCTATACGGACAGCTCAGGCCAGTATGCATTTCTCATCCTCGGTTCCGGACGATTCCATGTTACGGAATTTTTGAATACCAACTGGGTATCGTCGGTTCCGGGCGGTAATCCTCCCCAATATACCGTCGATGTTCCACCGACCGACACCATGCTGAGCGGTTACGTCTTTGGAAATTACCGGCTCCCGCAGCCGCCACCGGGGACCGGTGTCATACGGGGTTTTGTCTTCAACGATCTTAATCGCAATGATACGCTCGACAACCGTGAACCGGGATTGTCCGGCCGCTTTATCAGGCTCATAGCGGGTAACCTGTTTTTGAATCAGGTGGCGACCGATTCGCTCGGTAATTATTCATTCCAGAACCTTTCGCCGGGAACGTATACTGTTCAACTGATAGGCATCTACGGGTGGACACAGTCGTACCCGGCCTCGGCGTATACGATTACGCTCGGCAACGGTGAGGTGAGGGATAGTGTGTACTTCGGCTCGTATAAACTGCCGTCGGGCACGATACGGGGTTCTGTTTTTAACGATCTAAACCGTAACGGCCTGCGTGACACGCTTGAACCGGGATTACGCTACTGGATAGTTTCCGCCAATGGCCCCGGTACCTGGTCCATTCATGTCGTGACCGATTCCCTTGGTAACTATGAGCTGGATAATATTGTCGCGGGACCCCATACGGTCACGCTGGCGTTGCCGGCCAGGTGGAGGCAGTCGGTTCCTGTTTCGTACTACTCGGTGGTTTTGAGCGACAGCCAGACGATCGATAGCATGAATTTCGGTGTCTATGCTCTTCTTCCCGGATCGATCAGCGGGATGGTGTTCAATGATGCGAACGGCAATGGAGTACGTGATGCGGGCGAGGTCGGACTTGCGGGTGCCGAGGTGGTTCTGGGGGGTGCGGGCAATGCGACTCTTGCCACTGATGTCAATGGTCAATATACGTTTAACGGTCTCTGGGCGGGAACATATCAGGCCAGGGTGATGATGACCGCGCACTGGCGTCAGACCTCCCCGGTTTCGCTCCAGGGATACACGATCAATCTCGGCGACGAAGAAAACAGGGGATCCGTCGATTTTGGGCTCGTCTACGATTCCACTTTTAATCTGGCATTTCGGACGTTCCTCCCCGAAAGTATTGCCTACGCCAGGGACAACAGAAACGCACTCGGTAGATCCGTGCCGCGGAAACCCAACGCGAGCCAGGCAACATTCACCCTTGTTGTACCGACCGGCGGAATAACGGGGCTTCATGTCGGGTTGAGTCAGGCCGTGGATGGTAACACGTTCAGCGTTACGCATTTCCCGCCGCCCACGCACGATCTGCGGTTCATGTCGTGGGAGTTCAGAATGCCGGGAACCGATACGCTTGCATTCGGTGATACGATCATCATCTCGGTGCATTGCAACAAGCCGAGGATCGTTTTCATCAGGCAATACTGGTGGGAAAAGGGAAATGTCGCTCCTGCTCCTGGGACCGGTAAACTCTTCAATGTTTACGGTCAATCGAGCTTCCTCTATCCGATGCCAAACGCGATCAATCTTGTTGAGTCAATCTACAAGAGTGGACTGATGCCTCCCGGAGTGGTTGTCGGTGTCTATGGACCGCATTCCGTTTATCACCCGCGGGCATCCTCCATAAGGAAATCCCTCGTCGATCCGCACGGGATGCCCTTCGGACAGCCGCGGTGTCTTGGTGTATTCGCGTACACATTGCGGCCGATTTCGAGACCCCAAAACACCCTCCCCCCCTCAAAGGGGAACAACATATTATTTACGGAGGCTGTTGCTCTGAAGATCAACATTCTGGCAAGCGACTATACTCTCACGCCCTTCGGACTGGGGGATCTCATCTTCCAGGGCGATTCTGCAAATCCCTTTAACGGCATGTCCGTGAGAAAGATTGCTGCAAAACTTGACACGGTCATGTCCGGATTTAACTCCGTCAGCAGGACCTGTCTGTACAGTTCGGGTTATTTTGATACACTGTATGAAACGATCAGAATGATCGATACGGCGTTCTCAGGTCCGTTCGACACGATTTCCTTTGCCGGCGGTCTGAGTGTTGCGCCGGTCCGTTCGCTGTCGACGGTCCCGTATCTTCGTCTGGATACGACATTGCTGAACAATCCGCGCACGATGCCCAGTAGGAGGGTGACATCAGGGCCTGAACCCGGGGAGTTCGTTCTCCGGCAGAATTATCCGAATCCGTTCAATCCGTCAACGACAATAGACTTTTACCTCACCCGTCCGAGTGTCGTGAGCATGAAGATTTATAATATCCTCGGACAGGATGTCGGGACGCTCATCGACCGCCAGGCACTGGAGGAGGGCTGGAACCAGGTGACACTTTCGGGGGATGCGATGAGGCTGGC
>JAWOKN010000155.1:0-32001 GCA_033854175.1 Bacteroidota bacterium | reverse complement strand
GCATGAAGTTCTGTCGATTATCTTGGGCGGGGGGCGGGGTGAGCGGTTGTATCCGCTTACGAAACTCCGGGCGAAGCCCGCGCTACCGCTTGCCGGGAAATATCGCCTGATAGATATCCCCGTAAGTAATTGCATTAATTCCGGGGTTCTGAAGATCTTCGTTCTGACGCAGTTCAATTCGGCTTCCCTCAATCAGCATATCGCAAACACCTATCGTTTCTATCCATTCATCAAGGGGTTTGTCGACGTTCTCGCAGCACAGCAGACTCCCCAGAGTCCTGACTGGTTCCAGGGGACGGCGGATGCGGTGCGCAAGACTCTGTGGGTGATGGATCCATGGCCTGTACGCGATTATCTGGTTCTTTCGGGTGATCATCTCTACCGTATGGATTATAGATCGTTCATCGAGCATCACCGGAGAACGAACGCCGATGCCACGATATCCGTCATTCCTGTGCATGAAAGTCATGCTTCGAGTTTCGGCTTAATGAAAACAAACGACGGGGGACGGGTCGTTGAATTCCGGGAAAAACCGACCGGAGAGCGGCTTCTGGCGATGAAAGTCGACACTGCACGATTCGGTTTGGACCCCGGCAGCGCAGCCCAGGCACCCTATCTCGCATCAATGGGGATCTATGCGTTCAAACGCGAAGTCCTGCTTGACATGCTGCAGCGGGATCAGTCACAAACCGATTTTGGGAAGGATGTCATACCGGCTGCTATTAATGGGTATAACGTTCAGGCCTACGTCTTCAGGGGATACTGGGAGGATATCGGTACTATTGAATCCTTCTACCGGGCCAATCTTGCGCTTGTGAAACAGCCCAAGCCGGACTTTAGCTTTTATGACGTCGATTTTCCGATCTATACTCGCCCCAGGTTCCTTCCGCCGAGTAAAATCCTTCGTACGGAGATAAGGGAATCGATGGTGTGTGATGGCTGCATTATCAAAGGCAGCAGGGTGAGTAATTCCATTATCGGGATTCGTACACGGCTCGAAGAGGATTGTGTGATCGAAAATTCTCTCCTGATGGGGGCAGATTCCAATCAGTCTGATTCGGAGCGGGCTGCGGATCTTGCCTCAGGCAGACCCCCAGTGGGCATTGGCGCGAATTCGGTCATCCGGAATGCCATTGTCGATAAAAATGCCCGCATTGGCAGAAACGTGCAGATCATGAACAAGGATAAAATTCAGAATGTTGAGAGGGAAAACGAGGGATACTGGATCAGGGGCGGAATCGTGGTCGTCATTAAGGGCAAGGTGATTCCTGATGATACCATCATTTGATCCATTAGTGTGATCAGGAAGGTTTTTTTTCATCGAGGAATATTCAACATGAAACAGTTATGAATGAAGATCACCGGCATATCATTATGATCGCATCGGAAAACGATGCATTAAAGGGTGGGAAAGTGGGCGGTGTCGGGGATGTTGTCCGCGATTTACCCGCAGCACTGGCATCGCTCGGTTGGAACACGACGGTTATAATTCCTTCCTACGGATTTCTGCATAAGGATAATCCGTCGCGGCTGTTGACATCGGTCCAATTTCCATTTTACGGGAAAACACAAACAGGCGATTTTTATGAGGTAACACCCAGGAAAACAGTTGATGGTGTACGTCACCTCGTCATGGAGCATCAGGATATTCGGGGCGAACCACTGTACTGTAATGACCCTCCGGGTCAGACATTTGCGCGTGATGCAACAAAATATGCTTTATTCTGTTCGGCAATCGGTAAATACCTGCAGGGGACAGCTCGGGGTACCATCGTTCATTTACATGACTGGCATTCTGCGACATTGCTCCTCTTGCAAAAGCTTCATCCCGAGTTCAGACATCTCGCCGCTTTTAAAACGGTCTTTACCGTTCATAATCTTGCAATCCAGGGATCCCGCCCGATGATGGGACCGCAGGCCACAGTTGAGCAATGGTTTCCGGAATTGTTTCGGGATGCCTCATGGGTGTCCGGATGGAAGGATCCGCGCTTCAAGGAACCGACCTATACGCCGATGGCGGTCGGTATCAGGTTCGCCGATAAGTTGAACACCGTGTCGCCCTCGTATGCGTCAGAAATTTTACAGCCGAGTGATCATACGGTAGGTTTTTATGGTGGTGAAGGTCTTGAACCGCTCCTGCAAGAGGCGCATGCCGCCCATCGGCTCTTCGGAATCCTCAATGGCGCGGAATACCCGCAGGAGAATGCCCGCTCCCGGTTGTCATGGCCGCAACTCTGCGATATCATGGAAGAAGAGCTGCGTCCCCTTCTGAGCGGGGATAAGTTTCACGCAGTTGTTTACCACCGCATCGGATCTCTTCGTGATCTCAGCCCGTCCATCCTTCTGACGAGTGTCACCCGGGTTGTTGAGCAGAAGGTTAGACTGCTCTTTGAAAAAAGTTCCCGCGGGAAGCTGGCTATCGAGGAAATTTGCTCTTTTCTCGATAGGTATCATGGTCTCTATATTTTTATCGGGGCGGGGACAACCGATTACGAGATGAAACTGAAGGAACTGGTTGAACGGTGCCGGAGGTTTATTTTTATCAATATATATTCGGATCGTATTTCCAGCGCGCTTTATAAAAATGGAACGATCTATATGATGCCGAGTTCCTTCGAACCATGCGGTATTGGGCAGATGATCGCCATGCGGGATGGACAACCGTGTGTAGTTCACGCAGTCGGCGGACTGAAAGATACCGTCATCGATGGCGTTAACGGATTTCAGTTCTCGGGGGCGACGCTCGAGGAACAGGTGGATAATTTTACCGCATCGACCCTACGGGCGGTGCGGACAGCGGCAGAAAATCCTACCCTATGGCAGAAAATCTGCCGGGCGGCGACTGATGCCCGTTTTACCTGGGAAAAGAGCGCACAGCAGTATAGTACCCTTCTTTATTCGTAAGACGGCACGTGCTGCGGGTGGGGGTCAGTGCGGCACTGCATCATGGTTGAACGAGCAGGCTGAGGGTTCGCCATTCTTAGATTTTCCGCCTTGGCAACATTGCCGTGATTCAACCGTATACATACAAGGGGAAGCCGCATTCTGGCTTAAAAAAAATGAGCAGTACGACATCACAAGCCACGAAAAATCCCGGGTTGGGGAAGATTTTACGCGAGGATATCCGCCGCGGTGATTTTTTCCGTACGATCAAGCGCGATTCCCGTGAAGTGAGGGAATTCTTCCTCGATGACGAGAGGAAGCAGCGGCTTGCGAGGATGCGACGAATCAAACGCTGGTTCTACACCGTCTGGTGGCTGTTGAAGACTCTCTTTCTGAAGCTTACACCGACCCGCCGCTTGCTCGTTGTTATCGGTCTCGCGATGCTGATATTTGCGAACTCCGTTCACTATCAGGATAAAAACGACAGGGTGCAGATTCAAACCAATGATCTGGCTTTGGTCGGCGGAGCGGTACTGTTGTTTGTCCTTATGCTCGAGCTGAAGGATAAACTGATTGCACGGGATGAGCTCGAGGCGGGTCGGGCGATACAGGCCGAGCTGATGCCCGATCCAAGCCCTGCTGTTCCCGGCTGGTCGCTCTGGTTGTTCACCCGTACAGCAAATGAGGTCGGCGGTGATCTGGTTGATTTTCTTCCGCTCGGTGAACGCCGGTTCGGGATCACACTTGCTGATGTGGCGGGAAAGGGATTAAAGGCCGCTTTATTGACAGCGAAGCTTCAGGCCACATTGAGGGCGCTGGCCCCTGATACGTCAATGCTGGCGACCCTTGGAGCCCGTGTAAATCATATTTTTTGCCGTGACGGCATCAGGAGTATGTTCGCATCCTTCGTTTACATCGAGATGATATCGGAGATCGGGAAAATCCGGCTCCTGAATGCAGGCCATCTCCCTCCGCTGATTCTCCGCGGGGAAAAGATTGAGGAGTTACCGAAGGGTGATCCGGCAATAGGCCTGAAGGAATCTGTTGAGTACCACGAACGGGAAGAGACGATAGCTCCGGGCGAGATTGTCGTCGTGTATTCCGATGGATTGACGGATGCGAAGAACGAGCGCGATGAATTTTACGGTATCCAAAGGGTCCGGCAGGTGCTTTCCTCAGCCCGTGATCTTTCCGCCCCGGAGATAGGGGAAAGAATTGTACGGGATGTCGACGGATTTATCGGGGAAGCGCGGATTTTCGATGACCTCTCGGTAGTTATCCTGAAACGCGAATGATGAACCGCGATGGGGCATCTCGCTTAGCTGTGGCGGATGGCGATGATGTCCCCTTCATGCACAACGTACTCTTTTCCCTCCAGCCGCCATAAACCCTGCTCTTTGACCTTTGGAAACGATCCGCCGCTTCGGATGAAGTCGTCATAATGAACGACTTCCGCGCGGATGAATTTCTGGACAAAGTCGGAATGAATCACCCCGGCGGCTTCCTGTGCGGTCATCCCTTTTTTTATTGTCCATGCCCTGCATTCATCTTCGCCCACCGTGAAGAACGACTGAAGTCCGAGAAGATCGTATGACTCCCTGATGAGGGAGCTCAGGGCCGATTCCCTGATGCCATATCCCGCCATGAATGCCTCCGCTTCCTGATCGGGTAACTCCGACATTTCCATCTCGATCTTTCCGAAGAATGCGAGAATTTTCGTGCTCGTGCCGCCTTTGGCCTGTTTCACCGATTCAATCTGACGGCCTGCATCATGGAGCTGCGTTTCATCCAGGTTAAGGGCTATGAGCATCGGTTTGATGGTGAGAAGCTGATAGGTCTTCAGGATGTGTTGTTCTTCCTTGGTCAGGATTGCTTCGCGTAACGGTTTTTCGGTGTGGAGGATCCCCATGCATTTTTCCAGGACAGGCAGTTCCCTTTTTCCCACCTCGTCATTACTCTTCTGAAGCTGTTTTTTTATCCGTTCAACCCGGGTTTCAAGGATAGCGAGATCGGAAAGGATGAATTCCGTCTCAAATGCTGATATATCCCGGAGAGCGTCAATCGAGCCGTCGGGATGAGGGACAGTGTTGTCGGAGAACAACCGTACAACCTGCACCAGTGCATCGTTGGTCTTGACATTCGAGAGGAAATTGGTTGTGAATTGTGTTGAACCGGATTCCCCCTTTTTCAGTCCGACGACATCGACAAATTCGATGGCTGCGAAGACCGTACTTTTGGGTGAAAAAATCTCCGCGCATTTCACCAGCCGCTCATCGGGAACCTTGACGATCGCGTGGTGTGCCTCCGCTTTTGTGAGAGCCGAGTGATCGAGATGAATTTTTGTAATTGTTTGAAAAAGCGTCGATTTTCCGGAAAAAGGGAGTCCGACGATACCGATTTGCATGCTGATACTTTCAGAATGGTAAAATTTGTTTGATCAAAATACGAAAATTTATCCATTTTTCGGAACAACGGTCATTTTTCCTCTTTCCGGAAAAATATTGTATCTTCGTGGGTCGTAAACTATCTCCGATGACAATCCATCATGACCAGGTTCATCTTTTTCATTCTGATCGCCGTCTCCTCTGCCATCCCCGGGATTCATCATGACCGTATAACCCTGGATGAACTGAAAATCAAGGTTTCGGGCGCTTCCCGCGAAGTTGCCTATACCAACAAAGAGGCGGGATATTACTATACAGAGACTCAGGCAGAGCATCGCTCCGGCTGGCAGGGATGGCATATCATGTCGGTGAAGATGATGGACGATTATCGCGTGAGCATCAACGGTTTACCTCTGAAAAAAGCTGATGTCAACATGGCGGAAGTCTATCCACACCAGCTCCACCGTTCCTATACCAATGGCGTGCAGGAATATTTTACGATGCTCGACTCGCTCGATGCCCTTGTGGTCGAACTGCAGAATGTACGGGGATCAATTGTCACTCTTTCACCGTTGTTTGATGATTCGCGGTCCCGTGACGATTATCTCATCACATGGCGGAACAAGGTGATGCTGATTGCAAAAAAGCGTCATCCGGCCCGAACGGAAAAGGAGAACTACCCCGTTTGGATTGGCGTGACCTCCGCGCCGTTGATAACCTCTCTCGGGATGGTGCCTGATTCCATCGATGAGGCTCCGCGGTACGGCCCGGAGCGCTTTGACGGTCAACCGTGGCATGACAGGATTACGTTTATCGTCGTCGCCGGGGACTCCGTCTCCCAGACAGTGGAACGTGCGCGTGATGTGGCTGTGCATTACCTCACCCGGGTTGCGGGAAGAAAACGCAGGATGGAAAATTTTCTCAATGCATCCTATTTCCGGACCGACGACGGGCGTTTTACCAGGGCGATCCAATGGGCGAAGATATCCATGGATGCGTTGATCATGAATCAGTTGAGGAAGGGTATTTTTGCAGGACTTCCCTGGTTCGACAACTACTGGGGGAGGGACTCGTTCATTTCTCTTCCGGGTGCGACGCTGGTGACGGGGGATTTTAGCGACGCAAGAAAGATCCTGGAATCATTCGCGGCGTGGCAGGATAAGGATCCGCAGAGTCCGACGTATGGCCGTATTCCGAATCTTGTGACGACGAATTCGATCGCCTATAATACTGCCGATGGTACGCCGTGGTTTACGCTTGCCGCGGAAGACTATGTTCGTTATGCCGGCGATACCGCATTCCGGCGGGAAATCTTTCCAGCCGTCAAGCTCGGAATTGAGGGAAGTCTGGTGAAGCGTGCCGATGATAAATATTTTTTGACACATGGTGACGCTGAAACGTGGATGGACGCGGTCGGACCGGACGGACCCTGGAGTCCGCGCGGTACCAGGGCAAATGATATCCAGGCGCTTTGGTACAGCCAGCTGCGGACAGGGTCGGAATTTGCCCGGTCTCTCGGCGATACAGCTTCTGCCACCCGGTGGAGTACTGTCGCTGATTCCTTGCGTGCCAATTTCAATAAATATTTTGTCGAAGGAGATTCGGAGGCCCTGTACGATCATCTCAGGGCCGATGGATCGGGTGATGTTCGTTTCCGACCAAATCAACTTTTTGCGATGGATATTGTTAATGATCCTCTTCTCCGCTGGAAAATTTTTCAGCATGTCACCGAGCGCCTGGTGTACCCACATGGTGTGGCGTCCTTGTGGCAGGACGATCCGGATTTTCATCCCTATCATCATTTTGAACCGGCATATGTTCAGGATGCAGCCTATCATAACGGAATTGTCTGGACCTGGCTTGCAGGGCGCTGGATCGATGCGGCTGTCCACTACGGATATTCCGATCTTGCCTTTCATGTCACCCGTTCCATGGTGGATCAGATACTTGACCGCGGCGCCGTGGGAACTCTTTCGGAGCTTATGGACGCTGCACCGCGTCCCGGGGAGTCTAAGCCGAGATTGTCGGGAGCATTTTTCCAGGCATGGAGCCTTGCGGAATTCCTCCGCGTTGCATATCAGTCATACGCGGGGATCCGGGTCAATGCGATCACGCATAAACTTACGCTCCAGCCTCATTTTCCTGCCTCTCTGACGCGATTGAAATGCACAATTCCGATTGATGCAGATACAATTGAAGCACGATATTATCTCCAGAACGGGAAGGGTGAGGTTGCACTCTTCTCAAAAAGAGGCTCGCCCCGCACGGATGTAACGATCGAACTACCATATGATCATGGGCATGACCGGATTTCTCACCTCGTGTTGCAACCGGGCCTCCCAGTCACTCTCCTGATAGATTCGCAGAAAGTCTCTGAAAAAACCGCGACAGGAGTGCGTACATTGGAGCCAATCTATTCAGAATCTGACCGTTCCCAGTCCAACACCATACATCTTGCACGCCCCGAAGTTCGTCCTGATTTACGGGCATTGCGGATGCCTTCCCACAGGATGCTCTCTGACGAGGAAATTAAAACTGTCGGTGCCGGGGCAAGGGTGCTCTATGAGGCTGATGATCCGGCTGGTGATGATAACGGTACAGGAACGTATACGTATCCGACCACGCCGAATCTTCAACCCGGAAGCCTGGATTTGACACATTTCAGAGTATCGTCAGACGGGAAGAATGTCTTTTTTGTACTCCGTTTCCGGAACCTTTCAAATCCGGGCTGGCATCCAGAATATGGCTTCCAACTGACATTTGGGGCGATCGCGGTTCATAAGGACAGCAAAGCAGGCTCCGGAAAGCGGATTGTGGGCCGGAATGCGAACTACATCCTGGACTCCTCGGATGCATATGAAGATATAATCTATGTCGGGGGCGGAATAAGGGTCGAGGACACCAGCGGGAATGTCCTTTGCGAATATCGTCCGGTCACGGGGGATGAAAAAAATCCTCTCGGTTCGATTCAGACAAAAACGGTGTCTTTCGCGATTCCGGCGGAGATCATCGGAGTACCCGACTCCACGTGGAGATATACGGTGCTCATTGGTGCTCAGGATGATCATGGCGGCGCCGGAATCGGGGAATTTCGTGCAGTTGGGGGAGAAGCCGGGGAATGGATTGGGGGCGGCAAGAAAATCCCCGGTGATCCAAATGTCTATGATCTTCTCTTACCGGTACATAAATAGGCAGGGAATCTGTCGGTGTTCCTCCGATAGGCGTGGTTTTCCCGTATAGCCGTTCATCCATCCGAACGCCTCGTCATCTCTGGTTGTACAACGTGTGGAGCTTGTGGATTTCATGTCCTATCGGATTTCAGTCCACGTGATGATCAGGTGACAGTAAAGTCCCATTTATTCTGGTAACCTTCTTTCCATTGTGAAGTTTGGGCTTCTTGCCGCTGGTATGGTTTTTGTACTGTGCTGATGATCGATCAAGGGATGATTATTGCCGGGCGGCACCACAGGGGGGAGGTAGTGATCATTATTTGCCAGAAGGGTATATGCTCAACGATAGGGTGTCGCTATGCGGGGCGGCTTGTAATTCATCTTCACTTAACAACATTTTATGAAAGGGGCTGGTGTATGGACCGAATCTGGTATATTGGACGGGCTTTGCGCCTTGTGCTGTCAGTGTGTGCCATTGTCATCGCCGGTTGTTTGTTTGGATGCAAAAACGAGATGCATGACTCGTCTCCCGTTAGTCCGCTTTCGTCAACGCGGATTTCGAACCTTGAAAAACACGGTGTACCGTCTTTATCCGAGGTCGTTCTCGATGCAAACACCTCCGGATATGCTGCCAAGACCATTGATGCCAATCTTCAGAATGCCTGGGGTATCGCCGTGACCCCGACGGGGAAGATATGGATATCGGCAAATCATTCGGGACTCTCCGTAGTCTATGACAGCAATGGTGTCACCCAGCGGCCTCCGGTAACGATTCCCAGTGAGGGGAGTTCAACGGGTGGTGCACCAACCGGGGTTCTTTTCAACTCAACGACAGCCTTTGTCATTCCGTCAACCAGTGAAGTCAGCAGATTCATTTTTGCAAGCGAAGACGGCATTATTTCGGCCTGGAGTTCCGGGTCGGGGGCAATCAATGTGGCTGATCGTTCGGCTTCCGGTGCCGTGTACAAGGGAATTGCGCTTGCATATCAGGACGGTCGTCCGTTTTTGTACGCCACAAATTTCAGGGGGGCGGCTGTGGATGTATTTGACGATCATTTTCAATATGTATCGGCGATGACCCTTAGCGATCCGGGCATCCCGGCCGGTTATGCTCCATTTGGTATCCAGAATATTGAAGGAAATCTTTTCGTGACGTACGCGAAACAGAAGGGTCCCGATAATATGGATGACGAGAAAGGTCCGGGGAACGGATATGTCGATGTCTATCGTTCGGACGGCACACTTCTGACCCGTTTTGCCTCGCGGGGAGCTCTCAATTCTCCCTGGGGGATAGTTCAGGTACCCGGCGAAGGATCGGGTGAATTTAAGAGCGCGATACTAATCGGCAATTTTGGGGATGGAAGGATAAATATCTTCAGCAAGAATGGCCAGTTTATCGGACAGCTCTCTGATCAGAATAAAAATCCCATTACCATCGAGGGATTGTGGGGATTATCGTTCGGCGTAGCGGGGCTTAATTCCGACGATGACCAACATGACGGAGTTGATAACCAAAATGGTGATGACGGGAACAATGACAACCAGAGTTCTCCGCTGGCCGTATCGCCGTTGCATCGACTCTTTTTCACCGCGGGCCCCAACGATGAGAATGACGGTTTATTCGGTTACCTCTCGAATGTGAATTGATCGGCGTCCGGTCTGATTCGTTCCAGCAGAAGGCAATTCATCCCCATGCCGACGGCACACCAAATGCATCAAGCGGTGTGCCGTCGCAGTTGTTCCCCCCCTAGAAAGGCACCCTCCCGGCATTTGAACCTCGCGAGAATTTTCTGTACAATCCATCCTTAGAGATTCCCTTCGAAGTCTCGAACTACTCTCGTGTCGAATGAAACAAGATCATCTTGAGCAGGAAATTCTCAGGGAACATTCCAAGCGACAGGCTATGAAGATCGGCAGGTGGGTGGGGATGAACCGACAGCGGTTTGGCCGGCTGATGCAGTGCTATCTTCAAGGGGAGAGTGTCCTGTCGCAACGGGCAGCCTGGATCATGAGCTATTGCGGTGAACTCCATCCGCACCTTCTGGACGGCTGGATCCCGAGATTATTGGCTCGGGTCGAGGAGCCCGGCAATCATATTGGGGTCAGGCGGAACGGTTTGCGCGTTCTCCGGTTCGTTACTGTCCCGCACCGGATTCTCGGGAAGGTGGTGGCGATCTGCTTCGACGAGCTGGAAAATCCGGATTCACCCGTTGCGGTCCGTGTGTATGCGATGGATGTCTTACTGGGAATTTTGGAGAATGAACCCGGTCTTGCGAACGAGGTTCTCGCAGTCGTCCACTCGATACTTCCAAATGCAGGGCCGGGTCTGAGCGTTTGTTGCAGAAGGGCAATGAAGAAATTGGGTCAGCTCAAGGGCATCCGGAGTATCTGATATTTTTCACTGGGGATGAACCTGGCTCGTGCGGGTTGATCTGGGAGAGAGCCTATGCGGGCTTGTCATTCACAAGGAAACTTTCCCTGCAGCCGGACGTACGATGAGATAGCAGTGAACGAATATTGACTGTACGCATCATTTTTATTAACTTTCCCCATCATTCATTGTGTATTTTGGGGTAACGAAAGCGAGAATATCATGGAATCAAACTCTCATTCCCATAGTCGCTCTCATCTCCTGCTTGGTTCGCTGATCATTTTGGTCGGAGTAGTCGCTCTCCTCGATAATCTGGACATCATCAATGCCTGGGAGGTTTTCCGGTTCTGGCCGGTGATTTTTATCCTTCTCGGGTATTTTAAGATCCGGGATGCGATGACGGTGATGGGCCGGATCATCGGGCTTGTGTTCGTCGGCATCGGGGTCCTTCTTATTCTGAATCAGTTCTATTATATCCACTTCTACTTCTGGGACTGGTGGCCGGTGATTCTCATCCTCATCGGAGCGGGACTTCTCATGAACCGTCCGAGCATGCGTGGAAGAGCTTCAGGCGGTACTTCCTCTCAGGATGGCCCGACAGACAGCGATGCTGTGATAAGCCTGTTTGCATTTATGAGCGGATTCAAACGGCTGTGTACATCCCAGGAATTCCGGGGGGGTGAATTGACTGCCATCATGGGGGGATGCGAGATCGATCTTCGGCAGTCGGTGATGAAAGATGCCAGCGCGACCATCACCATCTTTGCGTTCTGGGGAGGTATTACAATCAAGGTGCCCAAAGAGTGGAGCGTGTCGGTGCAGGGAGTACCAATCCTCGGAGGCATCGAGGATAAAACCACCACCGTTCAATCGGATCAAAGAAGACAGCTTATCATCCGCGGACAGGTCATCATGGCGGGCGCTGAGGTGACAAATTAAATGTAAACCCCCGGGTGGATCCCGGGGTGATCACGTTGTTGCGATAAGGACCGGTTCGTTGTCATCGTACAACAAGGGAAGGAGTACATGTTATGGCATATACATATGAGCAATTAAGTAAGATGACGGTGGCGGAGCTCAGAAAGATCGCCGATGGTATCGAGCATGAGGCCACAAAGGGTCACAGTACAATGCACAAGGAAAAACTGCTGCCGGCGTTGTGCGTGGCACTTGGAATCGAAGGACACGCCCATCATGAGGCGAAGGGGGTTAATAAATCGAAAATCAAGCTTGAAATCCGTGCATTGAAGAAGGAACGCGAAGAGGCGCTTCAGTCGCATAATTCCGAAAAACTGCGAGATGTCCGGGGAAGGATCCACGATCTCAAAAAGAAGTTGAGAAAAGCGATCGTGTGAGGTTTTGAGGCCCGCTTGGGTATCATCGAAGGGGGCTTGAAGAAATAGTTATTTGAAAAACTGCAGATTTCTGGAATAAATCCACGTCATCGTGACAGATCATTGTATGATTATATACTCTATCTCTGAACTCCTGAATCCTCATTTCAGAACTCACCATTATTAACCTCAACATAATCTAGGATCAACCGTGTCAGTACATCGTTCTGTTTTCCTGCCGCTTTTTCTTTTACTCTGCTTCTGGATATATCCAGCACAAGGGCAAAATCATAACAGTAAACTCTTCGAAAACCTTCATTGGCGGATGATCGGACCTCATCGCGGAGGCAGGACTGTGGGTGTGGCCGGGGTTCCATCGAAGCCAAACCTCTTCTACATCGGCGTAAACAATGGCGGGGTATGGCGTACGGATGACTACGGACGGACATGGAATCCGATTTTTGACAGCGAGCCGACCGGATCGATCGGTGCCCTGGCTGTAGCCCCGTCCAATCCCGATATCCTCTATGTGGGAAGCGGGGAAGGGCTTCAAAGGCCTGATCTGTCGGTGGGGGACGGATTGTTTAAATCGACCGATGGGGGAGTATCGTGGCGGCATCTCGGATTGAGCGATGCGCAGCAGATTGGAGCGGTTCGTGTCGATCCGAGGGATCCGGGGAGGGTCTTCGTGGCGGTGCTCGGCCATCCCTATGGACCGAATAGTGAGCGGGGTGTCTTCCGTTCGTCGGACGGAGGTGAATCGTGGCAGAAGGTTCTCTATAAGGATGAGAATACCGGTGCGATTGCCCTGGAGTTCGATCCTGCAAATCCCGACATCGTCTATGCAGACCTCTGGTCCTCCAGGCAGGGTCCTTGGGAGAACGGTGCCTGGCAGGGAAAGACCAGCGGTCTGTATAAATCAAAGGATGGAGGAAATACCTGGAGGCAGTTAACGAACGGTCTTCCGACCGGTGATCAAGGTTTGGGAAGAATCGGTTTCTGTATAGCGCCGAACGATCCCTCGAGAATGTATGCAACCGTCGATGCACAAAAGCTCGGCGGCATCTACCGATCCGATGATGCGGGAGAACACTGGCGACAGGTTAACACCGAGGACAGGCTCTGGGGCCGCGGAGATGACTTCGGCGAAATCAAGGTCCACCCCGACAACAAGGATATCGTCTATGTTGCAAATACGTCCACCTATAAATCCACAGACGGTGGTTCGACGTTTACCGCGATCAAGGGCGCGCCCGGGGGCGATGATTATCATACTATATGGATCAACCCCCTCAATCCCGATATTTTTCTTCTCGCGAGTGATCAGGGTGCTGTGATAACCGTCAACGGTGGAAGAACATGGAGTTCATGGTATAATCAGCCGACCGCGCAATTCTATCACGTCATCACCGATAACCAGTTTCCTTACCATGTGTACGGAGGACAACAGGAGAGCGGATCTGTCGGTATCTCCAGCCGGGGGAACGACGGAGAAATTACCTTCCGCGAGTGGCATCCGGTTGCAGCTGATGAGTGGGCATATATCGCTCCCGACCCTCTCCATCCCGAAATTATCTACGGCGGTAAGGTTACAAAATATGATAAAACCACCGGGGAGTATCAGAATGTCGCGCCGGAAGCGCTACGCTCGGGGAAATACCGATTCCTCCGTACCTCGCCACTCATGTTCTCCCCTGTTGATCCGCACACTCTCTATCTTGCCTCGGATGTCCTTTTTACAACAACAAACGGCGGACATGATTGGGATATTATCAGTCCCGATCTTTCGCGTGAGAAGCCTGAGGTCCCGTCTTCGATTGGTATATTTCGTACCCCGGAGATGGAGAAACAACCGCGGCGCGGTGTCATCTACGCGCTGGGGCTTTCACCCCTCGATGAAAATATAATCTGGGCCGGAACTGACGACGGGCTTGTCCACGTCACCTCCGACAAGGGTAAGCGCTGGACGAATGTTACCCCCTCGTCGCTGACATCCTGGAGTAAGGTGGCTGGTATCGATGCTGGTCATTTTGAGTCAGGGACGGCATATCTTGCTGTCAACCGGTTCCGGCTGGACGATCTCCGGCCTCATATCTACAGAACGCATGACAGGGGGAGAACATGGAAGGAAATCGTCAAGGGGTTACCGGACAGCGGCCCGGTCAATTGTATCCGAGAGGATCCAGTCCGGAAGGGATTGCTCTTTGCGGGAACAGAACGGGGCGTCTATGTTTCGATGAATGATGGTGATGACTGGCTGCCTCTCCGGCTGAACATGCCGGCCACCTCGATCCGCGATCTGGTGATTCATCGCAGCGATGTCGTTGTGGGAACACACGGCCGTTCGTTCTGGATTCTCGACAATATGTCCTCGCTGAGGCAGTTCCCGCACAACGGAATCCTGAAGGATCTTGAACTCTTTCCCCCCGACACGATGTATCGCGTGCGCGGAAATTTGAATACGGATACCCCGCTTCCACCGGAGGAACCGGGAGGGGAGAATCCTCCCGACGGGGCGGCGATCGATTACTATCTTCCCAGGGATGTTGGCGAGCTTTCGCTGCGTATAACTGATGATCAGGGGGTTCTTATCCGCACGTTTTCAAATCATGATCTTCCAGAGGTGGTGAATGAAAAAGCCCTGCGGATCCCCACCTACTGGATTCGCCCGCCGCAGAAACTTCTGACGGCTGCCGGCGCACACCGGTTCATCTGGGATCTGCACTATCCGCCACCCGAAAGCCTGCCGCGTTCGTATCCGATGTCCGCCATCGTTCATAATACGCCGAGCTCACCGCTTGGACCCTGGGTGATGCCCGGCCGGTACCGGATAACTCTCCAGGCTGATGGCAAGGCGGTGTCACAGCAGATGATTGTCCTCATGGATCCGCGGATCAAAGCTGGTGATGAGGTTCTCCGGCAGCAGTCTGACCTATCCATGAAATGCTATTACGGGCTGGCAGAACTTCACGAAGTGGGAATGGAGATCGGCAATATCCGGGGTCAGCTTTCAATCCTGGAAGGCAGGGTAACCCAGACTCCGCTTAAAGATTCCCTCGCATCTCTCGATAAAAAGCTGAGGTCGCTCCAGGGTGATGGGGTGCCGGATGATATGGATATCATTTATTTTGAGGTCGAGTCGGGAAAATCTGTGAGGGAGACCTTGAGCGGATTACAGACGAAAATGCTCTATCTGATGATGGTGTTGCAGAATGCCGACGCGCTCCCAACAACTGCGCAGGTGAAATCGGTCAATGAGCAACAGAATGTTCTAAAGGGTATTATGGATTGGTGGCGAAAATTCCAGCATACAAGGCTTGCAGAAGTCAATGATGAATTATTGAAGGAGCATCTGGATCAGTTAAAATTAAATGTAAAAAATTAGTATATACAAGGAGAGGCACACCGACACTCCGACGACCGGGGTGATGCTATGAACGCTGATTTGGTACATAAAAGACTTCTTATCGAATCCACTGCGGTGGTCTTTCTCTGCTTTCTCACCTTTAAGGCCGGGCAGTCACAGGAGGGTCATGATCCGCAGCAGGAGCAGGGGGGGATTATGCAGTATTCTTTCCTGATTATCCATATCCCTGATGATACTGTACGGACCGGTGACTCGGCCCGGGTGACCCTGGAGATGAGCCTCGATTGCACAAATCATGTGACACGATTTGAAACTGTATTCGATACGACCGGCAACGATCAGAAAGTCACTCTCGCTGTGTATGGCACATGCGCGACAGGTCCATACCGGCCGTTATGTGCAGCAAGGGTCGTCGATCAGGATTTCTTTATCCATTTTCCCCGTCCCGGAGACTGGACAATCGAGGGGGGGCAACAGCCCGGGGAGGATGTGGTGGATGCAGTCATTGTTGTGCGGTAAAATCAACGATATCATGACAAGATTGTTTTTCAACGATTTTCACCGGTTGAGATCCTGTTTGTTCGGACCACCTGGATTCATCATGACCGGGCTCCGGTTCCTTGGTCTATCCACCCTTGTCGTTCTTGCCACAACAAGTGTCGCCGGAAACAACAATGATGAAGGGTATAAAAATGTCAATGGCACAAAACTGTACTATGAAGTTGTAGGGGAAGGAACGCCGTTGGTCGTGGTCCATGGCGGGCCGGGTCTCGATCACGGGTATCTCCTGCCGCAGATGGCCAAATTGGGGAATGAGTTCAGGCTGATTTTTTATGACCAGCGTGCCACAGGGAAATCGGCGGTCGATGTGGATTCCAGTTCGATGACGATGGAGAATTTTGTGGAGGATCTGGAAGGGATACGCAGGGCATTCAATCTCGGGAAGATGAATCTGATGGGGCATTCCTGGGGAGGACTTGTGGCGATGTTTTATGCGGTGAGGTTCCCCAATAACCTGGCTTCGCTGATACTCGTTAATCCCACGCCCGCGAGTGCGGCGTTGAGAGATTCATCCCTGAAGATCATGAGGGCGCGGACAAACCGGGATGACAGCCTCGAGGAAGCCCGTATCACTTCGACCGATGCATTTAAGCGGGGGAATCCGGCTGCCCTGGAGAAATTTTTCAGGGTTCTCTTCCGCGGAGAATTTTTTCAGAAAGACTATGCCGACAGCCTTTCTCTTCCGTTTGATTCATCGTATGCGGAAAAAAGCAGAATGGTGGGGTACCTCCGGAAGGATACCACCCTGCAGCATTATGATCTGTTCGGAAAGCTTGACACAATATCGTGCCCCGTGCTTATCATCGGTGGCGATGCTGATATACTCCCCTCGGCATTCAATGATCGCCTGCAGGATCATCTACGCAACGCCCGCTACATCCTCTTGCCCGATTGCGGTCATTTCCCCTTTGTTGAAGCTCAGGGAGAGTTTTTCCCCACCATCCGCGCGTTCCTCGAGAATATCGCTCCGTAGTGCGACCGGATCTCAGAGATTCGGCTGGGGAGTATACCGCAGGTACGGTTTAACTTTTTTATGTCCCTTGGGGAATTTACGCGGGATTTCATCATCGGGGACGGCGGTGACAATGATGCACTCCTCTCCGTACCTCCAGTTCGCGGGTGTGGCAACCTGGTAGTTTGCGGTGAGTTGCAGTGAATCGATCGCGCGGAGTATTTCAAAGAAATTCCTGCCGGTCGAGGCGGGATATGTCAGCGTAAGTTTAACCTTTTTGTCGGGACCGATGACGAATACGGAACGGACGGTCATATTATCGAGGGCGATCGGATGAATCATATCGTACAGATTGGCTATTGTCCGGTCGGGATCTGCGATAATCGGATAGTTGACGACGGTATTCTGGGTCTCGTTGATATCCTGGATCCATCCCTTGTGTGAATCGAGGGGGTCAACGCTGATGGCGAGAATTTTCACATTACGTTTGTCGAATTCATGTTTGATTTTCGCAACTGACCCGAGTTCGGTCGTGCAGACGGGGGTATAATCCTTCGGATGGGAAAAGAGCACACCCCAGCTGTTGCCGAGCCATTCGTGAAAGTTTATCCGTCCTTGGGTGGTTTCTGCGGTAAAATCGGGTGCTGTGTCGCCAAGACGCAGTGACATAATGATCCTCCTTCTGTTGTTGTGGATGAACGATAATGTTTATGATACCTGAATGATAAGCTTTTCGGGCCTGGAAATCAAGCACGCATTGTTGCTGACACCCGGGTTCGGGGTTTTCTATGTCCCCGACGGTCGTTGATCAAGGGGACGATGCCCGCCTTTAATTCATCTCTTCCGGGGTGATTGTTACCTCCATTTGTTTTCCCATCCTCAGGATTTCCAGCTTTGTCGCATTTCCGATGACGTCACGTGTGAGCATCCGGTGCAGGTCGTCAATGCTCTCAATCCGCTTGTGGGCGAACGTGATGATCACATCCCCATGGACAAGACCCGCACGGCCTGCTGCCCCCGACCGTTCGATATGCGAGATCATGACACCGCGCGAGCCTGTCAACTGGTAGGCGCGGATGACCGCACGGGGGATTTCCAGCACCTGCCCGGCTATTCCGAGGTATGCCCGGGATATTTTCCCCTCCTTCATCAGGAGGGTAGCGATGACCTTGGCGGTGTCGATCGGTATCGAGAAGCAGATCCCCTGTGCCCAGGGGATGGCTGCCGTGTTGATACCGATAACTTCTCCGCGCGAATTGACCAGGGGACCTCCGGAATTTCCGGGGTTCAGGGCCGCATCGGTCTGAATGACGTTGTCGATCAACCGGCCGCCGTCGACCCGCAGCGATCTTCCGAGTGCGCTCACCACGCCGGTTGTCACTGTTCCCTGAAAGCCGAACGGATTGCCGAGCGCGATTACGAGCTGACCAATCCGGATTGACCGTGATTCGCCAAGTGTCGCAGCCGGCAAATCATGTTCGTTGACGCGTACGACGGCGAGATCGGTATACGGGTCGTCGCCAATCAGGAATCCCTTGGTCTTTTTCCCGTCCGATAGCACGACGTTGATTGCATTTGTCTTGTGAACGACGTGACTGTTGGTGAGAATAAATCCGTCCGGGGTAAAAATCACCCCCGACCCGCTGCCTGTTACCCGTTCGTCCATCGATCCGCCGGGCGGTGACTGGTACCGCGGTTTCCGGGATGAAAGATGGGAGACGTCGATCCTGACGACGGCGGGTAAAACTTTGTCCACAACTTTTGTCACCGCTTCCGAGTAGGCGTCGAGCAGCGCGATATCGCCGTTTGAGGGGGTCGGACCGGGTTCCCGGTAATTCTCAGTTGATAGTTGAATGAACCGTGTCATGCTGGTATCCTTGTAGTATGTCAATTCGTGAATTATGCCCCGGGGGTTTTCTCTCCGGCCCAATCGTGTGAAGGGCCGCACCGGTGCTTCCATTCCTCCCTGAATTTCTCACGTTCCTCGGGTGTCATTGCCGCAAGTTTTTCCTCGAACCGCCGGCGCCAGCGGTCGCGCTTCCAGCCGTTGCCGTACCGCCAAGGTCCCCACCCGCGAAGAAGGATGTGGGAGAGGAGAAGGAGTCCGACAGCCTGCCAGAAGGATATCATGGGCCCGTTGAACAGTGAGGGGACAATCGCGTTCCAGAGCAGCATCACAACCATGCTCAGGACTGCTATTGCGATAAGTCCGAAGAGTATCCCACGTACGATTTTGCTTATCCACCATGTTTTCATAAAGTTACCCCTTAATGATTTTGCATTTCATTATATAGTTCCTGCAGATGTTCTCTGAGAGCGAGAATTGCATAGCGCTTCCTCGACAGGAGCGTGTTGATCGGTTCACCGGTGATTTCGGCGATCTCGTTAAAACTCCTTCCCTCAAGTTCGTGCATTACAAAAACCTCACGCTGTTGTGGAGGAAGATCGTCAAGTGCGTCGCTGAGCTCCCTCCAGACAACTGAAGCCTCATAGACGTTTTCCGGATTGTCCTCCGGATCAAAGAGGATATTCTCCAGATAAAGCGGCCCCGTCATCGAATAATCCCCCTCGGAGGGTCCCTGATGTATGCTCAATCGCGGTTTTCTCTTCCTGTACCAGTCAATGACTTTATTCCGCGCAACCGTGTAAAGCCAGGAGGTCAGATTTTCAATCGGCTCTGTAACGCTGTAACTTGTTACAAGCTGATAGAAAACGTCCTGGAGAATATCTTCTGCATCTTCCCGGGTCCGGACGCGGCGCCGAATGAAATCAAAGATTATCTTCCGCGCGTTCCTGATAGCTTGCTCGAGACCAGCATTTCTTCCTTCGATCGTCGACAGCAATGAGATATTCTTTCGTTTATATATATAAGACGGATAGAGCTGAAAATTATTGTATACGCCTGCCGGTGAACCAGCATGTGCATGTCTATGGCCTTTTTGAGGGATTCCGGTCCCTGAGCAGCGCGGTTGCAGTTTTATATAATATAACAGAAAAGGGGTCATTGGTGGGTCGCGGTCGATCGCAGGAATGGACTGGAATTCTTGGTTGTTTACTTTCTCACGCAAAAACCTTATACTAGGCGCTGAAAATCTCATAGGAGAAGTTCTCGTATGGATTCATCCCGTCGTCAGTTTGTCCGGCGTCTATCCGGCGGTATCGTCGGTACGTGGGCGCTTGTGGCGCTGCCGGAAATCTCCCCAGCCCGCTATATTATCGCGGAGGATGACAAGGTCGGTGCCGATGATGAGACGTTCTGGAAAATTGTCCGCGATCAGTTTCCCCTCACGCACGATCGAACGTATCTCAATAATGGCACGATGGGGCCATCACCGTATCCTGTTCTGGAGGCGGTGAAAAAAGGGACCGAGGATATTGATGTTTCGGGTGAATACGGCGGTTGGGAGGCGGCTCGCCCCAAAATCGCGAAATTTGTCAACGTTGACGAAGCTGAAATCTCCTTGACGCACAATGTCACTGAAGGTATCAATATTGTTGCTCAAGGCTTGCCGCTCAAACGCGGTGATGAAGTCATCATGACGACGCACGAGCACGTCGGTAACGCTCTTCCATGGCTCAACCGCATGCGTCTGGATGGTATTGTGATCCGGTGCCTGCACCCAGCACCGACGTCGGACGAGAATCTGAACCTTATCAATGGCCTTATTAACAAAAATACGAGGGTCATTGCGATCCCGCACATTACCTGTACAACCGGCCAGGTTTTCCCGGTGAGGGAGATTGCAAAACTCGGCCACGACAAAGGATTGTGGGTGTTTTTTGATGGCGCACATGGACCAGGGACAACTCTCCTCGATCTGAAGGATATCGATTGCGATTTTTATGCGAGTTGCGGGCATAAGTGGATGTGCGGACCCAAGGGAACCGGTTTCCTCTACGTCCGTAAGGAGCTGCTTGATGTGCTCCAGGCCCATTGGGTTGGCGGCTATTCGGATGCGGGGTGGGATATAACGACCGATCCGCCGGAATTTAAGGGATATGTTCCGACCGCGCACCGTTACGATTTCGCAACGCAAAACGCGGCAATTTATATCGGCCTTGCGGCTGCTGTTGACTTTTTATATCATATCGGAATCGGGAATATCGTCCGCCGCGGAAAATCATTGGCGTCCTTGCTCCAGTCGGAACTCCTCAAACTCGGCGATAAAGTCGAGATGCTCACGCCCACGGAGGATCGGTCGAAAGGTTTTGTCGTTGGATTTCGACTGAAAAATATCGCTTATGACAAGTTTGGTGAACATGCGGCAAAAAAGGGGTTTCGTATCCGCCTCGTCCCTGAGAGTCACCTGAATTCTATCCGGGTGTCGACGCATCTCTATAATAATCCCGATGAGGTGATGAGATTTGTCGAGGTGGTGAGGGAAGTGGCATAGACCGGGGTGGTGAACCCCGGGGGTGGTCTTGGCCACTTATCGCATCCGGACTATGACTTGCTGTAACATCGCGGAGATCTCCCCGTACCACAAGGAAACATCTCGTCCGTATATGCTGGAATTATCACACGTTAGGAAAGAATTCAAAAACGGCGTCGTCGCCGTTGATGATTTCACCATGTCTGTTCGAACCGGTGTTTTGGGTCTTCTTGGTCCGAACGGGGCTGGAAAAACCACACTTATGCAAATGATCGCGACGATAACGAGACCGACGGCCGGATCGATATCGTTCTCTGGCCACGACATTGTCGCCCGGCCTGACACGATGCGCCGTCGCCTTGGGTATCTTCCACAGGACTTTGGAGTGTACGAAAGTCTTACGGCCCTGGAATTTCTCACCTATATCGCGGCTTTGAAGGGTGTTCATGACCGGAGAAAGATTTTCCGCCTGCTGGAGTTGGTCAACCTTCACACCGAAGCGCATCAGTTGACCGGGACGTTTTCCGGCGGAATGAAACAGCGACTTGGAATCGCTCAGGCGCTGGTCAATGATCCGGATGTGGTGATCGTCGACGAACCGACTGCGGGTTTGGACCCCGAGGAACGTGTCCGCTTCCGGAACGTCCTGTCGGACATCGGGTTCGGCAAACTGGTGATCCTTTCCACCCATATCGTTTCGGATATTGAAGCGGTTGCCACCGCCATTGGCGTCATGAACCATGGTAAACTAGTGGCTCTGGCTTCCCCCGAGGAATTCCTCCGATCGGCGAGCGGTTGTGTTTGGGAGATGACTGTCCCCTCGGAAAAATTCGACGTGATGAAGGCGGATTTTAAAATTTCAAAGGCCATCCGCAGGCCTGATGGTGTCCATGTCCATATTGTCCATGAGTCACGACCGCTCCAGGATGCCGTCGCCGCAGAACCGGATCTGGAGGAGGCGTTTATCCTTGCTGTCAACCGCGTACGTCATGCCCAGTGATAATTTTTTCTCCCGTGTTCTTTCGGTGGTGGGTGCCGATCTGAAATTTCGGTTTCGGCGGCCGGCCGCAGTGATAACGTTTCTCGTGGCTGCTATGGCTGTTTATCTGATCATTCCCGACATCCGGACCGGCAGGACCCTTATGCAGATCGAAGGGAGGAGGGTCCTGTACAACTCCCCGACAGTCGCTCTCGGTACGGGGATTCTTTGCTCAATGTTGCTGAGCATATTTGGTTTTTATCTTGCAGGGAATTCATTCCGCAGAGATATTCTCTCCCGCGTTGGATTCGTCGTGGCCGGGACTTCCGTACGCAATAGGGATTACATCACCGGAAAATTTATCGGCGCTGTCATATATCTCATGGCAATGATGATGACCTGTATGCTGAGTGCGATAATCATGTTTTTTCTTCGCGGGGAGGGAGATCTTGAACCTTGGGTCTTTCTCAGCTATTATCTCTGGATCGGTGTGCCCATCGTGGTTTTCTGTGCCTCCATGACGATAGCTTTCGAATCCCTTTCCTTCCTGTCGGGACGGCTGGGTGACAGCCTCTATTTTCTGGTATGGGCTTCAACACTTGCCGTACCGATCGGATTACTTGAAAACAATATCGGATCCTCCTGGATCGCCGTCTTCGATGTCGTCGGAATTGCCCCTGTCATTGACATGATGCGCGAGAGATTTCATACCTCGTCGTTCTCCCTCGGATTTATAGACTTTAACACACGTCTGCAGCCTGTCTTGTTCGATGGCATCGACTGGTCGTGGAAACTTGTTCTGGGCAGACTCGCTGCACTCGTCGGTCCGCTTCTCTTGATCGGAATTACACCGCTCTGGTTTCATCGTTTCGATCCCACGAGGATTAAAGCGACCGTCCGTCATTCGAGAAAAGGGTTGCGCAAACTCCTCAACGCGATGGTGAAGCCAGCGACGCGGCTGTTGGCATATCTCCTCCTGAGTAGGGGAAAGGGCGGGTATCGGGTCTGGTGCCGCATTCTCCCCGCGGAGGTTGTGACGACCTTTATTCTCTCCCCGCTTGCGACGCTTGCCTGGGTCGTCATTATGGTGTTATCATTGACATTGCCGGCAGAAACAATCCGCGATGGGATCGTCCCGGTGATCATGGTCCTCCTTGTCCTCTCGCTCAGCGAGGTGACTACGCGTGATACTGCGGCCAGGACCCTCGGAATACTCTTCACCGTCCCGTCGATGCAGAAGAATTATCTCATGTTCAAGTTTCTGGCGGCATGGATGTTCGCCCTCAGTTTCACTGCGATACCCATCGTCCGTCTTCTCCCGCTCTCACCTTCCTCGGCCGGGTCCCTCTTCATCGGTTCAGGATTCATTGCCGGGAGCGCTGTGGGTTTGGGGCTGCTGACGCGTGACCGCAAAACCTTTATAGCGGTGTTTCTGATGTTGCTCTACATCGCGCTCAACGCAAAAGACGTTCCCGTTCTCGATTTTGCTGGTTTTCTCGGATGCGCAACCCCTGGGGTTCAGGCAGGGTATCTCGTTCTGACATTGGTTATCCTTTCAGTCGCGCATTTTTCCTATATTGCCAAGGTGGACAGGATGTGATTTGTATTTAAGCGGGGGATTGATATTGTACCGTCTCATCGCGTTGGGTGTCATCGTAGAGCATCGTCTGCATCATACATAACCATAACATCAAGGAGGTCTGATGGCCAAGCGGGTTGCTGGTTCTCGATCGGGGAAGCGGAGCAAAAATCGTGCATCAAATCCAGCGAAAAAAAGGGCGTACGCTTCGTTCAATCTCTCCGTCGCCGAGGTGTATCTGTCCTATTGCAGCCGGCGATTGGCGGAGGAATATCTACCGATGATCAAAAAGTGCCTTGAGGAGCTTGATGACCAGGATATCTGGTGGCGCGGACATGAAACTGATAATAGTATCGGTAACCTGCTCCTCCACCTTTCAGGAAACATCCGCCAGTGGATCATCAGCGGACTTGGTGGTGCGGCCGACGAACGGAACCGCCCAATGGAATTTCGGGAGCGCCGGCATATCCCCAAGGAGGAGTTATTGAAACTCTTCGAGGGGGCGGTTCATGACGCGGACAAGGTCCTGAAAAAATTCGATGCGCGGCAAATCCTGGAACTACGCCATTTTCAGAAGTGGGACGCAACCTGTCTCGACGCCGTCTCGCACGTCGTAGAGCATGTGGCGGTGCACATGGGTCAAATCATCTATATCACAAAACTCCGCAAAGGAAAGGATTTACGGCTTGTGGACGTTTGACTCGATGCCCCGTTCATCCCCCCTTTGTCGATCGCCCATTCTTCCTTAAAAACGGGCAATTTTGCAGGCGTCTTCATTCCATTTGATGCGTAAACCTTTTTCACCATCACTTCGTCCTATAGTACAAAAAAGGATAATTCGTGACCGATGAGCAGTTGCTGATCGACAGTGCGCGACAGGGTGACACCCGGGCTTTTAGGGAACTGGTCGAGCGCTCGAAGATCAACGTCTACCGACTTGCGTACGACATGACGGGCGATCGTCACGACGCTGAAGATCTTTCCCAGGAGGTTTTCATCAGGGCCTATCGGGCACTGCAAAATTTCCGGGGGGAAGCGAAATGGAGCACCTGGTTGTACAGGATAACGATGAATGTCTGTATGGATCATCAACGGGCTTCGAAAAGAAGAATGGTTCCCTATAACGATTCTGATGGAGATGAACATTCCTCCGGGGGGATTGCATCGGCTGGAATGCTGTCACCCGAGCGGGCCGCGGAATCGGGTCTATTGCAGGGGCACATTGAACGGGCTCTTTCGTCCCTGACACAACAGGAACGGACGGTGTTTGTCTTGCGGCACTATCACGATCTTCCGCTGAAGCAGATCGCCGAGACTATGCAGATCGCGGAAGGGACAGTTAAATCGTACCTGTTCCGTGCCATCCGGCGTTTAAAAAAAGAACTTGCTCCGTACAGGGGCGGTTTTGGACTTCAAGGAGTTAAGCCATGAGATGTAACCGATGTCGGGATCTGTTCCCGGAGGCTGCATATAAGGAATTACAGGGGGATATTCGTCGGGAATTCGAACAGCATCTCGCGACTTGTGCTGTATGTCGTTCCGAGTTCGATGAGATGATGATGACGCTTTCCATGATGAGTGAGCGTAGGAGGGAAGAGCCGGATGAGCAGTATATGGTGAATTTCTGGGACCGGCTTGTTCCCTCTCTCACGTCAGAACGGGAGAAGGCGGTCAGTCATCATTCCCGGAAAGAGACAGCATTTGGCTGGCGTCCTGCCCGCGTCCCGGTCTGGGCTTATGGAATCGCCGCTGTGCTGTTGGTTGCGTTGGGGATCTATATCGGGAAAGTGGTGTTTATCGCCCGTCAACCGGCCGAACCTCTTGCCGGAGAAACGAGGCAATCTGTTTCAGTAGACTCAACCATGGTGAGTACCCTCGCGTACCTCGAACGCTCGAAAAACCTCCTGCTCGGTCTGACCAATATGACAGAGGAACACCGGACCGTTCTTGATATCGATCATGAACGCAAGGTATCGCGGGAGCTGATTGATCAGGCAAGGGTACTCACGGTGGCTCTGAACCGGCCGGATGAGCGCCAGCTCCGCCAGCTTGTTCAGGATCTCGAAATTATCCTGCTACAGCTTGCGAATATCGAGGTCGGTAAGGGTAAGCCGGTGATTGAGTTCGTTGAGAAAGGGGTTGACAGAAAATCGATTCTTCTCAAAATCAACCTTGAGGAGATGCGTGCCGCGGCCGGAATGGATAAAAAAAGGACCGGTCATCAGAAAACTAACCTATAAAGAATGGAGAATTACCATGGAACGTAAAACGATGAAATGTCTTGTCGGCGCCTCCGTCGTGGCCGTACTCATGATGGTGCACCCCGGCAGGTTACATGGCCAGGGATCGGCGGCATCGAAAGCATATGAAAAAGCCTACGGATACATTCTTGACGAGAAATGGGCTGATGCGATGAAAAAGTTTGCAGACTTTATGGAAAAGTACTCAAAGAGCGACCTGATCGATGCAGCCCATTACTGGAGCTGTTACGCCCGAGACAAGAGCGGCGACGACAAGGAGACAATCTACAAGTGTTATAAGGATTTTGTCCGGGCGTATCCGAAAAGCAAATGGGTCAATGATGCTGAGTCGAATATGGCGGTAATTGCGAGGATGCTTGCCGCTGCAGGCAAGCCTGAATACGAGTCGGACATTAAGAGTCTCGGGCATTCCGAGGATGAGGATGTCAAACTCACCGCATTGTATGCCCTGGGGAATATCCGTAGTGAGGAATCGTATAAAACGCTTATCGAGCTCTACGACGGTACAAAAAGCGAGGAGCTGAGAAGTAAGATTGTCTACGTCATCGGCAATATGGAGACTCCGGAAAGCATAAAGAAATTGAGTGATATCGCGATGCACGACCCGAGCATCAAGGTAAGGAAAGATGCCATATACGCAATGAATCAGGGGAACGATACGGCTGTTTCAGGTGTCCTCAGGCGGATTGTCCGGTCAAACACGGATATTGAAGTGCGGACGGCGGCCTTATATGCTCTATCGAACACCGATGCCAATGGTCTGGCACAATTTCTGGGGGAGGTCGGCCGTACGGATCCCGAGGCAAAACTTGCGACAGCGGCGACATACAGTCTCGGAAATTTGTCGAGCGGCCAGGCAACGATGGAACTCCGGCGCATTCTCAGGGAAAGTAAATCTTCGGAAACCCGCAAGGCAGCACTTTATTCTCTGGGCAACCGGGAAGATACGTCCTCGCTTTCAGTATTGAAGGAGGTTGCGCTGAGCGAAACAGATCCCGAGCTTTCAAAGGCCGCTGCCTACGCCATCGGCAATCACCAAAATGAGATTTCCGTCGATATGCTGATGGAAATCATCCAGAACGCTAAAGATCCGAGGACTCAGGAGGCAGCCGTCTACAGTCTTGGCAACACCAACCAGCCGCGTACACGGGATATTCTCCGGTCTGTGGCCATCAACAATCCGGACGAGCGGATCGCGAAATCGGCTGTCTATGCACTTAATAATACCGCTGGGGAGGGGAGAGCGGATATCATGCTTGATATCATCCGTCACGCGCATTCATCCGTGGTAAAGACCCAGGCGCTTTACCAGATCGGGAATGAGACAGATAAAAACTCTATAAAGACTCTAGGGACGATATTGACGGAAGAAAAGGATCCTGAACTACGGACCGCGGCGATATATACCCTGGGAAATACCGGCAGTGACGACGCTGTTCCGTATCTTTCACAGATCGCGAAGAAGGAAACCGACAGAAAACTCCGGAGTGCCGCGGTGCAGGCGCTGGGTCAGATCGGGACGGCAAAGGCCCGGGCGGTGCTGCTGGAAATCCTCGGAGACCAGCCGGGGGAGAGGAAATAATGACGCGGACAGTATACAATTTTCTGATCCTTATCGGTATCCTCGTCCAGGTTGCGTGTCGGAATCCCCTCTATACCCAGCAGGTTGTGAACCTGTCTGATTCATCCCAGGCGCTTCCCGCTCGCTGGCAGCATGCACTTCGTGAAGCGTCGGTCCGATCAATCAGCGGGGGGTATTGGGTTGGGTATTCAATAAAAAAGCTCATGCCGGAGAATTCCTTTATCGGATCGTATTCATCAGATCCAATCAAGAATAAACCCTCACTTCGTGATGTGATCACCGGCATCAACATGGGGGAGCATTGGACCCATGGGAAGGAGAAATTTGAGGGAGAATTTAACGGAGAATTTTCTTTTGAAGGCGGGGGGAATCATGCCCGTCGGATTGTCAAGGAGATCGGCGTGCTCATACACCTCCGGAATGATGATAAGCAGGAAATTGATGAGGTCAGGGTGAGCAATCTTTCTCTCCATGTAAACCTGTACGGCGATCCCTTGATCTGGATCGGGAATGGTGCGGAAGATGAGAGCGTTGATCTCCTCTCCAGCGAGTATGGAAAGACCTCCTCACGGGAGACCAGGAAAGGGCTTATTATGGCGGTCGGGATACATTCCCCGACGGAGAAGGTTTTTCAGTTTCTGCGTTCGATCCTTCTCGGGCCGGAGACGGGTATGTTGCGGAAGGAGGCAGGTTTTTGGCTCGGCCAGTGCGATCTGGATGAGGCTGTGGCTCTACTTGAGCACCGGGCAGAGGAGGATATGGAGGGCGAGGTCCGTGAACAGTCTGTCGTAGTTTTAGGTGAGATGACGAACGGAAATGCGGTGGAGAGTCTGATACGTTTAGCCCGGAATGCCCGGTCGGAGAAGGTCAGAAAAACGGCTGCATTCTGGCTGGGACAGAGGGCTTCGAAGAAAATAGCCGCTGCTGGCCCGGAAAACCGGAATCGGGACGATGATGTGGAGATCAAAAAGAAAGCTGTATTTGCGCTCTATGAACTTCCCGACGCTGGTGGAGTTCAGCCTCTGATCGACGTAGCCGAGACAAATCAAAATATCCTTGTCCGGAGAGAAGCTATTTTCTGGCTAAGCCAAATTGATATGCGGGAGGCATTGGATGCTCTGATTCACATTGTGAGAAATTAACCGTCAGCCCTTCCTCCGCCCTTTCTTGTTTACGGATTCCTCTCGGTACCTTATTTACCCCTTGTCGCGCACAATTTCCTTAAAGCTGTCAATTTAAGGAGATATCCTTCTGTCCTCCGGGAGTTACAAAGAAATCGTGTCCGATCTCCCCAAATCCCCTTGAAGGTCATTATTATTTTTATTACGTTAGGCGTTACACTGATAGGGGGGCGTCCTTGATCGGTCGGAAGAGTTTTCGGTATCGTCGTTACACATAAGGAGATCTATTCATGAAAATCCTCATGGTTACCATTATCTCGCTTCTAAGTGTCATGGTTGTTTTTTCCGGCGAGAAACCGGAGAAGGGGAAATCCACACCAGCCTTCGAGAAAATCAAATCCCTCGCCGGTACCTGGAAAGGGAAGGATGAAAAAGACAAATCATTCACAGTTTCCTACAAGGTTGTTTCCGCGGGTAGCGCAGTTATGGAGGAGCTTAGTATGCCGGAGGATCAGGATGCGATGATCACCATGTATCACCCTGATGGTAAGTCAACGGTACTGACCCATTACTGCTCGATGGGAAATCAGCCCCGGATGAGATCCCGTGGTCTGTCGAAGGATGGGAAAACCATTGATTTTTCGTTTGTGGATGCCACGAATCTGTCTGCTCCCGACGCTGACTGTATGACGAATCTTAAGTTGACGTTCAAAGATCCTGATCATTTCTCGCAGGAGTGGACCATGCGGATGGGAGGGAAAACACCGCCGCATGAGATATTTGAGTATGAGCGCATAAAATAACAAGTCTCCCTGGTTGCGTGGTCATTGGTCATCAGGGGGATGACGCGACAGCGGTCTGGCGGCGGTACGGTCACCCTGAGTACGACAGCACTGCCCGCCAAATGCCGTATAACCAATCTCCGGAAGATTGATATTTACAATTCAGAAAACAGGAGCACATTCCAATGAACTATCGTACCATACGGGAAATTGTCGTTTGCCTCGCCCTCATCTGGTTCGCCGCCGATGTAAGCCTCGCGGCCGGAGCCACGGATCATGACACATCGAAATCCACGGGTCCGATGTCGGCGGGAACATTTAATGGTCTGAAACTCAGATCGATCGGCCCGGCGTTGACATCGGGGAGGATATCCTCCATTGCCGTCGACCCCACCGACCGCACGACATGGTATATTGCTTCGGCGTCGGGAGGGGTCTGGAAAACGGTCAACGCTGGTACTACCTGGTCGCCGGTTTTTGAAAACGAAGGTTCGTATTCCATAGGGTGCGTGACTCTTGATCCAAATAATCCCCTTGTCGTTTGGGTGGGTACAGGTGAGAACAACAGCCAGAGGAGTGTGGGATACGGAGACGGAATCTACCGGTCAGGTGACGGAGGGCAATCGTGGAAAAATATGGGCCTCAAGAAGTCCGAACATATCGCCCGAATCGTCATTGATCCGCGGAACTCCAATGTCGTGTTTGTCGCAAGCCAGGGTCCTCTCTGGAATCCGGGGGGCGACCGGGGTGTCTTTAAAAGCACCGATGGCGGGAAGTCGTGGAAGAATGTTCTTTCGGTGAGCGAAAACACGGGGGCGACAGATCTGGTGATCGATCCGAAGAACCCTGACATCCTGTACGCTTCATCGTATCAGCGCCGGCGCCACGTATGGACGCTGATCGACGGCGGTCCTGAATCGGCTGTGTACAAGTCGACGGATAACGGTTCGACGTGGGTGAAAATTACCAACGGGCTACCATCCGGGGATATCGGGAGGATTGGTCTGGCAATATCTCCGGCTGATTCAAAAGTCATCTATGCGACCGTTGAAGCCACAACGAAACAGGGAGGATTCTTCAGATCGGTCGATTACGGTGCGACCTGGGAAAAAAGGAATGACGTCATTTCCAGCAGCCCACAATATTACGGGACAATAATTGCAGATCCGAAAAATGTCGATCGGGTGTACCTGATGGACGTCTTTATTATGGTGACAAACGACGGTGGAAAGACATTTTCACGGTTGGGTGAAAAGTCCAAACACGTGGATAATCATGCGATGTGGATTGAGGGGGATAATACAAATCATTACCTCGCGGGATGTGATGGGGGTTTGTACGAAAGTTTTGACCGCGGTGCAACCTGGGATTTTAAATCCAATCTGCCGGTGACGCAATTTTATGATGTTTGTGTCGACAACGGGCAGCCCTTCTACAACGTTTATGGAGGAACCCAGGATAATTTTACGCTTGGAGGTCCTTCGCGGACGATGAGTGCCTCGGGAATCGTGAACTCCGACTGGTTTGTGACCACTGGCGGGGATGGTTTCCAGTCACGGGTCGATCCGGAAGATCCGAATACCGTCTACAGCGAGAGCCAGTACGGTGGACTGATTCGTTTTGACCGCCGTTCGGGTGAGCAGTTGGGGATTCAGCCCCAATCCGGCAAGGGTGAAGCACCGCTTCGCTGGAACTGGGATTCACCACTTCTGATCAGTCCTCACAAACATACGCGGCTCTATTTCGCAGCAAATATATTATTCCGGAGTGAAGACAGGGGGGATACATGGGTGGCTGTCAGCGGCGATCTTACAAGGGAAATTGACCGGAATGCATTACCGGTCATGGGAAAGGTCTGGGGGGTGGATGCCGTCGCCAAGAACGCATCGACGTCGCTTTACGGAAATTGTACGGCAATGAGCGAATCACCTGTGAAGGAGGGATTAATTTATGTTGGAACGGATGACGGGCTTATAAATGTGACCGGGGATGGAGGGGCAGTCTGGCGAAAAACCGAGAAGTTCCCCGGAGTACCGGAGCGGACATTTGTCAGCCGCATTTGCGCATCCCAGTACGAGGCCGGGACTGTTTATGCTGCATTTGACAACCACAAGAACGGGGATTTCTCTCCTTATCTGCTGAAAAGTCATGATGCCGGCAAGACCTGGCAACCGGTCAAAGGAAATCTGCCTGCATATGGTCCGGTGCTTGCCATCGCCGAAGATCATGTAAACCCCAATCTACTTTTTGCAGGGACCGAGTTCGGGCTATTTTTTACGGTGGATGGAGGAACGAAATGGAT
>JAWOKN010000154.1:0-45147 GCA_033854175.1 Bacteroidota bacterium | reverse complement strand
AACCGTTACGGTCACGCCCGTTCCACTCGACCGACCAATAGCCCGCCTTCTGAACCCCATCCTTCAGTATCCCCAACTCCTGTCCGAGGATGTTCATGATGGATAACCGCACCCTGCTCTCGGCGGGAAGGGTATATCGGATCATCGTCGAGGGGTTGAATGGATTCGGCCAGTTTTGGTCAAGGCTGTATTGATCCGGGATCTTCTCCTGCGCGGCGAAGGTGATCGCGACCTTTGCAGGTGACTGAAGCACATACTTTCCGTTCTCCTGAAACCAGATGATATCATTATTGATCTTCAGCCCGGTGTACATGCCCCTTCCCCGCAGCTGCCACGAAATCGTCAGAGGATAATGATCCGACGATATCTGAACCGGAACATCCTCGTGCGATCCCGGGTCGATCGTTTCAAGAAAACGGCCCTTTGCGAACCGTACGTCAAACACGCCTGCGGGAGGCAGAGGGGGCATGACGGACATACGAGCCCGCGACCCGCCCGGATCATCCTGCCGCGAACCGAAATAGAGCGTGCCCGACGAACCGGAAGCGTCGGTGAACACAAGCCGGCTGAATTCATCCAGACCAGCGACTGCAGCCCCCATTTTCATTGACCCGGCGGAAACGGCAAGGACAAGCTGCCCCGCTCCGTTCACCTTCACCCAGTACCCCAGCAGCGGTTCGAGCGTGGTAATCGGTGTGTAGGACGAGAAAAACCCGAAAAACCTCGAGACAATATTCCCGGGCGGAATGGACAGTATGGAATCGATGATGACACTCGACGAGAGCGTGCCGATCAGATTCCATCCAGCTTTGACATCGATCGTATCGCGAAGCCGGGGTAATCCATTGATCGTAATAACCTGGGAAGTCGGGTACCGAACCCAGTATCCCCTTCCGTTTTCGAGTGTATCGGTCGTCAGATATCCCAATGAATCGTTGTAGAAATAGGCGAACGGATTCGCACCCGGAAAGAGAGTAGTCACACGGGGATCGGGCACGATGACAGGCACCGAAACCAGGTTCCAGTTCGTAAAAAGCGTGTAACTCCGGGACAGACTCTTCCCGGTCAGCGTTACCTGATCGGGGGATGTCGGAGCATTGCTGAAAAAGCTGATATGCGCCGTGTGGTCACCAGCCGTCACGGGATGGAAAACGACGAAAAACGTCAGCTGCCCGCCGACGGGTATCGTATCAGCTGCCGGGTAGACCGAAAATGCTGAATCGTCACTCACGACAGACGAAATCACGAGCGGTGTCGGACCGCCGTTTGAAACGGTCACACTGTCTGTCGCGGAGCTGTAGACGTACAGGCTGTCGAAGCCGAGTGCTGCCGGATTTGCGATGAACGATTTCAGCGTATCGTGATCATTCAAAATCCATCCCTGAGGATCCAAAACCACCGAGCGCGGCTGATGGGAGAGATTCAGGACGAACGTCTGGGACTGCGCATTGTTCAACAGCGTTACGGTTGTGTCCCAGGAGAGCCCGATGATCTTGAAATCGACGGGCATTATGAAAAACGATGGGTTCGAGGTACCTGTCGACTGATTGACGCCCAGAGTCAACTCATATCCGCCTCCGCTTGCCACTGATGTCCAGCCGTAGGAGTAATGGGGATAACGCTCACCATAGATCCACTCGTTAAAAAAGTAGCTCAGGTCCATCCCCGAAACGGCCTCGCAGACCGATTCGAAATCCCTCGTCGTGGCTGTCCCGAACCGGAACCGCGGATCGTGCGCATAGGCATACATCGAGTGAAAAAACGTGCTATCGCCAATAACGTGGCGGAGCATGTGCAGGACATCGGCCCCCTTGTCATAGACGAGATACCCGTCAAATAATTGGCCGACATTACCCGTATCAGAGACGCTGATTGTCCCCACCGCGTTTTTTCCGTATGTAAGATCACCGTTGATATCATTCCAGTAAGCAGTGGTTCCGTACTCCTGCTCCTGGTAGAGGACCTCGCAATATGTCGCAAATCCCTCGTTCAGCCAGATGTCCGGCCAGCTGTCGCAGGTGATCATGTCGCCGAACCACTGATGGGCAAGTTCGTGTGCGATGAGACTCTCGCTGAAGCCGCCGATGGATGTCATCGTCTGATGTTCCATGCCACCTCCCCACCCGAATTCCGAGTGACCGTATTTCTCATCGACGAACGGATACAAACCGAAGAGGTTCGAATAAATCCGAAGCATGTCGAGTATGCGGGGTAAATTCGCCTGAGCGCTCGAGAGATGCTCGGGCAGCACGTAGTTCAGCACCGGCATGGAATCTGTCGGGCTGTAATGAAACCAGTTGGTAAACTGGGCATAATTGGTTATCGCGACCGATATGAGGTACGTCGAGATGGGATGCCGTTCCTGCCAGTGAAAGGTCGCGGTTCCGTCGAGATTATTCACAGCCGAAACCAGAATACCGTTGGATCCGACCCTGAACGAGGAATCAACGGTGACAATCATGTCCGATGAATCCGCCTTGTCATGGGGATGATCCTTGCACGGCCACCAATCCTTTGCGCCGTATGGTTCGCTCAGCGACCATACCCACGGTACCGAGGAATGAGAGGAAAATTCGAAACTTCCGAATCCGCTGCTTCCCGGCACACCCTGGTAAAACACCTCGACGCTGAAAAGTTCACCCTGATTATATGCACGGTCGAGCGTGACATCAAAGCTGGAGGAAGACTGGCTGAACACAACCTTCGATCCCCCCACCAGAACGGAATCAATCGACAGGGGGTTCATCAGATCAAGCGTAATTGAGGATAGACCGTTGATGACGCTTGTGGCCTTCATCAGCACATCACCTTGGAGGTATGCCGGGGAGGTAGTGATACGGAGTTTGATCAGATAATAGGTGACATCAATCCGGTCCTCCGCGGTCACGGACGACACCGACCGGCTGAACGATGCCTTATAACGGCTCATCTCATTCTGGAAAAAGGCCTTATCGCGGTTTGGATTCTGGTTCTGGGAAAAAGCCTGGGGGTGAAGAGCAAGCGAAATCACGCCAACGAGCAGGATAAAAAATTTTTTCATAGTCCGTCTCCATCTGCACAGAAAATCCGAGTCAGGGCACGTGCATGCATGCAACAAGCATCGGGGTCGCGTAATGAATACCGGCAAGTTTATGATTGACCAGGAATTCCTCGAATGATTCGTCAGGTTATACTCTCAAGGTAGGAAAGAATCGAACGAAAATCAACGGCCGGGGAGGCCCCGATGGATTTCATTCGGAGGTTTTCAGGGCTTCCGCACCACTGACAATTTCGAGTAATTCCTTGGTAATGGAGGCCTGGCGTGCTTTGTTGTACAAAAGCTGCAGGTCACGGATAAGGTCATTTGCGTTCGTCGTCGCGTTATCCATGGAAGTCATCCGCGCACCCTGTTCCGCGGCATTTGACTCGAGCAGGATCCTCCACATCTGGAAATTCAGATGCTTCGGAACGAGCTCGGAGATTATGGCAGCTCCGGAGGGTTCGTAGATGTAATCAGCCCTCAGCGATGTCTTTTTTTCGGAGGAAGCCTCGATGGATGGGATGGGAAGGAGCTGTTCGGTAACGACCCGCTGATGGATGATCGACTTGAATTCGTTGTACACAACGTCCACCGTATCATATTGACCGGCCTGAAATCCCTGCACGACGTCCGCAACGACGGTCTGAGCGAGGGAAAAGTTCAGGTTCGCAAAAACCCCGACATATTTGTTTGCGATGGCATAGTTGTTTTTCGAAAAATAATCGAACCCCTTTTTCCCGATGACGTAGAGCCTGACACCGATCTGCCCGGACTCACCCTGCCGGCGACTGTTGATGTACGCAGCCGAGGTCCTGATGATATTTGCATTGAACGCGCCGCAGAGGCCGCGATCGGCCGATACAACAATCAGGGCGACTTTTTCGCTTGCCCTGCGGGCGAACAACGGATGGGTGGAAACATCGACGACACCGGCAAGATGCTGAAGAAGCTCCTTCATCTTCCTGGCATACGGCCGCGCGGCAATGACTGCATCCTGGGCACGGCGTAACTTCGCCGCCGAGACCATCTTCATGGCCTTGGTGATCTTCTGGGTGCTGCGTATTCCGCCGATTCTTCCTCGTATTTCTCTCAGGGTTGCCATGGAGATCGTTATTCGGGGATAGTGACCGTTGTCATGGACGGATGATCAGGTCTGTTTAAACGCTGAACTAAAATCTTTCAAAAGCGCATGGAGTTTCGCCTGAACGGCCTCGGAAAGATCCTTCGAATCCGCAACCTGATCCAGGAGGTCCCGGTATTTCAGCTCCAGCAGCTCGAGAAAATCCCTTTCAAATCTCTGAGCGTGTTCAAGCGGGACATCGTCGAGGTATCCATTCGTTCCGGCAAAGATACTGACGACCTGTTTTTCCACCGGCATCGGGACATACTCGCCCTGTTTCAGGAGTTCCACGAGCCGTGAGCCTCTCCGCAGCTGCTGAAGGGTCGCCTTGTCAAGATCCGAACCAAATTTCGCGAAGGCTTCCAGTTCCCTGTACTGGGCGAGGTCGAGACGAAGCCGGCCTGCGACACGCTTCATCGCCTTGATCTGGGCGTGTCCGCCGACGCGCGACACGGAGATACCCACATTGATTGCCGGGCGGACGCCGCTGTTAAAAAGCCCCGGTTCCAGATAGATCTGCCCATCGGTGATCGATATGACGTTCGTGGGAATGTAAGCCGATACGTCCCCCGCCTGAGTCTCGATGACGGGGAGCGCCGTCAAGCTTCCGGCACCAAGCTCATCACTCAGCTTCGACGCACGTTCGAGCAACCTCGAATGCAGATAAAATACATCACCCGGGTAGGCTTCGCGGCCGGGGGGTCTGCGAAGCAGCAGGGACACCTGACGGTACGCCTGGGCGTGTTTTGAAAGATCATCGTACACAACAAGAGCGTCGCGTCCGCTGTCGCGGAAGAATTCACCCAGGGTTGCGCCGGAGTAGGGGGCGATAAACTGCATCGGTGAAGGATCGCTGGCATTGGCGGAGATGACCGTGGTGTATTCCATTGCTCCGTATTCCTCCAGTTTTGACACGACCTGCGCCACGGTGGAGCCTTTCTGACCGATGGCGACATAAATGCAATACACCGGTTTGATGCCTCGTTTTTTCGCCGCCTCGGTGTGCGTATATTTCTGGTTGATGATCGTGTCAACCGCGATAGCGGTTTTGCCGGTCTGACGGTCCCCGATGATCAGCTCGCGCTGGCCCCGCCCGATGGGAATCATGCCGTCAACCGCCTTGATGCCCGTCTGAAGCGGTTCCTTCACAGGCTGCCGCTGGATGACACCCAGGGCCTTTCGCTCAAGTGGAAGGAACTTCTCTGTCTTGACGGTCCCCTTGCCGTCAATCGGCTGACCAAGCGGGTTGATTACGCGCCCCAGCATGTGTTCCCCCACGGGTATGGAGGCGACACGCCCGGTCCGTTTGACGGTATCCCCTTCCTTGATCAGGGTACTTTCGCCAAAGAGAACACAGCCGACGTTGTCCTCCTCGAGGTTGAGAACCATCCCGAAGACATCATTGGGAAATTCCACCAGCTCGCTTGCCATGACTTTGGAAAGGCCGTAGATGCGGGCTATGCCGTCTCCCACCTGGAGCACGGTGCCCACATCGTACACATCCACCTCTTTTTCAAAACCGGAAAGCTGTTTCCGCAATATTGCTGAAACTTCATCAGGTCTGACATCTGCCATCTGGTATTCCTTCACAAATAATGATTGTTCCCAAAAAACTTCCGGTCATACGGAAGCCGTTAAAAATTTTTGACGCAGTGTTTCCAGCTGCCTCCGGACACTCGCATCCCACACCGTGTCGTCAAACTGCACCGCGAAGCCGCCCAAAAGTGATGAATCCTGGACATAGCTCATCCGCACTTTCTTTCTCGTGGCCCGCTCAAGCTTGTTCACCAGTTCCTCCTCCTGCTTCTTCGTCAACGGAACGGCGGTTCTCGCCACAACATGGAGAATTCCGAGACGCTGATCCTTCAGCTTCTGGAATTGTTTTATCACTTCCGACAGTATCGATTCCCGCTCTTTTGCGGCAAGAAGCTGGATGAAATTCATCGTCAGTTTGTCAACGCGGTCCCGGAGGATAATCTCGAGGACAGCCCGCTTCTTCACGGTGTTGATCACAGGGCTTTTCAGGAAGAGGTTAAACTCTCCGGAGGCCGAGATCAGCTTCTCGATCATCCCGAGATCGCGTGTGACCTGGTCAAGCCTGCCGCTTTCCTCGGCAACACCGAGAAGCGACAGTGCGTAGCGATATGCGGTGCGGGACTCTGCCATGGGAGGTCAGTTGTTGGGAAGTCCCTTCAGATACGTGTCGACGATCTTCTTCTGCCGGTTGGCGTCGAGGTTCTCGTCAAGGATTTTCTCGGCGGCATTGATGGCGAGGGACGCTACTTCCTGGCGAAGCTGGATGAGCGCGGCCTCCTTATCACGCTCAATTTCCTCCTTCGCCTGATCGACCATCCGGCGGGACTGCTGATTCGCATTCTGGACGATTTCCTCCTTGAGTTTCTCCGCAAGCGAACGGCTCTCGGACAGGATCCGCTGACCTTCTTTCTCGGCCTGGGCGAGTTGCTTCCGGTTCTCCTCCAAAAGACGCGCCGCCTCGGTGCGAGCCTGCTCGGCCTTGTCAAGCGTATTTCTGACATTCTCCTCACGCCTGCGGAGCGCCTCAAGAATCGGCTTCCAGGCCATTTTCCTGAGGATAAAAAGAAGCAGGAGGAACGAGACGATGGTCCAGACGATCAGTCCGGGATTCGGATCTAACATAGGTTTCTCAGCACATGGTTGGGATGAGGATACGCTTCCGCGTTTGTCGCAGAATGACGGTGTTCATTATTTCGCCGCAAGCGTGATGCAAATCGCCAGCGCAAAAAATGTTGCCCCTTCAATGAGTGCGGCGGCGATGATCATGGATGTCCGGACCTGCCCGGCAACCTCCGGCTGCCGGCCGCTGGCTTCCATCGCCGCGGCGGCGAGTTTACCGATCCCAATTCCGGCACCAATGACCGTCAAACCGGCTCCGATTCCGGCTGCAAGATAACCTAAAGCAGTTGGTTGCATAGTGAAATATTCTCCTTTATGTGTATGGATGAGTTGTTATTCTGCGAATTCATGATCGTGTTCCCCGCCCTCATGTGCCTCCTGCATCCCGAGGCCCATGAAGACCGCCGTCAGCATGGTGAAAATGTACGCCTGGATGAATGCGACAAAAAGTTCAAGCATCGAAATGCCCGTCGCGAACAGCACCGAGCCGACGGCGACAAGATACGATTTAAAGATAAAGATCAGGCCGATCAGAGACACGAGTACGATATGCCCCCCGATCATGTTCGCGAAAAGACGGATCATGAGAGCGAACGCCTTGGTGAACAAACCCAGGACCTCGATCGGAATCATAATCGGCCAGAGGAGCCAGTGCACCCCGCCGGTAAGATGAAAGAGATATTTTCCAAGACCCTGTTTCCGGATGGCGGACCACTGGATCATGAAGAACGCGATAAGGGCAAGACCGCCTGTAACGCTGATATTGCTCGTTGCAGTCGCCCCATAGGGAACAAGTCCCCCGAGGTTCATCAGGAGTATGAAGAAAAACGTGGTCAGAAGGTATGGCATGTACCTGACACCTTCGTGACCCATGTTGGGGATGCAGATTTCATCCCTGACGAAAATGACGAAAGCTTCCAGCAAATTCCCGAATCCGCGCGGCAGGCTGCTGCGAACGATCTTTCGTGCCCCGAGGATTGCGGCGACCGTCAGGATGAGCGCGGCAGCCCAGAGGAACACAACATGCTTTGTGGGGGACAGATCGATCGCCATGCCCCCGAGGTGAAGCGGTTGAAACCGCGGCAGGTCGATCTCCCCGATCAGCGGAAGATCGATCCGGTGCGAATCATAAATATGCTGAAGCAGCTCCGTGAAGAGATTCCCACTCCCCTGGCCGGCCTCCCCTGCATTGGAAGCCGCATGGAGGGTATCTGCAACCGCCTCCCTGATCAATGTGGTATCCGGTGAAAACACGATACGTTAACCCTGCTGTTTCAGATTGATTTGTTGCTGGATAAAGAGTATTTCAAGTGTCATGTAGACGATATAGAAAATCCCCATCGATATCACCAGCGCAATGGCGTCGATACCGAAAAATTTTACCAGGAGGATGAGCAACGCCGTGAGGACAAAGAGCCTCAGCCCCATTCCGCCGAACACAACTTTCACGAAGGTCGTCGCCGACTTACCGATCGCACGCTGAACCGCGGCATAACCGATCAGCACGTTGACGGTCATCAGCAGCGCTCCGAGAGCCGAGGCGAGAATGATATCACCCGATCCGTACCTGAGAAGGGGGTACGCACTGAGGCATGCAATGCATGCCAGTGCGATAAAAATCTGTTTCGGAAATGACATGCCTCTTATGTGTCCCGCTTATTTCCCTTCTCGTTTCGACTGACTTCATTCACGGTCTTGATAAAGAAATACATTCCCGCCGCCGTACCCGAAAAAATTCCCGCCACCATCAGCCATGGGGTTGTATTCCAGAGATGATCCAGCTTATACCCGATAAATCCTACCACTCCCGCAGCTACAGCCATCTGAATTCCCGCCGTCAGCAACGGGCCCACACTACGGATCCCCCGCGTAAATCCCAGTACAGGAGGAACTTTGTCCCTGCCGCTGACCATACGGTCATCGTGCCGGGGGCTTCTTGGCTTCCTGTTGAGGTTCAATAATGGCAGGAGCCGGTTTTGCGTCGGACATGACGCATTGACCGTCGTACATTGCCCCTTCGTTCACCACAAGCTTCGCCGCGCGGATTTCCCCGTGGACAATTGCGCTAGCTTCAAAAATCAACTTCTCCGTGGCAACTATACTGCCGGTGATTTTCCCGCCGATCGTGACGTTCTTCGCGGAGACGTTTCCGTTGACGTCGCCGGTCGCCCCGACCGAAACGTTTTGCGTCGCCATCACATCACCCGCGACGCGTCCATCGATGCGGATGCTGCCGGGAGTTCGGATCTTTCCCTCAAAGACTGTTCCGGTAGCGACAAGATTTAATTCATTTCCCCCCGCGATTTCCTTCGACGCCATGACGACACCTCATTGAATGTTGAGTAAATAATTACCCGGATTTTGTGCGACCCCGTCTTTCCAGACTTCAAAATGGAGGTGTGGACCCGAACTCGTTATTCCCGTGTTTCCCAGAAGGGCGATAACGTCCCCGCGTTTCACACTTGCCCCGGTATACTTGAGGAGCGCTTTATTATGCTTGTAAATTGTCATGAGACCTGCCTCATGACTGATGATCACCATATAGCCGTAGTCATACGTCCAGCCGGCAAAGACAACATTACCGTCAGCTGCTGCCATGACGGGCGTTCCCTGCTTGCCGGCGAAATCAATGCCGTAATGAAAGTCGTCGGTCTCATAACCCTGAGTTACGTAACCATCCACCGGCTGAAGAAGCGGAAATTCGACAGGCTGCGTTCGTGCCGCTTCATAGCGCGATTCATCCGACAGGGCAAATTTTCCTCCGGATGATGCCGCAGCTGCCTGCGTCGTTCCTTTTGCAGGGGCATTCTCCGCTTCCGGTGCCGTCATTTCAGCTTCAATCGCCCGCCGCACTGAATCTGTAAGCACGGACTGCGTCAGCGTGCTTTCCTGCGGACTCATGTTCTCGCCGAGGGCGTGACGCAACTTCATGTTGTAAGCCCGCAGGATCGTCATTTCGTGCACAAGGGAGCGCAACTGCTCCTGTATTCCTGTTAACTGTTGTCCGTAGCGCTGCTCCAGCTCGGCGTTGTGAATCGGGAGCCGGGAACCAAGAGGGGTATACAGTATTGCGGCAATGATGATACTCATTACCACAAGGATTGATCCACCGACAACACCTGCCAAACCCAGCACAGAAAAGGAAACGGTTAAAGGCCGACGCGTCTCACCCTCAGGAACCAGCACGACGGTGTAACGCCGGTTTTTCCTTTGTTCTGCGGCATTTTGAGGGGGCATCGACGACTCAGATATCTAAAATGCGCAAAAATATAAAGAAATTTTGAGAAAATGTCAAAAATACCCGGTCACGAAAATCACCCGGCATCCGAATTTTCCGACGGCAGCCATGACGGGTATTCACAGATAATTTTGTCGGCATTCATTCGACCTGTCATCCCGATTCAATTCCTGGCCATGTTTTCATCTGCAATCCTTCCTGGGGATCGCATCAAAAAAAATCTTACCGGCCGCGTCTCCCCATGCACAGACACGACGTACCCGTTTGGGAACAATGTCAGGACGCATCAATTGTACAGGAGATAGGGTTTTCGCATCTTCCTGAAGTCCTCAATCTGATGCTTGAAGCCGTTGAGAATATTCATCCCCACCTGGTGTTTGAGAAGCTTGTTCCCGATGGAAGTATCCCCGATCAAGCGATCGAGATATCCCTGACGAAGCTCAAACTTCGGATCGCCCCTGAACACACTGAGCATCAAGATACCGGTCAGGACGGGTCTGAAGGCATTTCTCTCTGTTACGCGGACGAATACACCGCCGCAGCGCCTCTTCTTGTACCTTGGATCCGGAGCTGCGATGGAATCCGCTGCGGGTGTAAAATAGATCGGATCGAATCTCACACCCGGCAGTCCGAAATGGTTTAGTTTATCGGCAAGACGCTTCGGATCAATCCGGGGCGCCCCGATCCATTCGAACGGCTTCTCGGTACCCCTCCCCTCGGAGATATTTGTCGCTTCAAAAAGGCACGTCCCGGGGTACACAGTCGCAGTCGCCAGAGTTTTCATGTTCGGGGAAGGAGGTATCCAGGGAAGTTTTGTATCATCGTACCACATCGACCGCTTCCATCCACTCATCGGGATGACCCAGAGATTGACCTGTGAGTTGTAATTCAACCAGCCGCCCCCCACGATCATTTTGGCCAGCTCTCCAAGTGTCATCCCGTGACGGACAGGTATCGGGAAAAGACCCACGAACGAAATTAACTCCATATCCAGAACCGGTCCTTCGATATCAACCCCGTTGATGGGGTTGGGGCGGTCAAGCACGATCATCTGTCTCCCCAGATCCCGTACGGTTTCCATACAACCGGACATCGTACTGGCATAGGTAAAAAAACGCGCCCCGACATCCTGAAGGTCGAAGAGCACGATATCGATGTCATGCATCATCTCGGGTGTGGGCTTCTGGGTTTTTCCGTAGAGGGAGTAGACCGGCACGCCGGTTTTTTCATCCACCCCGCTTCCAATCGCAATCCCTGCACCGGCCGTGCCACGGATACCGTGCTCCGGGGCGAACAGAGCTTTGATCCTTACACCGAGTTTCAGGAGCGTATCGACAATATGGACGCCGTTCGGCAGTACCGATGCCTGATTGCAGACGACGGCAACATTTTTCCCCTTCAGCGAATCGAGATACCTTTCAATAAGAACTTCCGCCCCGACCTTCACCCTTTGCGCCTGGCCGTGGGGCGTGAAGACGAGAAAAACGAGTATGGAGATGACCGTCCTCATGCCTGTAACAACAGATGCCGCGCCAATGCCCAGGCCGAAAGAGACATGCCATCCCACATTTTCCCGTCCCGGATGACCGAATCGACCTCTGGAGGCGTCATCGTCAGAATTTCGAATTCTTCGGTCTCGTCCCGGTGGCTGTCGACCGGATGAAGGTCACGCGCGATATACACCCTGCACATTTCATCCGTCACGCCGTTATAGGGGTTAAACCCCGCAACCTCAACGATACTGTCCGCCTCATATCCCGTTTCCTCGGCCAGTTCATCACGGGCGGTCTCCTCATAGGAGGATGTTTCCTTCACGCTCCCGCAGGGGAACTCGATCGATTCGCGGTCGGCGAGATACCTGTATTGATTGACAAGAATGATTTTCCCCTCCGATGTGACGGGAAGTATCATGCTTGACCCCTTGACGTGGACAAAGTGATACTCCCCTTGTTTCCCCGAGGGAAGCAGGACGGTGTCTTTCCGGTAGGTCCACCATGGATTCTTGATTTCAAACTCCTGCCGGACTTTCTTCCAAACACTCAGGCCCATGTGTAATGTTCCCTGTTATAGTATTCAGTAAATATATCTCTTTTGCGGTGTGAATCCAACAACATTCCGGTGGACAGTTCGTGCGGCGGAACCTGGGCATCGTGCAATGCCCAGGGACCAGATGCGGTTAGGGGACCTCCTTCTGGAGCAGAAAAATGCCCGGTTCAGATGGTCTAAACCGGGCATTCGGGATCAATCGTAGTATTCCAGCCTGAGGTGGGTGATGAGCTCTTCCCCCTTCAGATGGCGCAGCGTATTCTTCAATTTCATCAGCTGGATGAACAAATCATGTTCCGGGTACAATCCGGCTGCGACCATCGGACTCTTGAAATAAAACGAGAGCCATTCCTGAATCCCCCTCAGGCCCGCCCGGTGAGCAAGATCGATGAACAGGACAAGATCAAGGACGATGGGTGCCGCAAGTATGGAATCCCGGCACAAAAAGTTGATTTTTACCTGCATCGGATATCTCAGCCAGCCGAAAATGTCGATGTTGTCCCAGCTCTCCTTGTTGTCACCGCGTGGTGGATAGTAATTGATGCGGACTTTATGGTAATATTCCTTATACAGAGTCGGATACAGCTCCGGTTGCAAAATCCCCTCGAGGACGGAGAGCTTGCTCTCTTCCTTTGTTTTGAAGGATTCCGGATCATCGAGAACCTCCCCGTCGCGGTTCCCGAGGATGTTGCTCGAGAACCAGCCGTTGAGCCCGATCATGCGTGCCTTGAGCATCGGTGCGATAACGGTTTTCACCAGCGTCTGTCCGGTTTTGAAATCCTTCCCGCAGATCGGGAGACCGTTCTTTTTCGAGAGCTCAACAAGCGCCGGTGCGTCGACGGTCAGGTTCGGAGCACCGTTCGCAAACGGAACCCCCTCCTGGAGGGCCGCGTAGGCATAGAGCATGCTCGGGGCGATATCGACATGGTTCTGCTTCATCGCCTTTTCAAAATTTTTCAGATTTTTATGAACCCCGCCGGACTTGATGAAGATTTCCGTGCTTCCGCACCAGACCATGATACACCGGTCGAGGTTGTTGCTCGTTTTGAACGAGCGGATGTCCTCCCGCAGCTGTTCCATCAGTTCGAATTTCGTTTTCCCCTTCTTGACATGAGTCCCCTTCAGACGCTTGACGTAGAACTGATCAAAAACCGCTTTCATTGGCTTCAGATCTTCAAGCTCGTCGCGGACGGCATCAAGGTGTTCCAGGTCCAGGACACCGGCATGGACTGCCGACTGATAACAATTTTCATTGCGGATATCCCATCCGCCGAAGACGAGATCGTCGAGTTTGGCAAGTGGGAGGAAGTTCTTGACCAGGGGGGATTTTTTATCGGTGCGTCTTCCCAGCCGGATCGTTCCCATCTGCGTCAGCGAGCCAATCGGCATCGCTAATCCCTTCCTGACAGCCATGACGCCGGCAAGAAACGTCGTGGAGACCGCTCCGTTGAGGCCTACGATGAGCACACCGAGCTTACCCTTCGGTTTTTGAATTACGTTCGATTTTTTCATGATTGTTCCCTTTCGTGTATCCCCGGGATATGGTCTGTATCAGCCCCGGGGGATGATCGTCATAATATCATTCAACTTCTGTATTGTAAAATCCGCTGCCTCCGTCGAGACAGGCGTCGTCCAGCTTCTCCCCTGGAGCCAGATGGTCGTGCAACCAATCTGCCGCGCCGGCACGATATCACGGTCGTACGAGTCCCCCACAACATAGGTGTTTTTTGCCTCTTCGGCAAGACGTTCGAGCGCGATCCGGAATATCCGTGGATCGGGTTTTTTTACCCCGACGACGACCGAATCGACCCTCGCCTCGAATAGACCGTCAAGACCGAATTCCTTGCACACGATATCGAGATTCCCGTAGAAATTTGAAACCACACCCATACGGTACCGGCCGGTCAACTCCTGGAGCATTTTCCTGGCTCCGGCGATCGTCTTCCCCACATCAGCATAACACGAGTTGACGATTTTCAGAACATCCCCAGGGTCCAGCCGGACTCCGAGAATCGCAAACTGCAGGTTGAACTGTTTCACCAGCGTCGCATAGAAGGTCGCCTGCCGGAGTGATTCGTCTTCCCCCAGCTCAGTCTCTGACGTTACAAAGGCTTGTTCAAACCTCTCCTTGGCAACGGGGATCCGGTAGCGCTGATAATATTCCCAGAATTTTTCACTCCAGTGGACGCCGTCGGTATCAATCGTCCCGCCAAAATCGAATAAAATCGCCTTCATGCATATTCCAGGATTTCGCCCGTTTCCGACGATCTGCTGCTCAGGTCAAGCATCTTCATGACATGATAAGCCTCATCAACAAGATCATTCGAAAACTGTCCGGTTTCGATACGGCGGACAAACTCTCCCGCCAGGGCCTCATACCAGGTGATATACTGGTTTTTATCGGAGACATTCGGCATCGGGATCTCTTGTTCACCACCCCCGGAGCCTGCCAGGACCAATCGCGTCCCGTCATACGAGAGACTTCCCCCGGTACCGGCAATATAGACGCTGTTGGCCCGCTGGTTCGCCGCCCATGTCAGGTTAATCTGCATCAGCGTCGAGGGATATTCGAGCGTGACAAGGGCGGTATCTTCGACACCATACTCCCTGTGTTTCAGTGTCCGGAGCACCGCCGAGACCCTTTCCGGGAGGCCGAAGAAATATTGCGCGAGGTAAAAATAGTGCGCACCGGTATCGACCAAAATTCCGCCCCCGCTGATCTGTTTGCTCGTGCGCCAGGAGGGATTCCAGCCCGCTGTTCCCGTATCGGCCTGGAGCCGGTAGACGTTGAACTGCGCCAGCGTCACGGTCCCGAGTTTTCCCGCGGCGATGATGTCCCGGATCGTTCTCCAGAGCGGAGAGTATTTGTACTGGTGGCATGGGACAAATGCGACATCCGAGTTGCGCAGGACCCGGACAGTCTGTTCCACGGTCTGAAAACTCTCGACAAGGGGTTTCTCGCACAGAATGTGAATGTTGTTCTCCGCGCACGCGCGGATGTATTCGGCGTGGGTGTGGGGGGGCGAGCAGATATCCACAAAATCCGGCTTATCCGTACGGATGAGTTCATCAAGAGTGGTGTAAACACCCGCACCCGGGAGGATGTTTGCAGCCTGATCGCGGTTGTGAGCGGTGACGTCCACGACCGCGCTGATCGTTAGTTTTGCCCTCATCGCTTCGGTAGTGAGGGCGGGCACATGGCCGCGAAGCGCGATATTCCCCAGACCGATGATAGCTCCGCGCAACATCAGATATCACCCCGCTTTTCCATCATCGCAATCATCCCGGCGCTGAGCTTCTCCTGACGCGATGTCACCAGCACCATAATCAGGTTGATCAGAAGAATTTCGACACCAAAATAGAGCGGCACCAGATCAACAAGCACACAGAATGCCATGATAATCATCCGGATGTTTGTTGTCAGAATGGCGTAGTATTTCATCAGCGGTTTATTTTCACGCCTGTACTCAGCCGAGACCCACTCCGGAATATTCACACCATAGACCCGGTCGATGGATCTCCGCAGCCGCTGGAAATTTTTCGATAACGCCTCCTGCTGGATGGTGTAGTTCAGGTAAATCCGGATCATGATCTTCCTCACCGGGTTCGTCCTGAAACGGATCCCTGCGTATTCCGCCCGGATCTCTTCAACACCCTCCAGCTCGGATTTCCTCGGATTGACGACGATTTTCAGATAGGCATTCCGGTAATAGTCCGCAAGAGAACTCTGCAACGAATGGCTGATGCCGCCTGCAAGCACATAGAGAAAGAACAGCGGCCATGGCACCGACGGGTAGGTTACGGCCATTCTCGCGCAGAGGTGAAGATAGATGCTCACGAAAATGATGTTCCCGCCCAGGCCATCAAGAATACGCCCGATTTTCGACCGGTGGTCCGTCATTCGCGCCAGCTGACCGTCGGCGCTGTCGAGCATATCCGCGATGACCCAGAGAATGAACCCGTACGTGTTCATCGATAGATCCCGGTAATAGAGGAAATGCCCTCCGATCACGCCGATGACAATACTGATGATCGTGACGGCATTGGGGGATATACCGAGCGCTTTACAGGCTTTTGCCGTGATATAGCCGAGGGGACGATAAAAATAGATGTCGATCGTCTCTTCGACGTCGCGGGCTTTATATGTTGACGCGATCTGCGACATGTGCGAAGACTTCGTCCATGATGCTGATCCCCTCCTCGGCTGTTGCCTCGTCGATGATGAGGGGAGGATTGATGCGGATGTCGGGATTATAGCCCATGATGATCAATCCCCGTTTGAGACATTCCCTGAAAATCAGTTTGCACGTCTCCTTATCGAGCTTTTCCATGGTCTTTCTGTTCCTGACCAGTTCGATGCCGATCAGCAACCCTTTCCCGCGCACATCGCCGATGAAGGGATATTTCTCCTTGAGCTTCATGAATTTCTTGAGCATGAACGCCCCGACTTTGGCGGAGTTTTCAACAAGACCATCCTCAATGATCGTCCTGACGGTCACATAGGCGGCAGCGGCGGCAAGCGGGTTACCGCCATAGCTCGAGGAACTTCCGCTCGGGTTCGCAAACGGTTTCGACTGGATGATTTCCTCGCGGGACATCAACCCGGTCATCGGATATCCCCCGCCGAAACTTTTCCCGATCGTAATGATGTCGGGGACAACCTTGTCATGCTGACAGCCGAACAGTTTTCCGGTGCGCCCGAATCCTGTGATCATTTCATCAACAATCAGCACCGCGCCGATTTCCTTTGTTATCCCGTGGAGCTCCCGTAAAAATCCTTCGGGAGGGACGACGTTGCCGTTGGTACCCTGAATCGGTTCGACGATGATCGCCGCGATGTTGTTCGTTGTTTCGGCTTTAATCTTATGCCTGATGAAGTCCACACAGGCCCATTCGCATTCCGGATAGGTCAGATGAAGCGGACAGCGGCGGCAATTTGCATAGGGGGTATTGTAGATGCCGAAGGGAAGGGGCCCGAGCTGGTGTTTGAAGTTGTCACCTATCAGGCCGAGGACTCCGAGCGTTTTTCCATGAAATCCGCCCCAAAAACCGATGACCTCGGTTTTCTTTGTATACGATCTTGCCAGGCGGAGTGCAGCCTCCACGGCTTCGGCTCCGCCGCTGTAGTACTGCGTCCGGTGCAGATCCCCGACGGCGTGCTTGGCGAGATATTTTGAGAGGTTCGCACGGACTTCGGTGGAAAAACTCCCCACATGGATCTTCGACACCTGTTCCTGCATTGCCTTGACGTATTTGGGATGATTGTATCCGAGACTTGCAACTGCGACCCCCGCGAAGAAATCGATATACCTGTTTCCGTCCACGTCCTGAACCGTGCATCCTTCACCCCGGTCCAGAACGATCTGGGAAAGTGTCGCTATGGTCTGAATGCCCGGGGAGATATACTTCTGTTCTTCGTCAAAGATCTTCTTCGATTTCGGTCCTGGTACAGCGGTAACCACCGACGCCTTCTTTTTCCTTGAAACCTTCCTAACCATGTTCTTGAGCCTTTCTATAGATGAGTTGTGCGATATACCGGCTGGCCTTGTCGCGTACGGGCGCAAAACTGGGCCAGTCGTTGATGTCGATAATCGTGATGCTCCCATCCTTACCGATGATCGCATCACCTCCGTAGACATAGAGTTTCAGAGCTTCCGCGGATGCGGAGGCGAGGTCGCGGAGTTTCCGTTCATCAAATTTTGTGTGATAGACACCGTTGAGATAATACCAGTGGAACAGCTCGGATTCCCGCACGGCGTAGAATTTCACCGTGTCACCGTCAAGATGCTCCTGCAGAATCGCTTCCCGGATGTCACGCGCATGGAATTCCTTCAAAAGGGTCAGCTCCTCGTCGTCAGTATTGGCAAGGGTGACATCCTCCTTATGTACCGCATGAACATCCCCCCGTTTGATCCAGATCTTCGGGGAGGTAAATCCCGCCTCCCGTGCGCTCGCATCAGAATCGGTGGCGACGATGACGCTCCTCGGAAAGGGGATCCCTGCCGATGGGAGGAGTTTGACCATGTTGATCCTGTAACAATTCATGACCGCGACGGGTGAATTGATGATATGCGCACCGCGCTTCTCGATCTTCAGCAGGGTTGCCGAACCGAGGGGACCCTGTGCCATGGAAAAAATAAAATGCTCCCTGACACTGTCGGGCGTGATGACACCTTCATCGTACATCACAACCTCCGCGCCTAAGCTGCGAAGGGCATCGGCGGTCTGATTGATGATCAGGAGATCATTCACCACATGGTTGGGTGAAAATTCCGTTTTCCGCTGTATACCGGCAAAGCGTATGTTCATGAAAATAGCCGTGATAAAAATGATGGTGGATCGTCCGGTGGCTGGGGGATACCGAGCTGAATTTCCCGTTCCCGCCGCACAATCGCCTGTGTGTCGATCTCTCGCTGAAACCGGTAATCGACAAGGACCGTCCCCGCGGCGAACGCGGCGAGGTTTGCGAAGAAAACGACGTTCAACGCGATCTGGAAACCCCGGACGTGAAACAGCACAACTGCCAGGTATCCGAAATAGATCATGAAACGCTTAAATCCCGGATCGAACCCCGAAAGGGGTTCAATCACGGTCACGAGGATGACCGCAACCATCGCGAGCGCGGCCAGAAGATAGGTTGTTTCGCCGATCGATGCAAGTGCGAAGAAAATCGCAGCCTCGTTGAACCTGTCAAAAACCACCTCGAGTTTACGGCCGAGTTCCGACCCGAGGTTGTATTTCCGCGCGACACCCCCGTCGAGTCCGTCGATGATCTGCGACAGCGCAAGGAGAATCAGACCGGGAAGGACCTGACCTGCGGCGACGGTCAGCGCGGCCGCGATCCCCACCACAAGTCCGGCCACGGACAACTGGTTCGGAGTCATCCCGAGCGTTTCGTGAACGAAACGTATGGGCAGATTCAATATTCCGTCGGATCGAGCCGCCACGTTGATCTTCTCCTGGGGGATTTCTTAAAAAAACCTTCCGCGCATCAGATAGAGCATGATGCTCGCCGCCGCACAGAGAACCGATGTCCATATTTCCTTGGCAGAATCGGAATATCCGGTCAGGAAACCTTCAGTGGAAAACGTGCTGAAGGGGTAGAACGGCCTTTTCTCGTAACTCACCAGATAATCGAGCGCGAAATGCGACACAAAAAACAGTGCCGGTACGATTGTCCCCAGATACACCGACAGGGGGATGATCCAGAGCAGGGCAACCGGTTCCTGCAGCGGCGTGCGCCAGTGATAATTTTTTTCGTTCTTCTTCCCATTCTTCCTCAGATACAAAGGGAGTTTGATCGGATGATCCACAAGATCGATGCCATACCCGAAGGTATAGGCAAGCACGAGATCCTTCCCCTCAAGACCGAGCGCCTGTGCACCCACAGTTGTGAGGAGAAGATGCGGAAGTATAGTCATAAACTCAGGTCGACATTCAAAAGAAACATAACAACCATCTACGGGGTGTTCGGGGACGGGGGACGCTCTTTTTCCGTCGTGAAAACAATGAACAGAAGTCCGAGCATAATCCAGACAAACTCACGGATCCGCATCACCACACCAAGATAAACGCCGAGGAGGGGAGGCAGGGCAAGGCTTTCCAGCCCAAGCGCAAGACCGCCTTCACGCGCACCAAGGTTCAGAGGTATAAAAAAGAGCACGTTGATGATGATCGAGTAGACGACATAGAGAAACAGCGCCATGACCAGGCTTACCGGGATTCCGATGCCGTAGAGGATCAGATACACCTCAATCCCCATGCAGATCCGGCTCAGGAACTCCAGACTGACCGCGGTATAGAATTTCCGCCGCTGATGATGATAGGTGTCGGTCAGCACGGCGTCCATCGATGCCACCTCGTCGCGATAACGGTCGAGGCGATCAACCGCGTTCCGGAGAAACGGAAGCATCCTGAGGAGCCTGTGCAAGCGTCCGAAGATGCCGTCCCGCTGTCCCATCATGGTGATCGTGACGACAGCCGCAATGACGGCTGCCGCGACAACAAGCCCGCCATTAAATGCAGCCGGTAACGACAAAAATGCCAGGGCTACCACAACACCGGCCAGAAGCAGGAACATGTGGCCCAGGAGGTGAACCATGCGGTAGAGGACGACCGCCGAGAGCGACTTCTGCGTCCCGAATGTCCGGGTGAGAGCACTCACCTTGTACGGTTCCCCGCCAAGTGCCACCACCGGCGTCACATAATTGATGACAAAACCGGATACGGTGACCAGGAAAAGCTGGACAAACGATATTTTCCTGCCCGACTCGCCGAGGACGAGCTTCCAGGCGAGTGTATTCATGAGATAGATGATAAACCAGACACCGACGATGTAGAGGAGACTCCACCCCGCCCGGGTGATATTCGACGCGATCTGGTCGAGTCCGAACCGCAGGACCAGGTAGACAAACGCCGACAGACCGAAAACAAAAAAAAGTATTTTGCTGCGGGAGAATTTCACCGAGGGATCAGAACACCGAAAATTTCACATAGCGATCGGGGTGCTCCTTCAGATCGACGATCAGGATGTTGAGATCTTTGATCAGGCCGAGAAATTCCCGGTAAAAATTCCCGTTCCCCACGAGCTGGGAGACGCTGCTTGTATCGGCCGAGGCCTTTGCCATCAGCGAATCCGCACGCGCGGTGAACGAGGAGAGATCCGTGTACAACCGGTCGTCCATAATGAGTTTCCCCATGGTCCCCTTCCCCTCGCGGATGTGGTCGGTGACCGCCTTCAGATTTGTGGAGATATCCGAAATATTCTTCGAAAAATTCGGATCATACACTGCTTTACCCAGGACACCGCGCTGTCCCTCAACAGCCGCCATCAGGCCGTTGAGCGATCTCAGGAATTTCTCCGTCTCGTTGGCGACATCAGGTTTTTTGATGAACCTCCCGATCGAACCCTCCCCCTTTTCCATGGAACCGGCGATGCGCTTCGCACTCGCCATCAGATCGGTGAAATCCGCGAGCGCCGATTTAAACTGCGGGCCCGCTGTTTCAATATCAAACGACTCAACAATCGGAATAAAAGCGTCTTCCGCCACCGGCTTTTCCGTCTCACTTCCGATGGTCAGGTCGATGTACTTGTCGCCGAGAAGCCCGATTGTCTTGATCTGTGCCACTGTGGATGTGGTTATCGAGGATCTGTATTTCGTCATGAGGTCGGCTGTCACTTCAACACCGTTCACGGTATCCCGCGTCACGAACTCCATCGTGCTGATGTACCCGACCTTCAGACCCCCGACGGTCACCATCGCACCATCGACCAATCCATGGACGTTGGTGACGAAAAATTTCACACGATAGGTCTTGGTGAAGATATTCTGCTCGGTGCCGACGATCGAGACGATAAAGACAAAGACAATCAGACCGATCAGCACCACAATGCCAACCTTCAGGTTCGACCATCTCATTTGAGCTGCGTTCATAGTAAGACTGGAGTCATTGATTCAAGTGTAATAAGCTGGCTTCCTGTCTGATTTCGGATAGGAAGTCCTGGACGAAGCGGTCCCCGGCGGTGAGAACCTCAGGCGCAGTCCCGTCAAAAACAATTTTACCCTCATTCACCACTGCCAGGGAATCACCCACCGCAAACGCGTCCCGGAGAATGTGCGTGACAACGATCGACGTGACGTGGCGCTGGTCCTTCAGTTTCATCATGAGCTCGGTGACGGTCTTTGCGTTGATCGGATCCAGACCCGTCGTTGGCTCATCATACAGGATGATTTCCGGGTGAAAGGCGATTGCCCTTGCGATCGCGACCCTTTTCTTCATCCCGCCGCTGATTTCCTCGGGGAGCAATTCGCCTGCATCGGGCATATTCACAAACTCGAGGCACTCCTGCACCCGTTCAACGATCTGAATCTGATCCATCTCGGAATGTTCTTCCAGAAAAAATGCCACATTTTCAGCCACGGTGAGCGAATCGAACAGTGCATTCCCCTGGAACACCATCGACATTCTCCGCCGGATCGGCATCTGGTCGCGTTCGCTCAGCTGGGTTATCTCGGTACCATCCACGAAAACCTTTCCGCGGTCGGGTTTCCACAACCCGAGAATGACCTTGAGGAGTGAACTCTTCCCCGCCCCGCTCGGACCAAGCACGACTTTCGTTTCACCGTTCCGGACGGAAAAGGTGACATCATCCAGGATCTTCCGTCCTTCAAACTCGACGGTGACATTTTCAAGCTGAATCATGCTATAATACTGACCAGATAACCTTCGTGAAAATAAAATCATTAAAAAGGACGACTACCGAAGAAACGACCACGGCATTGACTGCCGCACGCCCGACGCCGACCGTCCCGCCGGTCGTCCCAAGACCATAGTAACAGCTTATGGTGGATATGAAAAATGAAAATACCACCGGTTTTGCGAAACCCACGACCAGATCCTTCATCTTCAGATCATACACCGCGGAATGCCAGTAGAAGGCCTTGTCAACATGGAGCCACAGATCCGAGACGAACATCCCGGCGACAAGGCCGACGAGATCGGCTACAAGTGTCAGCGGGAGGAACATGATCAGTGAGGCGATGAGACGGGGAACGGCCAGTTTTTCGATCGGATTCGTTCCGAACGCTCGCAAGGCATCGATCTGCTCACTGACCTGCATTGAGCCAAGCTCGGAGGCATTCTTCGCGCCGGTTCTCGCCGCAAGCATCAGACCCGTGATCACAGGCCCGAGCTCGCGGATCAGTGCAAGTGCAGTCGTACGGCCGACGAGAAGCTTCGCGCCGAAGGTCTCGAGGCGATGCCCCGCCTCGATGGACATAATGATCCCCATAAACAGGCCGGCCAAAAAGACGATGAGGAATGCCTGGGCCCCGATGATATACATCTGCTCGAGTGTATCACGACGGTACCGCCAGGTAGCGCCGATCGCGCGGATATTCTCAAACGTAAAAACCGCGTACTCCTGAAGCTGGAGAAGCAGGGTCTTGAACTTCCTCACGATCAATATGTCGCCTTTTCTCGCCATCGTCACGTTGGTTCGTTTATCCGGCCACGCACAGATCAGGGACTGCCCTATTACCTGACGCCAAAATCCCCCCCCTCATACCGTGTTGAATTTTGACCGTTTCCGTTTACTTCCGCGATCCACCTCCGGGCCGTGTCCAGATCCCTGACGTGGTCAATATCGATCATCTTCGAAAATGGGAATCCCTCGATGACATACCCGTGTTCAACCAGATGACCGAGGAAATTTCTTAACCGGGCGATTTTTTTTAGCCGGACATTTTCCATTTCATCAAAAATCCCCGGCGAAAAAACATATAATCCGCCGGTTATCCATTGGGAGGATTCCGTCTTGGAAAAACTCCTTATCCTTTGCTCAGCGTCAATTTCCACGTAAAGCGGGTTCTCGTCATCGATGAAATTGGTGATGGCGAGTACGCCGTCGGCAGAGTCACGCTTCTCGCTGTACCTGAGGTATGATGTAAATTCCTCCTCCCGGAAAATCGCATCGACGGTCGACAGCAGGAACCTCTCATTCCGCAGCAAGGGGGCGAGGGCAAAAAGACTGTGCATCGAGCTGGGGGTTGTTTTGATGACAAACGAGATCTTCACCGGGAACCGGCACTCATCGACAAACCGTTTGACATCGAGCGAGTATTCGTTGACAATGCAGGCGATTTCTGTGATTCCATGCCGGATGAACGTCCGGATCAACCGTTCGATCAGTGGCGTACCATCCACAGGCACCAGCGGCTTTGGTAAACCGATCCCTTCGTTTCTCAGCCGGCTTCCTTCGCCTGCCGCAATGATACCTGCTTTCATTTATCGTTTTTCCACAATCGAATATTAAGGAGGCGCAAATTTCGGACATGTCTTTTCGACGAGGTTAACGGACAACACTCTCTTCCCGCTCTATCTAACGAGGATCCACACCCGTATGGACGTCGAATTTTCACCTTTTTGCACAAATTGTGTGAAAAGATATGAAAAAAGTGTCAGAATTCCAAGCATTTTTCTATCGGAATCCCCCTCCTTCTGCTGCGGCAATCGAGAAATGAAATAAAAAGAATGTCTATCCAAGACGTTTTCATCCCCGATCTTCGGATTTTTTTCTTTATTGTATTCTCAATCTGAAATCAACCTCACATATTTCGATCGTTTATCCGCCCCCTTCCCTTACCCTCCCTCGTCCAGTTGGCAATTACCTTCCTTTTTGTTCCATAAGACATTACGCTTGCGATTTAAAGGAAGATATCATATACTGTTACGAAATTGTCAAATTTTCTGTCCGTCACATCATAAAGGACCATTGAAAAGAGTGTGGAAGACGACTGAGGGAAGTACAGGTAGATTGGTTCAACTCTGCATCGGGTATTTTCTTTTTTATGTCATTACCGGTGTGACCGTAAAATACTTCACCGGATCTCCCCAGCTGGGATTTCCGGGAATGAAAGAGACTGAATACCTGGTGTTCAATACCATCGGTGGAAATTTCATCTGCCTGGTCGTTGCGGTCGGCCTGGGATGGTACAGGATACATTCGAACAAACTGATCAATATCGGTAAGTTCAGGATACCGCAGGAAATCATTTATATCATCCCCTCGGGCATCTGTACCGCCGTCGTCATACCGACCACAACACTCATGTATCTCCTTCCGATCTCGGTGATGGTCGCAATGGTCATTATGCGGGCAAGCGTCATCATCATCAGCCGTGTCGTGGACGCCCTCCAGATATATCAGGGAATCCTGAAAAAGCGTGTTTACTGGGAGGAAAACATCGCCGTTGTGTTCGCACTTTGCGCTGCTGGGGTCAACATCATCTGGGTCCGGCCGGGTGATTTTGATTTCATCCATTCCCCCGCCGCAGTGAGCATCCTCGGCAGCTACATCATCGCCTACAGCATCCGGATCTATATCATGAATTATTACAAAAACACAAGGGCAAAAGGAGTAAAACTCGACAACAAGGGATTTTTTGCGATTGAACAGATTGCGGCATCCTCGGTGATGTTGATAGCGGGATATCTCTTATTTAAGTCTACAGACTGGTTCATTACGACAACCAGCCAGCTGGAAATATTCCACAAATCATTCATCGCACCCAATCCCGCATGGTCATGGGCCATCCTGGCAGGAACGGCGTACGGTATGGTTGCGTTTTTTTCAGTGTTCATCTTTATGTTCAAGGGAAGGACCGCAACCTTCGCAGGATTGGTAAACCGGCTCACCTCCCTCGTGGCAGGCACGACAGCCACCCTTGCACTCTATTTTCTCTTCAGGGGGAATTTCCCGAAGGGACAGGATTGGCTCTCCCTGGTATTCATACTCATCGCAGTTGGATTCCTGTCGCGGGCGGAAAAAAAGCGCACAGTGGAGTTGGCTCTCGCACAGCAGAATAATTCAGCCTAAGAGTGAACTGCACGATATCAGAAGGGAAGCAAGAGTCGGGGATTTCGCCCTTGTAAAATCTGCCATTTTCTTCCCTTTTCGAGGAAAGTTCTTCCCAAAACGAATCTATGTGGGTGCCTGACATCCACCATGCACATCCGGGAAAAAGGCCTCCACTGTTCATCATCGACCGTGAGCAGGATGAACACCTCCGCGCATAACCACAGGATTTTACTCGACTTGCCGCACCCTCCTTCATGGCCGGTGACACTCTTCGGCTGTGATGTCATTTTTAACTCTTCATTTCCCGGGACCATCATTGACAAGGCAAAAATTTCTCCTTATCTTTTTATAGATTTGGGCATTACCATGACATCCTAGGGGGGCTGAAGGGGGAGATTGTAAAAATAGGTCTCGATTCTGAGAGACAATCCCTCAAGGGAATACGGATTTGCAGACGTAAAACAATCACAGCTTTCCTCATTCATCTCCGTTCTTTCGCATGAACAGATCATCCTCGGCATCCGAAAATAACCAGTGACGCGATGATCTGTTACTTCGGTTAATTAAGAGATTATGACTCTGGCAGATTTTCAATGGAGATTCCATGAAATATATGCCCGTCGTCGGTAGGATTGTGGTGGCGTTACTCGTGGCCTGCATAACACTGATTGAACCGGTACACGCCCAATGGACATACGTGGGATTAAGCGGCATACTGGTGACCGATCTCACGCTTCACGCTGACACCCTGTATGCCAGCACCTATGACGGTATCTACAAAAAGTACCTCCCGGGTGCCGACACCTTCTGGACACCCTGCGGGATGCAGGGGAAACATGTCGTGCAGACCCTGGTACCGAACGGACAGACATTCATTTGCGTCGTGGAAATCGACTCCACCGAGATGACACAAATCTACAGATCAACAAATTCCGGGTCCTCCTTCCAATTATTGGATACATCTGTAGGACGCGCGGGATACAACTTCCTCCACAAAATCGCACACCCCGGAGACAACTACGATACACTCTATCTGCTCAACCAACGGAAAAAAACATCTGACCAGGGAGCAAGCTGGGATTCAATGGACAACGTTTCCTGGGGCCACTTTATCGAAGTGAATCCCGGAAATCACTCCCAGATTATTGTCGGCGGAGAGGGGGGATTTTTCAACGCCGTGCTGGAATCTTCATCAGATTTTGGGAAAACCTGGACGTTTGCCGATATGAACGGCTATTTTGCAGGTGATAATGCACTCCATGCCCTTGCAATGAATGGCCATGACTGGTTCGGCGTCGGCGAGGGGGTGATTTGCAAGACGAGTGACGGTGGGAACACCTGGACCCAGCTCATCAACACATGGTCTTATCCCGGTCAGTGGCAGCTGTATATCTTCGACGTCGCATTCAGCCCGAATGATACCACAAGAATCTACGCCACGGGGGACGGCCGTGAAGCCTATAAAGTTCCGCTCCTCTATTCTCCTGACTACGGAAAAACCTGGGACACGTTGTCCTATGCGACCCCAGCCATGCCCCACATCCTCTCCCTGGCGGTGCAAGGCCTGGCCGGTCGCGACAAGGTTTTTTTAGGCGGCCTGGGTGTGTTCCAGTATGAGAACATCTTCACCGGTATCCGGGTAAGCGATCCGCTGCCACCGGATCATTATTCCCTCTCGGACAACTATCCGAATCCGTTTAATCCGGCGACAACGATAGAATTTTCATTGCCTGAAAAAAATCACGTTACACTAAGAATTTTCACTTCACTCGGACAGTGCCTTACCACCCTGGTTGACGAAGAATTATTCCCCGGCACATATCGCGTTCACTGGAATGCCCGGGGAAATGCGTCCGGTGTCTACTATTACCGGATCAATGCGGGCACATACGAGGAAACCAGAAGATCGATATTCATGAAATAAGCGCCCGCTTTTCGGATCACGAGGTCCATGATGGAAAGATTTCTGACATCTCTTTTACTGGCGGGATTGATTTCCCTTCAGGGTTGCAATATAACTTCAACATCCGTGATCCCGGAAGGGAAAACCATCTTTGGATCGTGGAACTGGGAGAAAACAATCACCCGGAGTGGCGCCGTACCCCCCATCACCCCCGGTAACGCCGGTTATACAAAACAATTCGAGTTCACGCGGGACAGCGTACTCATTGTCTGGCAAAATAATGATAAAGTCTTCCAGGGACGATTCACGATTACCCGCGAACTGACGTTCCTTACGACTCCTGACAGCGGTGATGTCCTGAGAATCGGCCACGTTTCATATCCGGAGGGGACAGAATGGGTACTCCACTGGATTCACAAGGATACACTCGAACTCCGGGGATTGTGTGTGGATTGTGCCGATGTGGTGTTCTCAAGGATGCCATGACGGCAAAGCACACATTGGTTACGGGGGCAAACGTAAATCACGATGAGTGAACCAGCTTCTCAACCGATGCCGACACGACAGTTGCTGCGTGCTCTGTTCATCCGATTTGCACTGACGGTCATCATGGTCGGAGCTTTGCTTTTCTGCACGGCCGGCAGCCTGCAATATTGGAACGGCTGGCTTTTCCTGATGACACTCGTAGTCCCAATGTCCCTGACGGTCATCTACCTCTTCCGGACGAACCGCCCATTACTCGAAAAGCGGATGAGAATGCGGGAAAAGGAAAAAGAGCAGAAGGTCTATTCCAGGCTGTCACTTCTGTGGTTCCTGATCACATTTGCGATTCCGGGTTTCGACTACCGCTTCGGATGGTCCCATGTACCGGTCTGGCTCGTTGCGGTGTCCGCCATCGTGATGAGTTCAGGATATGCACTCTTCATTGTGGCGATGGTGCAAAATGATTACGCTTCGAGAATTATTGAAATACAGACAAACCACCGGCTTGTGGAAACCGGCCTCTACTCCATCGTCCGCCACCCCATGTATATGGCCGCAACAATTATGTATACCGCCTGTCCCTTGGTCCTCGGATCTTACTACGCGCTGATTCCCACCCTTCTTCTTCCATTCCTCATTCTCTACCGGATCCGGAACGAAGAGAATGTACTTCTGGCCGGCTTACCTGATTACTCAGAATATACCCGGCGTGTACGATACAAACTGGTTCCCTTTGTCTGGTAGATCGCACACCATAACTACCATAACTGCAGGGAACACCATCAATTGCACCCACGTTGAAATTCCTTCAGCCGATTGAAAGAAAATCCCTGATCAGGGTATATCGCTCCGTTGAATCCCGGTGAGCTAGACCCGCCATCCCCAAATGGAGGTCATTGTTTGGAGTTTTGTCTCCCATTGTGTACGTTTATCGGATGTCGGCTACCATTCATCTTCGCACCAACCGCGGTCGCATCAGCACGGATAAAAAATCCAAAAAACCGTACGATGAGTGCTCGGACGTCAAAGCGTGGAGTAAATCTCTTCGCTTCATGATCAAACACTTTTGCATAATACGATAATGAACCCGGCATATTACCTGCGCTTGGGAAAAGCCCTCCTTTTATGCTCAAGATCTCTGAGCTTCGTGTTTTCTCTGATCTGTATGTACGGCCAGGTGACTTGCCAACCGGAGGTGGTAGACACCAGGATCAGAAGAGTTGAAAACGAATTGACAGGCTGGGTCCAAACCCAAAAACCCCTAAAATGGTCGTTACATGAGCGAATGAAGTTTTACAAGGTTCAGGGTCTGAGTATCGCAGTAATACATAATTATAAAATTGACTGGGCCAAAGGCTACGGATGGGCTGATAGTTCAGAGCATCGTCCGGTCACCACACGGACACTTTTTCAGGCTGCCTCGATCAGCAAATCCCTCAATGCCGCCGGGATCTTGAAGCTGGTCCAGGACGGGAAGGTTGATGTGTATACCGATATCAATCAATATTTAAAGTCCTGGAAATTTCCCTATGATTCACTGTCGAAAAGCAAAAAGATTACAATTGCGAATCTTTTAAGTCACACCGCCGGGTTAACGGTTCACGGTTTTCCCGGCTATTCCAGAGGCGATTCCCTGCCTTCGATAACAGACATCCTCGACGGGAAAAAACCGTCAAATACGGCGGCTGTGCGGTCTCAGTTCGAACCGGGCCTAAAATTTGAATATTCCGGAGGTGGAATTTTACTTTCACAATTAATCGTCACCGATGTCACACATCAACGTTATGATGAATATATGTTGCAGAATGTCCTTGGCCCACTGGGGATGTCAAACAGTTTCTATACTCAACCTCCGCCTGCGGAAAAAGAACAGGTATTGGCAACCGCGTATCATTCGGATGGGACGATGGTAAAAGGCAAATTTCATATCTATCCGGAGCAGGCCGCTGCAGGCCTTTGGACTACACCCACCGATTTGTGCAAATTTATGATCGAAACACAGCTGGCATATCAAGGCCGATCTCACACACTCCTCTCACGCGAACTGACAAAACTCGAAGTAACTCCATATCTCGATTCGTCATCAGCCCTGGGCGTTTTTATCGATAACAGGGACGGGATAAAATATTTCCATCACTCAGGTAGTAACGACGGTTTTGAATGCGTCTATTATGGTACCCTCGACGGCGGTGATGGTGCGGCGGTGATGATCAATTCGAACAATGCGGAAATTTTGGACGAGGTTGTCAACAGCGTGTCAGGCGTGTATGCATGGAAAAACTTCAACCCGGTGAAGAAGACCGTCATCGAAGTGCCTGATACGATTCTCTCATCCTATGTCGGGAAATACCTTTTGAACGGAGAACCCGTCTACATTACCAGACAGAAGGACACATTAACGCTGAACGACGGTAAGACGCTCTATAAAATGTACTTCACGTCAGGCGCCGATTTCTTTATCTACGAGTTCCGCGGGGAGAACAAATTTCTATGTGACTCCCTTGGACATGTCAGCGGATTCACGATCGGTGGTGCGGTGACATTAAAAAAAGTAGAGTAGAAAACGCCCCCACATTCATTCGTAAATGGATCTGTCACGATCAATCAACCCGATATCATTCATCCTCAACCACAAGCGTGCTTCTCGATGCGGGAAATCCGCGGAGTTCAACCGGATGAGCTCGAAGGGGTACGAAAACTTTTTACCGAATACGGAGAGTACGTCTGTGTCAGGCTGGATTTCCGCAATTTTGATGAGGAAATGGCTACAGGGCCTGAAGGTGACCCCGGCACCCGGGTGCATCCCCCTGCTCTTGTTTTTGAGGAGCAAAACATTATACTATTAGGCCGGGCACAGGGATCAACCGACGACCTGACACGAAGAGGTCTTCGACGGTCGCCATAGTCAAAGGAATGTCTTGAGAACGGGCTTATCCCTCGTCATTGATCGCCGTACTCGGGGATATATCGACAATAACCCATCACAATTGACTGAAAAGGACAATGTTTCGGGAAATTCCGGAGCCAATGCAAAAAAGAATGACCTATCTTGAGGAGAGGGACAGGCAGGACCGGATAGACGGGACAGATAAACTGAAGCGGCTCCGCCAGATCCCCCCCGAAACGGGAAAATTTATCGCTCTCCTGGCCGCCTCTTGTCCGAAAGGAAATTTTATCGAAATCGGAACGAGCGCCGGCTATTCATCGATGTGGATATCGTTGGCTTTACGAGAGAGGTCAGAGAAACTCATTACGTATGAGATTTTACCCGAAAAAACCGGACTGGCAAAAGAAACATTCGCACTGGCGGGCATATCAGACATCATCGACCTCCGTGAGGGTGATTTTCTGCATCTGCATGATGAACTGGATCGTATCGCGTTCTGTTTTTTGGATTGTGAGAAAGATTTATATGAAAAATGCTTTGATGCTGTCTCGGGAAAAATCGTCAGTGGCGGGCTTCTGATTGCCGATAACGCGATCGACCATTACGAATTTATCAAGGGGATGATGAAAAAGGCGGAAAATGATGAGAGATTCGACTGTGTGACAGTCCCGATCGGCAAGGGTGAATTTGTCTGCAGAAGAAAATGATGCGCAGACTCCTGAAATTCCCCAAACGTTGGGAAGGAACGGTCATGGGCGTCCTTCGGATTGCCGGAGATCATCATCCTTCCGATCATCCGCCTCGTACAAAGGCTGTCCGCTATTCTCCTTTCCGATGGGAACATTTTCGGAAGGGCGGATTTCCCCCGCGCACTGAGTTTATTGATGATGATTCCGGTTGTCAATATTATCATGCCTGATGATCTGGCATCAGCTCACCGGCAGAGTCATCGGCAACCAACAAAATACCTGATCACCAATCCCGGCGCCGGCGGTATCCGGATGGATAGCCACCCGCCCCCCGGGGAATACTATGCGTACCATCATATTTACAGGAGGATGAACATATGAAAAAAATAATACCCTGTCTGTGGTTTGATAGCCAGGCCGAAGAGGCGGCACGATTATACACCGCGATATTCAAGAATTCGAAAATCATCCATATAAGCAGGTACGGAGAGGCAGGCCACGAAATTCACGGAAAGCCTGCAGGCACGGTCATGACTGCCACGTTTCAACTGAATGGTCAGTCATTCCTGGCCCTGAACGGGGGATCCCAGTTTAAATTCAACGAGGCTGTCTCCTTCATCGTAAATTGCGACACGCAGAAGGAAATAGACTATTTTTGGGAAAAACTCTCCGAAGGAGGAGATCCGGCGGCCCAGCAATGCGGCTGGCTGAAGGACAGGTTCGGCGTGTCATGGCAAATCGTTCCCGCATCTCTGGGGAAGTTCTTGGAACACAAAAATCCCGAAAAAAGAAATCGCATCATGAACGTTTTCCTCCAGATGAAGAAGATCGACATCAAGGCCCTGAAACAGGCATCGCGCACGTGATAACCATTAACTGTTCGCAACGGGGAGTCGACACATGGTTGTGTCCTTCATCCGGCTGATCCGGAAAACGTGGAAAATCAAACGACCCGCTTCTGAAGGGGAATTATGGACGCTGCGGTGCATGGTCATCATTCCGATGATCACGTTCATGGCCGCGTCCCTTCCCGCCCGGCAGGGAGATGGGTTCGTACAGCAAGTTATCAGTCTTGTCAGGAGCGATTCACTCGTCCGGTATGTACGCGAACTTTCAGGGGACACGACCGTCTGGGTAGATGACAGCCTGGTGCGCATCACCACCAGGTCAGTACAGTCAGGCGGCAATCTCCTCGCACAAACATATCTGGCGGAGAAACTTCGTTCCTATGGTCTCCCGGTCGAGGTCGAGCACTACAATGAATCCCGTCCGAGATCCGCGAATGTGATAGGATTACAGAAAGGAACGACTGCCCCCCGGTGTACACTGATCGTGTGCGCTCATTTCGACGACATCGCCTCCGGCGGCACGGTACCGGGCGCCGATGATAACGGAAGCGGTGCGGCAACCGTGTTGGAGGCGGCGAGAATACTCTCACGCCAAGCGCTTCCCGTCACCGTCGTGTACGCCTTCTGGAATGAGGAAGAAGCCGGCAATATCGGGAGTACCGCCTATGCCCGCCGTAGCTCGCAGAGAAAGGATTCGATCATCGGCGTACTCAATGTCGATATGACCGGATTTGACTCGAACAACGACGGCAAGGTTGAGATCCATGCCAATACGTATCCAAGATCACACGCCCTTGCTGTCATGCTGAATTCCGTCAACACGACGTACAGCATGGGCCTTGCACCAGTCACCTACATTCCCGGAGGATCGAACAGTGATCATGCCTCCTTTTGGAACTACGGGTACGGAGCAATCTGGCTGATCGAGGGATACTGGAGCGGTGATTTCAACCCCGGTTATCATACAGCCGGGGACAAGATTCAGCGTCTGAATGTCGGATACTTTACAAAATGCTCGAAACTGGCAATCGGATCCCTTGCAGCATTCATCAGTGCCCAGCCGACAACACCGGTCCAGGAACCTGATGAATTGCCGCCGAAGATAGCCCTATTCCAGAACTATCCCAATCCGTTCAACCCGAGCACCTTGATACGGTATCAGCTTCCGACGGAAAGTCATGTGACACTGACGATCTTTGACCCCCTGGGCCGTGAAATCATGACGTTGGTCGACGCCACGCAGACACCGGGCACCAGATCAATAACCTGGAATGCGGGAAATCTTCCGAACGGCGTGTACTTCTACCGGTTACGGGCCGGGAAATTTGCAGAAACGAAGAAACTTGTTTTGATGAGGTAAACCGGACAGAATACTACGACACATTTGGAGAAACCATGAATACAAGCTCACCCCGGGTGAACGGAAATCTGAAGGTTATTGCCTGTGTGTTTGCCATATGGGCGGCTGTACCGTTATCACTGCGGGGACAAACCGGCGACACACTTTTTTATTCAATCGTCAAGAACAACGAAAAAACCGGGTTCCAGAAAATATGGACGGGAGGCCCGCACGAGTTTTATTCCGCATATCAATTCAACGACCGCGGACGCGGAGACAGCATAACCGCCGTGATCACAACGAATGATTCGGGGTTGATTATCCGGGCCGAGACCAGGGGAGTCGATTACTTCAAGAAGCCGTTCTATGAATCGCTGACCATAAACAAGGATTCGGTCATCACGGTCGTGAACGATCAGCGAAAATCAAAAATTTATAAGGGAGAGCTGTTCCAGAGCGCGGAACCGACTGATATCGAGCCCGGTACCCGTTACCTCCTGCTGCACCCGGATAAAAAAATCCCGCTTCACAACGGCGGAACGATCATGATGCTCCCCCCTCATGAGAAAAGCGTGGTGTTCAGGGGCAAACCCCTCAGGCTCTTCCTGTGCGAATTCTATGTCGATGAAAACGAACCTCCCAACTTCGTCTGGATCAGCGACGATCATCACTTTTTTGCCTCCGTATCCGATTGGTTCAGCACGATAAAAAGCGGATACGAGTCTCTCACCGATTCATTGAATATCCTCCAGCTGATCCAGGCAAAAACGTATTTCAGAAGGCAGATGAAATCACTGGCGGACACCCTCCCCTCAGGGCTGGCAATCCGGCATGTCCGTCTCTTTGATTCGGAGCACGCAGCCATGCTTGACGACATGACGGTTATCCTCCGCGACGCAAAAGTCGTCACCGTCGGAAAATCATCCGTGGTTCAGATTCCTGAAGGCTGTACAATGATCGACGGGACACATAAAACACTTCTGCCCGGATTGTGGGATATGCATGGCCACTACATGGAAACGGAGGGATTGAATTATCTCGCCGGCGGTGTCACACATGTACGCGACATGGGCAACAGCACACGCCTCCTTGCCGTCCGTGATGCGATCCGAAACAACGAGCTCCTCGGTCCCGACCTCAGTTATATCTCGGGATTTATCGACCAGGCAGGGCCTTACCAGGGACCGACAGGGGCAATCGTCCACAGCCTGGAAGAGGGACTCCAGGCAGTCGACAAGTACGAGAAACTGGGGTACCCGCAAATCAAGCTCTACAGTTCCATTGATCCGGGCTGGGTATCCCCTCTGGCTGCACGGGCGCGCAGTCATGGTATGCGCGTGTGCGGACATATTCCAGCCTTTATGACCGCAGAACAAGCTATCCATGCCGGATACAATGAAATCACCCATATGAACATGGTCATGCTGAACTTTCAGGGCGACACAATCGATACGCGAACGATGAGACGTTTCAGTGCTGTGGGTGAACGTGCCATGAAACTGGATCTGAACAGCGACGAGGTTCATTCCTTCATCCGGCTTCTGCAGGAGAAACATATTTCCCTGGACCCGACCATGAACGTCTTTGCCGGCATGTTCACCGTCTTCCCCGGGGATACCGACGCCTCCATAAAGCCAATCGTCAGCTGGATGCCGGCTGATCAGAGAGAAACCATCACGGCACGGAGCAGCTTTGCCCCGGTGTCTGAAAAGGGGGAGTATGACGCATCGTTTGACCGGATGATGAAGATGCTGAAAAAACTTTACGACAACGGAATACTCATTGTCGCGGGAACCGATGGAGGGGAAGCATTCGCCCTGGAGCACGAACTCGAACTCTACGTCGAGGCGGGAATCCCCCCGGCCAATGCCCTGCAGTGCGCCACCTATAATGCCGCGAAGGATTGCAACCTGCTGAACGACTATGGAACAATCAGCGAAGGAAAACCGGCCGACATGATACTCGTTGACGGCAATCCCGCCTCAACGATCAGCGACATCCGGCGCGTGGAATGGGTGATCAAAAACGGGCGGGAGTACCATCCAAAAACGCTTTTTGGTTCGATCGGATGGAGTTACTATTATTAAAGGTTTCGCGACGTCCGGACGTTACACCCCCCGTGACGGAAAGGGCACAGACTGACCGCGTGGAGCGCAGACCATGGAAACGATGATTTCCTATTGTGGTTTGGACTGCGAGAGCTGTCCGATTCATCGTGCGACTCTCGAACAAGATCCTCTGAGTCAACAGCGGATGAGAGAGGAAATCGCCCGCATCTGCCGGCAGCAGTACGCCATGGAGTTGAGCCTCGCGGAGATTTCGGATTGTGACGGGTGCTGCTCCGATTCGGGGAGGTTATTTTCAGGCTGCGCAAAATGCACAATCAGGGCATGTGCAAGAGATAGGAAGCTGACCAGCTGCGCATACTGTCCGGACTACGCTTGCAGCCATCTTCTGGAACTCTTCCGGACCGATCCGGCTGCCCGAACCCGCCTCGAGCTTCTCAGGAAAACCAGCCAATGAGGAACCCACCCGCACCTCCTCACGGGCGAAGAAGAAGAATTTTCACATGCTGATCATCAAGGCCCTCGCGGGATGTCTGAACCTCGTTGCACTGTTGTGCCTTTCGATTTTTCTTCCGGCGTGGACGCTGGATTTCTGGGAGGCATGGGTCTATCTTTCCGTGTTCAGCGGAATGGTCCTGTTCATAACCATCTACTTTCTGAGACGTGATCCGATGCTTATTCAGCGGCGGCTCAGAGCCGGCCCCGTCGCGGAGCAGAGGTTCTATCAAAAGATACTGCAATCAGTTGCAAGTTTGCTTTTCATCCTGATCATGGTAGTTTCCGGGCTGGACAGGCATTTGCATTGGTCCGAGGTCCCGGTCGTGCTCATCGTCGGCGCCGATATCGTTGTTTTCTCTGCGTTTATGCTGATTTTCCTTGTTTTCAGGGAGAACAGCTACTCCTCAGGCGTTATCGAGATCACAACAACCCAGAAAGTAATCACTACCGGACCCTATGCCGTTGTCCGACACCCGATGTATTCGGGCGCTTGCCTGCTTCTTCTTTTTACCCCGATCGCCCTGGGATCATGGAGGGCAATTCCGGTCTCGCTTGTGCTCGCCGGGGTGATTATTCTGAGACTCCTGGATGAAGAGAAGCTCCTTCTCGACCAACTGCCCCGATACCATGAATATTGCGGTCACGTCCCTTTTAGGCTTATTCCCGGGATCTGGTAACGGGCATGTTGACAGAGATCCTGCCGCGAAGATGTCCCCGTCAGGATTTGACCTTTGAAAGACATTGGTTATATTCAATATCATTGAGTCTCCTGATACCACATCATACAGACGAAGCCGCGCCATGAAAAAACCCTGGTTCAAGCGGGGCGGGATGTTCTTTCATCCGACATCGATTCCCGGATGGATCATCCTTCTTCTGGGACTCGCCTATGCGGTGTATGCGTTCATTGACATTGACAGCAGGTCCCATTCGGCCAGTGATACTCTTACAAACTTTGTCTTTCAACTGATCATTATTGGAGTCGTCTATTCATTGATCGCCCTCTTGACCAGCAGGGCACCAAATCGGGAATGAACGGAAAGGGGATTACTGATGGAGAATCAGGAGCATCTTCTCAGATGGGCCGAGAGCCTGCCGTGCATTGTGTCTGAGGAGAAAATTCACTACAATGGCCACAACGAGATTATTCGGGCAGGTTCAGTATAAGGAGACATTCCATGGATCTTCAGCAGGTAATCGACCAATATCATGCCGCACTTGATGAGTTTTCCCGCGGGGATCCCGCGCCGGTAAAGAGAATTTACTCCCATAGGGACGATGTCGCTCTGGCCAATCCTTTCGGCCCGCCGTCACTCGGGTGGAATAAGGCATCGGAGGCTCTCGACTTCGCATCCTCACGCTTCAGGGATGGTTCGATGAAAAGATTCCAAACACTCGCGAAGTATGAATCCGGTGAGATTGCCATTGTGCTCGAAATCGAACATTGGGAGGCGAAAGTCAGCGGAAGGCAGGAGATACGCCCTTTTGATCTGCGTGTGACAAGTATTTTTCGACGCGAGGACGGGATCTGGAAACTCCTCCACCGTCATGCGGATCCCCTGACCACCTTCCATCCCGATGGTCCGTTGCGCGGTTCCGCCGGGTGATCATCCGCTGACAGGATTCCCGGACCTGTTGTCCGCCTCGCTGCCGCAGGTTACGGATCAGCAACGGAAGATTGGCACGCACATGCGCATTCGAAATAACTGAGGTCACCGCGGAGGTCATGAGGTCAATATGGATAATCCCGCTGATGAGAGAATTCTTTATGACAGCGTCGCGGATATATATGACAGCTATGTCCTGGTTGACTTCGATATCCCCTTCTGGCTTTCGGAAGCCGGATCGGTCGGCGGAAACGTTCTCGAGCTGACCTGCGGGACCGGCCGCGTTTCAATCCCCCTCCTCAAAGCCGGCGTTAACCTGACCTGCGTGGACTATGCACCAGAAATGCTCTCCCGTTTCCGAAGGAAACTCGACGAACACCACCTCACCTGTCCTCTCATCTGCCAGGATATTGCGGAACTGAGTCTGCCGGATCGCTTTGATCTCATTTTTATCCCCTTTCACTCATTCGCGGAAATCACCACCGAGGATAAACGGAGATCCGCACTTGCCCGCATCAGTGAGCATCTGACGGCCCGGGGCAGGTTCATCTGCACGCTCCAGAACCCAGCTCTGCGGATCTCCACGATGGACGGATCCGAAAGGCTTATTGGTGAATTTCCACTTGCTGTCGGCGAAAAACTCGTCGTCCACTCAAGGTTATCATTTGACCAATCTACACAGCTGGCCACGGGAATCCAGACATATGATCGGCACTCCGCGGACGGAACCGTTGTGGATCATCGGTCACTCGCTATGCGATTTTATCTGATCTACCGGCATCAGTTCGAGACGCTGGCCCGGGATGCAGGTTTCGCCGTCGTTGCGGTCTACGGGGATTATTCCCTGGCTCCTTTTGAACCACAAACCAGCCCCTTCATGATTTTTAAGCTGAGAGCGAACAAGACCGGTGGAGATTCAGGCAGAGAAAATACCAAACGCTCACAACCAACAAAAATCCCCTAAGGGAGGGCGTTCATGAGCCTGCACTATGAACAGGCATCAGTAAAGTACGCGAAATCCTTCGGCCTCGCAGTTGATGCTGTCGCCCGGGAGAGAAAATATCTCGCTTCAACAACGGGCTTTTCCGAGGAATCGGCAGTTGCATTCGTCAGGAATATCGTACACCGTAACCTCGCTCAATTCTATGCGATAGAATCAGGGGCCGTCGTCGGATGGTGCGATATATTGCCGAGAGCCTATGAGGGAATGACCCATGTCGGCATCCTTGGCATGGGCGTTCTGGCGCCTTTCAGGGGGAAAGGCGTCGGGAAAAAATTATTACGGCTTGCCCTGGCGCACGCGAAGAAGGCCAACGGGCTTGAAAAAGTCGAACTTGAAGTCTTTAAGAGCAACACTACCGCGATGATGATGTATGCGAAGGAAGGCTTTGTGGTGGAGGGAGAACGAATGGATTCCAGAAAACTCGACGGTATCTATGATAATATCATTCTGATGGGAAAGAAACTGTAATCGTTCACCCGGAAACGCTCAGATCATGAAAAGAAAGAATGCTCCCTGACAATTGCGATCCAAAGCTTACGACAGGGACTCTGCCGTGTCAGCGGATGGAACATCCTTTCCTTCCAGAAAATACGACGGTTTGACGACGCGACCAGTATGATGCGTATAGTTTCCATTCCAGGTGAGAGCGTCCGAAGGCGCGGGACGGCAAATAGTGTACCGCCGCACACTTCACTCACATAACCGGAGGTCAGGCAATGGTTGCACAAAATGTTCTTGAGGCGATTGGCAATACCCCGATGGTCCGTCTCCGAAATGTTGTACCTTCCGGCTCCGCGAGAGTTCTGGTGAAACTGGAATTTGCAAATCCGACCGGAAGCATGAAAGACCGGATGGCAAGGGCCGTCATTGAACGTGCCGAGGCGGATGGGCGTCTCAGACCGGGGGACACCGTTGTCGAATACACGGGTGGCACGACGGGGATCTCTCTTGCTTTTGTCTGTGCCGCAAAAGATTATCGCTTTCATGCGGTATTTTCCGATGCCTTCAGCGACGAAAAACGCGTCACCATGAAGGCGTTTGGAGCACAGGTCACCGACGTCCCCAGCGGAAACAAAATGATCACCGAGAATCTCATCAGGGGAATGATCGAGAAATCCCGTATCCTCAGCCAGCAACCCGGGCATTGGTGGTCGGACCAGCTGAGTAATACCGATGCGGTCACAGGATATTTTTCACTCGGCGAAGAAATCTGGAATCAGACGGGGGGGACAGTCAATGCGTTCATTCAGTCGGTCGGTTCAGCCCATTCCATCCATGGAGCGACGAAAGTGCTCTGGCAATACAATCCCGCGATCCACATCGTCGCGGTCGAGCCGGCTGAGTCTCCCGTTCTCTCCGGCCGCCCGGGGGGATCTCACAGGATTGAAGGCATAGGCATTGGTTTCATTCCGCCATTATGGGAGCCGGAGCTCGTCAAGGAAATCATGACCGTCAGCACCGGCGAAGCAGGCGCTATGGCAAGACGTCTGGCACGGGAAGAAGGCTTGTTTGCAGGGACATCATCGGGTGCGAACGTCGTTGCAGCACTGCGTGTCGCTGAACGTCTCGGGCCCCGGGCGACGGTCGTCACGCTTCTTATCGACTCCGGCCTCAGGTATGTCAGCACAGATTTATTCGGCAAGACATAATACATCGCTGCCGGTGTCACAGCTTCGCCTTGTGAGCATTCTCCCCCCCGGGGGGGGGCAGCCTGATCCATCCCGATTGGATCATCCACGCCGTCGAAACGATTTTGGTGAGATGCTTTCTTTGAGCGGCAGTTGCCGTTTCGGATACCGAAAATTGATCACGAGCTAAAGGGAAGGATATGAAAACTACCGGAAAACACTTTATCTGTCTGATCGTGACACTTGCGACGACGGTCCTCACGGGCTGCACGATCCGGGTCGACAACGCCAGGGAAACCGAGGCCGTACGGGCGCGCAGTAACGGCCTGACTAGCGCCGAATCCGGCAGGGACATCCAACGCGCAATGACATTCTGGGCAGAGGATGCGATTGTTCAACCGGCGGGCATGCCACAACTGCGGGGCCGGGAAGCTACTGAAGCCCTTTACCATCGCCTCTTCAGCGATAGTACGTTAAGGGGGATTTCCGGCACACCCTCCAATATCACCGTAGCCGAATCGGGCGATCTCGCGTACGAGTACGGCATAAATCAGATGGTGTTCTCAGGTCCAAAGGGTGATCTGCTCGATATGGGCAAGTATCTCCTCGTCTGGAAGAAGGTGGAAAACGAATGGTATATAGCCGCACTCAGCTTCTCGAGTAATGCAGCAGAGCCAGCACCCATGGCTACGCACAAAGAATGATCGTTCCTCTTCCTCCTTCATGCGGTCGGTTCCTGGTGTGGGATCTGCGACAGCCGCCTCTATTTCAGATTAATGGCCCCCACCCGGAAGGCCTGCTTCGCTCACAACCATACCAGGGCGCATAATGTGGTTATTCGGTCCAATAAGCATATCGTAGAATCAAAAGGAGGTCAGGATGCGAAAGCTCACAGCATTCAATTTTCTTACGCTGAACGGTTTCTATAAGGGAAAAAACGGAGACATCAGCTGGCATGTGCATGGTCCGGAAGAGAATTCGTATGCGGCGGATATGCTTAAATCGGGAAACATCCTCTTGTTCGGACGTGTGACGTATGATATGATGGCGGGCTACTGGCCAACACCGGCGGCGATCAAGAACGATCCGATCGTGGCGGAAGGTATGAACAAGGCGGATAAAATCGTCTTTTCGAGGACGATGAAAACAGCTGGGTGGAGGAACAGCCGGGTGGTGAGGGACAATATGATCGAGGAAATACGCACCCTCAAGCAGACGCCGGGGGCCGGCATGACACTTCTGGGGAGCGGAACCATCGTAACCCAATTTGCAGAAGGGCACCTGATCGATGAATATCAGATTATGGTCGATCCCGTTGTCCTCGCCGCCGGTACGCCGTTCCTGCACGGCATCAGCTCTAACATCTCCCTCCGACTCAGCAAAACACGTTCGTTCAGAAGCGGTGTCGTTCTCCTCTGCTATCAAGAACAGATAACGTGAATCAGCAGCCGTAGCCCTCCGCTCCCACGACCATCCGACACAACACTCCCCACGACAACAGGGGGTGAAGAATTATTTGGTCAGAAGCATTTTTCTGACTTCGGAAAATGTTTTTGATTCACCATGGACAGGTGTCGCGTCCAGCCTGTACCAATACACTCCGCTCGGGAGTGTTGATGCGTTGAAATCTTCGCGATGCGAGCCGCCCCCGAGGACCTTATTTTCCTCTATCGTCCTCACGATCTGCCCCAAGATATTGTATACTCTGAGTGTAACGCTGGACAGAACCGGAAGTTCAAATCCGATTGTCGTCGTCGGATTAAAAGGATCGGGGTAGTTCTGGAATAATCTGAAGGATGACGCCGCTGCGGGGCGGTTGAGGACCAGTTGAACAGCCCTGATTGCCGGATCATCAATCCGCATGCTGTTCATTCCGGTTATATCACGCACCGTGTCACCAATTGAGAGCGAATACGACTCCGCCGGATTATTCCGTACAGTCCACTGAATCTGAACCGGATAATCGCGGGAGGCGACCTCGATCGACAATCTCATGCCCTTATCCTGCGAGGCAAAAAGTCCGACAAGTCCACGATGGGTGAAACTCGCCTCGAACTCGGGATCAGGCGACCGGGGCGGAAGCTCGTACATCCTCGGATCGAGGTCATTCTCGATGCCAAAATACAGGTTTTGCCGGTGTCCGGCTGCATCAGTGACAAGAATCTGATTTAGATCCTCCGGAGGCAAATATTTCGCCGAAGTCTGCTTACCCGGTGCGTTCGTCATACCTGTTGCAGCTAGGACCACCTTCCCGCCATGTGTCATCTTCACCCAATACCCGCCGAAGGGTTTCAGAGTGTCGACAACAGTGTAACCACCAGCATATCCGAAGAACGGGCTGCCGATGGTTGCACCACCGATCCCGGTCACATTCGAGATTGGCAGCGGTCTGCTCAATGAGCCGATCAGATTCCACCCGTCGACAAGATCCAGTGTATCAAGCTCCCGAAGAGGACCATCCAGTGAAACAGCCTGGGGCGAAGTGAACCGGAGCCAGAATCCCGTGCCGGGATATACCGTGTCAACCACCCAATAGCTCCCCTCATAGATAAAAGCCGCGGAGGACCTCCCGGCCGGAAAGATCGTGGTGACCCTCGGATCAGCCGGCATGACAGGAACTGACAATAAATTCCAGTTGCTTGCGGTTGTAAACGCAAGGGATGAGCGATGGGGGATTTCATCGGCACCGATATCCGGTGTGACACCATTCCTGACGTCACCATCAATATCCGCCATTATTCCCGTGACAGCTTCCGCCTGCCCGATGACAGGCGAGCTTGTCCCTCCGCTCTGTATGTGGAGATCCGAACTGCTCAGAAAGAGAGGGTCGGCAGAGACACTGTTGGCATCCTGAGACGAGCCGCTCTTCCAATCACTCAGCGTGGTCCGGTTCGCGCCATTGAGAAACCCTACGACACCCTGGGATCCCGCCGGATAGTAATCGTTATGGTTCGAAACGGAACCGGCGGGCCATGCTGCCGACGGCAGGTAAATACAATATCCCCTGTTCCCCGCCGAGCCCCCTGCGAACGTCATGGTGTTGACAACAATATTGTTTTTCACACGATACGCCGAAACTCCGCCGCCAATACTGAAACCATCCGATCTGGAGACCGACGAAGTGGACGAGTCATATCCGGAAAGATAGATCGAATTGTAATAAAACTGCTCCCCTGAGTTTGACGGCTCACCGCTCAAAACCGCGACCGAATAGTTCTGGGCCGTTCCGCTCCCCGATGAGAGAATGTCATAGAAGAAATTATTATAGCAGAGTAAATGTGAACTCGTCCCGCTGTAATCAGCCAGGCCGGTGGCAAAATTTCCGTTTACGGTGGTGTGGATGTTATGAAGGATATTTGATTGTACCGTCGCATCGGCGGATCCGTCTCCGATGTAAATCCCGTACAGATCCACAATACCACTCGATTGTGCAACGTCATGAATTGCTGTTTTGACAACCGTCAGCTTGTCTGTATTGTACGCGATAATCCCCGCCTGCGTCATGACATCCGTGCCGGTATTGCCAATGTCACAACCTGAAATGGTGATTCGCGTTGCCGTAGCCATCGATCCCCGTATGAAAAATCCGTTAAAGCCCCGCAAAATCTGGAGGTTGTCGAAGACGATATTGCTATCCTTCCGACCGGACGTTAACGTATCAAGAATAATAACCGAGTTGGCGTTGCCATTCGACTTGCTGTAACCTTTCAGCACACAGTTTTCAATCGAGATATCCTCGCAACCATCCGTCAGGAGAATTGCCGGGGCAAACACACCTGCCGTGTCGAGGTTAATAGTCAAATTCCGTGTCGATGCAACACCATTCGATCCATGAATCGCCAGATTTGAACAGTTCCGCAGACGGATGCCATACGGAGCTCCCATCGTCGCCGAGATCGTGATAAATGGTGAATTCCCCCCAGCCGGCTGGATCAGCACCGGTTGAGTCGTCGATGTATATGAAATCGGCTCGATTGCGATCGGAGATTCATTATAAACCGCACCGGTCAGAGAAAATGTCAGCGGTCCTGCGACATTGTTATCGTTGAGATAGTGTACCGCATCCGAAAGGGTTGTAAAATCACCCCCCGGACCAACCGTCTTGACCCCTGATATATTATCCGGTATCCGGAACTGCACCTCGACAGAATCATTCGACGTGTGCGCGTCACCGGGATTTTGGGCGATCGCGCGCGCCGTATAATTTCCGGGAGTTGATGGTGTAAAAGCAGCAAATGTCACCTGCGCCGAGACATTCGGGGCGAGCGAAGAAATTGTCTGAACGTTATCGTAGACAGCAGTACCGCCGACATTATAGATTTTCAGACGGACGGGGATGCTTGTTTGCGTCTGCTCCCCGTTGTTCCTGAACGTGGCCTTTGGCTGAAACGCGATACCGATATTTTTCCGATCACCCGCAAGCGGGTCGTTCACGGAGTGTGCCATGACGTCATTGTTGACAACTTCGAGCAATTGGATGTCGTCAAGATTGATACTCTGGCCATTCATATCCTCGTGATCAAATGCAATCCAGGCATGTCCTGAAAACCCGGAAAAGTTCACGGTAAACTGCTTGTAGGTCGTCGTGTAGATGTCGGGATTTGTCGAGGTGTCAGGTCCTGTCGAACATTTGTAAAGAAGGGTCGTAAAGCTTCCGGGTAAACTGTCGGCCGTGGAAAGCCTGACGTAGACCGTGTCCGGATCAAAGGGTTCCGCGAATCCCCTCATCATCCAGAATGTCAGCTGATACTTGAGTGC
>JAWOKN010000153.1:0-4108 GCA_033854175.1 Bacteroidota bacterium | reverse complement strand
CTGGGAGGTTCAGCTGGTGGAGGTCCTTCGGGGTATGGACGCGGCACGAATACTCGGATCCATCGCTGAGAGAGACGGTAAACGTATAATCAAAGTCGGGTTTCACGTTATCGGTCCGTTCATACTGACCGAGCATATGATAGCTCATCGGCTGGCCGTTCACGCTCACATGGCCGTCCTTCAGTTCTATGAACTCATCATGTTTATCATAGAGGGTGACCCTGAGCAATGACGAGGAAGCATTCGACGATTGGATATCCCGATCGGCCTCCGCCTGCACCCGGATGACGCTCGGTTCCGATATGGGCACATCGGAGAGTGGAGACTCCACGAATTGGCATGCTGCAAAAGCGACGCCTGACAGCATGCAGGTGATGATCTGATATGTTTTCATGATATATCCTCCTTTACGTGTTCAAATGTAAAAATTTTGATGCCTGGGATCATTTGATCCCCCTGACATTTTTTAACCACTGCGGCTCAATGACAGGATACCGTGCCAGCTTTTTAAGCCTGGCCACATCATCCGCACGGAAATGGCTGATGCTCACTCCGGGCGTAGAAGCGGCGATGCCGACAATCCCTCCGACCACACCGCATAACGTACCAAACACGATCCCGCTGAGGGCGGCCTTTTGTCCGGCTGTCATGCTGAATAATCCCGGCGGATCATCACCGTCGGCCAAACCTGCGATTCCACCCCCCACGGCACCGATGGTAAAGCCAAAACCCAGTCCCTGCAAAATTCTGGATTCACCGGTCGCATCCACCGCAGAAATGTCGGCAACGGGCACCCGTTGAATATAGCCCGTCCGCTCCTCAAGGAGGGAATCTTCGACGCCCGGCACGGGATACAAGAGGATTTCATCCGATCTGACGCTCAGGAGTTCACCTGTTCTGTTACCGGTCGATTTGGTGACAACCTTAATTTTCCGTCCAGGTTTTACCGATGTGGCTGACTCATAAGGGTCCCCGAGCCGGTACGACAGAACGGTATCGACGACACTGGTGGTATGATCTGCAAGGGTGCGGTCTATCCGTGAAAATTCCGGTTTCATGATCGTGAGACGTGCGGGTTCGTCCCCGTATTTGTATAAATGGTCCGAGATTTTCTCCCAGTGGTCGATCTTTTCAGAACACCTGAACAAACCGGGTTCGTTGCACCGTATCGTGGTGTCGATTGAACGGCCACGCGACTCGAGACCCATCACAAAAAGGAGGTACTCACCGTTCATATTTTTCAGGACCATGGCGCTGTCAAACCGGCCAAGATCCCAGAACAGGCGATAGTGGTCCCGTTCACCGGCACTGATGACAGGGCCGACGCGCGGGCTGATCACGACGATGCTGAGGTTATCCTGGGCAAGCACTGCACCGTGGGTGACGAGAAACATCGCCACAGCAAACAGTTCAACAAAGAGTTTTCGATTCATTGTCATCCCCTTCCCTCATTATCCGCTGGCTCCTCGATCTTCTCCGGACAGAGCGGTTCACTGTACGGAAAATGCGATTTGGATTTCAGGTATTCCAGTTGTCTAAACTCATCATGCTTATCGTCGAAGGTAACCCTGAGCAATGATGAGGAAGCACTTGACGATTGGATATCCCGATCGGCCTCCGCCTGCACCCGGATGACGCTCGGTTCCGATACGGGCACATCGGAGAGTGGAGACTCCACGAATTGGCATGCTGCAATAGCGATGTCTGACAGCCTGCATGTGATCATCTGATATGTTTTCATGACATCTCCTGTTTTACGTATCCAAAGGTAAAATTTTGATACCACGAATCATTTGATCCCCCTGACATTTTTTAACCACTGCGGCTCAACGACAGAATACCGTGCCAGCTGTTTAAGCCTGGCCACATCGTCCGCACGGAAATGGCTGATGTTCACATCGGGCGTTGAAGCGGCAATACCAATAATCCCTCCCGCCAGAGTGCCAGCCGCACCGAACACGACAGAGCCGAGAAAGGCTTTTCCCTCGGCTGTCATGCTCAGAAATCCCGGCGGATCATCCCCGCTGGCCAATCCTACGATAACACCCCCCACGACACCGACGGCAAGGCCAATACCCAGCCCCTCCAGGCATCTGGATTCACCGGCTGCATCCACCTCCGAAATGTCGGTGACGGGCACCCGTTGAATCCACCCGGTCTGTTCCGCGAGAAGGGTATCTTGGACGCCCGGCACGGGATACAAGAGGATTTCATCCGGTCTGACGCTCAGGAGTTCACCTGTTTTCTTCCCGCCCGATCTGGTGAGTACCTCGATTTTCCGACCCGATTTCACAGATGTGGCTGACCCCTGATAATCCCCGAGCCGGTAGGACAGCACAGTATCGACGACATTGGTGGTATGATCTGCGATGGTCCGGTCTATTCGTGAAAATTCCGGTTTCATGATCGTGAGACGTGCAGGTTCGTCCCCATAATTGTACATATGGTCCGAGATTTTCTCCCAGTGGTCGATCTTTTCAGAATATCTGAACAAGCCGGATTCGTCGCACCGTATCGTGGTGTCGAGTGAACGGCCACGCGACTCGAGACCCATCACAAAAAGGAAATACTCACCGGTACTGTTCCTGAGAACAACAGTGCTATCGAACCGGCCAAGATCCCAGAACAGCCGATAGTGGTCCCGTTCCCCGGCATGGATCACCGGGCCGACGCGCGGGCTGATCACGACGATGCCAAGGCTATCCTGTGCAAGCGCTGCACTGCGGGTGACGAAGGCCACCGCCACAATAAACAGTTCAACAAAGAGTTTTCGAGTCATAGTCATCCCCTTCCCTAATTATCTGCCGGCTCCTTCATCTTCTCCAGAAAGAGCGGTTCACCGTAAGGAAAACGTGATTTGGATTTCAGGTCCGCAAGATCAGTCTGTTGCGGATGGTCGATATCGGCTCCGCCCCGTGAAGAGGAGATGCCGGCGATCGTGCCGATAATGAGGCCAAATGCACCACCTGCAATCCCGCCTATGAGAGCCTTTTCTCCGGCAGTGAACCGGATAAAACCGGACTCATCATCACCGGTGAGAAAACCGATGCCACCGCCCATTACCGCGCCGAGGGCGAAGCCGCCGCCCATTCCCTCGATCACTCTGGACTGGCCATCGACATGGAGGTGTGCGATATCATTTACCGGTACTCGTTTGATCTGACTGACATAGTGCGGGAGGCTGTCATCCTCGGCATCCGTGCGGGTCAGGAGAAGGAGTTCCGCCTGCCTGACGCTCAGCAGCTCCCCGGAAAATTCCCCGCCTGAAACGGTCAGGATCCTGGTTTTCAATCCAGGCTGCGTTTTGACAGGAGGCCTATGGTATTCCACAGCTGATGGTGAAAGAGCTTTCAGGTCCTCATGAGGGATGGCAGAGAGGCGTGCGCGGGCCGGAATCATGCCCTGCTCCCCAAAAAGCAGGGGTGCGAAATTTCCATCGGGGCGGAAGGTGCCCCACTTGATTTCCTCCAGGTGATTGATCTTTGAGGCGATGTTGCAAAGTGCCGGTTCATTATAGACAATCACCGTGTCGTACGGACGGCCCTCTGGAGTTGTTCTCATGATCACGACACCATAATCCCCCCTGGAATTACGGAGGACAACGGCGCTATCGAACGTCCGGGCCAGGGGGAAAAGGTTGAAATAGTCGCGTTCCTGTGCATCGATGACCGCCCCGACCCGGGGGCTGAGAAGTACAAGGGTGAGACTGTCCTGGGCTGGTGCTGGCTCCGATAGGAGAGGGATGACGAAAAGCAGCATCAAAAATCTGACGAAGTACAATTTCATAACAATGGTCTCCTTGATCGATCGTTGATTCAGCACATTCATAATTCCACCTTATGGTACAAAAAGCCGGATCCGTTATTGTCAGAAAATTGTCAATCCTTCGTCAAAAGATCACTGAACGGGCAAGTGTCCGGCGCCCCTTGCACATATTCCGGTCGGACCTCAATTTTGGTTGCCTATTCAGCGAAAATGCATTCGTCGAGTAGTAAAATGGCGCAATGCTGTATAGGCTATGTGAGCCCAGGCTGTTTCTCTCCTTTCGGGTCGAGTGTCTCGCTCAAGCAAGCCATCACCATTGTTTCCATTAGACCCTCATCGAACC
>JAWOKN010000152.1:0-3343 GCA_033854175.1 Bacteroidota bacterium | reverse complement strand
GGATAAAAGGGAAAATTGTTGATGGCCGTCATGGATGCGAGGAAGCGTCCGATATCCTCGAATATGGGCGTGTCGTCCATCCCCAGGATATCAATGACGCTGATCCGGTTGTTGTCGAGATACACATGCCCCGGCGTAAAATCCCAATGCCATCTGGCGCACGGCACGTCATGTTTCCCGTCGAGTGACGCCAGACGCCCCATAAGGGTATCAAGCTCTTGTATCGTCTTTTTCTGAAAACGGAACTTCCGTAACATCTGATAATCAAAATCCTCGTTCAGGCCGTCGACGAAAACCTTATACCCGAATTGTCTGGTTTTCTGCGACCGGGTGATTTCGTGAAACGTCCTCAGCCATCTTGCGCAACCGGCCACGATGGAGAACAGTTCGGATACTGCATCGTCGCTCCGGAGCTTCGAATTGGTCCGCAACAGGTAGGGCTTGAAGCTTTTCGTTCCGACGGACTCCATCGCGTAGGCATGCAGATCCGGATAGTAATCGAGCGGACGCGACACAAAACAGTTTTTCTGCAGCAGCGGCATTTTCTGATGCAGGATCTGCAGCGTTTCATATTCCATCCACGCGGGATCCAGGTCGGGGAACACGGGGCAGAGCTTGACGAAAATGACCTGCGGGTCGGTGCTGCCGGGCCATCGTATTTCGAACCGGAAGGTCCGCGCGGTTTCCTGGCCGCCCCACGATTGACCCGTGACAATCGCGCCGTCTGCGCCGCGCCCCGGATAATATCTGTCCATATTATCCAAAAAGATGCGCGTAAACATGTCCAGCACCTGTTCGGTTGAGTACCGCCAGTGGGCTTTTTTGTCGGGAGCGTTGGTCATATTCGTGTAGTGTTTCTTTGCAACAGGGTTGTCGCCAGTCATAAAAATCCCGGGGATATTCATTTGCGTGCCAGGATCTTTGCCGGGTTGCCGGCCACCGTGTTTCCTGGCGCAACGGACATGGTGACGATGGAACCGGGAGCCACGATCACATCATCGCCGATGACGGTCCCCTTCCAGACGGAGCTCCGGGTGCAGAGGCACACCCGGTTTCCGACGGCGATGCGGCATTTGTCTTTCGTTTCGTTCGTCGGTGTTTCGCGGTCCTTCGCGATCGAATGGAAATCCGTATCCGTGACGCCCGCTTCTTCGATAACCACATCGTCTCCTATGACGATCTCGAATTTTGCCGCCAGCCTTGCCGCGTACAAGGAAGCGTTGTCCCCGATGCGGAGAACGGCCGTGGGGCTGAGGGTATCGAGGCACACATACTGGCTCGAGTCTCCCCGTACACCGCTGATCATGCAGTTTCTTCCTATGGTGATGCTCCCCTTCCCGGAAATCTTCAGGCGTTTATAGATCTTCAGCCCGGAGCCTATGGTGATATTCTTGCCCGTGATTCTGCACCGTACGGTGAACATCCAGCCCCGCAGGTGTGCAAGGAAATCCCTCATAGCTCACCCTTCAGACGCAACAGCTTGTCGATCGGTATGGCGCTGCGCGCCGGGTTCCCCAGGAGCAGCGAATACTCGGGGTAGGCCGCGTCATAGCACCACGATCCCGAAGCAAGCACGCTGTCATCGCCGATGGTGCTGCCGTTCAGGACGAAACTGGTTTCCGCAAGCCAGGTGTTCCTGCCGATGGTGATGTTTTTGGCCTGGGGAAGCCGCTGCCTGGTTTCATCACCCAGCCGGTCCTGATGCACCAGAAAGGAATCCTGGATCAGCGAAATTGCCGTCATGGTATTACTGCCGATTTCCACTCGGCCGGAGCAGCGGATCGTCGTGCCTCCCAGGTTGCACTGATCCCCAATGACAACTTGGGCGCTCTTTGACAGGGTGACGATCGTCAGGCCCTTGAACGTATTCTTCATAACCAGGCAGTTTTTCCCTATCGAGACCGTCCCTGGCCCGCTGATCCTTATCTTCGCGTGCGCAAGAAAGGGAAATTTGATTTTGATGTTCCGCCTGACGTAGTTGAAATAAATAAGATAGCAGGTCCCGCGCAGCAGTCCTTTCACCGTGCGGATAAAGTACCTTGGATCGTGAACACTTCTCGTGAACAGTCTTTTTACTTTGTCGATCGATGCGTTGTCCATGATTGAGTCAAAGATCGTTTCGTTTTTCGACCTTACGGGCGAAACATCCGCCAGGCGAATAGGGACAGCCGGTCCGGAGCGGGGATTCTGTTGATCTGATACACATCGTCTCCCTGATTGAAAAATCCGGGTCTGGTGGTAACTGCTGCCTTATAATTTTCAGCGACAACGGTTACCGTTGATTCATCATAATCTCCATTTGGATAACAAAAATATTCAACAGGCCTATTGAGTCGTTGCTCCAGCCATCGCCTGCTGTCTTGAATTTCAAGGCGCATTTCCTCAAATGGTAAATTCGTCAAAATGGGGTGATTTACTGTGTGGGATCCGATGGTAATTAGATCAGGCGACAGCGCAGCCAGTTCCTCCCAGTTCATGGTTGAATACAGATCCTGCTGCCTAGCAGTCGGATTGAAGTTCCGTGTTATTGACCGTATGAACCTTTCCATCCTCTGCCGCTCGTCCGTCTTTATTGTTTTCATGTGGGCAATGATTTTCTCCGCCGCACCTTTGCTGGTTTCGTTCTCGACAGGCCGTTCGTCCATTCTGAACGTGCTATAAAGTATCTCTAAATCACTCTTATTGCAAGACAATAATCTCTGTTTTATATCGAAAGGCCACTGCCATTGCTGCGACTCAATAAGTCCGGGGCAGACAAAAAACGTGGCGGGCAATCCGTATCGCGACAGAATCGGATAGGCGACCGAATAATTGTTTCGAAGGCCGTCATCGAACGTCAGGACCACTTCAGTCCCGAACCTGCCGTTCGGATCAGAAGACATCTCGAGAGCTTGTCGCAAGGATATGACAGTAAAATTATCCTTGAGATATTTCATCTGTGATTCAAAAACATTGGCAGGACAGTACCGGCCTCCGACTCCATGATACATGAACACACGGGCGGCGGCAATTCTGCGCGTTTGAAGTCTCGATACCCCTGTTGCATAGGACAGGCCGTGCACTCCGGGAGCAATTTTCCGTTTTAAAGACTTAATCATTGATTTCATCGTTCACTGCAGTCAGAAGCAACAACTCTCGGCGTCCGAATCGAGCAGGGAATGTCCTGTTCATTTCTGTGCGAGTTTAGCGAGGAGCATGAGCAGCTCTTGTGCCACCGCCCGCTGTCCCTGTTCATTCAGGTGTCCGCCGTCATCCGTATATTCCGAAGCCATCGAATAATAAGTCGCTCCGCTTTGTGTGAACGATGACCGCGTTCCGTCGGGATGCGTGGATTCCACCTGCG
>JAWOKN010000151.1:0-3130 GCA_033854175.1 Bacteroidota bacterium | reverse complement strand
TCGGCGACCAGAGATCACACATGTTCTCCGACGTCCATGCCGCGGAGTCGCTCGTGACACCTTTTGTGATCTTCAACGAATGCCCCATCGACCGTGAGGAATCCGTGGCCCAGGTCAGTGTCGACCCGCCGGGTGTGCTCCCCATCGTCCAGTAAGATGGCAGAGGATCCTCGAATCCCCCAATCTTATTAATACTCGTTGGTTGTCCGGACAATCCCGTAACGCAGAAGAGGGAAAAGACAGCCAAGAATAATATTATCGAGTGTTTCATACTGCAGCTCCTTATGATGTTAGCATAGAAACAAGTGAATTAATTCTTAACCCTGTGAAAACCTGTCCACGGAGACATCTTTCTCATCGTTGATCCACGGCGTTTCATCGGTCAATCGTCTTCCAGGAGTGAGGACTGGTTGATAACGAGCTCGACGGGGACATGGACCGTCACGACGGTCTTGCTTTTTGATTTCATAGCTTCCAGAACCTGTTCAAGAGCAACTCTGCCCATTTCCTCCTTAAAAACGCGCACGGTTGTCAGCCGGGGGATGACGTGGGAGCCCGCTTCGATATCGTCGAAGCCTGCCAGGCCTATCTCGGCGGGTATTTTCACATCGCACTCCTTGAGGTAGCGCATGCAGCCGATCGCGAGTGCGTCGTTCGCGGCGAAGACGGCCCTCGGTTTCGCGTCCGAGGAAAACAAACGTTGTGCGGCACGGTAGCCGTTTTCGATGCCTGTGTCATTTTCCCGGACATCGACGAACGAATCTAAAAATGGCAGATTATGCTGGCGGAGAGCATCCCTGTATCCTTCGTACCGTTCAAGTATACTCGGGTGAGAGAGATCTCCCCCGATAAATCCGATAGCCGAATGGTATTGCTTGACGAGATGTTCGACGGCGGCAGCCGCGCCGCGCCGGTTATCGATGAGGACCGAGGAAATTTTCTTCAAGGGGACAATGAAATCGACGAGGACGACGGGGAAGCCCATCGCGACGACGCCGTCGATGTAGCGTTCGTCGATCTTCCCGGCGATGATGACACCGTCGACGTTGCGTTCAAGGAGAAAGCGGGGCATCGATTCCTTCTCCCTGAATTCCTTGCTGACGGTTGTCAGCAGAACGTAGTAATTATGTTCGCGCGCGGCAAACTCTGTTCCGAGGAATATTTTCGTATAAAAGGGTTCTGACTGCTGGAAGTGATTTTCGGTGAGAATGAAACCGATATTTCCGCTGGAGCGGGATGCAAGGCCGCGTGCGGTCCGGTGAGGATGGTAGCCGAGTTCATTAATCGCCCGTTTTACCCGGCGGCGCGTTTCTTCACTCACGTTTGGCTTGTCATTCAGCACAAGCGAAACCGTCGAAATCGACAATGAACTTCTTCTGGCAACATCCTCAATGGTGGGACGCCGTTTCATTAATATCGATCGAAACGCTTTAACAAATATTCAATAAAAAATCTTTGTATTAATTAAAAAATTATGGATATTATCGGGTGTAGAAGGAACAGAATCCTGAATTTATCGAAACCTTTCGATGATAAGCATTTCGCTATTATTTGTCAAGTAAAAAATAAAAATTAAGAAAAATGTTCCCCTCTGCTGGAAGTGGCGAAAAGCTGATAACCGGATTGACGGTACGGGGAAGGTCCCTAAGTCAAGTAATCACAACAACTTAGTCTTGCCGAATGACGCCAGCCGGCCAATAAATAGCTCTCTGGTGGGGGGATTATGTGTAAGGCGGGTACGGATAAAAATTTATAAAACGGTGAATCAGGAAAGAGCCTCTCCGGCCTGGAATATTCATCGCCGGAAGCAAATCCTCACCATCGGCCTGTTTTCAGTAACCGGCTGCCACCCCTCCCTCATGCGGATCCGGACCTCCGTATATCCATCCACCGATCGGATCAATCATCAGTGCCTCCACCTCGCCGACCGGCATATCCAATTGCTTGAGAGCGTAGCCGTTCTGCCTGAGATTATCAAGAACATCAGCGGGAAGGCAAAATTTTTCGAACGAGAGCGTATCCGGCAGCCACTGGTGATGGAACCGGGGGGCGTCGACTGCCTCCTGGATATTCATGCCGAAATCGATGACATTCACGAGTGTCTGAAAAACGGATGTAATAATCATCGAACCGCCGCGTGCCCCGAGGGCCATGATCGGTTTCCCGTCCTTCAAAACAATTGTCGAGGATATCGAACTCAGGGGTCTCTTCCCCGGCAAAATCGCATTCGCATCACCGCCGATGAGCCCGTAGAGGTTGGGCACGCCCGGTTTAACGCTGAAATCGTCCATCTCGTCGTTCAGGAAAAACCCCGCCCCCGTGACGATGACCTTGCTGCCGAACGCATCATTGAGTGTATACGTGGTCGATACGATGTTGCCGTACTGGTCCGCGACGACATAATTCGTCGTGTTCCGGCCTTCATCATGACCGGTCGAATCATGCCGGATAAGATTCGAGGGGGTTGCCTTCAGAGGATCGATTCCGGCCCGGAGTCTTGCAGCGTAATCTTTTGAGATCAGCCGCTCGACGGGGTTGGCGACAAAATCCGGGTCACCCAGAAACTCGTTCCTGTCTGCAAAAACGCGTTTCATGGCTTCCGCCATGACATGCACCGAACGGGACGAGTGGTACCCCATTGAGGCGATGTCATAACCTTCGATGATATTCAATAATTCCAGGAGGCAAATGCCGCCCGAACTCGGCGGAGCCATTGCAATGAGGTCGTATCCGCGGTATGTTCCTTCGACAGGTTTTCTCTCCGCTGCCTGGTAATGTTTCAGGTCATCTGCGCTGATCAGTCCATGACCGCGCTCCATTTCCGCAACGATGAGGCGGGCGGTTTGCCCCTGATAAAATTCGTCGGGTCCGCTTTTCCTGATGCGTTCCAGGGTATTGGCAAGCTCCGGTTGTCTGAGTGTGTCGCCCTCGCGGAGCGGTTTCCCGCCGCGGAAGAAGATCCTGGCGGTCGCGGGATACCCCTTCAGTTCCTCTGAATACGACTGGAGGTTACCTGCAAGGCGTGCGTCGACGACAAATCCCCGGGTGGCCAGGTCGACGGCCGGCCGGAGGACGTCCCTCAGTTTCATAGTCCCGAACTCTTTGAGGGCCTTTGCAAACCCCGCCACCG
>JAWOKN010000150.1:0-11876 GCA_033854175.1 Bacteroidota bacterium | reverse complement strand
TCCGGAAATGTCCTCTGATGCGGTTCACGAGTCGGATTTGCGCCACGATATGGTGTTTTTCGGCCGGACGGATGAACTCTACCAGCTTGTCCGGAATCTCCAGCAGGGCCGCCATACGCTGATCCTGGGCGATAAGGGCATCGGCAAATCCAGACTTATGCAGGAAGCACGATGGATTCTCTCGGGAAGGAAGAGACAGATCGAATTCTCCTCCAGTATTGTCTCGCAGATCCGGGGACAATTGGGCGTCCGCGTCAACCCCGACCAGTATAAGATCATCTCTATCGAACACCCCACCCCGATGGGGGATTGCCTCCGGGAATTGGCAGAGAAGCTTTTTTATAACGGAGATTTTCCCTCCACCTCCGGTGAGGAAAGGCCAGATTGGACGACATTGAAAAAACGCCTTTCGAAACTGGGCGCCGCAAGGCTGCAGTCCTCGATCTTTGAGGGTTTGTCAAGGGCGGACCGGACTTATCTGATATTTTTTGAGAGCCTCGACAGGATATCGCCCGTTCAGCAGTCGTTTATCGAGACACTCCTGAATGTTGCGGTCATGTGTACCGCAGTGGTCCAGATGAAGGAGAATTTCGCCTTCAAGCGCATATGGGCGTCGTTTACCAGGATTACTCTTGAACCGCTCCCCGAGTCGGTGTCCGCACAGCTTGTCGATTATTTCTTCGATCACTATTCGCTCAATGTCACAGACCGCCGGCTCTACCAGCGGGAGATACTGAAGGCGTCGAAAGGCAATCCTTTTCATATCAAGAATATGCTCTGGCATGGTTCCCGCGAAAGGTATATCTCGGCGGAGGCGATCCGGAAGCTCCGCCAGGTCGAGGAGGGGAGGTATTTCAATATGGGCCCGATCTATATTTTCGGGATCGCAATGTTTACGATGCTGAAGATTTTTTCCGTGGGAAGCGATGACAGGGAATTCTACATTTATTTCTCCGCTCTCGGGTTTGTCGCCTATCTGGTGTTCCGAGTGTTCAGGGCCTTTTTCATCTTCAGGCCGCAGAAGTATCTATGATAAAAGGGGGGACCGATACAATGATTGCGGCGACATCCATCGAAAATGTGCCAAATTCATGAGTTAATGCAGTTTTTAAATCATGTGTCCTTTCTGCGAGGACAGATTTGTTAAAATGTGTCCTTGATAGAAGGATACATTTTTAACGTATTTTGAAAGGTCTCTCTATCGTCTACTTGCAGAAGAGCTCAATGATGCTGTCCAGACACCCCCAATACATCCCTTCACACGGCGGATATCCGGCTTCCTTCCATCCCAGGCAAGGTCCACGCTCTCATCGGTATGCGCCCGACCGGCAATACTAGATTCCTCCGGCGATTTCATGATTTTCAACGGTTGGAGGTGATGGATGGGAATGATTCCGCTTATGACGGAAAGGTCGCGGGCCCTCGGTGATCTCTCACGCTGAATCTATCCCGAGCTCCCGGCGTAACCGTTTGACGTCGACCAGGTTGTCCTTGTCCTCCCTCGCGAGGTTCCGTGTTTCAAAATCCAACAAGAGAGATTCAAGAAGTTCCCGCCCTTCGGGGTCCTTCGCCGCCTGCCGTGGCGTCATCCCCCGCAACGCCGGAACGGGCATGTCGGGCCAGCTTGCCCAGTGCTTGTCCATCATGTCACGCATGACGGCCCTGACCTCGGGGGAGTTCCGATAGAGCCGGTCCGCAGGGTCTTCTTCTGTAATCTCGCCGGCCGCCCGCTTCTCATCGATCTCCTTCATTATGCCCTCCGCGGATCGTACCTCCGTTTTCAAAAGCACGGCATCATCCCCGAGCCGTTTCCTGATCTCTTTCTGGATGAGCCGGGATCGTTTGTCGGAGTTCACCTCGACGACAAGCCTCGTGGCGCTTATCACCAACAGGGCCATTCCTGTATAGTCGCCCATTCCCGGCTTTTTCTTCTTTTTCAGCCAGTGAATGTGCACGGTTGTGATGTTCCCTGATGCATCGCGCTTTGCCGTTTTGAGCAACTCGTCGTCACCGGCCCCTCTGATCCTTTGCTCGAGATCCTTGAGGGCGTGAAATGCTTCTTCAAGTGAGGGAATCGAGTAGGTCAGCGTGTGCAGCTTAAGCCGGTCACCGTCGCTGTTGCGGATGTTCAATTTTGCGTGCGCGAGTTCATCCGCCAGGTCGAAGTAGGTCTGTTGGAGAAAATCCTCCTGGTCAAGGAGAACCTGCGCCGTGATGCCGCCGCCCAATCCGGGGACGCTCTTCCCGATGGCAGACCGCAGCCGCAGGATGGGATCAAGGAACGTGGATGGCATGACCGCGCCGGCACACCCCATCATGAAATATATGCCGTCCATCTCGACGATCCGCGCATACATGATGTTCCCAGGCTTTACCATCGCCGAAGCCAGGTGTTCTGTCACCGTGTATTTAAGTTTCCTCAATATGTCTCTCGCCGTGAAGCCTTCACCGGGGGCCACATCCAGCACCTGGAAGAAGCTGAAAGGGGATTTCAACGTCGATTCGATCAGCCTGCGCAGGTCGTGGTCGAGGTCTGATCCCTTCTGCCGGAGGAATAATTCGGAGATTTTTTCTTTCCCTTCAGGCCGCCAGTCCAATGTGAACCACCGGAGAAAGAAATCCGCCTCGGGATGGGATTCATCGAAAAGGATCTCATCATCCTGGATAAACTCTTCCCAAGCGTCTTCAAGCGCGTCTAATCCGTATCGACGTTTACCAAACCTCATCAGAAGAACGTCCGATTCGCCATCAAGGCGGCGTATGCGGTCGTATCCGCTCACCCGGGAACCGGAATCTGTCGCTCCGCAGCATTTCTTGTATTTTTTACCACTGCCGCACGGACAGGGATCGTTTCTACCGATCGTATTCATGGAGGATGCCTCTGATCTGTACCGGAATGTAACATACGGCGAATCGGATCAAAATGCCAGCGCCAATGAAGAGAAGAAATTCAAGAACTCTTTCTCGCACCGAGCTCCTGTTGGTTGTTACCAGGCCTCTCTCGGCTGATAACTCTCCGCTGACGTTTTTATCGGGAAGTATCCATCCGGGGGCTTCGGGATACACATTCCTCCCCATGATCATCACCTCATAATGATGTTAATACCGCGGCTTCGATAAGTTTGGCATAGCCCCCTACATGGGTGAGGGTTTTGTTTCCAGGGGGTGGGCCGCCTGACCGAGTTTGGAAGGCCGCGAGATGGAAGTTGGCAGGCTTGCCTGCAATTATTTTACAATCACGTGACAAATAGATGACACCCTCCTGCGGAGAGTAGTGTATATTTTTATAGTTTTGTTAAAGATGTACTGCGGGATTACAAACGTATGGTAGGTGAATGTTCAGACGCCATTTCAATGCAGCTGCGACGGGATGATCTCCAATTCGGCAGATCGGATGCGGTGGACGTGCACGATATGAGTAAGACATATACGAGTGCGAAGAAGAAGGTAATGAAGCAGTGTGACCGGGGCTCTTACCCCGGAATCACGAACGCAGATGAGTGCGCGCAAGAGAACCGATGTTCAATTCAACCGGCGCTTTTATCTGAATTCGTGTGACCCGGGGTGAGAGCTCTCAATAACGTGTTATCCATAGGAGGAGTTATGAAAAACCGAGGAATTTTTCGGAATGATTTAAAGATGCTTATTGTCGTGCTAACTGTTGTTCTTTACGCCCCAATGCACGGTCAGCAAGCTCGACGACACCTTCCAGTGCTCCATCGACCAATTCACCCCTCTGCACAGAAATCCAATCCCTCCCATCGCACCGGAATGCCTGTCGATGACGAGCTCAGTCAATTTCCACCTAAGATACGGCGAACTTTTGAATCTGAAGGATTTTCCGATCAGCCTGGAGGAACGACCCAGGGCCATCCTGGAATGCCGATACTACCCAAACACCAACTCAAGGGACCAGCACCGCGTCACGTCCCGAATTCCCTCTCGTCATGGACATGCCACGACTCATTATCGGTGAAATGGGCGGCAACTTATACTTCCGATCTCATTTCGCCTATGGATTATGGACGGGCAATCAGCCATGGATCAGATAAATATATCTATGTCACCGGTGAAAGTGATAGTGATTATTTGACCATCAAATATGATTCATCCGGACATGAGCGATGGATCGCACGGTATAATGGCCCGGGTAATTATGTTGATTGTGCGACGGATATTGCGGTTGATAGTGCAGACAATGTGTACGTAACGGGCTACAGTTACGGTTCGGGTACATCGTATGATTATGCGACAGTGAAGTACGACTCGTCCGGAGTACAAAAGTGGATCGCTCGATACAACGGCTCAGCGGATTATTTTGACTTTCCTACGGGAATGGTCTTAGATGCGTCCGCAAATATCTATGTGACAGGATACAGTTGGAACACGGGTAGTTTATATGACTACGTAACGGTGAAGTACAACTCCTCAGGAGTCCAGCAATGGGTCGCACGTTATGATGGCGGAGAGAAAGGTTATGACTACGCGACCGGAATTGCAATCGACACTTCAGGTAACGTGTATGTGACTGGCTATAGTTACCATTCGGGTGTGTACGAGTTGGCGACGGTGAAATATGACTCCTCAGGGGTTCAGAAGTGGGTTTCACGGTATGGGAATACGGGGGTGCATTACCACGCGACAGCAATTGCGCTCGACAGTTCAGGTAATGTGTACGTCACGGGTAATGAAACCGGTTTTCACACAACGAATGATTTTGTGACGGTTAAGTACAACTCTGCGGGAGTCCAACAGTGGGTTGCTCGTGGTCCGGAGGTCTCATATAACACAACGACAACCCTGGCCATGGATGCCTCGGCCAATATCTACGTGACTGGATACAGCTATGAGACGGGCTACCCTGATTTTGTAACAGTGAAGTACGATTCAGCGGGAAATCAGGAGTGGATTGCACGGTACAATGGTCCGGGGGGTTCGTCGAACTACCCCTCGGGTATAGCCCTTGATCAATCGGGTAATGTGTACGTGGTGGGTTCCGTGTACAGTTCTGGGAAATATACCTACGCAACACTGAAGTATAGCTCATCGGGAGTTCAGGAGTGGGTGGCACGGTATGACGGTATAGGGAATGATAACCATTCAATAAACATCGTCATGGATGCATCCGCCAACATTTATGTGACGGGTTACGGTTGGAATGCCAATGGCTCGTATGATTACGAAACAGTCAAATACGATTCATCGGGGTTACGGCGGTGGGTCGCGCTGTATGACGGACCAAAGGGTTCGTTGGACTACCCGACAGCCGCCGCTCTTGACGATTCCGGTAATGTCTACATAACCGGACAGAGCTATGCTTCGGCTACAGGACATGATTTTGCCACGGTGAAGTATAGCTCGGCGGGGGAGCTGCTGTGGGCCGTTCGGTACGACGGTCCGGGAAATGACGACGACGCGACTGCCATCGCCGTAGACTATTCGGGTAATGTGTACGTGACAGGCTCCAGTTCCAATGCCTGGGGATGGAGTGATTATGTGACGGTGAAGTACAACTCGTCGGGGGTTCAGCAATGGGTCGCCCTGTACGACGGTGATGGGATGGAATTTAGTTTCGCGGAAAGCATCACGTTGGATGAAACGGGTAATGTCTATGTGACAGGATCCAGTTTGGGTTCCAGGTCAATGGACTATGCGACGGTGAAGTACAATCCATCCGGAATTCAGCAATGGGTTGCCCGGTATAACGGACCGGGGAATTCTGATGATTATGCAAATGCCGTTGCTGTGGATGGGACTGGTGATGTCTATGTCACTGGGGGTTCCTGGGAAAATCCGGGCTATGGCTTCGCAACGGTGAAATATAATTCGAACGGCGTAGAACAGTGGGTGTCGTGGTATGACTATCCAGGCTTCGGAACAGCAATTGTACTTGACCAATCCGGCAACATCTATGTGACGGGATCCGGGGGTGGATCGGTGTGGCAGATTCCTGATTATGTCACGATCAAATACAATCCATCGGGGGTCCGACAATGGGCAGCACAGTATAATGACGGCGACAATTCCTACGATTATGCAACAGGTCTGGCCGTTAATGCGTCTGGGGATGTTTATGTGACCGGTTACAGCGGGATCGGGAATATGCACAATCACTACACGACAGTGAAATACAACATGTCGGGGACCCAAATGTGGGTTGCGCGATACTCAGCGCCCGGGGATTCTGATGATTACGCGACCGCTGTTCAAGTGGATAGACTGGACAATGTCTATGTGACTGGTGGTTGCCGGACTGGTGAAGGCTACGAACTTGCAACGGTAAAGTATAATTCATCTGGCGTCGAACAGTGGGTGGCCCGGTATAATGAAGGGGGATCCTCTGCTGATTCCTCAGCCGCCTTGGCGATCGACAGGTATGGGACTGTATACGCAGTCGGGCATACAGCACTCGAAAACGGAGTTCATTACACGATGATTGCCTATAAACAGGCTCAAACAGCTTACCCCGTTCAGCAGGGATGGAATTTAGTATCGATTCCGAAAAATGTTTCGGATCCTTCCCGCGCGGCAACCTTCTCATCCTCAATCTCCTGCCTCTATGCATACAGTTCAGGGTATGTTCCCTGTGAGTCCTTGAAAACCGGAAGAGGGTACTGGCTGAGGTTCCCGGCTGACCAGTGTATCTCGATCGATGGGCAGGATGTTGTCGTTGAGTCTCTGGATGTTGTTGATGGGTGGAACCTGGTGGGGAGTCTCTCTGTGCCGATCTATACGGACCAGATTACTTCAGATCCGCCCGTAATGGTCACGTCGAGGTTTTTTGAGTATGATAAGACCTATACTCCAACGGACGTCCTTGATGCAGGCAAAGGGTACTGGGTGAAGGTCAGCGGGAATGGGAAACTCATTTTGTCATTCTCCGGTACTTTATCAACGGATAAAACCATTAGAATAACGTCGACGGCCGATTCTCCACCATCACCGCCGGATTCCGTTGCGTCATCAGACCACATCCCGACGTCTTACTCGCTTTTACAGTCTTTTCCAAACCCATTCAATCCGACGACGACAATCTCTTATGAGCTTCCAACGTACAGTCATGTCTCCCTTAAAATCTATGATGTCCTCGGCCAGCTCGTCGCAAACCTCATAGAGAAAGACGAGCCTGCCGGCTCCAAAGAGGTCAATTGGAATGCTGCCGGTTTTTCATCGGGAATTTATCTTTATCGAATTGATGCGGTGAGCGTCACAGATCCGGGGAAGAGATTTACATGCATTAAGAAGATGACTCTGATGCGGTGATCTGATGGATGAGAGCGGTTTACTATAATCGAGAATGAAGAGGGCATTTGTCAATGCATGGGCCCTGGCGGACATAAATTACCCCACCTCAACATGAGCACACGATGATCGGCCCCTTGTACCATGCCGAGGAGATCCGGAGGCTCCGCCAGGTCGAGGGTTGTTTCTTCCCAACTGGTACGTTAATAGGAGAAGATCCGGTTGACCGAAGATCGCGATTTCCACAAGGCCGAGGACCAGATCACCTGTAACCAACCAGCATGCTCTTGACTTTGCTCTGAAGTATCTCTTTATTTACGGGCAATACTCACCGAAAGAGTGTGGATATGTGCAGGTATCGCGTGCGCTGAATCATTCGGTTTAGCAGTGACCAGTATAATTATATCGCGCGTGGAATAAGCAGGCCAAAAAGATGAAATTTGCAATCACCCCCTTGAGATCAGCGGTTTTTATGTTTGGATTAATCTCATCCATCCATCACTCCATGGCGTGCACGCGCCTCGGGCCCGTGATTGTCCGGAACACGTGTCACAAGGCGGACTTTATTGTCAGGGCGACTGCACTCGGGTATTCCCTGGAACCGCGCGATACGAGTATCAGAACGACCGGTGTACCCGATTCGAAGGTGTTGTTCAAAATTGAGGAGATCCTCAAAGGCGACACGCACTCGGGTACGATCGAACTCAACGGCTACCTGAGCGACCAGGACGACTTCAATGACCACCCCGCCCCGTATAACTTCGTGCGGCGGGGCGGCCGCCATGGCAGTTGTTTCGCAAACACATACAAAAAGGGCGCACAGTTTCTGCTTTGCCTGAGGAGATCGGATGCCGTAAAGTGGCCTGGTGCGACCACACCCTTCACCGTCAATATTGACCCGCTTGCCCCCGTTAACGAACAATTACATTCACCCGATGATCCCTGGGTGTATCATATTAAGGGCCTCATTGAGGGGTTGAAATCTTCCAGCGATCCGGGAAAGATAAACAAGTGACTCTCGAGACCGACGAACCCGTATGAGACCCGTATGATGACTGAAGAAGGGGAGTTTTCTCCAGACGACCAACAGAAGGATGAAGGATTCGGGGAGCTGCTGAAATATACTCTCACCGGCTATGGCGGAGGATTGTTTCTTGGTGCAGTGCTCGATTTTCTTGGTCTCCAGCGGAACCCCATCGGACAGTGGATCGTCCGTACCGTCTGCGGAGAGAGCGAAAGTCTCTTTGAAGGATTATTTGCCTTTCGTCAGCGGCTCCGTCAGGCTTCCGGTTCAATGGCGGAGGCGTATGGATGGGGCAAGTTTCTCGGTATCACAGTGCCGTGGATTATCGATTTCACCAGCCGCCAATGTGGCATCGATGTCTATGGAATAGAGGGATTCTATATTCCGTTTTTTTATGCCCTGAGCGACCAGATAGGAGCCAATATCTCGGGCCTGATTTTTCTCCGGAGGAAGGAAGGGTCATGGTCATCGGCAGCCAGGCTCTATGTCCGCCACCCGGTCATGCTGACCAGCCTTTTGATTATCTTTGTCGTCCCAGCGGGATTGTTGTTCGTTCGCATACTTGGATTCAGTCCAACGACGCAAATCTACACGGCATTGGAAACCATCGCGGCAAACGCCTGCTGGCTTCCCCCGCTTGTGGGTTGGTTTGTGGACAGGCGAAAGATGACCCATGGACATAACGAAAACGAATGACACGGTGGAGAGCGGCATTCCAATTAATCATTTCCGTGTTTTCGATGCACGGAGGAGTACTGCCGATATTTGAACATTTGTACCGGATAGACCCTTTCATCCGATCCCTATGCGGCTCTTGTTCTGCGTAGGGCACTCCTTGAATGTCGGGAACTGGGGATTCAGACTGCGCGCGCGTCTGATCTCGCGGCTTTTCGAGAAATAATCCTCGAAATCCCGGTAGAGCTGGAACATGTTGCCTAGATCCTCCGCTCCGGGGAACCCAAATCCCCTTAGGATGTCACCCCGCCTTACCCCGACCGATCCGAGTGTTCTGTCACCGTATATTTGAGTTTCCTCAGGATACCTCTCATCCTGAATCCACCACCTGGAGTTACCTCCACCATCGGAAAGAAGCCGACGGGGTATCTCACCGTCGATTCGATCAACCTGCATAGTTTGCGACTGAGTCCTGATCCGTTCTTCAGTCGGGAATAGTCCGGAGAGTATTTCTTTCCTTTTTCGACCATCAACCGAACGTGAGCCACCGGAAAAGGATAACCACCTCGTGAGCCGATCTTGCCTGCAATTTTTTTACAATCACATGACAATTGGGTGACACCATCGTGCCGGGAGTGCTGTATATTTTTATTGTGTTGTTAAATAATGGACTGCGGGGTCAAGTACATACGGTGGAAAGTTTGAAGGAAAGATTCTGCGTACGCCGTTGATTTCACCTCTAAACGTGTTGCAGAGAGTGGGGTGGAGAGATATCCGGATGTGAATGACACCTTTCTCACCGGAGTACGTCGCGCGGACATCACTGCCCTGACCCCTTGAACTCGATGATAGTATGAGGGAATCATATTGAACGTGAATCGGTGTCATAGAGGGGTTTTCGCTTTGCGTGGAAAGGATATTATCGTGCTTGCCGACAACGATTGAGAGTTTGAACAGGATGGCACCAGCTCGAATATGCTTAAATGGCCGGGTGGCCTGTACCGGCGGAGTTTCAGGGTTGTTTGGTTACTCAGGTCGAGCAACCAGATTGTCTTTGTGAATTCATGGACAGCCCATAGGATGGGAATAGATAAAATTCTAACACATCGACAGAAGGGAGAAATAACCATGAGAGCTATAAAGGATGTCTGCGGAAGACGGGGCCGTAAAGCTGTTTACCGGCATGAGTCGCTGTGCTGGCTTTTAGGGCTAACCGTTGTACTCTTCAATATCGTACATGGCCAGAGTACCATTACGAATTATGAACGCGTATCATTTGCCGGGGCCTACTCCAGTATCAATGGCTCGGCGGGGCCTTCCGGGGATGATTATGCGTTGAATGTTCAGCTGCCGTTCCAATTCAACTACGATGGGATTGTCTGCAATGCAGCCCGGATCTGTACGAACGGTTGGGTGGAATTGGGTTCGCCGACACATCCACTCTCCATGAGTGCGGCGGCGGCGAACAATTATCTGTTTACCTCCTCACTTCCCAATACGACGCTGGCTCCGTGGTGGGACGATTTGAGTACGGGAAATGGCTCAGTTCAGTATACAACGCTGGGTTCACCACCCAATCGTACGTTCGTCGTGGAATGGAATAATGTGCTGTCCTACTACTCAGGGGGAAGAACAATCAGCTTTGAGTTGCGCTTGTACGAGTCCACGAATGACATTGAATTTTGGTACGGCCCGAACAGTGGAGCCGGCAGTGCGTTTGAGTCCGCATCCTTTGGCATCGAGGATTCGATCGGAGGCCCCGGACATTTTATTGATGGTCCCACCGGCTCGTTTACCAGCGGAACAGTCTCGCTCAACACCACAAACAACTGGCCAGCCGCCTTTTATAGATTTTCTCCCCATTATATTGCCGTCCTCCGGCCGCAAGGGGGTGAATATTTCTTCATCAACTCCACCGATACGATCAAGTGGCTTGCACTCGGAATCTCAAATGTGAAGCTGGATTATTCGACCGATTCCGGCGCTTCATGGTCTGCGATCGTCGCATCCACCCCGGCTTCAACGGGTGCCTATGCCTGGACGGTGCCTGCTACCCCGACAAGACAGGGGCTGGTTCGCATAAGCGACGTCAACAATTCAACGCTATTTAATGTCAGCGATTCAGTCTTTATGATACAGGAACCACCCTCGCTGACCGTTACACCCGATTCCCTGCAAGTCTCGTTGCATGTGGGAGACAGCACAACAAGGTCAGTGACGATCGGCAATTCCGGAAATGGTGAATTATCATTCAAGATTGAAGTAACCAGCCTGCCCGGATCGGCTAGCTTAGCCGATAAGGCATTCAAAGCGGTTTCGGAGCCTACCGGGAACCCGCAGGTGGAACAGACGGCGGAGAGGATATCGGACGGGCTGCCACAGTATGGCGTATCCACGGCGACAACACAACCACCGGTGCCGAAACGGTACATTTCCCAGCGTGTCGCTTCTTCAGCGCTTGTGCAGGGTGATACAACCGTGATTAATTTTGACGATATGACGCAACCCTGCTATTTCAACCAGACTGTCGCTTTGTCAGATGAATACTCATCCGACGGAGTCACCTTCCAAGGACCGAGTGGGAACAACGGCGGGGCCATTCTTGACCAATGCAGCAATTTCATGGTCACCGGTTTTAGTCAGCCGAATTTTTTGGCCTTTAATACCAATAGCAGTCTGTCCAATGGGGGAATCCCACGTGGCCCGGAGACCATCGTGTTCTATCCGGAGGTTTCGTTTGTTGAATTTAATGCCGGATCGTATTCCCCCAGCTATACTCTGACCGCCATCGCATACAATGCGAACGGTGATCCGATCGATACCGCCGGGATCTCCCCGACATCAACTCTACAACCGGTTAAAGTGCAGGCAACAGGGATAACACGAGTAGTCTTGTCTACATCTGCCCCCACGCTTGTTCTTGATAACCTCCGGT
>JAWOKN010000149.1:0-13329 GCA_033854175.1 Bacteroidota bacterium | reverse complement strand
TGTCAGGCCGGACACGAGCCATTTACTGAGTATGATAAAAAGGACGACGACGGGGATCATAACCATGAGTGAGGCCGCGCCATAGAGTCCCCACTCGGTTGACATATTCGATTCGAACGATTTCAGTCCCAGGGGGAGGGTCCAGAGCTGCGTATCCTGGAGGATTTGTGCCGCCACGATATATTCCGACCAGGCTGTCATAAATGAAAACAAACCGGTAATGACCAGGGCGGGAGCAGCCAGTGGTATGATGACTTTATAAAAGGCCTGAAACTGGTTGCAGCCGTCAATACGTGCAGCCTCCTCGAGGGAAGTGGGAATCGTATCATAATATCCTTTCATCGTCCAGACGCAAAACGGAAGTGCCGTGGCGGTGTAGGTGATGATGATGCCCAGATAGGTATTGATGAGGCCGAGGAAGATCAGCATGAGGTACAACGGCAGAAGGAGCATCGTTGCGGGGAACATCTGCGTCACCAGGAGGCTCAGAAGGCCTGCCTTCTTGCCGATGAAATCAAACCGGGAAAATGCGTAACCTGCCATTGCGGCCAGGATGACGCCGGTGAGGGTCACCGTGAGTGATATCAGACCGCTGTTCCTGACCCAGAGGAGGAACGGTCGTTCGGTAATGAGCGAAACATAGGATTTCAGTGTGGCATTCGCCGGTATAATCTCGAGTGATGTCGAAAGGAGTTTGTCAGCCGGGCGAAGAGATATCGTCACCACCTGGAGGACGGGGTACACGGCAACAAGCGTAAAGATGATCAGGACGGCATGAGCAAGCAGCCGTGCAAGTCTTTTTTTGCCAAATGGGGAAATCATCGTCATCTCCTTAATATGCAGCTTCAGTGGCCTTTGTTCGTCGCATAAACGATATGCTGAATATGAGAAGTATAAAGAAAATGATCATTGACAATGCGGCGGCGTAGCCATAGCGGTAGAGGTTGAACGCAGCCTTATACACAAACGAAACGAGAATATGCGTATTATCGGATGGTTCACCGGCATTGCTGACGAGCCAGACAATATTGAGGTTATTGAATGTCCAGACGATACCCAGTGTAATGGCGGGAATCATGACCGGACGGATCAGGGGAATCGTAATATTCTTCAGCTTGCTGTACCAGCCCGCGCCGTCCATATCGGCGGCCTCATAGAGTTCCTGGGGTATGCTCTGAAGGGCCCCGAGTGCGACAACCATCATAAAGGGGAAACCGAGCCAGATGTTTGTCAGGATGCAGGCAATAAAGGCCTCGGTAGGATTCTTGAGCCATTCGATTGCCGGCAGGTGGAGGTATTTTGTGAGCATGAGATTGATCGAACCGTACTCATAATTGAACATTCCCCTCCAGGTGAGAGCGACGATATACTGTGGGATCGCCCATGGAAGGATGAGGAGTGTCCTATAGACCGACTTGCCCCTGATCTGCTGATTGAGAAGCAGGGCGAGGAAGACCCCGAGGACCACGTGGAAGAAAACGTTCACGACGGTCCAGATGATGGTCTTGACGAAAATGACGTAAAAACTGGGTTGTGTCGGTTCGGTAAAGACCTTCGCGTACTGGCTGAATCCTATCAGGTGCCAGTCTTGAATATGGCGGAGGTTCATATTGGAGAACGAGATGATCACATTATAGAGGAACGGATAGAAGACGACCCCGACGAGGATGAGGAAGGCCGGGAGGACCAGAAAAGCGATAAAGAATTTCCTGTAGAGAGTATTCATTGCTAATCGAATGGAATGAGGTTATTCATTCATTTCGTTAATTTTCTGTATTGCGAGGAGCTGCATGTCACGGGCTGCCTGTTCGGGGGATTTGACCCCGCCCAGGACGGCCTGATAGCTCGGCCTCATGGCATCCCAGATCGCGCGGAGTTCCGGAACGACCGGCATTGCCCTCCCCCGTTCAATCTGCATCTGGGAATTCCGGAGGATCTCGTCATTTTTTATGAACGGATCATCGTAGAGGATCTTCTGTGTCGGCATCGTATAGAGTTGCTTCGCGGTTTCGAGCTGATTTTCGGGGGACATGAGAAATTTGAGGAGTTCGAGGACAAGCGGTCGTTTCTCCTCCGGAACATTGCTGTTCAGTGAATAGCCCTTGGGTGACACCATCGGCTCGCACCACAAACCGGTTTTGCGGATTTTCGGGAGGGGTGCGACACCGATGTCGATGCCGGCTTTCTGATATCCGGACCAGGACCAGTCACCGTTGATGATCATGGCCGCTTTCCCGTCCTTAAAGAGGGCGTCGGCGATGTTATAATCCGCTTCGGCCGGTATGATTTTGTATTTGTCACGGAGATCCTTGATAAAGCGGAGGCCGTCGATAACGCCCTGATTGTCGAGGGTGGGTCTTCCGCTGTCATCCATAATCCATCCCCCGAAACCGGTCATGAAGGGGATGAAAAAGAAGGGCTCCGTGTAGTTCCAGACAAGGCCGTACTGATCGATCTTTCCGCCCCCGCCCCTGTGAATGGTCAGTTTCTCCCCCAGGGCGATCAGTTCAGAGTCATTCTGGGGCGGAGATGAGACGAGTTTTTTATTATACACGAGGGTCAGATGGTTGCCGAGCTTGTCGGCGATCTGGTAGAGGTGTCCCTTATACCACGTCAACGCTTTTGGATTGATCGAATCGAGCCATGTCTGGGTGAAGAGATGTTCAAGGGGCTGAATGATGTTCATAACCTGGAAGGGACCTACCTGATCGGAGGGGCCGTAGACAAGATCGGGTCCCTGGCCGGCGATTGCCGCAATGATGAAACCCGAGCGCAACTCCTCCGTTTCCTTGTAGATCGCCTCCACCTTGATCCCGGGGTGAAGGGTCATAAAGGCGTTCATCTGACTTTCGAGTACGAGGCGCTCATCGACGCGCATCTGGTGCCATATGACGATCCTTTTATCGTCGCCCCGGTGTGTGCAGGAGGAGAGGCAGAGACTGATAAGGGGCAGGAAAAACAGTAGAAGACGTCTCATAGGGGAAATACGTTCACTTCACCCGGGCGGAGCGTGCCGTGGAACATCCCTTTTTTTGATGTAATTTTTCTTGTCCCCAGGAGGTCCTTCAGCGTTCTCTTCGGTGTCTCGACGGGGAGAGAATACCTGAGGGAATTTTTCATGTCAGAATTTGCCAATATGAGCAGTCGTCCGGCGCGTCGTTTTCTGCCCCGTATGAAGGCGATCAATTCCGGACAGGGGGATTCCACCCAAAGGAACGATTCCTTCGCATAGTCGCAGATGGTTTTCCCGTACTTTCTCCTGATCCCGGATATCCTCCTGATCCAGGCGGTGATCTCATCCCGATTGAGCCATGAATAGGCGGCCTCGCTGAAAAGCGGCAATTCCCCGGAGGGATATTTTTTCTGGAGCTCCATCGAAAAGTCCAGGCCCGTATTCACCGGCCACTCCTCACCCAGTTCAAATCCGGAGTGGATGAACGGAATGGCAGGCAAAAAATTGCTTACGGCCCATGCATACCGGGAATAGGTCATCCCGCCCTCCCTTGCGGCGGCTCGCGGGGTGTCATGGCTTTCGGGTGTGGCGAAAAACGGGAGTGCAAAGCCTTCGGTTCCGAACCTTCTGAGCATCTGCTTGAACTTCTCCGGGTGGTGCTGATCGCTCCACTGGTAGCCGATGACGGCGTTGTAACCTTCGCGGACACTCTGTTCGGAGACGGAGAAATTTTCGTCCCAGAAGGCGAACTCGGGGTCGATTTCCCTCGCGCGTGCGATCATCGTGTGTTTGAGTTCCATCGGAAGGGCATGCCCCATATCGATCATGACGCCATCGATGCCAAACTCCCGCTGATAATGAGGAATAATATCGATAATACGTTCCCACAGGGGTGTATTAATATTCTCCGGGCGTGTGAGATTCCCGTCGTACATGCGGATCGTGTTATAGGCGATATAATTATAATCGGGATGCCTGTACATTTTCAGATAAGTCACATCGTTCCAGGGGGGCTGCAGATCATCCGGTGGCCAATCGGCAAAAGCGCCCGGAATCCTGACCCGTGTGCCATCCCCGGTTGTGCCGATCCATCTCCCCTGCTCGAGGGAAATCCGCGTCGACGGAGGGGGGTCTGTAAAAAGTTGCCTGTAGGAGGCGTGAGGCGGGGGAAGATTCAGAAGCTTTCCCTCCTCCACCAGCGACTTGATCGTCCGCAATTCGTCCTGTGAAAACACGGGATTGCCGTACTTATTTTCATCGAGGGAACCGGGTTCACGGTCGGCGGCCGATTCCCTGATCCAGTAAAACCATTCGGGATGTTCCTGTATCCAGTCACCGTCCTTTGAGGATGTCCGGAAGACAAATTCCACGATAACCCGTATCCCGAGGTGGTGGGCGACATGGACGAAGATCCTGAACTCCTCTTCCGCGCCTATACCGATATTCGGTTCACCCAGGTTTTCGTCGATCCTGAAGGGATTCCTGATGGCATAGGGCGAGCCGAGCCGTCCCTTGTTTCCGTCCGAACCGATCGCGGTTATCGGAAGGAGATGGACGGTATTGGCGCCGAGACTCCTGACGTAGGGCAGCAGTGTTGTTGCCTTCAGGAAAGTTCCGGTTTCCCTCCACCCTTCCTGGTTCAGGGGCAGGTCCAGTTTCCCGTTCCTGTTGTGGTCAAAAGCGCAGGTACTTCTGACGAACATGTTATAAATGACGGCATCCTTCGACCACCCTCCTCCCTTTCCTCTCGGAATCCGCTCGGGCTTGATTTTTCGTATCCGCCGGATGCTCTCCTTGAAATAGGTGAACGGATTCACGAGGGTGGATTTCCCGGCCGGCCGCTTGGATTGTTTTCCGAGCCATAACGCCGGCACGGCATAGGAGCGGCCGGCCGGTTGTGACAGGGAGAAACAGCGATCGATGTGCTCTTCCAGGTCCTGAAATATTTTGTCTTTCATGTCCGACGATATTCGCGGTGGATGATTATTTCAGAAGAAGCATCTTCTTGGTGCTGGTGAAGGTGGTGGTGGACAATCTGTAGAAATAGACGCCGCTCGGGAGGTTACCCGCGTTCCAGGATACATCGTGTTCCCCCGCGCGCATCGATGCACGGACAAGTGTTGAGACCTCCTCCCCAAGAAGATTGTACACTTTCAACGACACATTATCGTTTCTTGGGAGTGAGAAACGTATGACAGTCGACGGATTGAAGGGATTCGGATAATTCTGCTCCAGGGCATATGATTTCGGCAATGGTTCCTCTTGATCCCTCACACCTGTGATGACCGGTAATGAAAGCGCGTAGGTCGTATCGCCCAGGATGATGACAGAGGTGCCGTATGGGGGGAGTACGACCTGTAGCGAGGTGATCCCCCCTGAAAAAACGACCTGGTACGAGGTATCGTTATAGAGATCGCTTGCGTAATAGGTCTTTCCGTCCTGGATCCCGCCTGCAAAGGAGACATTTGAGCTTGAAAGCCCGACAAACGAAGTCTGCTGGCTGTTTGTGAAGTTGGAGAACATGAGTCCATTCTGATCGTTCAGCGGGCGGCTGTAGCCGAGGATATTCGAATTGGAGCCGGTCAGACGGATCTGTTGCTGTGACCAGAATGCGGGGAACTGTTTTCTGATAAAGGCGAGCCTCTGGTAATGCGGTTGAAGAATCGTCCGCAGGGAATCGTTCCAGTCAATAACGCTCCGGTCTCTGTTTTCCTTCTGGCCTGATATCCCGAAACCCCACCCCACTTCCTGTCCCGAATAGACAAGGGGGAGGCCGATGGAGAGTTCAACCATTGTCGACACGGGTAGTGTGGCATGTGCGGCCGTGACTCCGTCGCTCGGAATATTCAGCTCAGATCCGTAGATATAAATAATCCGGTCCTCGTCGTGATTTTCAAGGCAGCGCATGAAGTACGAATCCGGGCCGGGAAGGAATCCCATTGATGTGCAGGATCCGCAGTTCAGGAGCGTGTTGTTGAGCGCCGATATCTGTGCGCCTCCGCTGTAAAATGCCTGAGCACCGTTATGCAGGAGATTCCAGTCATAGGCCGCATCAAGACCGCCGTTGCGATCCGCATAAACCACCTCGGTACCGACGCCGGTGCCGGAAGTTTCCCCCAGGAGGAGGATATCGGGTTTAATATGTTTCAGAGCAGTCCTCACGGGTATACCCATTTCGTTTTCACCGCCGTTGCCGTTGTTTGCCCGGTCATGGGGGCCCCAGTAGACATCGAACCGGAACCCGTCGACGCCGAACGCCTTGATCCAGTATTGGTACACGTTGATCATATACTTTCTGGCATCAAGATCGGACCAGTTGTAGTTCAGCAGCTCATCGCTGAAGGCGTAATAGTACCCAAAGAGGCTGTCGGAGGTGAGAGCCTCGCTCAAATCCGGATGATAGTTCGGGTTGGTGATGAGTGCATGCTGGTAAAAATTCCAGTACACGGAGTTCTGCCGGTACGAGCGGATGTTCTGGACGAAGGGGTGATATCTACTGGTGTGGTTCGGTGTAATATCCAGAATCACCTTAAGGCCGAGTGCATGCGCCCTGTCGACAAAATTTTTCAAGTCCGCATTGGTTCCGTACTCCGGAGCGACATTATAGAAATCGACGATATCGTAGCCGGTTCCGTACATGTTGTCCATGGGGAATGCGTTTTTCATGACCGGCATGACCCAGACGATGTTGTAGCCCATATTCTTCAGGTATCCGAGATGCGGCAATGCCGCATTGATGGTGCCGGTGGCGGTGGCGGATTTAAAAAACATCTCATACATCCTCCCCTGCTGCACCCAGCCCGGATTACTGGCAAGTGTCGGGGAGATGACATGGCCCGAATCGTCGAGGGTGAAGTAGTTTCTGGTCGTGTCACTATACCCGTTTGTATCGGTGACGATGAGGTTAAAATAATATTCACCGGGGATTGCCGGTTTTGCGATTGAAATCTGTGGGGTTGAGGCGCCGTTGACACCGCTGACGGGAGAGGGATTTGTTGAATCAGCCGACCAGAGGTATGATAGCGCCGCTGAGAGGTTCCCGTCGGCATTCAGGCTTGAATCTGCGTGGAGAGTTACGGTATAGAGATCGCTGGCGAAGGTGATCCTTCCGTACGGGGCATGGTTGACCAGTTGCGTGACGAGGATCGGGGACGACAGTTTTTGCGTACCCGCGGAGTCGGCGATCGCGACGATGGTATCGTTTCCCGCCACGAGCGGGAGCGCGAAGGAAAACGTCCTGGCGTTGACCGAAGTCTGGAACGTGTCGGTGGAATTGCGGACCAGTATCACACTGCTGGCCGCGTCATTTTCCACCCTCCCGTTGATTTTCCAGGTGGATTCCCACGTCGAGACCGGAAACTGGTTCAGGATCTTGACATAGCCGGCCTGAACGGTGAAATTGACCGTATCGGCATTCGCCCCTGCCTGGAGGATCACGACATGGTTACCGTTGGGCAGAAGCGGGGATGGAAAGACAAGTTGCTGGTTCACGAGGTTATAATATGCTCCGAGGTGGGGGTATGGCGTGCCGTCGATGACGAGGGTCAACGAGGATGTATCCACCTGTCCGCCCACTTTCGGGAATATGTATGCGGAGATCACGGGGGTGGCGGTTGTGACAATCGGGTTTCTCTGATTCGGGAGAAACTGGTAGATTGTCGGATCTTTCACATAGATAAAGGAATTATCGTTGTCATTCTGGTTGACGTGAGGATTGAGCGGATCGTTCGGCCAGGGGCTGGCGCCGTTATAGTAAAACTTGTATTGCCACGCACCGGGAACGCCGCCCGGTGCCGGATTTCCGCCGACGGCGAGGCGTGCCGTGCGCAGCCATCCGCTTCCGAAATAGCTCATCGGCCACGACGAGTTGACCCAGCCGTTGAATTCCCCGACGAGATAGGCGGAGCCGATGGATGTATTATAATACCGGAAGGTCACATCCACACTGTCGGCGGCAATGGCGTGACCGGTACAAACGATGAGAACGAGTACGAGGAACGGACAGGCAAACTTCCTCCCCGCAATCTGCGGTGCATGGTCAGACGGTATCTTCATCTTCAATGTTCTCCGGGTGAATAGAGTATCATTCCGTTTTCCTGGGGGATCACAAGTTCATCGATCGTGACCGGATGAACCATCGAGGGATCGTTCAGGAGGTCGAACCACTTCTGATCGCCCAGCTGGTTTATTTTTCCAAAAAGTGCAAAGGGCTTCGAACCGACATTAAGGAGCACGACAGCTTTGTCGGTTTTGCCGCTGCGCGCAAAACCGAACACCTTGGCCTGGTCATCGACCAGGACAGTCGCATAGGAACCCCGGCGGAAGAGGTCGTAGGTATTCCTGATCCGGGTCAACTTCTCATACCAGTGAAAGATGTCCATATTCCACTTCGTGGTATCCCAGATCATCGTTCCGCGGCATCCCGGATCCTTGCCGCCCGTCATGCCGATCTCGTCCCCGTAGTAGATCATCGGGGCGCCGACGTAGGTCATTTGCACGAGGGCAGCCAGTTTCACCTTTGATGCATCACCGTCGCACAGGGTAAGGAAGCGTTCGGTATCGTGGCTTCCGATGAGATTCTGGAGGACATAGTTCACCTCCGCCGGGTAGGCGGCGCGCTGGGCCTGGAGGATGGAATCAAACTGGGCTGCGGTTCTGTTCTCGAGCGCGATAAAGCCGACGCAGGCCCCCCGGAATCTGTAGTTCATGACGGCATCAAACTGGTCACCCTGGAGCCACGGGGTGGCGTCATCCCAGATCTCGCCGACAATATAGGCGTTGGGATTAATCCCCTTGATAAGCTTCCGCCACTGGATCCAGAAATCATGCGATAGTTCATTGGGAACATCGAGCCGCCAGCCGTCCAGGCCCATTTTCGTCCAATAGGATGAGGCATCAAACAGGTAGTTGCGGACAGCGGGTGAATCTGTCATGAGTTTCGGTAATTCACCCAGTCCCCACCAGGCCTCATAGTTCGGTTTATCGGGGGGACTGACCGGAAAGCTATGGATATTATACCAATGGGCATAGGGGGATTTCTCGCCGTTTTTTTTCACGTCCTCAAACGCAAAAAAGTGGGTACCGCTGTGATTGAAGACACCGTCGATGATCAGGTGCATCTGTTGTCGGTGAAGATCGGAGAGAAGTGTGCGGAACGTCGTATCGGTACCAAAATTGTGGTCGATTTTTTTATAATCGGACGTATGGTATTTATGGTTGGTCGGGGATTCGAATATCGGTGTCAGGTACACGGAATTCACCCCGAGGCGCTGGAGATATCCGAGATGATCGATGATTCCCTTGAGATCACCGCCAAAATAATTGTGGGCATCCGGCACTCCCCCCCACGGTTGGACATTCGGCGGGTCATTCGTCGTGTCTCCGTTCGCAAACCGTTCCGGGAAGATCTCATACCAGATTGCGTCCTTCGCCCATTCGGGCACTAGAGGCTGTGATTTCAGCTGAAGTGTGAGGAGGACAAAAATTATCTGAAACCAGACAAGGGTGCGCGTGAATTTTACGCGGGAGGTTTTATTCATGGATGGTCGCATTTACCGGTGTTTTTGGATTGAATTGGGCTTCCAACAGCAGCAATCGCACAAAATTACAAAATATGCCAAGGAAATGCAAGAAAACGCAAAATATTGGGATTGCGCTGGTTTCCCGGGCGCGGAAAAAGGGGGAGTGAATCGAGCCATGGCATTGCTTCAGGTGGATTCGGAGGATCACGCCTCTGTCATCCGCCGAGGGTTGGTGCAATGAGCAATCCGATGGCGTAGGTTACCGCTGCTTCGCCGATCCCCACGAGCGTCATTTCGGAGCCGCTTCTGAGCCACGACCGGCCGGTGACGATCACCTTGGATGCACCGACGATGAAATGCGCGACCGTGCTGACCGAGAGTGAGACAATCAGCGCGGTCGGGCCCTGTGAAAAAATAAACGGAATGACAGGGATGCATGCGCCGATGGCGGTACTGAGCGTCGCACTGATTGCCGAGCGCCACTCCTTCGGGAACGACTGCTCCGACAGTCCGAGTTCCTCATGCGCGAGTGTTCGCAGGAGCTGGTCGGGGGTTTCGGCAAGCCGTGCGACCATGCTCTTGGCCTCCTTCTCCGTGAAACCCTTCAGCTGGTAAAACAGTTCGAGTTCTTCTTTCTCCTCCTCGGGATTGAGTTCGATCTCGTGGCGTTCGCGTTCAAGTTCCGCCTCGTACACCTCCCGTTCGGACTTCGTTGCCAGATAGGCGCCGCTTCCCATCGAGAGTGCGGATGCGATCATTGTCGCAAAACCGCTGAGGAGGACAAATTCGCTGTTGACATGGGTTGCGCCCGCAACGCCGCTGACGACGCCGAAGGCAGCGCCCAGACCGTCGTTCACGCCGTAAATGGCCTGGCCGATCCAGCCGCCTGCCCTGACATGCCACTTTTCGCGTCCGAGGATTTTTTCAAGGCGCGACTGGGGGTGGGTCGTGCGTCCCTCAAACTCTTCGAGCATTTTATGGTGAGCGTTTTCTTCCCGCTGGGTTTCCAGCAGGACCGACTTATCCTTTTCCGACTGTGCGTTGGAGAGGAGGGTCTCATAGAGCGAATCCGCATCCCGTTCACCGGCCTCGAGCATCTTCGCAGCGGCCGTGGTATCGCTGCGGAGCAGCACCCACCGTCTGAGCCGTTCCGTCAGGGTTTCCCGGTACTCACCCGGATCGGCGTGGAGTTCGCGCAGCCGGGCCGCCCAGGTCTCCGCGTGCCGCTCTTCGGCTTCCGCCATGCGGAGGAGAATCGTTTTCTTCTCCTTGCTCACCTCACGATCTGCCAGCGAGCGGTAATTCCTGGCGCTTCTGACCTCGTCGCGCCAGGCCTTATATAAACCCTCGATAAATTTCTGCTTGTCATTCATGGAATAATTCCGTAAAATTCGACAAATAATAAAGAATTCTTTTTGGAAAATCAATCCTCTCCGGTCGTGCAACTTCCCCCGGCGGTTAAAAAACATTTATTCCGCAGGTCCCTTCCGTCTATTGGGGGAATCCGTACACTCTTGTCCGGTTGTAAAGAGTGTATCTTTCAGGGGGGATTGAAGGGAATATGGGAAAAAGAAGCAAAATAAAAGGGTTACCGGTACAGTTATCGCCCAGCCGGAAAAAGTTATTCTTCATTCTGACACTTGCCTTCCCGCTCATTTTTTTTGTTCTTCTTGAATCCGCCCTGCGGATTTTTCGCTATGGCCATGATTTGTCGATCTTCACGCATGAAAAACTGGGTCCGAGGACACTCACGGTCATGAACCCCGGCGTCGAGTACCGTTACTTTACGCGCATCGATTTCTCCCCGAACACCTCGCACGATTATTTTGAGATGCCGAAGCCTCCCGGCACGTATCGGATATTCTGTTTGGGAGGCTCCACGACAGTCGGTTTTCCCTACGGGTTGGCGGGCTCATTTTCGACATTCTTGCGTCAGCGTCTGCAGGCAATTTTTCCCGATAAAAAAATCGACGTAATCAATCTCGGTATGACCGCAACGAACAGTTATGCGACGCTTGACATTGTGCGGGGTCTCTTCGAGATGCAGCCCGATCTTGCGGTCATCTACGACGGGCACAATGAGTTTTACGGTGCGCCTGGCATTGCCTCGCATGAAACGCTTGGTGGTGACCGGTCGTTGACAAACATCTACCTGCGTCTGTCGCGGCTCAAAACATTTTTATTGATCAGGAACTTCATTGAGCATGTACGGGAGATTGTGAGCGGGCCGGCATCCCCGGTCCCGGGTGGGATCATGATGGAACAGCTGGCAAAAAACGAATATATCCCCTACGGAAGTGAGGAATACCGGCGATGTCTCCATAATTTCAGGGAAAACATGAACGATATTGTCTCCCTTGCGGCTTACCATCATCTTCCGGTGATTGTTTCCTCGCAGGTTTCGAACCTGCGGGACCTTCCGCCGTTTATTTCGGGGAATTCGGCCGCGTTGAGCAAAGAACAGCTGAGGGAATACAACGAAGGTCTGGGTACGGCAGAAAGAGTGTTCCATGCGGGAAAGTACGATTCAACGATCGTCCTTGTGCGGCGGCTTATCGGGATCGATCCCCTCCGTGCCGACGTTCATTTCCTCTATGCCCTCTGTCTGGACTCGTTGTCAAGGAAGCCGGATGCCTTGCGGGAATACCGGTACTCCCGGGATTATGATGAGTTGCGGTTCCGCATGAGTAGTGATTTTAACAACATCCTGCCGGGCTTAACTGCCATGAGGGGGATTTACTTCACCGATATTGAGCGTGTGTTCGAGGGACATTCCCCCGATTCACTCGTCGGAAAAAATCTTATCCTTGAACACCTCCATCCTAATCTGCGGGGATATTTCCTCATGGCAAAGGCGTACGCACGGACGATGAGGGAAAATCAGATGCTCGGTTCGGAAGATCAATGGAAGGCACGTGATACGGTTTCCGACAGTACGTTGTGGACAGCGGGAGCCCTGAGCCCGGTCGATGAATATGCTGCGGAGAAACGGATGAACATGCTGACATCCGGCTGGCCGTTTAAGAAATCAGAACGTATCCCCTATATCCCCCGCGAATGGCACTTCGAGGAGATTATCGACCGGCTTGTCTACGGCAAAACGACCTGGGAAGAAGCGCATGTTGCCGCAGCGGAATATTTCAACGCCTCCCGCCGCACCGCCGAGTGCGAGAAGGAGTACAGGACCATCACCGATCAGCTTCCGTATAATGTCTCGGCATATCTCTTCCTGGGGCAAATGTATCTGCGGGAGAAGGATGAAGCGCGTGCATCCGGCATATTCGAACGCTCACTCCGGGTCGAAAAGACCTCCTATGCGCTGCGATCCCTTGGTATGATGGCACTCGAGCGAAATGATCTTTCATCGGCGATGACCCGATTCCAGGAGTCTCGTGAGGTAAGCACTGAGGATAATGATATTGTGGCGAGTTTATATCTTCTCGCCCTGGCACATTCCAGGCAGCACGACAACGGCGCAGCGCTTGTGCTGATTGATTCGGCGCTTGCGCTGAAACCATCCTATCTTCCGGTGCTTGAGCTCCGGGAGAAGCTTACAAAAGTAAACTGAAAGGAGCCGGCCCTGGATTCCCTGTCTCAGCCAGCTGCGCTACTTCACAAGTGCAAACTTGCCGATTTTCTCACCTATTCCTGGTGCATCGACATGATAGATATACACGCCGTAGGCTGCGCCGAGGTTATCGCGTGTCAGGAGGTTCCACATGGCCGTCCCGTCCCGGATGCCGTCATTTTTCTGTATGGTCGCCACCAGTTCACCGGCCACATTGAATATGCGGATCGTGCAGACCGCCGGGCAGTGGTTGAAGTGGATTTCCCTCGGGCCGCGTCCCGAGGTAT
>JAWOKN010000148.1:0-7927 GCA_033854175.1 Bacteroidota bacterium | reverse complement strand
TCTTCCCGAGCGAGGTCACCCCGAGGCAGAAGAAGCAGGCGTTATAGCCTTTCAGTATGTCCCGGATCGCCGAATAGTCGAAGAAATCATCGTGGAGCACTTCGGTAAGCTTTGGATGACGAACGTTGCACGGTCTCCGGCCGATAACGAGAACAGACTCAACGGCCGCGTCGGCAAGTGTTTCAAACAGAACCCCCTCCCCCACCATGCCGGTCGCGCCGAAAAGAATAGCCCTCACATTCATATTATGATATTCCGCATATGCTCATCTCCGTGATGATACCTCCCGGGACTTTTTCCTTACCGATGCGGTATTTTCCTCGACTCTGAACTTCACGATCCGACGAACAAGATCAATCGGGAGCGGTTCATCGAGAGGGAACCTGACGGAACCCTTTGCAAATGCAAAGGCTGACAGATCACGTTTAAACCTGGCAATCGCCGATGCCCCGGGATAAAATCCTATATGGTGTACAAAGGCGGCATACCAGACAAGCACACCGTCAAGGAAGAAGGCGGGCATCCGGTCGCTGATCCTTTCTGTGGCATCCGGCGCCATCGCCCGGATGACCTTCCTGAGTTGAGTCAGTTTCACCCGGACAGACGGAGGAAAGGAAGCTATATAATCATCGATCGCAGTGGATTTCCCGGGCTTCATGACATCGACCTTTCAGAGATCACCGGTATGACCGGGCCGGTCACCGGGCATAATGAAACGCGCTGCAGTTATATTCAATATCGGCGAGATCATATTTTGCATAAACAAAATCCTTCCCGGGCATATGCCAGACGGCATCCACATGACCGGGGACATGACTGCCATTCATGGTGATATACTCCTTCATACGCGTCGACCACGGATAGCTCACATACGTTTTGCCGTCCTCGGAAAGGAACCGGTCAGGAGACAGGAAATCGGTCAGTCGCCCCTCCCTGTCAAAGGTCAGCTGGGCGGTGATTTCATTTCCTTTATTCGAAAACCGTGCAATGACATGAAAATCATCGACCGTGTCCCATCTGATATTCGTGTCGATAAGGGTTGAGGGTGCAAGTATGCACATATCATTAAACAGCGTCACGGTCTCGCCCCGGGTCATCCTCGCGCCCCTGGCATTGACGACACGCACGAGCGAGGCGAGGGCGATTTCCATCGTCGCATTGCCACCGATATAGAGATGCAGACCTTCGAAGGGAACGCCGAGGATGGAAGACCGTATATAGAAGAGCCTCGCGGGATCGTCAAAAAAATTGTACTGCTCGGCTGAAATCTTCCTCCAGTTGCCGGTCAGGGACGTCTTCATTTCACCTCTGAAGGCGGCGCGGAAATTCACGACCCGGGGAGTGCCGACTGCGCCGGTAAACCGGAGATAATTCTGAACCGGGGCGGGAAGATGTCCGATGTCTTTTTCTGTCAGAAGGGAAACGCCCGATACATCCTGAGACAGGCGCTTCTTGACTTCCAATTTATATCGGCGCTTATAACTCATCTTATCCCGTGTCATGATACATAATAATCCCGATCATCACAAACGAATGGACATAATCCCCGGCCGTGGATTCAGGGCACCCCTTCGGAAGGATTTGTCGACCGCGGACACTCCTCTGAAAGTCAGGATGATCATGGAGTCATTTCGTTGCCCGGATGGAGTCGGCAGGAAAAGGCGATTTTGATCGGGAAAACAGCCCCAAAGGCGATTAGATAAATCAGGCAAGCGCTTATAAATTCAAGGGGTTTGGGCAGAAAATGAGATCCTTTCAGCGCACGAATGATCATCCCAGCTCATACCACATGGAAAAAAGTTTATTTTATCAAGATGATTTTGTAGATTTGTATATCATCAGGTGAGGCTGTTCTTTCCAAAAAACTCCCTAAACTCTTTTCGCACTACGTAGGGATATTGCGCAAGTTTAGGAAAGTCCGGTGTTATGGGTGACCAGAACATCGATGATCTTCAGCAAGGGGTTGATTCGAGGGCATGAAGATCACCAAAAGCAAAATCACACGGCTGTCCGGATGTCGCGTAGTGGTGACATGCGGCATATCCGCACCGTCACACCGCAAATCTCCATTCCAGCACACTAATCTCACGAAGTTCACCCCGGGGGTGATCCCAGCGGACACATGGCGGCTCATGGAAGACAAGAGACCGCCTGCCGGCTGCGTCCGCACGCAGGCCCGATTATTCGCCGGAGTGTCAGTCAACATTGACAAGAAATCCATTACGGGGGTAAGGCCATGAACAATCACATTCACATTTTGTGTATCCTGCTTCTGGCAGGTTGTGTCTCGCTCATCGCCCAGGAGAGCTCCAGGGGACCGTTGGGCAACCACACCTACATCCGGAACCCGCATGACCTTGCGGTATTCAGCCGGTCGTGGGTAGATTATTCGTATCCCCAGCAGCAGACCTATCATTTCCAGTACTATCCCGGGCGGGGGGATTCGATCATCCAGGGACCGTTGAAGACCCGGCTGGACACGCTGATGCTGACGGGGCACAACTTTTCCGACATGGTCGCCGGGAATTTCACCGGTGACAGCCGTGAGGAGGTTGCCACCGCCTGGGAATCCGAAAACCGTTCCCTGGTGCTGATCATATCCCAGGTCGACCGGCTGACCGATCAGTGGACAGACATCAGCATCAAATGCACCGATTCGCTGGCATTCATCAACATCCCGTACAGCCCGTACAACGACTTCGGATACGATTACTTCGCATACCGGATCATCCGGATGGCAAGTGCGAACTTCGACTCCGACCCGGAGGACGAGCTCATCCTTGCGTACTGGGCGGCTGATTCCACACTCCGGATTGAGCTCTACGACGGCGAGACCGGTTTCCAGCAGCCCCGCGCGGTGGTCTCGGACCAGAAACTGTCGACGCTCCTGCCGCGCGGTCCGGGGGACGGAATGTATGAACTGGACCGCTGGGACATTGCGGTCAAGGATTTCGACGGGGACGGTCTGGCCGAGATCCTCCTCACCGGAAATGAACCCGACACCATCCCCTCGATGAAAATGTTTGCGGGTGTCTACGATTACGAGCCCCTCTCATCGGTGTTCAGCCTGAAGTCGAAGGTGAACGTCCCGCACGGGCTCGTCCTCGGGCAGAACGAGCGTATACGTCTCCTCTATGCCGACGCCGGTCACATGAACAAGACAGACCGGGGTGACGGCATCATCAGCATCGTGGTGGCGGATTCGTACCATCATCCGATCAAATTTGCGCTGATGGCGTACGACGTGAAGAACGATTTATCCGCGATAACGTTCGGTCCGGTGCGGAACCTCGGTTACATCCTCACGCTCTTCACGACCGATGCAAACAACGACGGCCTGGATGAAACATTCGCGGTGAGGCGGGACAGTCTGTTCATCCTCGGAGTTGATACGACACTGGCCGTCCGCGGGCTATTCGCCGCGGTTCCGACGCCGTGGGGCGGCAGCAACGCCACGAACACCTATTGGTACTACCCGAGCAGGACAAACTCCCTCGTGGCGGACGTCGACTCCGACACCTCGAGAGCGAACTGGCTGCCCGAGCTCATCATCGGCGAGGAGTCGTGGCCCTACCTGAAGAATCCCACCGACCGCATGTCCGTGTACGACTTCGTCCTTGACAGTCTGAACAACATCACGGGTATCAGTCTCCGGATGTGGAAGGACGGATACCCGCCCGAATGGATGACGGCGGGCAACTTCACTGGGGGGGACATACGGCTCGGGGCACCGGGTCACTATTCGAAAACCGACATCCTCCAGCCGATCGTGATCCTGAACGCGCCGCCGGTGCATTTCGACGTGTTCAACGGCACCAGTTACGACATCAGCAAGAGCTACGCCCCGAACACCTGCCAGTTCATATCGCGGTACGAAAAGAAATCGCAGAGCTCCGTCGAGGTTCAGACCAGGGTATCCGAATGCTGGGCGATGTCGGAGTCGTACGGCGTCTCGGCCGGATTCCTGGGCCTCGGGGCCAAGGTAAGCTTCGAGCAGCGGTATGGGGACAACTTTTCCAAGGTCGAGGGGAGCTCGAAGACGGTCACCATCGGTGTCCAGGTCGACGCCAAGGAAGACGACGCGATCTACGCAACGGTGGTGGACTACGACATCTGGGAGTACCCGGTCTACGTTGAAGACACGCTGGCCGGTCACGTGCTGGTCATGGATCCGCTGCAGGTCACAAACCGCTGGTTCCCGAGCAAAAGCTGGAGTGCCAGCTCCTACGTGCCGAACCACGAAGTCGGGAACATCCTCTCGTACCAGCGCTATCCGAGTCTGGTCAACAACGACGACGTGGGATCGCTCATCAGCGGGACCTACGATCAGAGCTACACCCTCCATGCCTCGTCGAGTTACGACTGGGACCTGAGGTTCCAGGACTTCCTCAACTCGCAGACGGAGACGACGAAGAAAATCGGTTTCGACGTCGGGGTGGAAGGATCGTTCGTGGGTGACCTTTTCGGATTCTCGTTCGGCGGCAAGGAAACCTACAACAAGGAGGATGTCTCGACGCACACGACCAGTGTGACGCAGGACCTGGTGATGAGCACGCATCTTGATGCGATCGACCTGAGTATCGGGGAAGTCCGTTACACCGTGACGCCCTACTCCTACTGGGCGAAGAACGGAGCCCTTGTCATTGATTACGCTGTGCAGCCCGATCTGGCGTTGCCGGGGTACACGCCGACATGGTGGCAGCGGCATTATGACAGCATCCCCGACCCGGCATTCATCCTGCCGTGGCGGCTCGATCCCGAAAAGGGATTCACGCTGGAGGATGAAAGCAAGCGGTACCAGACGAACGAAATATTCTTCTCGAACAACGATCCGAAACCCGGGGATACGATCATCATCCGGGCGCGGGTCCACAACTTCAGCCTCTCCCCGACGCTGGGGCGTGTCAAGGTGCGGTTGTACGTCGGGGATCCCGACAGCGGGGGCACATTGATCACCGGGATAAACGGGGAAACGGAACTTGCGACCGACACCCTCATCCGCTCGCGGGAAAAGGCAACCGTCCAGGTAAAGTGGCGGATACCGGCGGGGCTCCCGCAGTTTCCGAAGATCTTCGCCCTCCTGGATCCGGAAAACGAGATCAGGGAAATCCACGAGAACAACAACAAAGGATTTTCGGTGCTGGGAAAGACCACACTTCCGCCCGACGGGGTGGGGGGAGAGCGGCACCGCTACTTGCCGGGGCAGTTCATGCTGGCGCAGAACTATCCGAATCCCTTCAATCCCGCAACGGTCATCCGTTACTCGCTGCCCGCCCGCGGTCATGTAACGTTGAAAATCTACGACATGCTCGGGCGGGAGATAGCGGCAATCGTGGACAGCGACCAGCGCGCGGGTGAGTACAGTGTCGGGTGGGACGCGTCAGGAGTCGCAAGCGGCGTCTACTTCTACCGGCTCGTGGCGGACAACTTCAGTGACGTCAAGAAACTTGTGGTTTTGAAATAACGACCGCCGCAATCCACACATATTCATGCCGCTGTTGAATCGGATCCTGTCGGGTCAGGTTCGCAGCGGCGTTGCATCATCATGACGATGCCTCCCCTGAGCATGATGCATCATTGACATTCCATGGACGGATGATTAAATTCCCCAAACGCATCATCCGGCTTCCGTGAGGAGAGTGAGATGAGGAAATTAATTTCGCATCTGATTATCACGCTGGACTGGGTCGTTGTCCTCGACCCGGTAGCAGAGACGATCAGGAAACTGCGGGATGGACAGGAAATATATCAGGACTTCTTTTCGAGGGTGGCTGAGGAAGACGCGATGCTCCTGGGCCGTGTGACATACCAGCAATGGGCCAAGTACTGGCCGACATCGAAGGTGGAACCGTTCGCCAGCCACATCAACACCGTACCGAAATACGTGGCGTCAAGGACGCTGCAGTCGGCCCCCTGGGGTCCGGGAGGCAGCGCGACCCTCCTCAAAGGAAATCTCAAAGATGCGATCACAAACCTGAAGCGGCTTCCCGGCAGGAACATCGGTGTGCACGGCAGTCCGACGCTCGTGGAATCGCTCATAGAATCTGGTGTACTCGATGAGCTGCGGCTTGAGATCTATCCGGTCACTGCCGGAAGCGGTGCCCGATTGTTTCAGGGACACCGGGGTGTAAGACATTTTCAACTCGCGGGCTCGAAAACAACGCCGAACGGGGTTGTCATTCTGAGCTACACCCCTTGAGCATGGAACATTCGGAGGGTGGAACCGTATATTTCGGGAAGGGGGGGACAAAGCGCGGTGTTACCCACCCATAGTCTGCAGGAAACGGCCGGAATTGGGCGCTCGCCGTGGCGTACGAAAAAAAATACATGTGAAGAGCGAAACTGATTAATGAGACCGGAAGAGGCAATTAGAGCAGAAAAACAACCGGCGAACATTCCGCTCCTGGCCGGTTATCTCTGTGGCATCATCATCCCGCTGCTTGTCGTCGGATTGGTCAGCGGCACACTCCTGCGTCACGTCATTCAACTCATTCCTGTCGCGCTCGCACTGGTTCTGACGGTTCGGAAAACGGCATGGGGACCATCCGCGGCACTACCCATCGCGGTCTTCTGGCTGGTCCTGATGGTCATCATCTGGCTTTTCCTTTTTGGAGTGACAACGATCATGACCGGCCATTTCACGCCCGTGGAAATTGCCATGACCATCATCATCGGCGCCAGCTGCACGGGCGGAGTCATAACCTCTCTGCGGCACCCGGGGAACACACCTCTTGGGTGGAGGATTTTGATCTTCATCATCTTTGTGGGCCTGCAGGTATTCGTCACGTGGATCAGCTTCCAGAGATCCCTGGCATATGATTGACCATCCTCCACGGGAACTCCGATTGTGACAGAAGGGACACCCCGGATGACAGGCGGAAGAATGACGGTTCACATGATCCCCTGCGGTTTGCACCGTTCAGTTACTACTGACTGCACACAACATGGACAACCAATCATGAAAGCACCCGTTCAGATTCTGTTCGCTGCCGGTATCCTGGCGGGCAGAAGGCCGTACCAGCAACGAATAAGAGATAACCGGGCATGGTATCGCAACTGAAGAACATATTCAGGAAAATCGGTGAGCGGGGCTGGGCAGGCCGGATAGTTCCGATACGCCATCTCCGCGACCTCCGGGAGTCGATCCGCGACATATACGAGGAGGGACTACTCGACGAAGTGCTCTACCATGAACAACTCGCTGTGTTCTCATTCCATCCTCCGGCGGACCTATCCGGTGCGCAGTCGATCATGATTGTGGCGGTGCCGACGCCGCCGATGCGGATTTTCTTCGAATGGGGGGGAGAACGCGTGCCGGTTGTCATCCCCCCGACCTATGTCAGCTACACTCCCCGCACGGAGAGGGTGCAGGAGATCCTCGGGGGTTGGCTGCGGGAAGAGGGATACCGGATGGCAAAACCCCGGCTCCCGCTCAAAACACTAGCGGTCCGGAGCGGACTGGCCGAATACGGAAGGAACAACATCTGTTACGTCACCGGCATGGGGAGTTTCCTGCAGCTGGTGGCTGTGTTTACCGACGCACACTCCCAAGAGGATCCGTGGCGGAACCGGAAGGCGCTTGACCGGTGCAAATCGTGCGTTGCATGCCTCCGCCTCTGCCCGACCGGGGCCATTACCGAGGACCGGTTCCTGATCCATGCGGAAGAGTGTCTGACATACCACAATGAGGCGGCGGGTGAATTCCCCGGCTGGATCGACCCTTCATGGCACCACTGTCTGATCGGCTGCATGCGGTGTCAGAACGCCTGTCCGGAAAACAAGCCCCTCATGAACTGGTTTGATGACCGGGCGGTATTTTCCGAGCAGGAGACCACGTATTTCATCGGACGTGTCCCCTTTGGCCAGCTCCCCGTCGAGACAGCGATGAAAATCCGGAATCTGCAGATCAACGAGGACTACCGGATGC
>JAWOKN010000147.1:0-3327 GCA_033854175.1 Bacteroidota bacterium | reverse complement strand
TTGTCATGGACAAGCTCCTTTAATTTGGTGATAAGATGATTGGTTTAAGAACGACGTTACTCTGATTCGCTGATATCCCGTAAAGGTTTAATATAGAAGAATCCCTGATTATGTCAATACCTCGGGTTCCTGAAGATCGTGACCCGCGTCATAATTGGTCAATATACCCCCCCCCGGCGGCGGTTTCTGCCCGGTTTAACCTGTTCTTCTGCCTTCCCCCGCCAGTCCCCGGCTGGCTTCATCCGGTGGTGGGCTGCGTTTATGGCCCGGATATGCCCTGGCGAGACGATGCGTTGATGTCATGGCCTCATGTGCCGCTTTGGGGGAGAGGTTTCTCTGCAGCAGGCGCAGGAAATCATGTGCCCGTCCGTACTGCTCCGGATATGCGTTTTTTTAGAGGGTGCAGCCGGCATGCGGCCTGTCCTCAATCATGCCGGATCGTCACACAACATGCAGTGTGGTGTACGTTGTCCGAGGCGATATGTATCGATGGTGCCTCCCCCCTTCCGCTGGCCGCCTTTTTTTCACGGGCCCGCGGCGATTAGGAATTCGCGGGAATTCATTGTACATTCACAAGGTGATTCTCCCTGCTGGGTCGAGACGAAACCATCATCCCTTCCTGTCAGCCTGACTCACGTATATCAATTACGATGCCCGCAGCTTCATTGTGTATACCGGTGCGAAGGATCGGCGGTCAGTTATCCGCACGGGCGGTTTCCCGTCCGGAATACCGGTTCAATCGGAGCCGATTGACCCCGATTGAACGCGAGGGCTGCAGATTTCACAATTACTTATTTTATGTCGCCTTTTAATTCTCTTCCTCTTCAGAAGTCCACGATTGCACTCCTCGCACGACACTCCATAACGGTCCCGACACCTATCCAGCGGGACCTGATCCCGCTCGTTACCGCCGGTCGGGACGTTATCGCTCAGTCGGAAACGGGTTCCGGGAAAACTTTGGGCTTCGCTCTCCCGCTTATCGAGAAGATCCATCGCCGGGATGGCCTCGTGGCCCTGATTTTGGCTCCGACCCGCGAGTTGGCCCTGCAGATTGCACAGGAGTTTATAAAGTTCTCCCAGGGGAAACACCTTGGCGTCACTCCGGTCTACGGCGGTGTTTCCGTCAGCGAACAGGTCAGGAAGCTCCGGCAGACGAATATCATCGTCGGAACCCCGGGCCGCCTGCTGGATTTGATCCAGCGCAGGGAGTTGTCACTGGATACGGTTCAGCACCTTGTTTTCGATGAGGCGGACCGTATGCTCGATATGGGTTTCCTGCCGGATATCGAGCGGATTCTCCATTACCTGCCGAAACAGCGGCAGACGCTTTTACTGAGTGCGACGCTCCCGAAGGAAATTATCCGCGTCAGCCATAAGTACCTGACAGATCCCGCGCAGATCGCGTTTGCCTCCTCCGTGAAGCCGGAATTTCTGCGGCAAACGTATTACCAGACCCAGACCGATCAGAAACTGCCGCTCCTGCTGCACCTGCTGAAATCGGAACGCGACCTTTCACTCGTCTTCTGCAACCGCAAACATATTACCTCGAAGCTTGCACGTAAACTTTCCACGAACGGCGTGGAGGCGAAATGCCTGCACGGCGATATGTCGCAGAACCAGCGAGAACGGGTTACGGCGGACTTCCGCCAGAAGAAGTTCAAGGTCCTGGTCGCTACCGACGTGGCGGCGCGCGGATTACATATTGACGACATCACCCACGTGTATAACTATGAGATCCCGCGCGATGTTGATTCCTATACGCACCGGGTCGGACGGACTGCACGGGCAGGCAGGCACGGTGAAGCGATATCACTGGTCTCGACCGACGAGGACAAGCAGTTCTTTAAACAGGTTTTGTTCAGCTACAGTGGCCGGATAACGCTGAAACCGGTGGTCGCAGAGGATCTCCCGCATCTGGCTCTGGCGCCGGCGCAGCATGCGGCCGGGAAAGCACCGCGCCAACCGGGCCATCATCACGGGCGAGCCGCCCGGATGCACCGCCGCCACCGGGGTGCCTGAGCGTCCCATGGAATTCCGCGGATCAAATTTTCTGCCCCCAGTGCCGAAACCTCACGAGAACCATTGCGTACTACAGGGTGTTGAATCGGACTTCATCCGGCCCAAATCATCATCAACCATCACAATCTAAGAGGACTCCATGAGACTGTATGTAGGTAACGTGTCACGCGATGTCACCGAAGAGGACTTGCGGAATGCTTTCCAGGCATTCGGTCAAGTCAGCGAAGTGACCATCGTGAAGGATAAATTCAACGATACACCGAAGGGTTTTGCGTTTGTGGAAATGCCGGTCCAGGCGGAAGCGGAAAAAGCGATCGCTGCATTGAAGGGAACCGAACTGAAAGGCCGGTCTCTCGATGTCAACGAGGCGCGTCCCCGCACCGAACGTGGGAATCGCGGAGGCGGCGGCCGGGGCGGCGGAGGCGGCTTCCGCGGCGGTGGTCGTCGCTGGTAGGCGTTGAAGGGCGGCGATATGCGGCCGCCCGATGGTGATCACCCCGGTTTCTGTGCTTCTGCCCCGAAGGTGATGGGCCGGATGATCTCATCCGGCCGTTTGCACCATTGCCGCATTCTGCCAGACCACTTCCGCTCTCCGGGAGTCCGTTCCCCGACAGGCCGGTCCGTCGTGTCCATGGTCCGGATTGATCCTGATCGTACACCGGTGATGCGGGCGGTGTTTGAGGTTTTTATGCGATGTGTCCATGGGGAAGGATATGGTATGACCGATACCAGACCGGTGCCGACTTGTCCGGTGATCACTCTCCGGTGGTTTGCAAGGTGGTCCGGAATGCTTTCCCTGACGGTCTTCCTGTTTGTTACTTTCATCGGTCTTGTCGTTGCCTGGAGATGGGATGGGTTTGGCGCTGCGATGGGATTTGCTGGTTTGATCGGCTTCAATATCTCCGCCCCCGTTTCGCTGGCCACCGCTGCGGTCATCAGTGTGACGGGATCGTTCGCCCTGCCTGTTGCAATCTTTTTCTCTTGCTGGTGGCGTACGGAACTGCAGATCCGTCTGAAGGATGGTTAGAAAGGCTTCGCACCCCCCGCGGCCTGTTCCCGCGGCCGGGGACACAAGCTAAACGGGCAGACGGGTCTTAAGATTTTTCGGATCGAACGGCCCCTTTTCGGCGATGAGCTTTCTCGCCGCATCCACCTGCCCCCACGTGTTCCAGAGTAGTACACCCCGTACACGGCCGTCCATCAGATAGTAGATGACGCCTTCGCGGTATTTTTCCTTCCATTCTTCCACGATGTCCATGAATGCGTCGAGTTCACCCACCGCCTCGTACCCCAACTCAAACAGATCGG
>JAWOKN010000146.1:0-63237 GCA_033854175.1 Bacteroidota bacterium | reverse complement strand
TGTTTCCGGGCAGAGCGACCGGATGTGCCGGATGGTTTCGGCAAAAATCTGGGCTCCACCGTCATACAATTCATCCCTGTTGACCGAGGTGATCACCGCATGACGGATCCCCATCCTCTGCACGGCTTCAGCGACGCGACGCGGCTCATCGGCATCGAGCTCGGTCGGTTTGCCTGTCGTGACAGCGCAGAAACCGCAGCTGCGAGTACAGATATCGCCGAGAATCATGAATGTGGCCGTACCGTGATTCCAGCACTCACCCATGTTGGGGCAACGGGCCTCCTCACATACGGTGTGGAGGTGGTTCCCATCGATGAGGCTTTTGATCCTCGCGTAACTTTCCCCGGACGGGATACGGGCCTTGAGCCACTCCGGGCGTCGTTCCCGCTGAATGGGACCGGATTCACGAGCGGCGGGTATTTTCTGGATGATGAAATCCATACACTGTGTCTGTCTTCTATTTTCTATATTGGCTGGTTCACATCAAAATTTTCAAGGTTTTTCACAACGGCGTCCATAAACGACCCGCCCAGCGCTCCGTCCACGATCCGGTGGTCGAAGGATAACGTAAAATAACCTATCGACCGGATTGCAATGGCGTCATTGATCACGACAGGGCGCTTTCTGATTGCTCCCGTTCCCAGAATCGCAACCTGGGGCTGATTGATGATCGGAATACCGACCATGGTCCCAAAGACACCGAAATTCGTTATCGTGAACGTTCCCCCCTCAATATCCGAAGGGGTGAGACGCTTCGTCCTCGTCCGTACGGCGACATCATTGATCGCCCTCGCCAGACCGGTAAAATTCTTCTCCTCGGCGTTTTTAATGACAGGGACGATCAAACCATTCTCCGACGCGACGGCGATCCCGAGATGAATGAGTTTCTTCAGGATAATCTTATCTCCCTCAACCGAGGAGTTCACCAGGGGGTATTGCTTGAGTGCCTTCACGACCGCATCACAGATAAAGGGCATGAAGGTGAGCTTGAACCCCTCGCGCTTCTCAAACCCGTCCGCGTGGGTGCGGCGGACGAGATCCACCTTCGTCATGTCGCACTCGTGAATTGCCTGCACATGCGGCGATGTCTGGACGCTCCGGACCATGTGCTCAGACATTTTCATGAGCACATTGCTCATCTGGAGAATCTCATGCTGCGGGGCGGGATATTTCTTCACAAGATCACCGCTATCCACATGTTTCAGACCCGTTTCGATCCTGGGAGTTGCTGGGGGTGCCGTCCTCGCCGCCGGTTCCACTCGCTCCTTCCCCGTCTCCGGTCCGGGCGCCCCCCCCTTTTTCTTCAGCTCGACATAGGCGAGAATATCCTTTTTGGAAACCCTTCCACCATCCCCCGTTCCCGCGACAGTCTCAAGCTCAGTCATGGAGACCCCTTCCTCACGGGCAATATTCAGGACAAGCGGAGAATAAAAGCGGCCGGTCGCCTGAACCGGAGTCTGCTTCGGTTCCTGAGACGGGATCGGGGGAGCGGAGGCCTGCCGTGGACTTTCCGCCATCGCAGTCTCAGCCGGCGGTTGCGATGGTGCCGCCGCGATCACAGCCGCACCTTCCTCGGTCTCAATCTCCGCAATGACCGTCCGGACGGTGACCGTTTTCTGTTCCGGAAAGAGGAGTCTGGTGACGATCCCGCTCGCGGGCGATGGTATCTCCGAATCGACCTTGTCGGTGCTGATTTCGAGCAGGGTCTCATCCTTTTTAACCCTGTCGCCAGGTTTTTTATGCCATTTCACGATCGTACCCTCGGTTAAACTTTCTCCGAGCTGCGGCATAACAACTTCAATTTTTGCCATAGGCTTCCCGTGGTTGATGGTTGTTCAGTATGATATCATGATGTCTGACGTTCACACGTTTCTCTAAAGTACGAAATTCCCCTATCAAAATTTTTATCGTCACCCACCCCCCCCCCGCGGCGTCCTCCTGAAGGGCCGGCCGTTCACGGGTCACAACCCCGGATGAGAACACCGACATCACCCCTCTCTGGTGGGGCGGGGAACTCAGCCTTGATCCTTTCAGCACAGACGATATTAACCTTTTTCAATATTCGTAGAGCTGACGGAGGGCCGCTTTGACCTTCCCGGCATTCGGTAAAATATAATCTTCGAGCACCGGTGCAAAAGGTATCGGCGTATCCGGCGATGCGAGTCGCCTCGGCGGTGCATCGAGAAATTCGAAGGCCTCACCGGAAATGATCGCCGCCACCTCACCCCCGACACCGCCCGTCACCGACGCCTCGTGCACAATCAACACCTTCCCGGTCTTCTTCACCGAAGACAGCACGGTCTCGCGATCCAGCGGCATAAGCGTCCGCAGATCAACAATCTCGACATCGATACCTTCCTTCTCGAGTTCGGCAGCAGCCGTCAGCGCCCAGTGAACCCCTGCATGATAGGTAATGACAGTCACGTCGGACCCCGTACGCTTGATATCGGCCTTCCCGATCGGGACAGGAAATTCAGCATCGGCGACATCGCCCCTGATGTGCCGATAGAGATATTTGTGCTCAAGAAAGAGCACGGGATTGGGATCGCGGATTGCCGCGACAATCAGTCCCCGTGCGTCACCGGGAGTTGAAGGTGCGACGATTTTCAGTCCGGGAACATTGAGGAACCAACCCTCGGGATTCCCGGAATGAAACGGTCCCCCCCGGATCCCCCCGCCCGAAGGTAACCGGATGACAATCGGTACGGGGACGAAGTTGCGGTAGTAATACTTCGCGGCGACATTGACAATCTGATTGAATCCGTTGGAGACAAAATCCGCGAACTGCATTTCTGCAACCGGACGCAACCCGGCAAGAGCCGCCCCGGTCGCCGCACCAACGATCGCAGCCTCCGCCAGGACCGTATCAATCACCCGATCCTCACCGAATTCCTCGGTAAATCCCTTTGTCACCTTAAACGCTCCCCCATACATTCCGATATCCTCCCCCAGGAGAATCACCGACGGATCCCTCCGCATCTCCTCACGCAGGCCTTCGCTGATCGCCTCGAGATATGTCATCATACCCGCCATTATCCGGCGTACACTCCCTCCACAGCCCCTTCGCCCGGAGCAAAGGGTTCGGAAAGACAATACGCGACTTCATCCTCAAGCTCTGCATGCATGGTTTCCAGGAGCTTCCGTCTGGAGGATTCTGTGATGATCTTTTTCTCAGCGAGAAACTTCTCAAACCGCTCCACGGGATCTTTTTTTTTCCACTCGTCAAGAAGCGACCTCTCAACATACCAGGCGGTGTCGTGTGCCGCGTGGCCAGCCAGCCGCATGGTTACCGATTCGATAATCGTTGGCCCATCACCCATCCTCGCGCGGCGAACAGCCTCCCGGCATGCCCGGTAAACAGCCAGCACATCCGTGCCGTCCACCGTGATACCGGGAATACCATATCCCAAGGCACGGTCCGACATTTTCGGATTGAGAAACTGCTTACGGACCGGGGTCGAATAGGCAAAGTGGTTGTTCTCCATGATCAGCACCAGGGGCAATTTCATGACCGAGGCCATGATCAACCCTTCGTGAACCTCGCCGACGCTCGCACCACCGTCCCCGATATAGGTCATGGCGACCGCGTTCTCCTTTTTGATCTTTGAGGCGAGCGCAGCACCGCAGGCAACCGGGACCATCGCCCCGAGATGACTGATGTTGCCGTAGATTCTCAGATGCGGATCGGTGTAATGCCCGGTTCCATCCCTCCCCCTGGTGAGGCCCGAGGCACGGCCGAAATGCTGAAGCATCATCGCCCTGATGGTCTGTCCCTTCACAAAATGCGCGCCCAGATCACGATGCATCGGAAAAAGATAATCCTGCGGCTCGAGTGCGAAGGCACTCCCGACGGCGGTTGCCTCATTCCCCCTTCCGGAATAGGCCCCTCCGACAATTTTTCCCTGCTGATAGAGACGGAGAATCGAATCCTCGAAGAAACGCATGAGCTGCATGAAACGGTACAGTTTCAACAGGTCCTCATCCGCAATGCGGTCCCCGTCTCCCCGGCCTGCCCCTTTTTTGTTATCGGTCATAGATTGCTAAAACCCGGATAAGTCCCTGAGCGCGGCCAGGATATCGGCTGTCTGCGGTAACATCGCATTTTCAAGAGTCGGACCATAGGGGACGGGGCTGTCCTTCGCGGCAACGCGCTTGATCGGCGCATCGAGACTGGTAAATGCCTTTTCCGCCACGACCGCCGCAATCTCCCCGCCGAAACCGCCGGTGAGCGTGTCCTCGTGGACGATGAGGAGTTTTCCGGTTTTCTCCACGCTGCGGAGGATTGTTTCAGTGTCGAGAGGATTCAGCGTCCGGATGTCGATGACCTCAGCATCAACTCCGTTTTCCTCCATCGTCCGGGCCGCATCCAGCGAGCGGTGGACCATCATCCCCCAGCTCACAATGGTAACGTCCGTTCCCGGGCGGACGATTTTTGCGACACCGAACGGGATGAGATACTCCCCGCCGGGTTCGGGGGATGCCGCATATGAGGCTCTGTACAACCCCTTATGCTCACAGAAGATCACGGGATCGTCGGATCGCACGGCCGTCTTCAGTAGACCCTTCGCATCGGCGGCGTTCGAAGGCATGACAACCCGTAGTCCGGGTATATGCGCAAAAAATCCTTCGATACTCTGACTGTGATACAAACCCCCGTGGATGTATCCCCCGACGGCGACGCGGACAACCATCGGACATGACCACTGATTGTTCGAACGGAACCTGAGCATGGCAACCTCGTCCCTCAGTTGCATGAACGCAGGCCAGATGTAATCCCCGAACTGAATTTCGACGCAGGGCTTGATTCCCCGCACTGCTAAACCCACCGCCGTTCCGACGATGCTTGCCTCCGCCAGCGGCGAATTAAACACCCTGTCACGGCCAAATTTCTTCGTCAGACCCTTCGTCGCCGTAAATACCCCGCCCTTATCCCCCGCGACATCCTCTCCGTAAATCACCATCTTCGGATTTCGTGCCATTTCCTCGTCGAGTGCGTGATTGACCGCGTCGACAAGGACGATTTTATCTCCCGCGCTTTCCTTGCCGGAATATGCATCCCCCGATACAGCTTCAACCGGTGAATAGACGTACTTCAGGAGGTTGGCCCCGTCCTGCTGGACCTCCGACTGAGCGCTTTCCGCTGCGTGATCGATCCTCACCATGATCTCATCCTGGATCTTCCTGATATCCTCAATCCCGAGGATCTTCCCATCGGTAAGATACTTTTCAAACCGCGGGAGCGGATCCTGCTCCCGATCCCGTGCCAGATCTTCCTCGGTCCGGTACTTCCGCTGATCATCCGATGAGGAATGCGCCAGCAACCGGACGGTGTGGGCAAGAATGAGGCTCGGCCCCCTGCCGCTGCGCGCCTTCGCGACGGCCTCCACCCCGGTCTGATAACAGGCGGCGAAATCGCAGCCATCAATTTCGTACCGGTGAAGCCCCTCATATCCGCTGACCAGATCGTACACCGATTTGGCGGCCATCTGCTCCCGGACACTCACCGAGATCGCAAACTTGTTGTCCTGGATGAGAAAGACAACCGGCAACTTTTCCCTCGCAGCCCAGTTGACTGCCTCATGAAATTCCCCCTGGCTCGTTGCCCCTTCACCGGATGAAACGTAGACCACCTCATCAGCTCCATCCAACCGGGCACCGAGCGCGGTACCGACAGCCTGAAGAAACTGCGTCCCCGTGGGGCTGGACTGTGAAACGATGCGGGAGTCCTTCCGCCCCCAGTGGAAGGGCATGGAAAAACCGTTGCTTCCCGGCCCCCTGGCCCTGTGCAAAGCTTCAAGGAATACCTCCTCCACCGTGTAACCGAGCCCGAGCGAAAATGCCATGTCACGGTAATACGGATATGCCCAGTCCACTCCCGGTGTTAACGCAAGTGCGACGCCCAGCTGGGCTGCCTCATGCCCGGAGCCGCCGATGTGGAAAAACACTTTACCCTGACGCAGCAAATTGAGAATCTTCTCATCCGCCCTTCTTGCGGTGAACATTAACCGGTATGCCTGCACGAGCGTCTCCGCTGGGATGGCGCTCTGCGGGCGACCGGATGATGGCTGAGAAAGAGCCGCGCCCTCCTGAAGTCCGTTCGATGGAGATTTTTTCTGCGCCGTAACGCTTTTCTTCATGGTCGACATTCTTCGTTTGCCGTTGTGAATTTGTCAAGGAGATGCCCGACACTGTACGCGGGACGTCGTGCCTGAACTCCGAAGACCTCCTCGAACTTGCTTACGACGATCCTGGAAACTTCCTCTTGATCCAGACGTCGCCGCAAAAGTTGTCCGAGCGAGGTTACGCCGCGATGGAAGATACCGCAGGGGATGATCCGCTGAAACCGGGCAAGATCGGTGTTGACGTTGAGTGCAAATCCATGCATCGTCACCCAATGACTCACCCTGATCCCGATCGCGGCGATTTTCTCCCCCGAAACCCAAACGCCGGTGTACTCCCCGTCCCTGGTTCCCGTAATGCCGTACTCCCCGAGAGTCCGGATGAGGACCTCTTCAAGATCGCGCAGGTAGCGGTGGACGTCCAGATAATGCCGCTCAAGATTCAGAATCGGATACCCGACGAGCTGTCCGGGACCATGATAGGTGACATCCCCTCCGCGATCGATATGAAAAACCTCCGCGCCCGTCCGGCCCAGCTCCTCCTGCCCGGCCAGCAAATGATTCTGGTCGCTCGCTTTACCGAAGGTATAGACATCCCGGTGCTCGTTCAGGAGAAGAATATCGGGGATCCGATTTTCCACCCGGAGCTGAAAGAGCCTCCGCTGTAAATCCCATGTGGATTTGAAATCGGTCAACCCCAGATTAAAAACAGCTATGTGACTGCCCTGAGAATTCACCCTGATGTTAAGAACAGATGATCAATGATCGTGTCTGAAGAACGTTGAACTGAGCCGAAATTCAAAAACCGCACATCCGCACCGGGGATGCCGAATCGCGTTGTTCCCGCCACTCAGGGCGGCGTCAAACCTCAAATATGGATCGAGTGCCCATAGGCATTTTCCGCCGCCTCCATGACAGCCTCGGAGAGGGTCGGATGGGCATGCACCGTATTAAAAATACCGGAGGCCGTGGCTTCAAGCGATTTGGCGACACCAAGTTCCGCGATCATTTCTGTAGCCTCGGAACCGAGAATGTGCGCGCCGAGCAGCTCACCGTATTTCGCATCGAATATAAGTTTGACCAACCCGTCTGTCTCCCCGATCGCACGCGCTTTTCCGCTTGCCGTAAACGGGAACCGCCCCACCTTGATCTGATAACCGGATGCAAGCGCCTTTTCCTCCGTAAGCCCGATACTTCCCACCTGCGGCTGGCAATAGGTGCAACCAGGGATATTATCGTAGTTGACCGGCTGCGGGTTTTTTCCGGCGATCGCCTCGACACAGACAATCCCCTCCTTCGAGGCAACATGCGCAAGCCAGGGAGGCCCGGCAACATCGCCGATCGCATAGATGCCTTCGATGTTGGTGCGGCCGTAGTCATCCACCTGAACCCAGCTTTTCTCGACACGAACACCCAGGGCCTCCAAACCCATATTTTCCACATTTCCCTGAACGCCGATTGCAACCAGAGCGATGTCACCCCTGTATTCTCTGCGCTGTCCATGCGACTCAACTGCCACTGCGACATCCTTACCCGGGGTCACGCGTTCAACTTTTGTATCCGTCAGAACCTCTATCCCGGATTTCTTAAAATTGCTCTCGAGGAGCTTGGATATCTCCTTGTCCTCAACAGGGAGGATGTTCGGCATCATTTCGACCAGCGTGACATGCGTTCCGAAGGCGTTGTAGAAATAGGCAAATTCCACGCCGATCGCACCAGCGCCGATGATCACCATCGATTTCGGAAGCTCAGGCAAGATCATCGCCTCACTGCTTGTCATCACTTTCTTCCCGTCGAGAACAATGCCGGGCAATGACCGCGCACGGGCACCGGTCGCAATAATGACGTGACGCGCCGAGATTGTCTCAAACGGTTTGCCATCCCTGCCGATTTCAACTTTCCCCCTGGCAATGATCTTCCCGAACCCTGAAATATACTCTACCTTGTTCTTTTTAAAGAGATACTCGACACCTTTTGAGTTACGGAGGGCGACATCCCTGCTCCGTTTGATAATTTTCGGGAAATCAAAGGTAAGGTCCTTATACCCGATCCCCCATTCATCAGCATGCTTGAAATGTTGATATATCTCCGCGTTCCTCAGGAGTGCCTTGGTCGGTATGCATCCCCAGTTGAGACAAATCCCACCGAGTCTATCACGTTCGACCACCACTACCGACATACCGAGCTGCGCTGCCCGAATGGCAGCGACATAGCCACCAGGCCCGCCGCCAATAACCGCGACATCAAATTGTCGATCCGCCATAACCTTTAGAAATGAAAAGAGGGTCTCAACACCCTCAGAATGAACATTTTACGGGATTTTAACTCAAACACACCAAAAAATATATGAAATACGGCTCGAAAAGTCAAAGAAGCCCGTCCTCTTACTTTCACTCCCGTGAGCCATCCGATCAGGCACAAAACGGTCGGAATATGATGCACACACCCCACACTGCTTTGATTCACAAACGTTTTTTTACTAAATTCCACCGGGAAGTTAGAGAGCATCAAGACACCAGGGTGCGTATCTCGAGAGAGGGGGATACTCAACAGAGGATGTACATACCTTCAACAATCATATGCGGATGAGGATTCATAGAGAAGAAGGGCACTGCCTGCGCGAGACCATCCAGGCGGCAATATCCGGATCTCCGACCCGCGAGGAGGTGAACTGTCTCATCCACATCTGCCATTCACTCGCCCACCCGTTTCTCATGCGCAAAATCGCCACGGGATCGCTCCTGAGGATGCAGGGAAGCGCAATTGCCGATCTGGCCTATGACTGTATAGCCGAACTGTTTCAGACGGACGATGGGGGCACCTGTACCCAGTTACGTTCGTATTTCTGCGGTATTCCGCTGGCCGGGTGCGAGGACGAAGAAATTCTCCCCCACCTCCGTAAACTCGTCTTCTCAAAAGTGAATCAGGCTGTCTTCCGGCTCTACACAGAATACGATCCTGCGCTCTCGAAAATCCTCCGGAACATCAAATCAGCTGTCCATTCATTCCAAAATTTCATACCTCTCGAACGGTTCGGCGAGCCATGCTTTGTTCCGAGTACGAGCGGATCACTTCAACAGCTGCCCCCCTATACCCCCGAGGAGCTTGAAATGCAATTCCTGCCCCGCACGACCGGCCGGGAACACATTCCCGAACTCCTTGCGAAACTCTCCCTCCACCTCCGGCAGCAGGACACCCGTTGCAGAATTATTCCGCTCATGACCATCGGCATGCTTTTCAGGAGCGTCTATGCCGGCAGGTACCCGGCCGAGGAGATTGTGCTCCCCGGAGAGACGATGCTCAATTCCCACGATGCCCTGATGGCGATCAGACAGGCTTGCCGTGAGGTTGAAGTCAGGATGCGCCGGAAGTACCTGGGTCGCAAAAAGGTCTCCGGACCGCTCCTGCGGGACTATTTCCAGGTCATTGAGGAGCACCTGGAAGAAAAAATTGTCTCGGGGAACGGATCCGACCACCATTTGTATGAGAGCCTGCGCAGTTTCTATCCGGGGCTGACAAAAACAAACTATTACCTGGAACACCGAAACCGCCTCGAGTATATCCTGAAACTCGTTCAAAAAGAAACCCTCCGGAGATTGCATGAAAGCTGAACGTGCAAAACCGGGCATACACCGGACGGATGCCGAAGATGTCGCTCCACGGGTGTGCGGGTGTGCAATGGATATCGCAAGATTTTCCGCAACAACTGTTATCTGTAAGGAGAGATGAGAAAGCCAGATGCAACACATCGATGAACATACGATAGAATTATACGTGCTTGGAGCTTCGACAGTCCAGGAGCGGAAGGACGAAATAGAAGCCCACTTCAGAGAATGTTATGGTTGCCGCGCGCTCGCCGAAGAAATTGACCATTTTTACGAGGAGACCTTCGAAAAACTGGAACAAGCCGGCCCCGTAGATGTGTCGAGCGAAGCCCTTGTCCCGATCCGCCGCGATATCTCGCTTTATGATGAACCGTACGCTCCGCCGATACCCTACCGGCCTGCAACGGTGATCGGCAAGATCGGGTATTTTACGCGCCGTCACCCTCTAATGGCCGGTGCGGGAAGTTTTGTCGCCGCTGCGGCACTGGCGCTGGCGCTGTTCTTCAGTCTGAAGGATGTCACAAAGGATCCAAACCCGGTTTACATTCACCTGAATTCCGAGAATGCCACGATTGACGCGTATAACAGGGAAAACCAACTCCTCTGGAAGGTTCCGGCAAAATCGGTCTACCATCTGAACACCTCCGATTATTACCAGGCGTCAAACAGAATCATTGTCACGAACCTGATGCATGGCGACCGGAATGTCGTCATCACGGCCCTCCCCGTACTTGACGACAACTCCTCCAGTCATGTTCCGTTGACGATTTTATCCTCCCACGGAGACGTTTTTCATAAGACCTGGTTCACGACGCCGATTCTCTACAGGGGCGTACAGTATAATACCAATCTCAACCCCGACAATCTTCTCATCGATGATTTCTCCGGAGACGGGACCAAGGAGATCATCGTCACGGCCAACAACGGACGCTCACCGAATGTGATCTACAGGCTGGCAGCCGATGGCCGGATTCTGGGCGAATACCTGCACTTCGGCCTTCTTCGGATGACGACGGTCAACATGCGGAATGACGGCCGGCGACAGATCGTACTGTTCGGGGAGAATGACACGGGGGAACCTGATTCATTGCCATATCCTGTTGCGATTATTCTCGACATGAAAAAATTGACCGGGCGTACACAGGCGGGTGATTCCCCCGGCTTTGGATTACCCCCTTCAGATGCCGACCTTGTGATAATCCGATTTCCGCTTTCAGATATGAACCTGGCCCTCAGCGCAAAAGGATCGGTCGTAAGCTTTCATCCCATCCGGTACGGTGACACACAGGCGTTCTCAGCAACTATCATGGGTACAAGCGCAGATCCGGCAACAGATCAGGTACCCACATTCGAATACATTATCGGAGCTGATCTTCGTGTCCGGGAGGTAAAATTTGACAGTCACACGCTCCTCTACCGCAACAGGATGCTCTCCGAAAGAAAAATAACCGGAAAGCTCGACACCCGTTACCTCGAAACCCTCAAAGAGAGAGTCCGGTACTGGGACGGCAAAGAGTGGAAACCGGATTTTGCGAGTGTCAATCAGCCGGAATCCCTCTCCCTCCACTAGCCGGAACCCTCGCGACTCCCTTGCGGAAGATCCCCGCAAGGCACCACCCCGCCTCTCTATGGGTCTCCCCCCAAAAGACTGCATCCACGGATCACCCTCCCAACGGTCGGTCGGCATGATCAACCGGGCGACTCCCGCCAATCCCGACCGAGGGACTGATGATTGGTTTGTCAGCGAACAATATATTTTAATTGCATTTATTTACCGAATTCCGTATCATAACCGGCACGCAGATATGAGATACGATGACTTCAGATGACTCCAGTGAACGCGCAATTGTCACCAACCGCAAAGCACTGCACGACTACTTTATTCTCGATCGCCTCGAGGCGGGCATCGCATTGAAAGGGACAGAGGTCAAGTCGCTCCGGCAAGGGGGCGCAAATCTTCAGGACGGCTATGCCACGATACGCAATGGGGAGGTATGGCTCATTGGCATGCATGTCAGCCCGTTTGAAAAAGGAAACATCAATAACCATGATCCCAAACGCGACCGCAAGCTTCTCCTCCATAAAAAAGAGATCAGGAAACTGATCGGAAGAACAAGCGAAAAAGGGCTGACCCTCATACCCCTCCGGGTCTATTTTAAAAAAAACATCGTCAAAGTCGAACTCGGACTGGCCCGTGGGAAAAAGTCGTACGATAAACGTGAAGCCATAGCAAAACGGGAGGTCGAGCGGAGTCTGCAGCGGGAATATTCGAAGTGACACCACCATATGCATCACCGGGAAATCCCGGCATGGAGTGTCCATTATCTGAGAAATCGTCATTATCATCAACGCATTGTTAAGGAGAAATCATAGTGTACGTTCCAGGAAAGGTTTTTTTCACGAAAGGGGTCGGGAGGCATAAGGATTACCTCCAGTCATTCGAGCTTGCTCTCCGTGACGCTAAAATCGAGATATGCAATCTTGTGACGGTGTCGAGCATCTACCCGCCGGGTTGTAAACGCATACCGCCGGAAGAAGGATTGAAACTGCTGCAGCCGGGTCAGATCACATTTTCCGTGATGGCCCGCAATGCCACGAACGAACCGAACCGCCTTATCGCCGCATCCATCGGCGTTGCAACCCCCGCAGATAACTCCCAGTACGGATATCTCTCGGAACATCATCCGTTCGGAGAGACCGATGAACGGGCGGGCGAATATGCGGAAGACCTCGCCGCCACGATGCTCGCAACGACTCTCGGCGTGGAGTTCAATCCGGATACTGCCTGGGACGAACGTGAGAAGATTTATAAGATGAGCGGTAAAATCGTTAAAACCTATAACATCACACAGTCCGCGGAAGGCGATAAGAACGGTTTATGGACAACAGTCATCGCCACCGCGATTTTGCTCCCATGAGCCGGGCGCGCGAATCTGACCGATAACAGGTTCAAACTCCGGAAGGAGGTTTTGGCAGGAAGATAAAAAAAGTCGAAGACACCGACCAGGTACGACCGCCTCCCGAGCATGCTGTCCCGATCAGTGCCTCCGACGTCTTATGTGAAATAACAATCTACCTGATGATGTGCTTGAATGGGCTTAGCAGCGCTTTCTTTGTCCAGCCCCCCTGCCTCCTCAAAAATACTTGCGAAAAGATAAAATTAATTTTGGAAAAAGTCAAGTAAAATCGTACAAAAAGCAAAATTTTTTTCCCCGGGGGGTGGGGGAGGTTATATCTTCGAGGAATGGAAGGTATTCATCACCTCTCCAACGTAGGCAATAGTCTGGGAACAGCCTCCAAAATAGCCATATTGGGGCTTTCCCTCTTTCCATATGAGCTGGTGAAGTGAATAATACCGTTTTGAGAGTAAGGGGAGGAGATGCCGGATTGTCGACCAGGAATTGGGATTTTCGTTAAAAAATGCAGCAAGTTCCTGCGCATCATATATTCGACCCGGACCGGCATTGTATGCCGCCAGTGCGAGGCAGTACCGGTCCTCGGGTGCTGCGTTTTTGAAGAGATTGAGCAATTTTGAGAAATAATATACACCAACACGGATATTTTCCTCGGGAAGACGTGCGGCTGCTACATTGAGCTCGTTCGAAACCTCAATATTCGTTACCGGCATCAGCTGCATCAACCCTTGTGCACCACACCAGCTGACAGCATCTGTGTCAAATTGCGATTCCTGTTTGATAATCGCCAAAATCAGCTGCCAGTCAATGTGATACTCCTCCGCACAGGCTTTCACATTCAGAAATTGCTCCCACTCCATACCACCGCGAAAAGCTGTACGGGAGGGGGATCGGGGCATTGTCGCTGCCTGATCCCACCTGCCATAATTTTTCGGCTGGAAAAGAGGAGACAATGACATCACCATCAGCGCTACCACGACGATGAGGCTGCCCAAAATCCTTGCAATATGTGCCAGTTTTACCTTCATGGATGCATAAAACTATATAAACACTCAGGTTATGCTTGTAACGCGTGTTGAGGTCTACTACTCTGGAGGTACTTCAATTAACTACGAAAACTCCTCGCCGATGGTGACGAGGATCACTAATTTACGAAAGTCCCCTCAATTTTGCGGCTTTTTTGAGGGTTGCTTTGACTCAATTTCCCTGATTTTTTCAATTCTTTTTTGATGGCGACCTCCGGCAAAAGGTGTCTCGAGCCATACCTTGACGATCGCCTTTGCCAGTTCCGAACCCAATATCCTCCCCCCTAAAGTCAGGATATTTGCATCGTTATGTTCCCTGCTGCTTCTTGCGGAAAACTCATCAGTACAACAGGCTGCGCGTATTCCAGCCACTTTGTTGGCCACCATGGCCGAAGCATTCCCAATGGCATCGATCATGATCCCTTTTGCGACATCCCCCCCGGAAACCATTCTCCCGACTATATACGCAAAATCTGGATAATCACAGGCTTCCTCACTTGTCGTCCCCACATCGACGACCTTGTACCCCAGGTCCTCTAGGTAATGCTTTAAAATCTCCTTCAGCGCAAATCCGCCATGATCGCTTCCGATGGCGATCAGGGTTCCCCCGGGCGGGATGGGTACATCCGGTTTTTCAGGCACCGGCCGGGAGGAAGCCTTTTCCCCATCCACCAGATCGACACCGAGCTGCTTTGCCCTTTCACGCGCCGCATCCGTTACAATCGATCCCGGCGGCAGAACCAGCGATTTCACATTGCGTTTCACCGCATCGGAAATTATCTGCTCGGTGATGAGATTTTTTTTCATCGGTATCCTACCTGGCGTAATGTTGGGGGATGCCCGTCGTATCTCCAAGCCGGACCACTTCCAGCCGCACCCTGGTCGTACCCGAACCGACGAGTTCAAGATCCTTGGCCGCTTGATAGGAAAGATCGATAATCCTGTCATCCTTGAACGGCCCCCGGTCGTTAATCCGGACAACAAGGCTTTTCCCGCTGAGGAGATTTACCACACGGACCTGCGTGTTGAACGGAAGTGTCCGGTGGGCGGCGGTGTACTTGTTCATGTCATATATCTCCCCGTCCGAGGTCGTCCGACCGTTAAATTCCTCAGCGTAATACGATGCCTGCCCCTCCTCCAGCGTCGCGACCGGGTTGTCGGCCGGTATGTCCCGCGATGCGGTGAATTTCGGCGACGAGACACACCCGTAGAGGACTCCCAGGGCATAGACGGCTGTGATGAGGATCCTGCGGCTGGGCATCAGAGATATTCCGTTATCTGTTTGCGGCGTAGATAATCGACGATCTCCTTCACATCCTGCGACTCCCCTTTCTTGCAGATGAGAATGGCGTCATCCGAGGCGATGATGATCAGACCCTCAACACCTATTGCTCCGACAAACTTGTTCCCGGCATAGATCAGGGAATCCTTCGTACCCTGAAGATAGGTTTTCCCGGTCACGGAGTTTCCGTGCTCATCCTTGCCGCTGATCCTGTAAACCTCATCCCAGGTCCCCACGTCGCTCCAGCCAAAATTCCCGGGAATGACATAGACGTCGTTCGCTTTTTCCATGACACCGTAGTCAATCGATATGTTCCGGATCGTCCGGTATGCCGTTGCAACAACATGTTCGTAGGAATCGCTCCCGATGGCCGCATCGATCTTTTCAAGCTCCTTCCACGTATCGGGGAGAAAATGTTCAATTTCGCGGAGAATGGCATCAACTTTCCAGATGAACATACCGGAGTTCCAGAGAAAATCCCCGCTCTTCAAAAACTGCTTGGCTGTTTCATGATTCGGCTTTTCGGCAAACGTCTTGACCTTGTGCACACCCCGCGAGGAGTAGGGATTTTCCTCCTCCTGGTCGTCCACCACCTGGATGTATCCGTAACCGGTTTCCGGACGCGTCGGCTGGATCCCGATGGTGACAAGATTCTTCGACTCGTACGCGACCCAGATGGCAAGCCGCATGACCCGCTGAAATTCCTTCTCATCCTGCATGATGTGGTCCGAGGGGAGGGCCAGCATGACGGCATCAGGATCGAGGCGCCGGATAAAAAGCGCAGCCAGCCCGATGCAAGGTGCCGTGTTCCTCCCGATGGGTTCGAGAATGACATTCTCCGCCGGGATCTTCGGGAGTTGTTTGACAATCATCGATTTCTGCACCTTGTTGGTGACGATCAGGGTATGATCAGGCGACACAAGCGTGCTCACGCGGTGCACGGTATTCTGGATCATCGTCCCCTTCTGGATGATCTCCAGAAACTGCTTCGGCGTTTTTTCCCGGCTGCGGGGCCAGAAACGCGATCCGACACCGCCCGCCATGATTAATGCATAGACATTTGGCATATGCGTGTTTTCCTATTCATCCAAATAAAATCTCGGTACCCGTGCTGCGATGTTGGTGAGCACCTCGTAGGGAAGCGTCCTCATGATTTCCGCCAGATCCCACGCGGTGACCGTTTCCCCCCCCGAAACGCCGATGACCGTGACGTCATCACCGACATGGACCTTCGTGTCGAGACCGACATCAACCATGATCTGATCCATACAGACCGCTCCCACAACCGGACATTTTTTCCCGCCGATCAGCACGAGGGCCGCATTCGACAGCAGCCTGTTGTATCCATCCCCATACCCGATCGGGATGGTGGCGATTTTCGTTTTTCCAGCCGCCCGAAACTGCCGCCCGTAGCTTACCGTCATCCCCTCGAGTATGTCCTTGATGTACACCACCCGCGATTTCAGCTCAAGAACCGGATGGACAGGGATGCTTTCCGAGGTCTCCAGCGAGGGATAGACCCCGTAGAGGAGAATCCCAGGCCGGACCATCGAAAAATATGATTCCGGAATATCCAGGATCGCACCGCTATTGGCAATGTGCCGGTACGGGATATCCAGCCCGATTTCCCGTGCGCTCTGAACGACCTTCCGGAAGCGATCCAACTGTTCATACGCGAATGACTTGTCCTTCTCATCCGCGGTGGCAAAATGGCTGTAGATGCCGATGATTTCCAGATTTTTCAGCCCCCGTACATGCTCGAGAAATTGTGCGGCATTCTCCCACCTCACACCCAGCCGTTCCATACCGGTGTCGATCTTTAAATGAATGCGCGGCTTCCGCCCGCCGTTCGCCTGCACTTCGGCGTTGATGCGGTCGGCAATTTCGATGGAAGAAACGGTGATATCAAGATTGTACTCGAGAAAATCCTCGACCTGACTGCCGAGGACCCCGCCCAGGACGAGAATCGGTGTCGTAATTCCATGATTGCGGAGGAGAATCCCCTCCTCCAAAAATCCGACCCCCAGATACTCGATCCCCATTTTGTTCAGTGCATGGGCGATCTCGATGATCCCGTGCCCGTAGGCATTGGCCTTGACAATCCCCATGATCTGGACTGCCGGGCCGACTTTGTTCCGTATTCCGTCAAGATTAAACTTGAGCGATCGCAGATTAATTTCAGCCCGCGTCAGCCGCATGCACGTATCTGATGATTCATTTCTCCGGAATTTGCGAAAATATACATCTTCTGCGTATGAATGTCAACGAAATTGTTCCCTGCCCGTGTCGCGCAACAAGCGATCCCCTCTTCGTGAAAACGGCGGCTTCAAACCTCCCAACAGCAGCATAAAAAAAACCCATCCGATATCAGCACCGAATGGGTGAGCACCAGACCTCGTACCACACTCATGTCTGACGTGCGATCCTGAGACGGTTTGCCGCCCGGCGGAGGGCCGCCTTGGCACGCTCAAGATCAATCTGGGGTGTATGATGTTCAATCCGGTCGGCCGCACGCGATTTTGCGGCCTGCGCGCGCGCGACATCAATCTCATCCTCCCGCTCGGCGGTTTCAGCCAGTACGGTGACGTGATTATTGTACACATCCACAAAACCCCCGCTTGTGGCATAGTGATACTCTTTTCCCTCCGTATCGCGCAATTTTGCCTCACCCACGCCGATCGCAGCCAGCATCGGGGCGTGATTGTACAACACCTGGAATCCCCCGATGACACCCGGTGCGCTGAAACTGATCACATCCCCGCTGAACACCACCTTCCGCGGCGTGACAATTTCCAGTTTGAAGACCTTCTCAGCCATCGACGGTTACGGATTTTCCTTCTGATACCTCTGGACGACCTCGTCGATCGTTCCGGTCATGTAAAAATAATTTTCGGGTATGTGATCATACTCGCCCTCGATGATCCCCTTAAAACTCCTGATCGTATCCTCGAGTTTGACGTATTTTCCCGGGGTGCCGGTGAACTCCTCTGCAACAAAGAACGGCTGGGAGAGGAACTTCTGGATTTTCCTCGCCCTGGAGACGGTGAGTTTGTCCTCATCGGAAAGCTCGTCCATCCCGAGGATGTTGATGATGTCCTGCAGGTCTTTGTAGGTCTGAAGGATTTCCTTCACGCGCTTTGCGATCGCATAATGTTCCCGCCCCACAGTGCCCGGCTCGAGAATCCGCGACGTCGAATCAAGAGGGTCGACAGCCGGGTAAATGCCCTTGTCGGAAATCTGCCTGCTCAACACCGTCGTCGCGTCCAGATGCGTAAACGTCGTCGCCGGCGCCGGATCCGTGAGATCGTCCGCCGGGACGTAGATTGCCTGGACCGACGTGATCGATCCCTTTTTCGTCGAGGTGATCCTTTCCTGGAGTTCACCCATCTCCGTCCCAAGCGTCGGCTGATAACCCACTGCCGAAGGCATCCGCCCCAGCAACGCCGACACCTCGGATCCTGCCTGGACAAATCGGAAAATGTTGTCAATGAAGAGAAGGACATCCTTCCCCTCCGCATCCCGGAAATATTCCGCCATGGTCAGCGCCGTGAGGCCCACCCGCTGACGCGCGCCGGGTGGCTCGTTCATCTGCCCGAAGACGAGAGCTGTCTTATCCAACACACCCGACTGCTTCATCTCAATCCAGAGGTCATTCCCCTCACGGGTCCGTTCCCCGACTCCACCGAAGACCGAATAACCGCCATGGTGGATCGCGATATTGTGAATGAGTTCCATGATGATGACCGTTTTACCGACACCGGCCCCGCCAAAGAGCCCCGTCTTGCCCCCCTTCGAATACGGCTCGAGGAGATCGATAACCTTGATACCGGTTTCAAACATTTCCTTCTGCGTCCTCAATTCCGCGAACTGCGGCGGAGGACGGTGGATCTGATACATTTCCTTCGATTCAATTTTGGGCAGGTTGTCTATACCGTGCCCGATCACGTTGATGAGACGGCCAAGCGTTCCCGGCCCCACGGGCACCCTGATGGGACCACCAGTATCAATCGCCTTCATTCCCCGTACCAACCCGTCTGTCGAATCCATCGCCACAGTCCGAACCCGTTCCTCCCCCAGATGTTGCTGGACCTCGCACACAAGGTCTTCATTAATACCCTCGATGTTTTTCCTGGGCACGCTTATGGCGTTCAGGATCGCGGGCAATTTACCCCCGGAAAAATCTATGTCCACAACAGGTCCAATAACTTGTATAATTTTGCCTTCGTTCATGTAATTCCTCTAAATTTCGGGAAATTAAGCTATGTACTGGTTTTCGACCGTAACCTAACGGGAGGCTTTCACCTGAAATGTGCATTAATATATGAACATTGGAGGAAAGAAGCAATCCTGTTTTTATACCATTTATGCACATTCCAGATGCGTCATCAGTATCTGATCAACACCCCCTCCACCGGTCCCTGTGACATATAGCCACCCACGGGCAAGATGCCGGCCTGCCTTCTTGTCAAAATCAAGATTTAATTCTTTTACCGTAATCATTAAATTTTTTTATAATGGCGATTATTTTTGACTTTCTGTCAGTTTTTTGGTATACTGTGGGCTGCATTGTTGATCTACTACCCCCTTTCATTGTGTTCCACACCGTGGAACAGACCGATACCATATATGATGCAAATTAAAAAAAGGGTATTCATCGAAACCTATGGCTGCCAGATGAACCTGGCCGACACCGAGGTCGCGATGAGTCTTCTTGCCCGGGATGGCTTCCAATTCACTGATTCCCCAGACGATGCCGACGTTATTCTTGTCAACACCTGCAGCATCCGTGAAAATGCGGAACAGCGGATTTACGGCCGCCTGGGCGAATTCAAAAGGATGAAAAAGGAGAAACCGGGTCTTCTGGTCGGCGTCATGGGCTGCATGGCGGAACGCCTGCGCACACAGCTTACCGGTGACAAGGCCAGGGGCGTGGGTCAGATCGTCGACGTGATCATTGGCCCCGACGAATACCGGAAACTTCCCGGGCTTGTCCACAAGGCGTGGCACGGGGAGAGGGGGATTGCGGTTCAACTCTCCCGGTCCGAGACATATGATGATGTTCCACCCCTGCGGACGCAGGGGATAAACGCATGGATTTCCATCATGCGCGGTTGTGATAAGTTCTGCAGTTTCTGCGTCGTACCGTTTACACGCGGCCGCGAACGAAGCCGGTCGTACGATTCCATCATCCGCGAGGTGGAAACCCTCTCCGCACGCGGCTTCAAGGAAATCACGCTCCTTGGACAGAATGTCAACTCCTACCGGAGCCTGGACTCCGATTTTGCCGATCTGCTTTCAGCCGTGGCAGGTGTCGACCGGTCCATCAGGATCCGGTTTACGACATCACACCCCCAGGATATGTCGGACAAACTCATTGAAACGATCGCACGGGACACGAACATCTGCAAGTTCATTCACCTTCCGGTTCAGTCGGGTTCCGACAGAATCCTCTCGCTGATGCAGCGAAGCTACTCCTCGGAGCATTATCTGCGGCTGGTTGAAAAAATCAGGAGGGCGGTGCCCGATGTCTCCCTCTCCACCGATATCATCGCAGGCTTTCCCACCGAGACAGAACAGGACCACCGGTCGACACTGGATCTCCTCCGGGAAATCCGCTTTGACGGGGCATTCATGTTCAGGTATTCCCCGCGTGAGCACACACCCGCATACCAGATGAATGACGATGTCAGCCAGGAGGCCAAAACCCGCCGCGTAACCGAGATCATCGGACTGCAGAATGCCGTATCGCTGGAAAAAAACCGCGCGCACATCGGCCGGATCATGGAGGTTCTCATCGAGGGAGACAGCAAAAAATCATCCGAGGAGGGGCAGGGAAGAACCGACGGGAACAAAATGGTGATCTTTCCGAAAGGCAGCTTCCGGCCCGGCGAATACAGAAAGGTGATGATCGAACGGGTCAACTCCGCAACACTCTTCGGAACGATCGTTTCCGCATCACGGATTATTGAGGAAGCCGCATGACCAAACCAATCACAGGGAGGTTCTGATTGACGACCATGAACAAGGGATTTTTTTCACGGATAGCCAGATGCTCGGCAGTTCTGTCACTTGTCTGGATGTTCCCCCGCTTCTCCGTTGCACAGCCCGCACCTGCTTCTCCCGGCGCGGACGACATCAGGGACAACATTGCCAGGGTCGATAAGGGACAGGCCGACGATGTAAAAAAAATACTTCCGGATCTTATCGCAAAATACCAGAACACACCCGGCATCCTGTACCTTCAGGGACGGCTTGCGAGCGACGGGATCGAGAGTGTGAAATTCTATCAGAGTGTCGTCGACAACTTCCCGAAGAGCGAATATGCCGACGACGCCCTTTTCCGGATTTATCAGTACTACTACGCACTCGGTTTGTATAAAACTGCAGATTTGAAGCTCCAGCAGCTGAAAAAGGATTACCCCCGTTCGCCTCATGCCGCAGGGAACGCGAATATCGCCGTACCGCAGGAGGAGGACCAGCCCGCGGTGAATATAGCGAAAAAAGACACCGCCATCACGGATACACCGAAGGTTGCCCTGGGTGACTCGATGCCCGTATCGCCGGTGCCTTCGGCAGCCGTCACCTCGTCCTATACTCTCCAGGTGGGCGCCTTTTCGACGGTCGCAAATGCGGAAAAACAGAAGAATTTTTTTGACGACCTCGGCTACCAGACTGAGATAACAAACAAGGTCAGGAGCGGGAGAAGTCTCTACCTCGTGTGGGTCGGCAACTTCAAGACCCAGACAGAGGCGATGCAGCTCGGCAAAGAAGTCAAGGCCAAATACAAAATCACCGGTATCGTGGTGGAAAAATACTGAATGGACCGCGACGAATTCCAGCAAAAAACAGGCATCCTCGGCAACTCAACCGAGATCAAGGAAATCCTCGACGTCATCCTCCAGGTCAGCCCCACCGATATCACGATCCTGATCACCGGAGAAAGCGGCGTCGGGAAGGAGATCATCGCAAAAGCCATCCACCAGGCAAGTCCGCGCGGATCGAAACAGATGATCTCGGTGAACGCGGGCGCAATCCCGGAAGGGATCATCGAAAGCGAACTCTTCGGGCATGAAAAGGGGGCGTTCACCGGTGCAGCCGAAACACGCAAAGGCTACTTCGAGCTTGCCGACGGCGGAACAATCTTCCTGGATGAAATCGGCGAGCTTCCCCTCGGCACACAGGTTAAATTCCTGCGCGTCCTTGAGAACGGTGAATATATGCGGGTGGGTTCCGCCATACCCCGCAGGTGCGATGTCCGCGTCATTGCCGCAACCAACAAAGATCTCGAACGGGAGGTGCGCAACGGCAATTTCCGCAGCGATCTTTTCTTCCGGCTGCGTTCCATCAACATTCATGTCCCGGCCCTGCGCGAGAGACGGGAGGATATTCCGCTTCTGGTGAATGAATTCGCACGCCAGGTGAGCGAGAAAAACAAGATCCACTTTCACGGGATATCCGACGATGCGATGGACGCACTGAAACTCTACCGCTGGCCCGGGAACATCCGCGAACTGAAGAATGTCGTCGAGAGCATGATCGTCATCGAGAAGGGGAAATTCATCGAGCTTTCCGATCTGCGAAAATACATCCACGAGGAGACCGACGGAAACCGGAACCTGCCGGTCTACACCCATAAATCCGCCGAACAGGCCGAACGCGAGCTCATCTACCGGGCCCTCCTCGAGATGAAAAGCGACATCATGGAAATCAAACACCTGATCACCCACCCGCCGGAACAGGCGATTCCCGTGGGGTCGCAGTTTGTCGAGGCGAATATCGATACGGAAAATCATGAGAGCGGCGAACATTTTGTCCCCCTGGATGAAATGGAAAAACGGATGGTCATCAATGCGCTCGAACGGTTCAACGGCAACAGACGCCTGGCTGCAAAGGCTCTGAATATCAGCGAGCGGACCCTCTACAGGAAAATCAAGGAATTCGGACTCGAGGAATAAGTGCCGATGAAACCTGCGCTGACACCGATCCTTCTTGCAGCCCTCGCCTGGGGGGGGTGCATCTACTCCTTTAAGGGGGGTTCGGTGCCGCCGCATCTCAAGACGCTCTCCATACCCCTCTTCGACGATCAGAGCGGCCAGGGGGAGCCCGGTTTGCGGGAAACATTCACCAATAAACTCATCGACGTCTTCCGGCAGGACAACAGTCTCCAGCTGACCGACCGGACCCATGCCGATGCGGTCCTGGAGGGGATCATACAATCAATCTCCTCAACACCCCTGGTGGTGACCACGGGTGAAACGCTGGCAAAACAGCGGCTGACGATCACCGTCAAGGTGACGTACCAGGATATGAAAATGAAAAAAACGATTTTCGACAAACAGTTTTCTGATTACGGAGATTATGACGCAAGCGGAGGGGCGTCGCAGCGTCAAACCGCCATTTCAACGGCTCTTGACAAGCTGACACAGGAAATTTTGAATGATACAGTTTCAGGCTGGTAGGCAAATATTATCCACATACGGGATTTAACTCCAATGCAAAGTTTCATCATACACGCGTATTTCATTTCACTGACCATCCTCTTCCTGTTCGGGTCGAGTGGATTTGTGATGATCTATTACTACATGAAGCACCGAGGGACGAAACCGCTGCAGGCGGGAAAGCTCAACCACTACCCCTATGTCACAATACAGCTGCCGGTGTTCAATGAATACTACGTGATCGAACGCCTCATCCGCGCAACATGCGAGATCAATTACCCCCCGGAGAAGCTCGAGATCCAGGTGCTCGACGATTCGAACGACGAGACGACACAGCTGATCGAACAGCTCACGGGAGAATATCGCAGACAGGGATTGAACATCTGGCATATCCGAAGGGAGTCACGGGCTGGGTACAAGGCCGGCGCACTCCGCGAAGGTCTGAAAACCGCAAAGGGAGATTTTATTGCGATCTTCGACGCTGATTTTATCCCCGACAAGGACTTCCTCGTCAATACACTCCCCTATTTCTTCATGGATGAAAATATCGGGCTTGTCCAGACCCGCTGGGAACACCTCAACAGTGATTATTCATTTCTCACCCGCGTCCAGGCAATGGCGCTTGACGGCCACTTCGTCATCGAACAGAACGTTCGCAACAAGGCGGGATTTTTCATCAATTTCAACGGTACGGGCGGAATCTGGCGAAAAGCGTGCATCTTCGATGCGGGGAACTGGGAATCTGATACACTCACGGAAGACCTTGATTTAAGTTACCGGGCACAGCTCCGGGGCTGGAAATTCAAATTCCTGAACAATGTCACCTCCCCTGCGGAGCTGCCGTCGGAAATCAACGCCCTCAAATCCCAGCAATTCCGGTGGACGAAGGGCGCCATCGAAACCGCAAGGAAAATCTTGCCGCTGGTGTGGAAATCCAAGCTGCCGCTCGAGAAAAAATTCCACGCGACGTTCCATCTGACGAACAACATCGTCTTCCCGTTTATCCTCCTGGCCGGCATCCTCAACGTTCCCCTGATCTTCATCAAACATCAGGGCGGATATGAAAATTACTTTACCGTCATGGCCGTCTTCGTGTTCGCGTTTATCGGGTCGTTCCTCTTCTACCTCTACTCCCAGAAGGACGTCTACGGCGACTGGCAGAAGCGGATGCTGCTGTTTCCGCTGTTCATGGCCGGGAGTATGGGATTTGCCGTTAACAACACACGGGCCGTCATTGAAGGGCTCTTTAAAAAGAAATCCGAATTTGTCCGCACACCGAAATATTCCGTGGTGGGAAAGAATGACAACTGGCTCGGGAAAAAATACGTCTTTATGAAGGTCAATTACACCGTGGTGATTGAAGTCGTCCTGGCACTCTACTGCCTTTTCGGCGTGGCCGCTTCAATCTACTATCTCGAGCTTGCGGCTGTGCCGTTCCAGCTGTTATTCTCGATCGGTTTCGGGCTCGTCGCGTGGCTTTCAATGAAACATGCATGGCTCGCGAGAAAACTGAACATCGCAATGTCAAAAAAATAGCTCCGCAGATTGCCCCCGTTCCCGCTTTGTAGCCAGTAAGTTCGTGAGCCTATAACCGTTACGCCTATGGATCTGCCGCAGCTTGAATCCCATCTCCGCACGTACCCGCGTTCGCCGCTCTTCGCCAGGCTCGCGATGGAATATCTTTCCGCGGGAAAAACAGGAGAGGCCCTCCAACTCTGCCTCCGAGGAGTGGATCTCTATCCCTCCTATCCGGCCGCACATGTCGTTCTTGCAAAATGCTACGCGGCACTGTCGAGGTATGCCCTGGCGCTCTCATCGCTTGAAACGGCCAGGAGCCAGGTTTCTTTTTTCCCGGTGTACGACAAACTCCGCAATGAGTGGAGCTCACGCCCCGGGCCGGACGCTGGGAAAACACCCGAACCCGTCATCGATGCGCAGGTGCCGGCCCTGATTGTACCGGCGGCCACCCCGATGGAATCCCCCCCCGAACCCGCACCACCCGCCGAGCTCCCGGCCGAACTGTCGAACGAGGAACTTCAGCAGATCCAGCGCCCCCCGGGGAGCGATTCAGATGAGTGGCGCATCGTCAGCAAGACACTGGCTGAAATTTTTGCAACGCAGGAGGAATACGACGAGGCAATCATTACCTACCGGCTCCTTATTCAGGAACAACCGGCACAGAAGGAATCATACCAGATCCGTATCGATGAGCTTATCAAACTGCGGGAGGCCAAGATGGTGAGGGACAACGGACAAAAAAGCCCCGGCGGTGCGGGGCTTTCCTGAGAAAACCTTCTGCTGCTATTTCATCGAGGCGACGTACCTCATCAACCCCGATTTTTTATTCGCCGCATTATTCTGGTGGATGATCCCCCTTGCAGCCAGCTGGTCGAGCAGCTTCACCGCCCGGGTTAACGCCGCTGCAGCCTTATCCTTCTCTTTTGCCTCCCGTACTCTCTTCATGGCGGTTTTCATTTTTGAGAGATAGGCACGGTTCCGTTCACGATGTTTTAAGGCCTTCCGGGCCTGCTGTTCCGCCGATAAATGCTGAGCCATTCCTTCTGTTTCCTTAAGATTTGATTAAAATAAGGAACAATATAGTGAATAATTCCCACTTGAGCAACAGAAATTCATCCCCCCCTTCATCGTTCACCTTGCATTCCATCCATCGGGATTGTATATTCACATTGTACCGTTAGGGGTGTCCCCGGAAAAAACGGGACTGAGACAATACCCTAGGAACCTGATCTGGATTATACCAGCGTAGGGAAACGGAAGCTCGTCTGCGATGTGAATGCCGTTTTTCGATCTCCCTCCGCAGGAGGATCAGGAAAACGGCATTCTTATTTTATCAAAAGGCCTTCCACCATGAAATGTTTTCTCTTTCTTTCAGGATTCCTTCTCTGGATCGCAGCACCACCTCTGCCAGCACAGGAAACGGCCGGCATGGTTCATGATACCCTTTTTTACCTCCCGCCGGTGATCGTAAATCCCATGGAGGCCAGGGAACGTGAAACCCCCGCCACGTTCTCCCGCATCGACCAAACAACGATCGGCGAACAATACTCGGTACAGGATGTACCGGTTCTCCTTTCCGAGCTCCCGTCAACCACGTACTCTTCCGACAACGGCAACGGAATCGGGTATAACTATATCAACATACGGGGGTTCGAACAGCGCAGGCTTTCCATCATGATCAACGGAATCCCGCAGAATGATCCGGAGGATCACAATGTCTACTGGATCGATTTCCCCGACCTTCTGGCCAGCGCCGGGAGCATTCAGGTCCAGCGTGGTGCGGGAAGCAGCTTCTACGGACCACCCGCCATCGGCGGTTCGGTGAATATCACCACAAATCCCTTCACGGAGAAACCCGGCATTGTCCTTGAGTCGGACATGGGATTCCAGCAGTTCGCCGACAGCTCCTCATCCCTCCTCCTGAATACAAGGAAATACAGCGTGTCAGTCCAATCAGGACTTGTGAACAACCAATACCTGCTGTACGGGCGGCTGGCCGATATCACCAGCGACGGGTACCGGAAGAACTCCTGGGTCGACCTTACCTCCTACTTCCTCGGCGCCGTGCGTTTTGATCCCGGCATGGTCACCCGGTTTCATTTTTTCGGGGGACCCCTGACGGACGGACTTGCCTATACCGGATTACCCAAATCGACCGGCCAGGACAATATCCTCCGGAGATCGAACTGGGGTGCGTGGAGTAACGACAGCTCCAGCCTCAGCTATTCCCCCTTGCTCAGGCGCGTCATATACGGAAATGGCAAGGATACCCTTTTTGTCATACCGCGCCGGGATCAGGAGTCGGAGGCGTTTTCCCAACCCCATGCCGAACTCCTCAATGAATGGAAGATCCTTCCCACGATCACCCTGAGCAATGTCATGTTTTACTACACCGGGGACGGATACTATGACTATGACGCCTCCTGGGCAGACACCTCGATGCTCCGCATCGGATCCTCCTACGGCTATCCGACGACGCAAAATCCCGCCAACACCCTCGTCAGGGCCTTCGTGGGGAACAAACAGTGGGGATGGCTGCCACACGTGGAATTTGACAACAGTCTGGGGGCACTGACACTGGGCGGCGAGGTGAGGATCCACCGCTCAACCCACTGGGGAAAAATCCAGTATGCTGAAAACCTCCCCGCGGGATTCAATCCCGACTACCATTTCTATGAGTACAACGGCGAGAAGGACATTTTCTCCCTCTACCTGCATGAAATCTACCGGCCCGACACCGCATTGACCGTCCTTGCCGACATTCAGGCGGTTCACAACCGCTACGGAATCGCAAACGAGAAATACCTCGGTTACAATTTCAGCATTCCGTACTTTTTCGTCAATCCGCGTCTTGGCCTGAATTATAATCTCAACCAATACTGGAACGGTTACTGTTCCATCGGTTACACATCGCGCGAACCTGTCCTGAGGAACCTGTATGCGGCTGAAGACTCCTATTTCGGCGAGACACCACAGTTCCGCGCGACCGACACCACCAACGGCATCATCCATTACGATTTCAGCGACCCGCTCGTAAAAGCCGAACACCTCCTTGATATCGAGCTCGGCGCCGGGTTCCAGGCCACCGGGGTCCACCTCACCGGGAACATCTACTGGATGGAGTTCACCGACGAGCTTGTCAAAACGGGACAACTCGACATTTTTGGCGACCCGATCACCGTCAATGCCGACCGGACCCGCCATATCGGGCTCGAACTCGAAGGGGCGATGAATCTCCAGAACGGCATACGTGTGAGCGGCAACGCGTCATTCTCATCGAACAAGTTTGTCAGGTTCCGTTTCCCCTCCGCCGATGCCTCGGGGCAAACCACCCTCGATCACAACACGATCGCTGGATTCCCCGATGTCCTGGGAAACCTCCGCCTTAGCTACCATGCCGGAGGATTCCTCCCCTCGGTGCTCGTGAAGTATGTCGGCGATTTTTACACCGATAATTTCCAGAACGCCGATAATACAAACGACGCCTATACGGTCGTCGATCTGGATCTCCTCTATGAGGGACTCCACGTGGCAGACCTTGTGTGTTCCATCCGCGCTGAGGTCCACAATCTCCTGAACAGACGCTATTTCCTCTCGGGAGACGGCAATGAATTTTTCCCGGCAGCGGAGAGGAATTTCATCACCGGCATCTCACTCCACCTGTAGATGAAGAACCGAAATTCCATGCCCGAACACCGCAAAGCACTCATCATAGCAGACGGGATGCATCCTCCGCCACAGAAGGTCCGGTCCCTCAGCCGGAAAGCGGATATCGTTGTGTGCGCGGACGGCGGTGCCAATTACGCGGGGAAGATCGGCATCCGACCGGACATCATCCTGGGGGATCTGGATTCCATAACACCACAGACGGTCAAAAAATTCAAAAACATTCCCCTGATGTATGTCGATGATCAGGAGACGACCGACCTCGAAAAAGCGATCCTCTACTGTCTGAACCTGAAGAGCTCTTCGGTCACCATCGCGGGGGGACTGGGGTCGAGAATCGACCACGCGACGGGGTCCCTGGGATGCCTGAAAAAATATTCCTCCAGATGCAACATCATGCTCTATGACAGCCTCGGAGTTCTCGTCCCGGTTCGTACATTCCTCCGCATGCGGACTCAACCCGGAGAGCACATTTCACTCATTCCGCTGACACGATGCTCCGGCGTCACGACAAAAAACCTGAAGTACCCGCTGACAAACGAACCGCTCGAAATCGGCGTACGCGAAGGCATCAGTAATGAAGCAACCGGAAGGACTGTCAGCGTGCGCGTCCATCGGGGGACGCTTCTGCTGTACAGGTTTCAGGAATGATCCCAGCCAGGGCTTCGACGATGCACCACCAACCCCTCCGGACTCCACCATGATTCATCTCGCAGCGGTTGACGTCGTCATCATCATTGTCTATTTCGCGGCAGTCGTCTATATAGGGTACCGGGCAGCTAAGCGGACCGGCACCTCCGAGGACGATTTTCTTCTGGCCGGGCGGACACTCACACTCCCCGTCTTTGTCATGACGCTCGTTTCATCCTGGTACGGCGGGGTGCTCGGGGTAGGGGAATTCTCGTACAGGTACGGGCTGGTCAACTGGGTTGTCCAGGGGGTCCCGTATTACATTTTTGCCGCGGTGTTCGCGTTCGCACTCGCAAAAAAAGTCCGGGCAACCAACCTCTATACAATTCCCGACAAACTTGCCCTCTCCTACGGGAGGAAAACCGCCATTCTCGGCTCGTTCCTCACCTTCGTCATCATGACCCCCGCCCCCTATATTCTCATGCTGGGCGTTCTCCTTGAGATGCTGTTCGGATGGAGTCTTCCCCTCTCGCTTGTCGTCACCGCCATCGTGGCGGTGTCATATCTCTACAGGGGGGGATTCCGCTCGGATGTCCAGACCAACGTCCTTGAATTTCTCCTGATGTTCGGGGGGTTTTCATGCATCCTCCCCTACAGCATGACCAGATACGGCGGATTGTCGTTCCTCGAATCGGCTCTCCCGCCGATGCATCTGACCTGGAATGGGGGAAATTCCGTCCAGTACATCCTGGTCTGGTTTTTTATCGCACTCTGGACGCTCGTCGACCCGGCCTTCCATCAGCGGTGTTATGCGGCACGAAATGGTAATGTCGCGCGATGGGGGATCGTCTGGTCGATTTTCTTCTGGTGCCTTTTCGATTTCATGACGACGACAGCCGGTCTGTACGCCCGCGCCGTTATTCCCCATCTATCCCAGCCGATGATGGCCTATCCCATGCTTGCCGAAATTGTCCTGCCGCCCGTCATCAAGGGGATTTTTTATGTGGGGATGCTCGCAACAATTATGGCCACACTGAACACCCTTGCATTTGTCTCGGCACAAACCCTCGGGAGGGATTTCTGGCTCCGGTGGAGACATCCCGGGCTCTTTCAGGATCTCCACACCGCAGATCTTCCCAGCGGGGCAAATTCCACGGCAACCCGTGCGACACAGGCCGGCCTGATCATCTCGTTCCTCTTCTCCTCACTCCTGGCCCTGGCAATCCCGAGTGTCGTCCAGCTCTGGTACACACTCGGCACGGTCATCATCCCCGGCCTCCTCGTCCCCCTCATCGCCAGCTATTTTCAAAGGCTCCGGATCAACCCGACAACGGCATTTCTCGCGATGGTGTCCGGCTGGGGCACATCGACGATCTGGTTTCTCATCCGCTATCTGCCCGGACACAATGACTCCTACCCCCTCGGCATTGAACCAATGTACCCCGGGCTCATACTCTCGATCATGATCTGGGGCGCCGGTAAGGCATGGATGCACAAAACCGAACCGAGGGATCCGGACCGGGTGTGAGCGGCACGCTAGAACGACAGGAAATTTGAGGCACATCCCCCCCCGGGGGGGGAGAGCATCAGTGCAGATGGGGCGGACTGCGGTGGGCGTCTCCCTTCACGTCGCCATCCCATAACCAAAAAAGCGGTATCACCATGGACAAACCGATCGCGGTCACCACAACGGCCGCAATCAGATACAGGGGTGAATCAAAATAGCCCGGCCCCATGACCAGCACCACAAGCAACGGAAGCAGCAGAACCGTGAAACCATTCGTCACCGCAATGCTCCGGGCCCACACCTGCCCCGCACGTACGCCGATTGCGCTGAAAAGCGTGCTGACACCGAACGGAATCAGGAGGATGCCGACGGTGATGTGGTCGAGGAAAAACGTATGCGGGAGATCGCGTATCGCCGTGTCGGTCAACTGCCCCGAAAGCCATTTACCGATCAGCGGCGTCGCAACCAGATGGAGAAAACCAAGAATAATCAGCACCGCACCGTCGGCAAGCAGGATTTTCGATATCAGATATTTTTTACCCATGGCCCATCATTTTCCAGCGGGTGCGTGTACCAGGTCGAAAATGTTTCCCTTCACCAGGTGCTCTGCTTCGGTGCCGGACAACGGCTGCCGGCTGACAGTCCGAAACGTACCTATATCCCCTCCGCTGTCATCCCGCACCCCCGTAACCAGCGCGTACTTCCATTTGGCCGAAGGTCTGCCCGTGATGCCCAGGGGAAGTGAGAATGATACCGATTTCAGGGCATACTCCCCCAGGGGCTGGCGGACATCCGCCGGGACCGGAAAGTATTGTGCCAAAATATTCCCCTCCGCATCCTCTACACTCAAACCTTTCCCGATGTAGATGATGTCGGAGAAGGAAAAGTTCGGGAAGGTGTATTGCGCATTCCGCCCCACCGTCGAGGAACGGGTGGATGCCCCACCTTCCTTGTCGATGGCAACGGCGGTTATCGTATGGTCAAATCCGTATTCGGGATGCCGGGTGGGGTAGGAAAGATCGCGATAGGTTATGGTAAAATACATCGAGGCGCTATCCATCCTCACCGTGAAATGGGTGACATCCAGAATTCCACGTTTTAAATCCTGTACCCATCGGTCGCCCCCGGCGACCAGCAGGGAGTCATTAAATGCCGCGTCTGCAACATCCTCGATAACCGTACTACCCTGTGGCGACCGCTTGACATCCTTGAGCGACAGAAAGGGAGTTTTGCGTCCGGCGGGCATCCGCCAGTTCAACCCGCCTGGCACCAGGTGGACGCTCTTCATGACCTTTTGATCAACGCCGGTCGCAAACTCGGAATTCGTGACGTGCTCCTGAGATCCTTTTTCAGCCAATCTGACCCCGTCTCTTCCGATGACCAGCACCAGACGCTTATCCGCCTTCAGGTCGACATCCGTCTGTTGCAGGACGGATGAATTCCTCAACCCCGCTTTCGCACGGGAAATAACCGGTGCAAGGAGAACCACATGAACAGCGTGGGTCCCGGGTGGTGACCAAAGTTCAACCGTCATCTGATTATTCATTTTCCTGTAATGAACTGCAACACGTGACGATCCCACCGGGACGTCGAAATCGACATCCGTGACAGATCCCGGTAGGTTTGGTCGAAGCGTCAGGCGGGATCCCATCCGGTCCACCGAGACACCCAGATACCCTTCATACCAGCTGCGGAGGTACTCCGCAAGACTTCTCGCTGAGGATAGATAGCCTGACTCAGGTAACAAGGAGTCTCCGCCGGGCCCTTCAGCATCCATCATCTCAGGGAGTGTTCCCAGCGTTGGTCCGTTTAAGATGGCTTTGGCCTGATTCCGGGTGACAATTATCGCCGAGTCCGGCAAACCGAATCTCGCTGCCTGCGTGATCCATTCGCCCGCAAGCCAGGGATGCAATACACCCTCGTAGGCACACCGCGAGGGGGGATACAATGGCTGGCCGTAATGGACGGGACAAAAGCCGGAATCCAGTACCGATCTTGTCGCAACCCCGGAGGGAGTGACGAGCGCTGGAGTGAGTCTGGCAAAGAGGGATTGGTAGAATGAACCTTCTGCCAGAATCACGTTATCCATAAACTGGTTCGGACGGACGACAGGATCAGCCTTGTCCGCCGGCACGAGATGATCGGCAATCGATATGGCGACGCTGTCGACAAAATATCTGCGGAAATTGGCCTCCAGTGTTGATGCCGCTTCCCTCCACGCTGCAACTTCCTCGCGGAGGGCGTCATTATGCAGGGTACCGGAAAGTGTGATGCCTGTCTGCAACTGCTGATACCAGTATGCCTGGATATCATCCGCCCGGTTTCCCCTTGGAATGTCCATCCAGGTGGCGTAATCCCCGTGTTTCAGGAATCGCAGGGTGTCACAACGGTACCGTAGCGTCCCCTCGATCGATCGCCTCACCCAGGGGAACATCTCCGCGGCAAAAAGGGAATCGCCGGAATACCCGATGTAGGTGCCGAGTGCCGAAACGAATAGCGGGGTGGCATCGGCATCGGTGTATCCGGAAACGTCAGAAAGATCATCGGAAATACATCCGTAGGAGCCGCTCGATGGGTTGGTGTCCTGTGTGGCGGCAAACGCCCGGAATACCGGTTTAAGTTTCTGTAAATTCCCGGTCCCGAGGATTATACCCGGAACGGAGGAAAAAATGGTCCGCGCCTCGTACCTGTCCCCGAACGGTACGCCGCTCCAGATCCTCCCCGGGGCCGTGCCGAGAGAGAGGGCATCGAGCGAAACCTTCGCCCAGTTGAGGGAACGCGTGAGATCCTCGCGGTTGGTCCTGAGGTATGCACCTTTCATCATCTGATCCATCCGCACCCGGCGGTCATAGACGGAGTCGAGAAAATTCTTCATCGTATTCACCCCGATATCCACAAGGCGCTTGGGATTGGCGGAGACAAAAAATTCAATGAGAAACTGGTGGGAGGGTATCGACGAATGCATCGACGCCGGAGAATACCCGCGGTCATCTTTTGCCTCCTCATAGAACACGTACGAAAACGTCGTCCCGGGTGACAGCAGAAGGCCAAGCCAGAGATCGGGGAATTCATCCCTGGAATTCACGAACCGGTTTTTTTTACCGATGTAGAGCTGGCCATATTGCACCCTCATGACGAGCTCGCTCGTGTCCCGGACGTCATCCAGATAGGGGCGGACGTCAATCTTGTCCCCCTGGACGCTGTCAAGTTCGATCAGGAGCGCATTGGTGTTGTCGATGAGCGTGACGATTTCCCTGGTCCCGTTCCTGTACTCGCGGATCATCTGATGCGGGTAAACCAGCGTCCGGCTCACATCCGAGCGTTTCAATGGGTGGCCATCCACACGGACCTCATAATCGGAGAGAACCTTTTCCCCGTTGACATACCAGCCGGCCGTCGCGGGGGGAACATCCGCATTCGTTGATGTGATATAATATCCGCCCCCCCTGCTCGTCTGAATGACGTTCCGGGCACGGCCGGTGACACTGATCTCCAGCTGATCGGTGGTGACGGGTTTCCGTAGCGTGTCGGGCTGCCCAAATGCCGTGACCCACAGCATCATGATGAAGACAAGATATTTCATAGACTGCAATGATTGAAAAATGGCATGCGATTTTTCAGAAGATAAGAAGTTTTCATGTCGATATCAATCGCGCACCCGAGAAGGGGGTTATCCCTCAGCCGGCGGGATGCACCCTGAGGACAACTGCGGATGCCGCTTCCTGCTACGGTTCGGCCTCCCCTTTGATGCCGAGGTTGGCACGCAGATGTCGGAAAAATTTCAGCGCCTCCTCGGTGTCACGATTCCTGATGATGTGCCAGAGAAAGTTCAGCTTGCTGTTGATTTTTTCAAGCTGGGGGAGAGAATGAGGATTGAAAATAATTTCCGCAAGCAGGAATTCATCCTCGGAAAGGAGTCCCTTTGCGACGTCGAGATGTTTCCTGAATGTCGTCCCCGGCACCGCCGATGAGCTGACACATGAGGAAAATACCAGCGATGCGACGAACGGCAGCGTCAGGGAATATGCCATCATCACATCATGTTCAGCAAATGAAAACTCGTAAATGTTCAGTCCCAGATGCAGGAACAGATTCTGGAAAAACTCCTTGCCGCGAACATCGGAATCACTGATCAGCACCACATTTTCCTGCTGCAGGGCGAGAAGATCGGCGAAGGTCGGCCCGAACATCGGATGAATCGAGACAAACCCGCGCCCGGACTGGCGGTAAAACGCGGGCAAATCCGTCTTCACGGAGGCAATGTCACACAGAAGAGAATCGGGGGGGAGAAACGGCAGAACCGCGCGGAAACACTCGACCGTTTTCTGAAGGCTCACACAGTTGATCAGCATCTCGGGCGCGATCCCCCGGATATCCCCGACCTCGTCGAGGATGGTCACGCGCTTCAGATTTTCGCACCTACCCCTGTCGGAATCATAGACGAAGAGTTCATGTCCTGCCGAGAGCTGATTGGCGAACCAGGAACCCATTTTACCGGCACCCATCAGACAAATTTTCATCCTCCGGCCTCCCGATAAAATCCAAGGTTTTTGAAGTTGAGTGTCATCTTTGCCACCTCCATGAGCGTCGCGTCAACCGCCGGATCGTCACGACGTCCCTGGAAATCGAGAAGGAATCCAAAGGCGCCTGGTGCGGTCCGGTCGGGTCTTGATTCGATCCGCGTCAGGTTGATCCTCTTGCCGGCGAATACGCTCAGGACATTGAGTAATGCACCCGCCCGGTGCCTGGTCGAGAATGCGATCGTGCATTTATCCGCCTCCTGCCCCCAGGGGCGGGTCGAGAGAAGGACGAACCGCGTGGCATTATCCGGATGATCTTCAATCCTCTCCTTGACGATCTCGAGACCGTGGATATCCGCGGCCAGGCTGCTGGCGATGACACCCGATGTGCGCGGGCCCTCGTGACGAAGCCACCGGGCGGCTCCCGCCGTGTCATAAAACGGACGCGCCTCGAGTTTATTCCGGATGAGAAATGACCGGCACTGGGCCAGAGCCTGCGGATGCGAATAGACAGCCCGGATTTCCCGGTGATCACTTCCCGGCAGGGCCAGGAGACAGTGATGGATGGGAATGACCGCCTCCCCGACGATATAGACATCCTTCGTCAGGAGAAGATCATTGACCTCATGGATCGACCCTTCGAGTGAATTTTCAACCGGTACAATCCCGTAGTCGAGTTCATGCTCCATGACCCCTGAAAAGACATCCTCGAACTCAAAACAGGGAATCGGTACCATCCCGACGCCGAATTTCTGCGCCGCGATCTCGCTCCATGCCCCATGTTCACCCTGAAATCCCACCAGACTGAGTTTTTTCTCCTGCAGTTTCTTGCTCTGGAGGATAATCGCCTCAAAAAGTTCCCTGATAAACCCGGACTCGAGAACCGCCGATCCCTTGGAGGAAACATTATTTAAAATCACCTCTTCCCGGCCCGGATCGAAGATGTTGTTTTTCTGTTTTCCCGCCTGCAGCGCATACTCCATCCGCTGGTGCAGGAGGGAAACAAGCTGCAGATCGAGATGGTCGATGTTGTTCCTGATGTCGAGAAGTGTCATGTGATTTCTCCTTTAATTCTTCGGACTGTACGCCAAACCGTTCTCCTCCCGGAATTTCGCAAGAGCCCTGACATTGTGCACCAGGGCGGAAAACTGCCGGGGCGTCAACGCCTGATCCTTGTCGCTCAGCGCGTCCGTCGGATTGCGGTGGACTTCAATGATCAGTCCGTCCGCCCCCGCCGCAACAGAGGCGAGGCTCATCGGTTCAATCAGACTCACCTTGCCGGTTCCGTGGGTCGGATCGGTGATGACCGGAAGATGACTGAGCTCCTTCACCGCGGGTACAGCGCTCAAATCAAGCGTGTTCCTCGTGTAGGTCTCGAAGGAACGAATACCCCGCTCACAGAGAATGACGTTGTGATTTCCTTCGTTCATGATGTACTCCGCACAGTTCAGCCATTCCTCGAGTGTCGAGTACATACCCCTCTTGAGCAACACGGGGTTCCGGACCTTCCCCACCTCCTTCAGGAGGGAAAAGTTCTGCATGTTCCTCGCCCCGATCTGAACGACATCGGCGAATTCCGCGACCCACGAAACATCACGCGTATCAAGAACCTCGGTGGCAAACGGAAGCCCCGTGACCTCGCGTGCCTTCGCGAGGATCTTGAGGCCCTGCAGTCCGAGACCCTGAAAGGCGTACGGGGATGTCCGGGGCTTGAACGCACCCCCCCGGAGCATGTCCGCACCGGCGTTTTTCACCGCGACAGCCGTTTCAATCATCTGCTCCTCGCTTTCAACGCTGCAGGGGCCTCCAATGATAACAAACGACTCCCCGAACCTGACGTCTCCAACCGTCACGACCGACCGCGGGTGACGTTCAAGCGACACAAGCTTTAAATTCGTCATACGACAATCTCCTTCAAAAAATGTCAACGATCAAGATCGATCTCCTGGTGGGCACAACGTCCGGTGGGAGGTTCCACAATTTCATCCGGTAGGAAATGAAAAAGGTGGAAGCGCTCGCATCGGCGGTTCCACCTTTTTGGGAAAACTCTGAACGAGTTACCTCAGGCGAAGCACGCGACGCGGCGCCTTCGTAAAGTAATAATAATAGGAAAGATATCGTTCAAACGTTTTCATTGGTAACCTGATGGAGTATAAAGAAGTTCTGCGACATTGTCAAGTTGCCGGCCGCCGGCGGCCGCACCACCGGGTCCGGAACCTTCATCGGCCGGATGACTCATTTTGCCAGTTTCCCCCCGCCTGGAATTATTCCTTGCCGGGTACGAGGACGACCTTCACGTAATTTTTCATGTTAAAGTAGGTTCTTGCCGCCTCCTGAATCTTCCCTCCCGTCAGACCATCCACAAGATTGCCGTACCGGAGTATTTTCAACGGATCGTCGTTATGCTCATAGTAAAACTCAAGATTCGACAGCCAGAAACGGTTCTGTTTGAGGCTGGTTTCCCGTTCGCGTTTCTGGGTTTCCTTGACCTTGTTGATGTAGACATCACCGATCCCGTAGCGCTGCACACTGTCGATCTCCTCAAATGCCGATTTCACCAATTCCTCCTGCCGGTCGGGGGAGCAACCGAACCCGACCGAGAGGCGATACCGGGGTCTCGGGTCGCGCTCTGCCGACCCGCCCACACTCACACCATAGGTTCCCCCTTTTTCCTCCCTCAGCTCCTCCCGCAGCTTGATGTTCATGACATCGATGAGCGAATTCAGCACATATCTGTTCTCCTGCGACCATTCGAACGGGCCGGAAAAAATTATCCGTACCTGGCTTTTCGGTTCGATCCCTTTGTGAACGAATTTTTCCACGACACCGGAGGGGGGTTCTATGCCGACATCCCTCCACATTGCTTGCCGGTGGGACGGAGGGAGCGCCCCCAGATACCGCGCAGCCAGGCGTTTGAGGGTATCGGGAGAAAAACTTCCGACAAACAGAAATGTGAAATCTCCGACATCAGAAAACCGGTCCCGGTAAATCGAAAAGGACTTTTGAAGATTCATTTTCGCGAATAACGCCTCGGTCCATGGCTGCCGGCGGGGGTTATATTGTGCCATCGTGACCTCTAGCGTATCCTCGAAGGCGGATTCAGGACGGGCGCTCCTGTTTTCCAGATACCCCCGGACCCGCGATATGTACGCCTGATAGGCCGATGAATCCATCCTCGGCGCCGTAAAGTAGAGATAGAGCATCTGGAACATGGTCTCCAGATCCTGCGGCGAGGCCTCACCGCTGAATCCTTCCTCAAGTTCGCCGATTGACGGCGACACATCAACGATTTTTCCCGCGAGCTTCTTTTCGAGCTGTATCTGGTCGAAGCCACCCAATCCCCCCTGATCAACGATCGAGGCTGCCGTCATCGCGGGAATATAATCGGAGTCCGGAACAAGGGATGTCCCGCCCGGGCAGTACGCGCTCAGAAGAACCTCATCGTTTTTAAAATTCGTTGGCTTACCGATCACCCGCACGCCGTTGGAGAGCCGCCATTCCGTGACACCAAGTTCGGAGATCTCATTTTCACGGACAACCGACCCACCCTGCGGAATCGCCGACAGGAGGGGCTCATTCAGTACCTGTTCCGAAAATGGCTGAAGCTTCTCGTGCGAAACCGAGTCAAATTCCCCGGCCAGCTGAGGCTCGGCAGGCACATCGATCCCGGCCTTCTTCGGCGCGCTTACCAGGACCACACGGTTGGAATCCGTCATCCATTCCCGGCCAAGTTGATTGATCTCCTCGAGAGTTATTCCCGGGAGATACGAATGATATAATCGATCCTCAAACGCGATACCGGGTATCGGCTCGCTGTTGAGAAAGTTCCGGATGTATTCGCTGGCGAAGTTGGCCGACTCGGTCTTGTCGCGTTCGTCATAGATTTGATCGACCGACCGGAGCATGTCCATTTTCATGCGGTCAAGCTCCGCCTGGGTAAATCCAAACTCGCGTACGCGGAACGCCTCCTCCAGCAGCGCCCGCATTCCGCGCAGAATGGCGCTGTCCCTCACCCCCGCATCGAGTCCATAGTAATATTTCGTCCTCACAAGATCCCCGCTCGAGGACGATGCGAACAAGAACGGCGGGTCGGGCTTCTTTGTCAGATCCGACAGCCGTTCGTTCAGCATGCCGTTGTACAAGTCCTCGACAAGCTGCCTCCGGTAATCCCCTTCCGTCACCTCGGGCTCAGGATCGTGCTTCCAGTATATGCTGATGTTCGCAAGCGATGCTTCGGAATCTGTCGCAATCGCGTAAAGAGACTCGCGGTGGTCAGGGACAGACGCGTAGAACCGCTTTTTTTCGTTTCTGTACGGTTCAATTCCCGAAAAATGTTTTTTGATCAGCCTTTCGATGAAAGATTTGTCAAAATCCCCCACCGCGATCACTGCCATGAGATCCGGCCGGTACCATGACCGGTAAAAACTCCGCAGTGTCTCATAGCGGGCGTTTTCAATGATGTCTTTCTGACCGATCGGCAGGCGGTCGGCGTACCGCGAGTTCTTGAAGAGCACCGGAAACTGCTTGTCCCGCATCCGGGCCGCCGCCCCTCTCCCGAGCCGCCATTCCTCGACGATAACCCCCCGTTCCTTGTCGATTTCATCCGGATCGAAGCTCACCAGATGGGCCCAATCCTCGAGAATATCGAAAGACTTCTCGACGATCTCCTGTGTGTCGGTCGGGATCTGGAGCATGTACACCGTTTCATCGAAACTCGTGTAGGCATTGACATCGGGGCCGAACCGCATGCCGATCGATTCCAGATAGCTGACAAGCTGATTTTTCTTAAAATGCAGAGTCCCGTTGAAGGCCATGTGTTCACAAAAATGCGCAAGACCGCGCTGATCATCATTCTCAAGAATCGATCCCGCATTCACCACCAGCCGCAGTTCTGCACGCTTCTCGGGCTTGCCATTGTGTCGGATGTAATACTTCAGGCCGTTGTGGAGCTTCCCGACCGTCACACTGGTATCCATCGGGAGGAGGGCCTCCGGATTACCACTACCCGCCGTATCCCCGCTCTGGCCGGAAACCTCCCGTGCCAGTGCTGCAAAACAGATGAGTGCGAAAACAAGACATTTTTTCATCGTTATTCCCTGTTCAATTGTACAACCCTGAATGGACGACACGTGCCCTCTGGCGGACCGGGAGTGCAAGGTCAACCCATGCCACCCTGCCCGTACGGTTCAACGACCTACACCAATTGCGGGGATATCGTAATGGAGGACGTAAGAACGGATTGCTGCAGCTGTGACGATTACGTTACATTCTTTTTAAAATAATTCTTGAGAGGCTCCCAATAAAAATCGAACCAGCCTTTTTCATAATACTTTGCCTGACTCAGAGGGACATTCTTCTGAATCATGTGCACTTCCGTCCCTTTTCCTTTCGGACGGAAGACGATTTCAAGGACCGACGGTGAATACCCGCTCGGCCATTCGGTGGTCTGCCATTCCTGAACAATCCGCCGGCTGTTCTCCAGCTTTACATTTTTTCCCGTGATATATCCGTTCCACGCGCTGAATTTTCCGCCGACAAACCGTTCACAGACGGTCACTGCCCCCGTAAACAGGGAGTGGGTTTTGGCGTTCAGATAGGCATCATAGAGCTCGGCCGGGGAAACCGGGAGAAACTGGGTTTGTCTGATTGTGGTGGTGGGATGACTGACCCTCGACCTTGCGTTCAGTTTTTTATCCGAGGATACTTTCCGTTCCATACACTTCATACTCCTTCCATGTAATGGTTAGATTGTCGTACCTCTCTTACCTGAATACGCTCATGGGTGTACAGGAAAAGATACAAACTCTCAGATTCATCCACAAGAATAATTTTCAGGAAAGATGTATGAATATGTGTGAAAATAGGTGAGAATAGGGCAGGTTCGCACCTCAGGGTACATCCTCAAGCAGGTCCTCCAGCATGCCCAGAATCCTGTCCTTGTGGACAACCCCCTCATTCTTGAATTCGCGGTCCTCCCAGATGACCTCACCCGTCGACGCGTCGATGAAATACATCAGCATCGACAGCTGGGTCCGGGGCCGCATGGCGACCGCCTTTTCACCCTGATTGGGCCCCACCGTCGGTTCCAAAACCCCCTTCGTGATCGGTACATTGAACCCACCGGTGAGCAGGATCAGGAGGGTCTTTGCACCTATGTGCCTCCCCAGAACCCTTGCAGCTGTAATAAATGTCTTTTCCGTATCCTGTCGCTGTCCGGCGTTCAGCACCGCGTCGTACATTCGGCGGAGGGAGATCTCCACCAACGTGTCCCGCCGCATCTGAGGATTGATGTAGAACGGCGGGAATCCCAGCGGCAGCGCGTCATCGCCGAGGTTGACATCGTCTCCGGTCATGACGACTCTGTAAATCTGTGACCGGTTCATCAGTAACCCGATGGAGGTCAGCATGGTGTTCTGGACATCATACCCCTTCTCCCTCAGACTATTCGCGCACAACTCCAGTTCCGCCACACCGACATCCTTGTTCTCGACAAGATCGATTTTACTGGTGTCTCCCCTCCGTGCCTGGATCAGCATGATATCGGACAGAACGGTGACCGGACCCAGGCCGCTCTTCTGACGGATGAAATCAGGATAGACGGTCGCACGGGACACGTGGCACCCCGATGCAAACATCAACACAAGGCCGGCGGACGTATAGAGCCCGACAAGGAGCATTCTGAATACTCCCGAGGCTGAAGACGACCGGTTACGGAAATTCACACCACGAGGTTCCACGACAGTGCCTTTTATGCTTTTGTACGACAAAAGACGAGAAATTGTTCCACGATTTCCGCCACGACGCTTTCAACAGGCCGGTCTTCGTTTTTAATCACCAGATCGTAATATGGCTGAAACTTCACCGACGCGACTGCATTTCCCAGACGTTCCTCGATTTGTCCGGGAGTGTGCGTCCCGCGTTCCTTCAACCGCCTCCGCACCGTTTCCAGCGATGCGGAAAGAAAAACTCCGTAGGTACGGGGTACGGCCTTTCGTACCGTCCGGATGTGGCCGAGATTGATCATCGCAAGGAGATTTTCACCGCGCGACAAGGGCCCGGCAACATTCACACCCGGCAGCCCGTAACACATCCCGAACTTATAACATTTGTGCTCGATGAAGGCATTTTCCCTGGCCATCCGCTGAAACTCCTCGTGTGATGTGAAATCATAAATATCCTCGTCGTGCTCGTTGGGCCTTTTTTCCCTCGTCGTGATGCGTTTTGCCACCCCGAATGCGACCCGGGTCTGGTTCAGAAGACCCCTGAAAATCGTCGTCTTTCCGACCGCGCTCGGTCCGTCGATAACAACAAGATACCCTTCCCCGTTGACCGTCATGATTTTTCGCTCGTATGTTCCAGCAACAGATCGCTGTAAGAATTTTTCACCAGTTCCTCCTCGGAGATTCCGAAGAGATCCATGTACATCCTGCATTGCTTCATCAACGTGCCGGCCGGACACCGACCATCCTCGTCGATGGCCTCAATCTCGACGAATGTTCCGAGCCCCGCCACCCGGTCGAGATGAACTTTTACGTTTCGTACGAAATAAATCTCACGGACCTTCTCGACGATGACTTTGGTCCCGAATATACTCGTCAGTATTTCCTTGAGCGGTCCCCCGTTTGTAAAGGGGGCAAGCAGCACCTGCGACTCTTTTGGTCCCTCGCGGTTTTCCCTGCGGTAATAGATGAGCGCGTTTTCAATGTTGCCTTCCCGGAGTTTTAACCTCCCCTCCGGTATGCAAAAATAGGTGTCACGTTGGTGATCCGTACCCCGGAATTGAGCCGCTTGCCGTACGAGGACCTGCCGGATTCGGTCGTGATCGTTACACCGGGCCTTGATCTCTATTGTTTTTCGTTTCACGCGAGGAAAATATAGCGAAAATCATCCCAATGTCAAAGAAAAGCGGAGATAGACGGTTGCCGGGTCCTCCTTTTGGTGGGGATACCGCCCTCCCGATATCATCACCGGCCTTCACCAGGCTCCGGATCGAGCGGGGTCCATTCGCCACCGTGCTGATATTCGATCTTCATGACCGGAGGGATTTCCCCGGGTGCGGGTTTACTCTTCAATTCCGGGAGAAGTACCCCCCAGGCGGCTGATCCGGGCCGGTCGACCGAGCTGTACCTGAGAAGAACGACGATGACGATCATGAACATGACCGTGTGAAAAATCGAGAAGAGCCGGCCTGATTTCATCGGGATTTCAAACAATGAGACTAGGAACCCAAGGGGAGGTCATGAAGGACCCGGTCATAGATTGCCCGGTACCGTTCCGCAATGCTCGACCAGAGATAGGTTCCCCTGATCCGATCCCGGAGGGCCACGGTCTTCTCCCTGTTCAGGGCGGCCGTGATACCATGGTGGATCAGTTCCACGGAGGAGGGTTCGACATATTCGGCCTCCGGACCGAAATATTCTTCCGTCCCCCCGTGCCGGGTGATGACGATCTTCGCACCCGCAAGTGCAGCTTCCAAGGCGGCAATACCGGGCGTTTCATACAACGACGGAAGGACAAACACGTCACAGGCTGCGTAGGCTGAAGCGAGCAGCCCGGAATCGTTCGGAAGGGATGCGATGATCCTCAGACGGGGATTCCTCTGTGCGAGGGTGAGACACTCACGACCATAGGCGTTGTCCTCGATACGTCCTATGATCACCGAGGGAACATTGATGGATTCCAGGGCCCTGATCAGACGGAGGACATTTTTCCGGTGTGGACCGATATGCCCGACATTCAGGACAAAATCCCGCACGCCGTACATTTCCCTGAAGAGAGCGGGATCCGCGGAGGCAAACCGTTCATCCACCCCGTTCGGCACAACATGCGTCAGCCGGCGGTCGATTCCCAGTCCCCGGACGAGCAGGCCGGCTTCGCGCTGCGTGTTGGGGAGAACAGCCTTCGCCCAGCGGCAGATTTCCTGCACGATGCTGTAATCGGTCCAGATCCCATGCGCAAAACGCTTCAGGAAATTGTTGACCCCCGTGCTCCACCGGATGATGGGTGAAGCGTGGCGGGTGAAGAAAATCGGCGTGACGACAAGGGGCACACCCAGTTTCACGATTTCCCGGGCGAGATGATATGTTCCGATGTTCGCGCCGAACAGATGGACGAGATCGATCTTCTCTTTTGAAAACTCCTGCCACGACTCGAATAACGATACCTCGGCCCCTCCTCGTTCAAGCCATTGTTTCGTCTGCAGAATCTGCGTCCGCGGACCCCCTTTGAGCAGAAGCACGGACTGATATGTTGCGAGGCAAATTTTCATAGTCTTCTCGATGCTATCTCCCTATACCGAGCATAAAATCCTCCATCCGCTGAATGGGTATCCAGGGGTTAAATTTCCTGATTCTCCTGATATCGGGGGGCAGTTCAGGGACCCTCGCCCGGTCACGCCATTGGATTTTTTGCGGTTCGTGATCCCCCTCCCCCGACACGTACCCCTCGGTCCCATCTCCGCGGGTCAGATGAACCGTGCGTGTTCCGAGCGGCTGCCGCGAGCGGATCCGGAACGACGATTCTGAACACTCAATGGATAACCCCGTCAGATTCCGCGCCTTCCACCAATCTCCGAACTGCGGTATCGTCATCCATCCTGCGGCGGATTCCGCAAGATGGGTGAAGAATGATTCCACGACACGGGGATGATGGTTTTTCGGATGATGATAGAGTATGACCGGTTCCCTCAACCCGATCCTGCGCATGATGACCGCATTGAAATACATGAGCATCTCCTTCTCGCTGCATCCCTGCCTGGATAAACTGCCGACGCTGATGGGATGAACGGGGATCTGGACGACACGGGAAAACCGTGTTCCCAGGTACGGAGCCGAGGGTACATTATCGGCATCGTACGAAAATTCGGACGAGAAATCCACGCCGAGCTCTTCAAGAGCCTCCCCGAGCCCGACAGACCATTGACCGTAGGGAAGGGCGCAGGTCCTGATGACAAAATTGTTTCGCCGTAACAAGTCCATCCCCCTGGAAAGGTCCCTCAGGGCCTCGCGCTTGTTCCTGAACCGCGCATGACGGTAACAGTGAAGACCCATGTCATGGTCGCCCAACTCCCGGAAGAGCGGGAGATGTTTTTCCTGCGACTGGACATCAACGATCCAGGTAAAGGGTTTTCGGACCTGCCGGGAAACTGAAAGAAGCTCTTCCAGGTCGCTCTGACCGGCAAAATCCGTATCGACACGCAATGCCGCCACAGACTGCCGGTCCTCCGGATAATACCAGAGGTGTCCATACGGGAGTCCGCGGGCGTGATGAAGGATCTCGAGCCCCTTCCTCACCAGGAAACGGACCCCGCTTTTTGTCACACTCGAGACCCTCTCGTACGGCAGCCGTGACCGCTCGGCGTAAAACGATTTCGTCATCGTCCGCTGATCGAGGACCACCGAAGCCGGATCGAAGGGAAGCACGATGATGTATCCTCCCGCCCATTCACGGTTGAGAATCGTCCGTCTGCCGCTTTGATCAGGGACCGTGTTCGGACCTCCGGGGACGGTGCCATGAAGAAAGATATCCGTAAGACCTGAATCCGAGAACTGCGAGCCATTTTCGGGGGCCAACCAGCTGATGAACCGCCTGGAGCAGGGAATTCCTGAGAGTTTCTCGAACATGACTCCCGAAGAGAGTACTCCGCCCCCCTGCCGCAGGTAACTCTTCAGAGGACCGATCATCGACGCCGGACAATCATCCCCTGCCACAACTGCACTGAACCCCTGAAGACCATCGGGCTCTTCAACGGCCGAGTGGGGAACCCCCTCCTGTTCCAAAAGCAGCCTCCACCCCGGATTCCGGCCGGTAATGCCGATTTCGATCCGCATCATGCCCTCCTCACCAGTTCCATGAGCTCAGCAGCCGTAATCACCCTGAGAAGATAAACGAGGAACACGTAAACAACAGCACCCGTCGCGATGAGAACGAGAAGGGGAAATTGGGGCAACAGCAGAACGACGGCTCCCATGATCACCCCGGCCAGGACCGACCGGAGAAGGGAAGACGCGAGCCTCACGGGTACAAACTGCACAAATCGATGCCGCATGAGGATCACCGTCACTGCTTCCGAGAATACAACTCCCGCGGCCGCACCGGTGACACCGAAGAAATATGTCCCCCCGGTCACCGTGACCGCATAGAATGCCGCGCTGACGGCCATCAGCCTGCTGAAAAGCTTCTCCTGGTCAATGGCAACAAGACCAGTTGAAAAGATCGTGTGGATCAGTGTGAAGAAAAAGTACCAGATAAGAACCCGAAAGCACGTTGCAGCGGGGATATATTGTGAACCGAACACAAACGGAATTATCCGGTCGGCAAGAATACTCCCTCCCACAAGGACCGGGAAGGCGAGAACCACAATCCATTTTACAGCGGTCGCCAGAACCCTCGCAAGCGCGTCACGCGATTCGGCATAATACCGCGTTGAGGCTGGAAGAAGAAGTGTGGTCATCACCCGGTCGAGCATCAGAAGAAAAAAGACCATTTTGCTCGCGGCGCTGTACAGGCCCACCTCTGCATTCGTAAGGATGATCCCGAGGATCAGCGGCGGCAGGTTGATGCTGAAGTGCGCGAAGATTGAACCGGCGCCAATCGGGAAGGCTTTTTTCATCATCCCCGGCCATGCGGAGGGAATAAAGGAGAATTGCCGTCCGGGATGGTAACGCCGGTAGGTCACGGCAAGAATGGCCGCGACCGCCAGATCGCCGGCCACGGCGGCGACCGGAATCCAGATGAGATCCGCCGAAGATTGTACCATGACAAGGATCATCAGAAGATACACGACCGCAGCCGTCAGCCGTGCCGTGCCGATGATTCCCATCGATTCTTTTCCCTGAAAATACCAATCGAGATACATCGCATTGATCATCAGGGAGACGGAGAAAAGTACCGTGAGGATTCTCGTCTCGGCATTCGTGATAAGAAAAAATGCGATCAACGCGACCACGGCATAGACGGCACACGCATTCAGCAGCCTGGAACTGAGGATGCCGCTGACCAGGCCGGGATTGTCATCCCGGACAATTTCACGGGTTCCGAACGAGCTGAGACCGCCCGAACTTGCCATGAGGCCGTAGGAGAGGACGGTCAGGCCCACGTTCACAGCACCGAAATCGGCGATCGAGATCTTCCGCGTCAGATAGGCCAGAACGAGAAAACCCAGGAACCGGCGCCCGACGTCACTTACGAGGATCGCGATAAAATTTTTTGAAAGCCTCTTCATGCCGCTGTCTCCCCGATGATCCGCAGAAGATCCCGGTTCCTTTTCTCACGGGGAAAAAGGGCAACGATACGCGCACGCGCCTTCAGACCGGCCGATTCATCCATCATGCAGGCTCGCCGTATCGCATCGGTCAATGCCGCACAATCGTCCGGCGGGACAAGTATCCCGGTATCTCCCACGGCCGTCCTGTTTCCCCCGACATCGGTCGCAACCGGTACACAACCGCAGAGCATCGCCTCGCACAACGCGTTTGGCAGACCCTCCCGCCGTGAGGGTTGACAATAGACCTTCGCGTGCTGGTAATACGGGAGCAACCGGCCCCGGTCCATGTGCGGGTGAATGATGACATTCGAACCCCCGCCGAGCGCCGAGGAGACACCCGTCGATACCCCTACAAGAATGAACTTCGTTTCAGGCAGGGATTTTGAAGTCTCGATGAGGATATCCAGCCCCTTGACATCCGCCCTGATGGGGTCGGCAGCGGCAGCGACACAGAGCACCAGCGGCACCTTGACACCGGCCGGTTTCCAGAACTCACAATCGTATCCCGTCGGCAGATAACTGATATTCCCACCCCCATAACCGGCCAGCCGCGCCGCTTCCTCCTTCAGCGCCGGATCAACTGCCAGTATCCTGTCAGCATTCCGTAGGGCGTACCCGACCAGGCGTGCCTTCCAGGGGCTTGTCCAGATGCCGTAACCGAGTTTTTTATCCTGCGCCACATCGACGCCGCCGAGCACGATGAACGACTTTACACCGAACCAGCGTCCCACCACAACCGCAACGGAAGCGTACACGGAGGCGAACCAGCAAAAAATGATGTCCGACCGCAGTGCGGCCCAGACGACCTTGAAAAGCGCAAGTACCCCGTGGCCGATTTGGACACGGACCTCGAAGTGGTTCCTCAGAAAATCGATATCCTCCTCGATGAACGGGGCATGAAAGGCGGAAATAAATGCAATATCCTTTTTGCGTTTCATTTACCGGTGGGGGGAATGAGCGATACGTTCTTCCATGATCGCAATGGTCCGGTCTGCCACGTTTTGCCAGTCGAACGATTGCGACCAGATCTGCGCTTCCTGACCCAGACGGCTGCGGAGATCTGAATCGGTCAGGAGAAGAATGATGTCGTCGGACAGTTCCCCGATATTCCCGTACTCATAGAGAAGACCGGTCTTTCGGTCCCTCACGGCATCCCGTAATCCCGGGACATTACTGGCAATGACCGCGGTACCACAGGCATTGGCCTCGATGACCGTGAGCCCCCAGCCTTCTTTTGCTGATGTATTGACCAGAAACCAGACCTCGTTCAGAAGCCGGACCTTTTCCGCTTCATCAACATAACCCGTGAACTTCACCCCCCCGGCAATACCCAGTTCCGTCGCCCGGAGTTCAAGCGAGGGGCGGTGATCACCATCCCCGATGACAAGAAGTTGCGCATCGGGTATTTTTCCCCGGACGGCTGCCATCGCCTCCAGGAGATGTTCGACCGATTTGTATTTCTTCAGTCTTCCGAAGTACCCGATCACCGGATATGACGCACGCCCGACCCCCAGCGGCCGGTACCGACGATGATCAACGCAGTTCGGTACGATGCTGATATGATCGGGCATAATGCCCTTGTCCATCACCTCATCCCTCGTACTCCCGGAGACGACAAACATCGGCACCCGGGACCGTGCGCACACCCTCATTGCCAGTTTTTCCATGAGATAGACATACAGGGCCATCGGGAAGAGGGTTTCGGAAAATATGCTCTTGTCAAACAGGTGGTGGATGAGGACAACGAGCGGCTTCCTCACATACAGGGGCGTAAAGAAGGGGATTTTGTTCATGTCGTCAATGACAATGTCAAAATTCTCCTTCCGGAACCGGGTCAGGTAACGGTAGATCACCCGGAAATTAAAAAGGTATCTTCCACCCTCACGGATGACCCGTATGCCGTCGATCAGCTCCTCGGCCGGTGAACCCGGGAAGCTTGAGCAGAAGAGTGTAACGGTATGGCCCTGTGCGGCGATGCGCGAGAAAATCTCGTGCAGATGAACCTCGGCACCCCCTCCGAGCGGGTTCCTGATATCCTGCCAGTTGAGTATAAGGATGTTCATGCGCCGTTCACTCCCGATTCCGGGTTTTCCCCGGGGAGGTCAGCCGGTGGCAATCAGGGAACGATGTCATCATGCCTGTCATGCCGCCCTGGATCCGCTGACCCTCTGCCCGCGCGATGATTGCCGGAGGCAATAGTGTCCTTCCCATAAAAATTATCGCAGCCTGGAAGAATCGGGAACAGGCCAGCCCCGCCGCATCTTGTCATATTTGTCGATCTGACCCTTGATCCATGCAGCATCGGGGTATTGTGCGGAAAGGGTCGTGAGCATATCGATGGCCCGTGAATAATCCCGGCGCATCCCGTAAATCTCCGCAAGAACGGCGTAGGGACTCGATCCCGGATCGTTTGTCTCCGTCCGGCCCGAGGCCACAAGATCGAGACATCTTGCTTCGACAATTTTCGCATACGTTTCGAACTTCTCCCGCTCCCCGAGGTCGTCAAAAACCTTTGCCACATAATAGGTGTAGGTCCAGTCCTGGGAGGGGATGCTGGCAATCGGCATCTCCTCCTCCATTCTGTCCAGCACCCTCCTGGTCTTTTCCTTGTCACCGGCGATCCGCATGTAATAATCCGCGAGTCGCATGTAACCGACCCGGTAATTCATCATCATGCGCTGCTCATTCTCGTCATAATAGAGCCCCGGTTTGTTCAGGTTCCGGAACAGGAAACCCCGCTGCGGCCCCGTCCGGGGGACCACCTGACCGGCCATGTAGGCATGCTCCATCATCGGGATATCCAGACCGCCCACCTGATATTGAGATTTTATCGGTCTCAGCCGCAGCGCTATTCCCTCCATCCAGAGACAACTGTCCAGACCGATCCTCGCCTCCTGCGAGCAGGTCGCGGCAAAATAAATCGGCCGCTCCCACCTGTTGCCGGTAATGATATCCTTGACCAGGATGTCCTGGATGCGCAGATAGCGTATGTTGTTCTGCCACGGCAATCCACGCATCGTCCATGTCAGCCTTCCGCTCGTGAGGATTGCGGAATCGGTGACGCCAAACTTCTCCGCCACCTCCCTCGGCACCGGGATACTCACCTTCTGAGGTTCCCAGCGGGTTGCGGTAATCCGGTCGATCTGCTGATCCGTGAGCGAGATGGGTATTTTCCTTACCCCGTAGGGCATCGTTGTTTTCAGCTCACGGATATACCATGAGATATTAATGAGGCTGAGGTTCACAATGCGGACATCCCGGCGGACGCCCTCCACGTCCTGGAGATACCACAGCGGAAATGTGTCATTGTCTCCGTTCGTAAACAGAATCGCATCCTTCTCCGTGCTCTGAAGGAGATTATAGGCATAATCCCAGGCGATGTAGAGCTGACTCCTGTCGTGATCCTTCCAGTTGATGCGCGCGAGGTTGACGGGTATGGCGGCCGCCGCCAGGGCCAGGATGCCTCCAAAGGCGGCGTTTGACACCATGCCAGCCTTCAATCTGCTCCGGATGCCATCGATAATGCCGACAAGTCCGAAGGCAATCCATAAACACATCGTGTAGTACGCTCCGACATAAAAATAATCGCGCTCCCGCGGCTGGGGATCCTGCTGATTCTGGTACAGATCAAGGATGATGCCCATGATGATAAACATGACGAAAAGGGACAGGCCGGTTTTCCAGTCCCTCCGGGAGATGGTCATGAGCCCGATCATCGAGATGATCAAGGGTAGTCCCCAGGTATCCTTCCAGCTGACACCGGCATCCTGCCAGTCCCCTTCGGCACCGACAAAGTTCCAGAGGACATATCTGATGAACATGTGGTCCACCTGGTACCGCCAGAGAAAATCACCGTCACCGGAGTAATTCGCCCTCGTCGGTTCGTGCAGGGCCTCCGACGACCACCGCCGGGGGAAAAGTTTCTGCTGAAACGTCTGTGTTTCATTATCCCAGCTCTGACCCCTGAATATGGGCGTCTCGCCATACTGCTCCCGGGTCAGGTAGCTCGTGAGCCGTGCAAGATTACTGGGATCATTTTCATTCATCGGTAAATTGTCGACGTTTGCCCGTATGATGACCTGCGTGTAGGTCGAGTAACCGAGAACGATCAGAAGAAAAGCCAGACACCCGATGTGAGCGAGTTTTTTCCGGTCGCGATACGATCTGTAGGCCCCGTAGAGCACCGACAGGAGGATCAACGGGGGCAGAAACGGCAGGAGATCGTTTTTCATGCCCATGACCTCGCCGTCAAGCAGGCCGGGGAGGAACTGAACAATGCCGGGGTAGACGATAAAAAAGACTGCAACCGCAATCAGACCAAACCTGAAAAAGCCCTTCCTCGAATATTCATACTTCCGGAAATACATGATCATGAGTATCGGGATGATGACCAACAGCGCCATGATGTGAACCCCCGTCGCAAGACCGAGGAGATAGGCGATCAGAAGTACGTAGCGTTCACTGCGGGGTTCGTCGGCATGATCGCACCACCGGAGGGTCAGCCAGAGACAGAGCGAAACGAACAACATCGCCAAACCGTAAACCTCCGCCTCAATGGAATTGTCCCAGTAGGTCGTGCTGAAGGCCAGCGTGCAGGCTCCTATGGCGGAACTCCCGAAAACGATAAACCGGTCGGCCACCGTGCGGATAGGCCCCCGGAATCGTGTGATCAGCATGCTGCCGACGAGGTACAGATACATCACCCCAAGGGCGCTCCCGAGGGCAGACACGGCATGCATGCGCGCCGCGATGTCATCGCGAAAGGGAACCAGGGAGGCAAGCCTCGCAAGAAGGATGAAGAGAGGTGAACCGGGCGGGTGAGGTACCTGAAGAAGCCTCGAGGCTGAACAGAATTCACCCACGTCCCAGAACACCACCGTCACAGACAACGTCCGGAGATACGTGAAGATGGTCACAAGGAATACACCGCACGCAACCAACCGATTGATCACCTTATCGGACATTGACTCTTCTGATCCGGATAATGACTGTGGAATCCCCTTGGACTGATCTTTCAGGAAATCGGAGACAATATAGAAGAATTAGGAAACAATCGCAAGGAATCTCACACCCGGTCGATATCCCGCAGGAGGATCCCTGTTATCTCATCGCAGTACACATACCCGTCCCGGGTGAGATGCAGTATGGGCGGGTCGTACCTGATGACACGATCCTGCAACATGGGACGGAGAGATGCGGAGAGGAGTGCCATGAGATCGACATCATACCGGGTTTTCACGCGGCCGACATGAATACCGTCACTCCGGAGACCCAGGATGATTGTTTCGGAGAGGAGCTGCTCACGGGAAAGGACTTCATCGCCGGCCACCGGCAATTTTCCCTCTTCCAGATTGCCGCAATAGGTGCTGATGTTGGCAGCGTTCCACCATCGGCGCGCGTGCCAGAAGGAATGCGCGGAAGGTCCGAAGCCGATGTACGGGGTGTGATTCCAGTAGTTGCTGTTGTGCCGGGATCGAAAACCGGGCTTTGCATAATTCGACACCTCGTAGTGCTCAAAACCGGCGGCCTGGAGAAAATCCATCGTGCGGCGGTACATCTCAGCCTCGGTGCGCGCGGGAACCGCAGAAACCTGCTTTGCCTCCACCATCCGCCATAACGGCGTCCCCTGCTCCACAATGAGGCTGTAGGCGGAAATATGACCGGGACCGAGCTCAATCGCCTGCCGGAGATTGTCCAGCCAGCCGGCGGCGGTCTGATGCGGCAGACCGAAAATGAGATCAATCCCCACGCTCTCAAAACCGGCCCTCCGCGCCATCTCGACAGACCGTTTCGCTTCCGCGGCCGAATGAATCCTCGTCAGAAATTTCAGCTCATCGTCGTGAAAGGACTGGATGCCGATGCTCAGCCGGTTAATGCCGGATGAACGGAACAAGCGGAGTTTTTCCTCCGTGACCGTCCCCGGATTTGTCTCAAGCGTTATTTCGGCATCACGGCGGACGAAAAATCCGGCACGGATCGCGTCCAGGAGTCGGTCGATATCGGAGGGATCGAGCAGGGACGGGGTTCCCCCTCCGAAATATATCGTCCCGATTTCCTCCCCCCTGCCGACCGGGGTATAGAGCGAGATCTCCCGATGGAGAGCGCGGAGAAATCGGTCCGTGTGTTCGAGGGATTCAAGCGAGTAAAAATCGCAATAGATGCATTTGTGCTCACAGAAGGGAATATGGAGATAGAGGCCCGCCATGTACCTATTGCACGAATGTTCCGATCCGGTTCCAGCGGATGTCCCTGAAATAGTCGAGCAGGTGAGATGCTTTTCCACCGATGTCGCGCGACCAATAGACCATTTCCGCTGCGCCGATCACATTCTTTTCTGGCAACAGCCCCCACGAACCACTGTCATAACTCCGGTCCCGGTTATCTCCCAGGACGAAGAGGTAGTTTTCACTAAAGGTGTAGCTGGATGCCGGCTTTCCGTCAATCCTGATCTCCTCAGCCGAGGTATCAACGGTGTGTCCTTCCTGCCGGATCAGATCGATCCAGAGACCGACCGTGGAGCGGGAGAGTACGAGCCTGTCCCCCCTTCTCGGAATGACCAGGGGTCCGTGAAGCCTGAAAAGAAATTGATGGTCCGACTGCGGCCGGACCTTCATCAGCTCCATGCCATTTTTATACAGGATCCCCCCCTTGAGACGTATCTGGTCGCCCCCCACACCGACACACCGCTTGACAAAGAGCGGCTCATGGCTGAAGTTCCTCCGTTCAGCATCCGCAGGCAGCCGGAAGACAATCACATCGCCCGGCTGGATGCGGCGAAGTCCGGGGAGATGAACCACCGATGCGGCGACACCCGGGATCGACGGGGATCCGCCGCAGATCAATTTATCGACGATGACGTAATCGCCCGGAAGAAGTGTCGATTCCATGGAATGGGAGGGGATAACGACGGCATCCACGACAAACTCCTTCAGCAAGAGCGCGCAGACGATCACCGCAGCCACAATCATCAGATAATCTTTGAATCTCATACCAGCCATACGGAAAAACGAAGAATCTCTCCAGCCTACTTCACGAGCGTTCCGAACCTGCTCCAGCGGATGGATGACAGCTTCCCCTGCAGATCGAATATCGAGGCCTCTGGGTCCCACGACCAGTAGACGATCAACGGAGTGCCGACCACCGCATCCTTCGGGATGAACCCCCAGAAACGGCTGTCGAGACTGTTGTCCCGGTTATCCCCCATCCCGAAGAGATAATCCCTCTCGACAACGTACTCGCGCCGTTCTGCTCCATCCACGTACACCGCGTTATCCCTGAGCGAGACGGAATGGCCCTCCCGCCGGATAAAGATCTCCCACCTGTCGTAGGTGTCACGGCTGAGGAGGATGTGATCGCCTTTCTTCGGGATCACCAGCGGCCCGTAATTGTCCTCGTTGAACGGAGCCCCTTTCGGAAAAATCCTCGGGTCCACGTATCCTTCCGGCTTCAGGAGGGTTGTGTTGAACTTCACATTCCGGGGGACGGGGACGGGCTTTCCGTTGACGTAGATGACACGGTTGATGATCTGCAGTGTGTCTCCTGCAAGCGCGATGCACCGCTTCAGGTAATAGGCAAACTCTTCAGGCTGAATCTCGTCCCGGTTTCCCGGGAATATGAAGACGATGACATCCCCCCGGTCGATGCTGAACGGCGCCGGGAATTTAAACGCAGGTATCCGGACGTTGGTGAACGGGATTGTCCGCGGGGTCGTCCCGCCGAAAACAAATTTGTTGACGAGAAGAAAATCACCGGTCATGATCTCGTTTTCCATCGATCCTGTGGGGACTTCAAACGAGGCGAGAACAAAGCTGTTCAGGACAAGGAATGCTCCGAGAATGATGCCCGCCTCCTTCAGAAATGCGACAATCCCCCCCTGGGCGGATTTCGGTGCCTGAGCCTTGCCATTTTTCAACGGTTGTTTTGACATAGCCTATCCTTTGAGTGTTAATCCTCTTCCATCGCAAGGACGGCCAGAAAGGCCTCCTGCGGAATTTCAACGCGACCTACCTGTTTCATACGTTTTTTCCCCTCCTTTTGTTTCTCGAGGAGTTTGCGTTTCCGCGATATATCGCCTCCATAGCATTTTGCGAGAACATTTTTTCTGAGCGGGGAGATGGAATCCCGTGCGATGACCTTGCTTCCGATCGCCGCCTGGATGACCACTTCAAACATCTGCCGGGGGATTAATTTTCGTAATTTTGCGCACAACTTCTTGCCCCATTCATAGGCTTTATCCCGGTGCACGATGGTCGACAGCGCGTCAACCGATTCCCCGTTGAGCAAAATGTCGAGTTTGACGAGGTTCGACTCGCGATATTCCAGAAATTCATAATCGAGGGAGGCATAACCCCGGGATGTCGACTTCAGCTTGTCGTAGAAATCAAATATAATTTCAGCGAGGGGGAGTTCATAACGGATGTCCGCCCTGGTCGGATTCAGATAGGTGGTATTCTTGTAGATACCCCGGCGTTCGGTGCAGAGCTTCATGATGTTCCCGATGTATTCGGACGGGGTGATGATCTGCGCGCTGATGTATGGCTCCTCCACATGATCGATCTCCCCGGCCACCGGCATGAGCGACGGATTGTCGACGAGAGCAACGGCGTGATCGGTTTTGATCACGCGATATTCGACGTTCGGAACCGTCGTGATGAGCTCCTGCTGGTATTCGCGTTCAAGGCGCTCCTGGATGATTTCCATGTGCAGCAATCCCAGAAAGCCGGCACGGAACCCGAAACCAAGCGCAACCGAGGTCTCCGGTTCGAAAATGAGGGACGCGTCATTCATCCGCAGTTTTTCAAGCGAGTCCCTCAGCTCGGCGAAGTTGTCGGCATTCACCGGATAGAGGCCGGCAAACACCATCGGCTTTGCCTCCTTGTACCCGGGGAGAGGCTCCCCGGCGGGCCGGTTGGCACTGGTGATGGTATCGCCAACCTTGGTGTCATGCACATCCTTTGCACCGGGGATCAGATAACCGACATTTCCGGCGGAAAGTTCCTTCGTCCGTACCCGCTGCATTTCAAGAACGCCGGCTTCCTCCGCATCAAAAATTTTATTGGTCGCGAAAAATTTTACCTTCTCACCCTCCCGGAGCGTCCCGTCGAATACCCTGATATAGACGATGGAACCCCGGTAACCGTCGAAGATCGAATCGAAGATCAGCGCCCGCAAGGGGGCCTGAGGGTCACCCACGGGCGGAGGAATGCGGCGGACGATCGCCTGAAGAATCTCATCCACACCGATCTTCATCTTGGCGCTTGCCAGGATGATTTCCTCCTCGCGGCAACCGATGAGATCCATGATCTGATGCTTGACCGAGTCGATCATCGCACCCGGTAAATCGATTTTATTGATGACCGGTATGATTTCAAGCCCTGCGTCAATGGCGAGGTAGAGATTGCTGATCGTCTGCGCCTCCACCCCCTGCGAGGCATCAACCACAAGAAGGGCCCCCTCACACGCCTGAAGTGAACGCGACACTTCATACGAAAAATCGACATGCCCGGGGGTATCGATCAGGTTCAGGATGTACTGCCGGTTGTCCTCCGCACGGTACTTCATCTGAATCGCATGAAGCTTTATCGTGATCCCCCGTTCCTGCTCAAGCTCCATATCATCCAGGACCTGATTGGTTTTCATCTCGCGTTCGGTCAGTGTCCCGGTCCTTTCAAGCAGGCGGTCGGCAATGGTCGACTTGCCATGGTCGATGTGGGCAATGATGCAGAAATTGCGTATAAAATCCATGGCCCTGAGAGGTAATTTCTTGAAAATTCAACGGATAGGTATAACAAACCCGCTCGATCCAAGCGGGATTTTTGTTCAATATACCACTAATAGGCCTGAGTTGCAAAAGGTTCACTCCCCAGGAAGCCGGGCCCTGCGGGTTGCATCCGAGGATTTTTTTTTGCATGTTGAGGCCGGTTGTTTCCCTATCACCTGTCCCGCGTTCTTACGTAAACTCTGTCTTTCAAATCCATTACAACAATTTTACTGGAGTGATTCATGAAAAAACTCACGATACTCTTTCTTGCCGGAATCCTTTCGGTCGGACTCTTTTCGGCCTGGATGGCACCGGATGAAGGCATGTGGATGTTAACGCAGCTCGGGAAGCTCCCATGGGATAAAATGGCATCCCACGGTATGAAACTCTCACCGTCACAAGTTTTCGACACGTCCGCAAACTGTCTTGCACGGGCCGTCGTGCTCCTGGGCGGCGGTACCGGAAGTTTTGTTTCTTCCGACGGCCTGATCATCACCAACCACCACGTGGCGTTCGCGGGAATCCAATCGGTCAGTTCCGTCCAGGAGGATTATCTCAAAAACGGCTTTAACGCACTTAAAAAGGAGGATGAGCTCTCCCTCCCCCTGTACAATGCGGAAATCGTAACGGCAATGGATGACGTCACGAAAGAGGTTCTGAGTGCCGTCAGCGACACCATGTCGCCGCAGGTCCGCACTGACGCCATCAGAAAGAAAATCCGCGAGATCGAAAACGCCCACCGAAGGGGACCGGATGCCGATACGACATACCGTGTATCCGAAATGTTCAACGGCCTCCAGTACTATCTCTTCCGCTATACCATACTCCGCGATATCCGGCTCGTCTATGCCCCGCCGGGATCGATCGGAAATTACGGCGGTGAGGTCGATAACTGGATGTGGCCCCGGCACACGGGGGATTTCTCGTTTCTCCGCGCCTATGTCGCACCAAGCGGGAAACATACGGCCTATGCACGGGAGAACGTCCCCTACCATCCGTCGGTCTTCCTGCCGATGTCCACCAAGCCGATCGAAGAGAACTCCTTCGCCATGATTCTGGGATTTCCGGGGCGCACATTCCGCTACAGGACCTATGCGGAAATCCAGCTGGCCAAGGATGAGACCCTCCCGCTGCAGATGAAATTGTTTAAACAGCGGATGGATATCATCGAAAATGCGACAAAAAACGACCGTGCTGCTGAAATCAAGTATTCGAACACCATGAAGGGGATTGCCAATACGGAAAAGAATATTGATGGAACCCTCGAAGGGATGAGGAGATCGGACATCCTCCAGGAACGGAAACTCCGGGAGGAGTCGTTCGGGGAATTTCTGAAGGCTGATCCTGCACGGCAGCAGCGGTACGGCAACATTATTCCGCAGATCACCGAACTCTACGGGAAGTACAAAACTTTCGACCAGAAACAGATCATGCTCGCCTCGCTCCTCTCGGCCAGCACCGTCGTGCGCATCGCAAATGATGTCAACGATCTGTCCCTCTCCTTCAAGAAAGATTCCGAGGGAAAAGAGCAGCCCGATTCGGCGCGCATGGCAGGCGTCAAACGCACGATATCCCTCACCTACAAGAATTTTGAGGCCTCGATCGACCGGCAATTTCTGGAAATCCTCCTCGAGGATGCGATGAACCTGCCGGCCACACAGCGGATCGAAGCCGTTCAGGACCTCTTTGGCGATAAAACGGGTGCGGAGAGGACGACGAAGATCAGGGAATTTGTCGGAGACCTCTATCAACACACCAAACTCATCAATCAGGACGAGGCGATGAAGCTCATCGGAAACTCCCCCGAAGACATGCGCGACGATGACGCCGTCAAGTTCGCCGCCAACCTCCAGAAGGAGAATCAGACGACCGTAGCGCAATTCAACGATTTCAACTCCAAGATCAGCGCCCTACGCGGTAAACTCATGGAAGCCTACATGGCCTGGAAAGGCCAGGATATCTACCCCGACGCGAACAGAACCCTGCGATTTACATACGGAATCGCCGAACCATATCACCCGAGGGATGCCGTGTCGTACGATTATCTGACCACGCTCACCGGTGTCATCGAAAAGGAAACCGACGAAGATCCTTTCATCGTACCCCAGAAACTTCACGATTTATGGGCGAAGAAGGATTTTGGGCCCTATGCGGACCCGGTGAAACATGATGTTCCTGTGGCATTTCTCGCGGATCTGGATATCACGGGCGGGAATTCGGGAAGTCCGGTGATGAACGGAAACGGTGAACTGATCGGAGTTGCTTTTGACGGGAATTGGGAGGCTGTGGTCGGAGATTACCTTTTCCAGGAGCCACTCAACAGGACGATCAGCGTCGATTCCAGATATGTACTCTTCATTCTCGATAAATTTTCCAATGCAAAACAGATTCTGAACGAACTGGTCATTAAATAACTGTTTCGCAAAAAATCGACACCATCAGAACCTCCGGTGGCCCTCCACCGGGGGTTTTTTTTGATTTCCGTAATTATTAGAAATTTCTCATGATGTTTTATATTAAATACTAATAAAACCTTGACATTGATGAAAATTCTGATACATTACAGGGGTATTCTATCGCTTTTTCTCCTATGAAATCTGCTCTGCAACAATTCACGCGTGTATTCAAGGCTGCTTTCAAAAAATCGATAAGGGATATCTTATGCCATATTCTATGATTTTCCGCAGAACACGGTCGGTTGTCATGGAGGCACTTACGTATCTATGCATCGTTGTCATTATTTCCTCTTCTTCCGTACTTTCACAATCTCTGGCACCCGGCAAGCAGGAATCGCAGCGCGAACGGAGGATGAAAGCTGAACAGGAACTCCGGCAATACCGCCAAAGGATTCAAAAAGACATTGCATTCAAACACGAGCGAGCTGTCAGCAGCACACAGGGTGAGGTGGGCATCAGGCTCAATCCCTCCGCCGTCACCTCCTCACATGTATTCTTCTACGACAATCTTGAGTCCTCAGCCCACGTCTGGACCACGGAATTGTACGGCGGTACAACCGATGATATCTGGCATCTGACCTCTTTGTCAGCCGCCTCCCCGACGCATAGCTACTGGGCCGGAATCGAAAATCAGGGAAACTACTACACCGGTCGCGCCATCAATACCGCGCTCAAATCGGAACAAATCAACCTCACGGGTGCGCTGGGTTCGGTGAACCTTCTGTTCGCGGAGAACTTTGTCACCGAAACCGGGTGGGATTACTGCATGGTGGATGTCAGCACCGATGGTGTCAACTGGACACATTTGCGCGGCGGGTATGGTGCCGCACCCTCCGGTGATAGTTATGGCTGGCGGATCACTTCACTCGATCTGACCCCGTACGCGAACCAGACCATAACACTCCGTTTTTACTTCGATACGGGTGATTCGGTCCTTAACAACTTCCCGGGCTGGTTTGTCGATGACATCATCGTCTTCGATCAGGGCGGATTCATCGCCGGGAGAAAATTCTTCGATGTCAACAACAATGGCGTGAAGGATCCTGGTGAACGCGGCGTGAAGGACTGGCTCATCACCGCCACAGGACCCGTCACACTGACGGCAAAAACCGATTTCCGCGGCCACTACCGGCTCCCCCTGCCACTCGGCGCCTATACCGTCACCGAAACATTCGAACCAAACTGGACACAGAAATTTCCGCTCTCGGGACACTGGGATATCGATCTTGCGACACCCGATACCCTCATCGACAGTCTCTTTTTCGGGAATTACACACAGGCGAGCTTCATCAACGGCATCGCATTCCATGATCTCAACCAGGACGGCACATTTAATGCCGGCGATACGCTCCTGCCGAACTGGAAGATCCTCCTCTCGGATACAAGCGGCAACCCGATCGACTATGACGTCACGGATTCTCTCGGCGTCTATCAGTTGTATGTCTTCCAGCCGGGGAAATATGTCGTGTCGGAAGCCGAGAAAAAGGGCTGGATTGAAACCGACCCGGTCGCCGCATCCTATACCATCGATATTCCGGATCTCAACACGATCTCCAATGACAATGATTTTGGAAACTACTACTCACCGCTGACGAATTCCATCCTCGGACAAAAGTTCAACGACCGGAACCGGAACCACCTCCTGGACAGCGGGGAGGTCGGCATCGGGGGATTTACCGTCCAGCTCTGGAAAAAGGGGACAGGCGACCGCTATTCCCTCTACCGGCAAAAAATCACGGACAGCAGCGGCTTCTATCAGTTCCTGAGCGTTCCTCCGGACACCTATAAGGTCAGCGAGGTTCCCGTGGAGGGCTGGTGGCAATCATATCCCGATTCCCTCTATACCCTCATCCTCGATACAGGTGCGACACTCGATTCCGTTGATTTCGGAAATTATGAGATCTCAACGGGATCACTCAGCGGACTGAAGTTTCATGATATCAACAAAAACGGGGTCATGGATTCCGGCGAGGAGGGGCTCCAGGGCTGGCGAATTGACCTGAGCGGGACGACCTATTTCAACCGCGTCGACAGCAGATCCGCCGTCACGGACGCAAACGGGAATTATACCATCAGCGGTCTCTGGCCGGGTCAGTATGTCGTCAGCGAGGTGTGGAAGAACGGCTGGACACAGACACTGCCTGCCAATTTCGGCGTCTATTCAATTTCACTGGGGCCGGAGGAAAACAGGTCGGGCGTCCTGTTCGGGAATATCGACAGTGCCTACCTGGGTACATTCAGGACATTCAGAATGGACAGTCTGGCGTATGCCGTCGACGCCAAAAATGCCCATAAGCCGCTTCCCCCGAAACCGAACAAGGACGAATTCTGGATTACACTGCGGAATAACACCGTCAACGACTCCGCGCAGTTCGTGTTTCCCACCTTCACACTCCCCTATATCGCGGGAAGCCTTTCAGCCTCGAAACCGGGGATGATTGTCCCGATCGGCACGACGTTCAAAAAAATCCAGTTCATCTTCAGCTCCTATCTGCAGTACGGGGATAGTGTGACATTCCACGGGTTCACACAAAAAGTGAAACCCGAGGCCGTCGGCTCGGCCAGATGGGCGTACAACGATTCATCGGAAAAGATTCTCCCGACATCGGTCAGCGCAGTGAACATCCTCCGGTTCCCGATGCCAAATGCCCTCAATCTGGTTCAGGCGGTCGTGCCGGTACGCGTCGGCCTGGGCGGACCCCACAGCGTCGTCTCCCAGACCTATCAGCAGGTCGTGAAATCGCTGTTCGATGCGAAACACGGTCTCCATATCGGGGCTGCACGATGCCTCGATACCTATAGCGGGAGCTCGCATCCGTCGATCAAACGCCAGCAATCATCACTTCCCCCGACGAAACACAACAACAAACTCTTCGCTGAGCTCATAGCGTTTAATGTCAATATCAAGGCAAGCGATCTTGGCAAGACTCCTCCCGGTTTCGGAAATCTGGTCTACGACGACGGCTCCGGATACCTGAATCCGATGAATGGCATGACCCTGCGCGAGATCGCCGCACGGGCGGACAGTTTCATGTCGTCGTACCGGGATACCATCGGCCTGAAATTCTGCCACATGCCGGAAGATTTCGGCCTGGATCCCGAATCGCTCTACACCAAAATCCATCAGATTGATTCCGCATTCTCGGGTCCGATCGACACCGTGGCATGGAGCGGAAACCTGGCACTCCTGCAATATACCGGAATACGGCAGCTTGCCGATGTGGGTTTCCTGAGGTTTGATTCGTCACGGATCCAGCCTGCCGCATACCGGAGTCATTCACTGGCGGAACTGCCACAGCAATTTACGCTCTTCCAGAACTATCCGAACCCGTTCAATCCGACGACGACGCTCTCGTTTTATCTCACCGACCGGTCGGTTGTATCCCTGAAAATCTACAACCTCCTCGGTCAGGAGGTCGCATCGGTGCTGAACAGACAGGTGATGGAGGACGGAGTCCAGGAAATCACATTTGACGCCGGAAATCTCTCATCGGGTGTCTACTTCTACCAGCTGAAGGCCGAAGTCATCGC
>JAWOKN010000145.1:0-4674 GCA_033854175.1 Bacteroidota bacterium | reverse complement strand
GTGCATGATGTACCTGGAGGTCTCTATGCGTTCCACTTTGCACTGCAATATATGGATACGGTTCTCGATAATTTCTTTGTCCTTCCCATTCAGGATTCACCCGACCGGTCACTGAAGTTTGTCAATGTGAATTATGAGACTTCGCTGTATAATCATACTCTCCTGCCGATATATACGAATCCTGTCTGTTTGCGAGCTCCGATGACTCCGGAGCCCGGAATCGGTGCATTGGTGTTTGCCTCACGCCCAATTACCACCGGATTGCTGAATCATGCGAAGTCTGTATGGACAGACATTGTGTCGTCTGATGTGAATAAGGGTGTTCTCCTTGCGAGGACGATGGCAAGCGGGAAAAACATCGTCATCCCCCAGCCTGTAGAACCCGTCGATTGTGGCTATGGCGTGACGGCAATGGATATCGCGGTACCGAGAATCTCTTTGTTTGAAATACTGGATGGATATATCGACAAAGTGTCAGACGCTGAGGTATCCCCCTCCGATAAGGCAGCATGCAAGGTTCTGTTAAGAGACAATCATCATGTTCTTGCCTGTGCAGTCCTGCAACATGACGGAGGTATTAAATCCTTTGAAAACGGGGGGGTATTTCTTGAGAATCTCAGAAATCTGCAAGTCTCATATGTGTATCTGAATCTGATTTCCTACGCGGAGGGTTCATCCACGCTGGATGAATTTTTAATCGAGTTTCCGGATATCAATGGCGATGCGTATGCGTTCGGCACCGGCACATCACTAGCGAATTCTGTCCGTATCCGATCACACTCACCGGTGAGTCTGCGTGTCACTGATCCCCTGGGCAGGAGTGTCGACCATGCTTCTTCTGAGATCCCCGCGGCAAATTATCGGGAAGCCGATTTCAACGGCGACGGGGAGGTCGATGATGAAATATTTATCCCCCGATACAATCAGGGGAGTTACCATATCGAAATTATCCCCGACGAAATCGCGGCTCCGACCGATGATGTCACGCTGACGATGACCGCAGCGTGGGCGGATTCAACGCTGGTGCTTGCAGATCATACAATGATCAAGGATCTTCCGGTCCTCGGTTACCAGATTTCAGCCGAACCACGGTTTGTCGCACCACGCATGGTCTCTCCGCACGGGATTATCGTCAGGGACATCCCTGACCCCACACACCTTTACCTTGAGCTTCCGTCAGGGTATGATCCCGACACTTTGACCACCGAATCTGTGCTCCTGAATGGACGCCATGGAGCCTTCCAGGTCGACACCGGAGTCAGTGATATCGACCTCAATGGCATCCATGAAAAACATTTAACGATCAGATCGGATTCTCTGCTTCATATCATTACGTCCGGTACCGGACTGGTTGAAATCAGCGTTGCTTACGATTCTCTCCTGTGGCTGCAAACTCGGAACATGTTCAAGGTCAACAACCTTTCCTCAACCCAGGGGTGGAATTTGGTCTCAATCCCCGGTCCCGATGTTGACCGGTCACGGATGGATCTGTTCCCCGAGGGTATATCAAGAGTGTTTGCATACGAAGGAGGATACCGGGGGCAGGATACGCTGCAGAGCGGTTTCGGGTACTGGCTGAACTTTGGCTCCGCGATGGAAAGACAAATAGCGTCAATCTCTCAGCAGGCCGAAACAATCGATGTGTACTCGAATTGGAATATCATCGGATCCCTTGCCGACTCCATCAGGGTAGAGCAACTGAAGACAATCCCGGAGAGCATAATCACCTCCGAGCCGTTTGCGTATGAGGGTGGTGGATATATGCCGGTCGGTAGCATTCAGCCAGGCAAGGGCTATTGGCTGAGAGTGAAACAACTTGGCAAGCTGATCCTGGAACCGGAAGGGGGGTTCCTAAACAAGAGAAGTCCCTCAAAACGGTTGAGGGATCTCCTCGCCTTCAACGTGCTTGCGTTCCGCGATGCATCAGGTCGGTCCCAGCGGTTGTATTTTACATCCGATTCGCTTTCAGATGATTTCCTCGGATATTGGTCACTTCCGCCGGCAGCGCCCGGTAATGCCTTTGACGTGCGGTTTGCATCCAACCGGCTCCTTGAGTGTGGATCGGTTTCCAATCCGACGGAAATTCCGATCCTGATCGGTTCGGCAGTCTATCCGGTGGAGGTATCGTGGGAAATTAAAATTCCCGGTACATCAGCACAACTCACCCGGAGCGGTGCAACCATCCGGCTGAATTCAAAGGGAATGGTGAGGATCCCCTCTCCCGATGGGGCACCGAGACTGATTCTTGGCGGCGCTCCGGGTCTTCCCTCCGAATTTGCACTTGAGCAGAATTTCCCGAATCCGTTCAATCCGACCACGACGATTCATTACGCACTACCCTGCGATGCGAGGGTGACGCTGAAAATCTTCAGCCTGCTTGGGGAAGAGATCGTTTCACTGTATGACGGGATACAAAAGGCGGGTTACCAAAGTATTGAATGGAATTCATCGAACGGATCGGGGAGATCTGTCGCAAGCGGGGTTTACTTCTGCCGCCTGGTTGCCAGAAGCCAGGAGAAGGTCTATACTGATGTGATAAAGATGCTTCTGATGAAATAATATTTAAAATTGCTTCCTCTCGCAAACCCCGGCCGGTTGAGGCCGGGGTTTTTCTTTCCATGGGTGACCAGTTTGACGGAGGGTCATTTCACCTGGAAGAATGCGGGGAATGATGTGATCGGCCCCGGGCAGTCATGGCCTGAATGCCGGCAATTTTCAGTCGGAATCATCGCCTGTTGTCAAAAGACAGGGAAAATACGCGTTAATGGAGGGTTAAAAAAGAAATATTCGTGCCAGTAATTTATACGTTTTCCCTTGTTATTCAGTCATTATTCCTTATATTTCATTTATCAAGATCCACTTCCCCCTTAGTTCTTGGTGTCAGACACTTGAATTATCAATTCTCATGGCACAATCATGGCCTTGCGGAATTTGTTCATCCATCCAAATTCGGATCTGTGTGATGTCCATCTTACGGTGTACGTCCCGGACACGGTCACCCTTATCTCCACAGGAGGTACCCTGACCATTGGACACATTCCCCTCGATCAGCCCATACGATATTCAAAAAATCTTACCATAACAAACCATCACAAATTCTTAAGGGGGTAAAGCGATGAAACATTTTTTCAGTGTTGTAATTCCGCTCGGCACCGGATTGTTGCTTGGGATATCACTCGCCGGGGCGCAATTCGTGCAACAGGGACAAAAACTCTTGGGTGCGGGGGCCGTCGGGAATCCTCAACAGGGATTTTCCGTCTCGATATCGGGCGACGGCAACACGGCGATCGTGGGCGGATACCTGGACAACGGTTTTCAGGGGGCCTCCTGGGTGTATGCCAGAAGCAGCGGCGCGTGGACGCAAATGGGAAATAAACTCGTCGGATCAGGCGCAGCGGGTAATCCGGAACAAGGCGTTTCTGTCTCAATCTCGGCCGATGGCAACACCGCAATTGTCGGGGGCTTTGGTGACAACGGTGGCATCGGAGCTGCGTGGATTTTTACCATAAGCGGTGGTGTGTGGATCCAACAGGGTAGCAAACTTGTTGGTACCGGTGGAGTCGGGCTGGTTCAACACCAGGGTTCGGCTGTCTCCATCTCCGCAGACGGCAATACGGCAATTTCAGGGGGGCCTATCGACAGCGGTAATGCAGGGGCTGCGTGGATTTTTATCAGGAGTAGCGGCGTGTGGTCTCAGCAGGGAGCCAAACTGGTCGGAAGCGGTGCGGTGGGTTTTGCCCATGAAGGATTTTCTGCTGCCATTTCCGCAGACGGCAACACGGCAATTATCGGAGGGCCGTATGACAGCAGCAATACAGGCGCCGCATGGATTTTTGCCAGAATCGGCAGCACCTGGATTCAACAGGGAACTAAACTGGTCGGTACAAACGCCGTCGGCAACTCATTCCAGGGATGGTCTGTCGCCCTATCAAAGGATGGCAATACCGCCATTGTGGGCGGGTTGGATGACAATCTTGGCGCAGGTGCTGCCTGGGTGTATACCAGGAGCAATGGCGTGTGGACTCAGCAGGGCTCTAAACTCGTGGGCACGGGGAATGCGGGCAATGCACAACAGGGATCGTCCGTATCACTCTCCTCGGACGGGAATACCGCAATCGTGGGTGGATCCGCCGACAACGCCAGTATTGGAGCTGCATGGGTTTATAAAAGAAACCAGGGTGTGTGGACTCAACATGGGAGTAAGGTCGTGGGTACGGGGAACGCCGGAAGTTCAGCTCAGGGCATTTCCGTATCACTTTCGGCTGACTCCTATACAATGATTTCGGGGGGTAACCTTGACAATAGCGGCATAGGAGCCGCCTGGGTGTTTGTTGTCCCTGGTAATCCGACAATCACCGGGGTATCGGATATACCGGGTGATCAGGGCGGGAAGGTGCGCATCAGCTGGAATCAATCGCCCTTCGATGATAGTGCCGCCTCACCCCAGGTGTCGTCCTATAGCATATTCAGGAAGTCTTCATCGGGTGCAAGTCTGAGTGCAAGGAGCGGAAGGCTTCCGGATGGGCTCCTCCTGGATACATCACTCGTTGGATATGACTACGTCACAACCGTCCCTGCATTCCAGCAACCCAGTTATCAAACGGTCGTTCCCACACTCGCGGATTCATCACCAGCGGGAATACCATGGTTCAGATTTATTGTCGTCGCCCAGAC
>JAWOKN010000144.1:0-14093 GCA_033854175.1 Bacteroidota bacterium | reverse complement strand
ACATGGTCTTCCCTCGGAACCGGAATGAATGAGTGGGTGAATGTGCTTGCAGTCGGTCCCGCAGGCGATCTGTATGCAGGAGGGGGATTCACGATGTCCGGCGCGGTGACCACCAATGGTATCGCGAAGTGGGACGGTAACTCCTGGTCGGCACTGGGAAACGGAGTCCAGGGCGGTTATGTATACCCGGGCGTCATTGCAATCGCCTTCGATAGTTCGGGGAATTTGTATGCAGGGGGCGCTTTTGCCCAAGCCGGGGAAATAACCGCGAACGGAATCGCCCGGTGGAATGATACCAACTGGTTTCCCCTGGGGACAGGTCTGCATGGGACGAATCCGGTTGCCGCTGTGATAGTCTGTGACACCAAAGGGGGCCTGTTCGTTGGCGGATCCTTTGATGTCGCTGGTGGTGACACCGTTCACAATATCGCTCGATGGGACGGCTCAATGTGGACGGACCTGAATTCCGGCCTGAATGGCAGGGTCAGCACCATCGCCGTCGCCGATACGAACGATCTGTACGTCGGTGGATCATTTCGCAAAAGCACCGATGGTCTGATCGTCAATAACCTCGCGCGCTGGAATGGCCATGTATGGCTCAACTTTGGAAATGGTACCGACTATCCGGTCATGGCGTTGGCTGTTTCGGGATCCGGAGAGGTTTATGCCGGCGGAGATTTCAGTATCGCAGGTGGTGCCTTTACCGATAGCGGATCATTCATCGGCAGATGGGATGGCGAGAGATGGCATACTATGGGAAACGAAATGGATCAGCCGGTATGGGCCGTCGCAGTAGGCAATAATGGTGATGTGTACTCCGGCGGCAGCTTTACAAAGGCCGGCGGACTGAACGCGAATTGTATCGCCCGTTGGAACGGCACCGAGTGGTCTCCACTGGGAACGGGCCTGAGCGGGTGGGTCTCGGGTTGGCCGACGGTCTATTGTATATCCGTGTGCCCGTCGGGGGAGGTTTACGCTGGTGGATCGTTTTCCTCGGCCGGCGATGCGATGGCGAGGAATATTGCTCGATGGGACGGCAGCTCCTGGCATGCATTGGGAACCGGGGTGAATAATATTGTCTATGCCATGGCAGTTGACGATTCGAATAATTTGATCGCAGGGGGTCTGTTTGATTCGGCCGGGGGGGTGAAGGTGAACGGAATCGCCAAATGGAACGGCGGCTCATGGTCCGCAATGGGGTCCGGTCTGCAAAACGGTGTCGCCAGCATCGTGATCAACAAAAAAGGGGATCTGTATGCCGGCGGGTATTTTCCAGTGGTGGCTGGCACCCATCTCCATAATATCGCACGCTGGAACGGCACCGGCTGGTCACCAGTGGGGAACGGTGTGGATAGTATTGTCTGGGCACTCTCGAGTGATGACTCGGGGAATGTGTACGCCGGCGGCGACTTCATGATCGCCGGCAGCGATTCCGTGCATCAGATCGCCCGGTGGAACGGGAGCCGCTGGTCTTCACTCGGAAGCGGGGTGGATGGCGGCGTTCTTGCCCTTGCCGCCCGGCCCGGAGGTGATCTCTATGCCGGCGGGGGCTTCACCAATGCAGGGGGAAAACCCTCTGACTATATTGGACTCTGGCGTGGTTCAGAGCGCTATGGAATAATCACCGTGAACCATGCCACCGGCGCCGGCTGGAACATGATATCCGTACCGGTGGTTCCTCAGGATTTTACCAAAACGGTTCTTTATCCGTCCGCCATATCCGAAGCTTTTGCATATGAGGGGAGTTATATTGTGTCGTCTACCCTGCAGATTGGTACCGGGTATTGGATGCGATTTCAAAGTGCCCAGAGCCACTCAATAACCGGTTATCCGATTTTGTCGGATTCAATCAGGGTAACGCAGGGATGGAATATGATCGGTTCGTTGAGTACGCCAGTGCCCACGACATCGCTCACAAGCCAGCCGGGTGGAATGATCACAAGCAGATTTTTTTCCTTCAACCAGGGCTATGTTGCCGTAGATACAATTCATCCCGGGATCGGATATTGGGTTAAAGTTGAAAGGGATGGAACGTTGTATCTTTCTTCAGATTTCTTGTCAACCGGGCGTGCAGGCCAGCCGATCCATATCGTTCCCACGGATGATATGCCGCCACCCCCGCCGGATCAACCGATGCACTCTCCTGAACGACCCGGGTCCTATGCTCTTCACCAGGCATACCCGAATCCGTTCAACTCTGTGGCGATGATTCACTATCAGCTTCCCGCAACAAGCCGCGTGACATTGCGTATGTACAATCTTCTTGGACAGGTTGTTCAGACTCTCGTCAATACCGTTGAGCCGGCTGGGTACAAACAGGTCTCATGGAACGCTTCGAACTTCGCGTCGGGCGTGTATTTCTATCGCCTGGATGCTGTGGATGTGAATGATCCGGCCCGCACGTTTACGGGCGTGAAGAGGATGATCCTGGTTCGGTGAGAGTTTCTCGGATAGAAGAAAACGCTGATCTCATGATATCTTGGGATCGGCATCTGATTTTTGGGGGTGCCCGGAGCACCGTACACACTTGAGAAAATGAATTAAAACCTAATGTTCTTAGTATACGAACGCTCTCGGTAGTTAAGGCTGGATAAGACTTTTTTACCAATTTTTCAGAGGGGGTTTTTAGAACTAATGTGGACCTTACCCCTGTCTCGGGTGAGGGGTAAAACCCAGTCTGGATATCTATATTGGTTCGCAATGTTGTTGCGTTATAATGGGATCCATCTGCTATACAGATGATGATATCATTCTGCAAAATTGTATTCCTAGTTGAATTTCAATTACTTCACGTAAAGTGGGGGGGAAAGAATTTTACCCATTGACAATCTTGAATAATATAAGTATAATATCGTCGCATAGGGGGGATTTCCATAAATGATTCTGACGACAGAATCGGGAGAGGAGTCAGCCATGAAAAATATTCATTTGCGCACGCGTCTATTCATGCTGCTCGTCTATCTTTGGATGATAGCAGCGCTCGGGCTTACATCTTCAGCCGCCGTTTCCCCAGTTAACCAGTCCAGCCAGCTCGACGGCTTGTTGTCACCTCCATCGGCACCTGAACTGCTTGTCCCGGCCGACGGAGCTACAAACCAATCGTCAACACTCACATTTGTCTGGCGATCTGTACCGAATGCGCAATTCTATGATCTTCAAATATCAACGTATTCGGATTTTTCCATGAGTTTCGTCAATGACACGTCGATAACCGATACGATGCGAACCGTTGCCGGCCTCCCCGACAACTTCACGTTATTCTGGCGTGTGAATGCCCGTAACAGCGACGGTAAAGGCCCATATTCCGCTGTCTGGAGTTTTCGGACCTCTCCCCCCGCAATCCCAGGTGAGGTCATTCTCTCGAACCCGATGTACGGAGCAATTGATGTCTGGCTGCCGGTCACTTTCTCATGGAATGCACCGCCAGGGGCCATTTCGTATCAACTTCAGGTTTCGACTGATTCATTATTTACGGTTGTGAACTACGATCTGCCGGGTCTCATGTCGACGTCAACCTCCATCGGTAGTCTCGCCTACAGCACTCGGTATTATTGGCGGATGAGAGCCACGGGTAGCGGTGGAAACGGCATCTGGTCGGCCGTCTGGGACTTCACGACTGTCAGTTCATCGCCACCGCCTTCAACGTTCGAGCCGGTTCTCTATATGCCATTCGACGGCAATATCAACGACCTGAGCAGTGCCAGGCACTACTGCTGGGCAAGTGAGAGAGACGACTTTGTTCCCGACCGATTCGGAAGAGAGGCGGGTGCTTGCGGATTTAACGGTTACATAGGCTATGTTGTCATCAATGACGACGCTGGCGTGCTGAATTTCGACATCCGGGCGCAATCGTATACAGTGAGCTGTTGGGTGAAGATAGACTCGCTCACTCCCGATCAGGATCAGGAGCTAATTATTGATCGTTACCTGTACAACGTCACACCCTCCTCATATGACCTGTTGTATCAGGGATCAAAGGGCCGCTTCGTCGCCAAATGCTGGGACGGTACGCATTACATCGTTGTTCCTGGTACGACAACACCGGTTGCCGGACAGTGGTACCATGTGGCGATGGTGGCCGACACGAAGCGCATCACGTTGTACGTCAATGGGCAACCCGAACTATCGCAGGATGGGGCTGAGAATGCTGATTCGATCCCGCCGGAATTCGGAACAACCCGAAATATTGTCAAGAAGATAACTGTCGGAGAATTCGCACCCGAATTCTGGAGTGGTCATCACTACCTCCACGGCGCAATGGACGATCTGCGCATCCATAACAGGGCACTTTCCGCTTTCGAGATCGATTCACTCTATCAGCAGACCCCCCCTGGGCCTCCGCCGACAAACAACCTTGCATTGTATATGCCGTTTGACGGGACGACGATGGATGTCAGCGGCAACGGCAATACCGGCACTTCGGGCGACCCCATTTTCTACAACCTCGATCCCTGGGGACACCCGGGTAGTGCTTACTCATTCCAGGGCCGGAATCTTCACGTGAACGGCATCAATGTGCCTAACAGTGCTAGTCTGCACCCGACCGATGCGCTGACCATCGCATTCTGGATCCGCCTCGTGGCGGCCCCTCAGTCGGTCTGGAAACTTGTCTCAAAAAGTGTCGGTGACCAGCTTTCAGATCAGGAGTATTCATTCGGAATGAACGTCGGCGGAAGCATCGACACCATACACTTATCGGCCGCAATCCCGGGTGGAGGGGGATACGAACTTGCCAGTGACGGGATGCCATCCTCGGGATGGTATCACTTTGCCGCCGTTATCGACCGCAAGGACAGCCACACGATGAAGCTGTACATAAACGGAATCCTGAGCAAAACGGTCACAGATGATGCTGTTGGTTTTGTGCCGAACTCCGCGCCACTCATTATCGGGATGGCACAGGCAATGACCTCGAGTCCGCTGGCCGATATGGATGAACTCAGAATATACACGAGAGCACTCTCAGCAAGTGAAGTGAATTTGCTCTACCGGTTTGTCGGGGGAAAAGCAAAATCGATATTCGAAGCGTCAGAGACTCAGGTCTATTTTGGATTCGTCCGGCTCGGTGAAAGTACGAGCCACGATATTACCCTCACCAATACCTCACTCACAGATACCTTACATATCACTGCGATAACAAACGATAATCCGGATTTCTCGATTGGCGCTACTCCACCTCTGCTGATTACACCTGGTGGGAACCAGGTCCTGCACGTCGTCTACACCCCCACAACAGTCGGGATTGATACCGACGCCAGTGTATTGATTACAGTGAGCAATCCGGGAATACCCTCTCTGGGGCTTGGTCTCTACGGCCGGGCAATACCTGACAGTTCCCTTGTATTTCAGGCAAATTCGGGATGGAATATTATCTCGGTTCCCGTTGCCGCGCCGGATAACAAAAAATCGACTCTGTTCCCCACCGTGGTTTCGCAAGCGTACACCTATATCGGTGGGTATGTACCAGCGGACACCCTGATCACCGGCATGGGGTACTGGATGAAGTTCGGGAAGGCAGAAGCGAATTTTGTCGACGGCAATCAGCTGAATGCGGAGTCGATCAGCGTGAAGGAAGGCTGGAACCTCATCGGTTCGATATCCAGTCCCGTCCCTGCGACATCGATCACCAGTGATGAGGCAGGTACGATCACCAGCCAGTTCTTCGGCTACGGGCAGGGATATTATACTTCGGATACGATTCAGCCCGGTCAGGGATACTGGGTGAAGGTCGACCGGGACTGTAAACTCGTCCTTGCGACGGCTTCCGCGAAGTCACTTGCAATCTCAATGTCGGCTCCAATCCGGATCGTTGCAACCTCAGAGTTGCCACCATCGGCGCCGGATGATGAGAGCAGTCAGGCGAAGCCGAAACCGGTGGCGTTTGCGTTGAATCAGAACTATCCCAATCCGTTCAATCCTACAACGGCAATACAGTACAGTCTTCCGTTTCATAGCAGAGTTTCACTGAGAGTGTATAATCTTCTGGGACAAGTGGTCCAGGTCTTAGCCGATGGTGAACAGTCAGCAGGTTATGAACAAGTCGAATGGAATGCCTCGGACGTCGCGAGCGGCGTATATTTCTATCGATTGGATGCTGTCAGTACCTCCGATCCGGGTAAGACATTTACGAGTGTGAAAAAAATGTTATTGATCCGGTGAGATTTTTGAAATCAAACGCCGGCCTCAGCATGTTAGGGGACCGGCTTTTTATTTTATGGGGGTGCCCGGCGCAGGGTACACAGTTCAAGGGAGGGGACAGCTGCGAGACCACTACTTCGCATATTAGACGGAAGACCGTCAGAGAGGACAGAGTTCAAAAAATAGGGGTTTTCCCTCATTGACTTTGTGAAATGCGGTTAGTATCTTTTTGTTCGTAACTTCGCATTTGCAGTTTCGTGTGTACATTTCCTCGGTGCTTGGCGAAAGGAGCCCGTACTGGTCGAAGATCTACGATGTAGTCTAAAAGGTTAAGGTACAGCAACTACAATTGGAGGATCTATGGCCAAGCGCATCGTCGCCACACTGTTCGCTATCTCGTTCATCGCCCTCTCGGGAATCCTCACTGACGGTTGTTATCAAGACCGGACAGTCTTCGAACAGCTTCCTCAGGTTCACACAACCAATCTTTATGCTTCGGAGTACGCCCGCAACTACTACTTTGTCGATACTCTCTACCGACGGTTCTGGGAACAATACCACGCTTCACCTACTCCAGCCCTTTCATCTGAGATGATCGCCAATTCAATCACGCGGTTGGATCTCTGGAAATCTCTTGCTCAATTGACACCCCAATACTCGAGTGAGGCAGTTTTCATGACAGCACTCCTTAACCTGCCTCCCCACGACCTCGGTGAACAGTACACCCCCGGTCTTTTGTTGGGTCTTGATACTTCAACCCCGGGACAATCGTTAAACGCATACTGGATACGCCTCGTGCCGGGAATTGATTATACCCTTGACCCCAGTAATGGAACTCTCCGCATCGAAACTTATGAAGATCCGGCTGCTTACGCAGTGAGTTATTCTATTGTCGGAGCTCCCGGTTCTACCGGAAAGGTATTCGGTGACTCCGTGGCAGGGACGGGTAGATGGTACCTCAAACTCGTCAAACCGCCCTATCTGAGCTCGCATCCCGATTATCAACCTGCATGGTCACTCATGCTGAAGAACATCTATCACATCGGCCGCCTGGGCATCTACGACCGGATCGATGCGGCCGCGTTTCTCCTCGCACCCGGCGATCATAAGTCTCAGAGCATTCTGGGGTATCCGCTCCTCCGGGTGTTGGGTCTCGACCGGTTTGATGCCAGTTTAAATCCGGGATCCGATGGCCGTTTTGACTATATTCCCGGGGTGACTATCGATCCACTCCATGGTGATGTTTTCTTTCCGACACTCCTGCCCTTTGACGACGGGATTCGGGAATTCTTCCGGCAGGTTTCTCCTGCCACCTTGGTTCCGGATTCTCTGTTGTATCCGACGATGTACGACACACTTGTTACGCCCAATCTTCTCTCCCCGGAGGCTAACAAGTATCTTGTGAGCTTTAGTGTGACACTGACCGGAAATAATTGGTGAAGCTGCCCCGATGTTGACCTCCCGGGTCCGGGTAAGGAGTTCTTCCGGATTTATCAATGGAAGGTGCGCCCGGAACCGCGGTGGGATCTGACTGGTAAATTTCCGGGCCGGCTTCAGTGCATAATGGCCTGATGGGAATGCTCAATCCCTGTGTGCGCCGGAGACGAAGGATGCATTCTCCGATTATGGTGGCTTCCGGCACCTGCGTCCATTACCTTGCAGGGTGATGCCGATTCCATTACTTGACCCTGTTGAGAATGACTTTGCTGTAAACCGAGAACTCTTTGCCAGGTTCTGCAAGCTCAAAGGTTTCCTGGATCTGGTCCGGGCCGAGGACGTCGTAGGTTTCCTTCGCCCGCCACCCCGCCGGAATGTTCTCGATGGCGTATGAGAGGAAAACGATCCTCTTCCCGTCACCCGAAATGCTGTCCTGCGTGTACTCGTTGACGAATCCCTCAATGTGGAACTGGCGGAGCATGAACCGATGGCTGCTCTTGTTGTAACCGATGTATCCCCAGTCCTCGTGAACCTCCCCTTCGGGATTGGCGGCGCTCGGTGCGTAGATGGACTTGTTCCTGACCTCGATGTATTTCTTGTCCAGTACGAATTGATACGTCCGCGTGTAATCCCCCGTCCCCGGCTCACCTCCCCCTTTCCCCTCCCAGCTTCCGATGAAAGACCTGAACGGAAGCCAGATGCTGTCCTGTTTGGATAGCTGTCCGTATGAGATGGAGGAGATGACTATAACGAGGAGACTCCCCGGAAGGAGTTTTGACATGTTCATGTGAATGTCCTTTCTGTTGTATGGATGACTGGCCGAAGACGGCAGAATCTTGAGAAATGGACGCATAGTATCGGTTGGTTTTCGACACGCAGAACCGGAGGCACAACCTCCGGTGCCCTGTCCGGACGAATATCCCGGGATAAGCCCTTTATCGGCAAGACGCGGCTCTGTCTCACCGCCGCTTCCTCCGGGCACGAACTCCTTCGGTTGAACGCTTCCCCTTTTTATGCAGCGCTCTGCCACCCCCTGCCGGCCTCGCGTGTAGGGGTTGGTAGACTCCAAGTTTTCCACCCCCCGGAAGCGTAAGTTCTGTCAGTAATCCCCATTCCCGTGTTGCAATGGGTGTGCAGCCGACTCCCTGCGCCGTCATGCGGGATGTGAAGAGTTCAATATTGTCAACCATGAGATAGAATTCGTGGATACTGTTGCTCTCACTGGGATGGAATGCCAGCTCTGACGGCGGGAGCGCAAAAATGAGCCAGTTGTCACCGAGATTGACAGAGGACAGTTTGAGGATATCCCTGAAGAATGTCCTGTCGGCATCAGGGTGTTTACTGTAAATTATGGTATGGGCACCGGTGATCATCAATATTGCTCCCGAGAAGTGATAAGGTGAAAACGTCCAACGGTTTATTCTCGTCCTGAATGTGAGTATGCGGTCACGGTGGGGGATTCGGCTAAAAATATAAAGATTACGACAACGATGAGCGGGTTACATGACGATATTCGCTTCATTTCTCTCTCTTCCGAAGGTTGTTGAATTGGGAACTCTTGACGCTGCAGTAACACAACAATAAGAAGAGCTCCTCGGAATGATGCATCCTCCGGTACAATGAAGGCATAATGTACGAAGGAGATTTTTGAAGTACAAAACGGCGGATCATGTATTCTCAGAAGTGTAATATTTCCAATGAGATAAACGGTGCCGGTTTCCATATGCACCGGGTGGGGGTGTGCGTTAACCATGAATTCCCAGCGACCCGTCCCGCACTCCTGGTGGAGTTGAGCGTGTTTTCCGGTGTTGCCTGGTTTTCTGTGACGTGGGAGTTCCCTTGACAGTCATCGTTGTACGGAGTCGGATATATACCGGATGTCTGATGGGCTGTCGATATCTGGATATGTGACGCCGTGTGCCATATGGTTTGCGATATATGACAATTTTCGTATATTTATCATATATCAAATCCATAGGGTGAATTTGAATGATAACCTTCAATCCAACTAAACCGTTCAATCTGCCCCCGTTACCGCCAAAACTGGATTTTCAACAGAGGGAATTTATCGACATCCTGCTCAAGAGCCGGACGGAGTTGGGTGAACTCAATGGCTATTCACGTTCTTTGCCAAATCCCCTTTTGCTGGTTTCCCCCGCTGTTATCAGAGAGTCCGTTGCCAGCTCGAGCATTGAAAACATCAATACAACCGTGGAACGTGTGCTGCAGATGCAGCTCTTTCCTGAGTCTGAATTGCGTCCTCCGGATAAGGGGGTTCTGCGGTACCGCGAAGCGGTCTATTGGGGATATGAACAATTAAAAAAACTGCCGGTCTCGACCCGGATCGTCCTGGGAATCCATCACAGACTCCTCCCGGAGGCGAAGAAGGCATATCGTTCAACGCAGAATGCGATTTCGAACAGCTCAACCGGAGAGATTCTGTATACCCCCCCGATCGCAGCTGATATCCCGGCATTCATGAATAATTGGGAAAACTTTCTTCATGCAGATGATGGCATCGATCCCCTGATAAAATGCGCCATCGCCCATTATCAGTTCGAGGCCATTCATCCATTCAGCGACGGGAATGGCCGCACGGGCCGGATTCTGATCGTCCTGTACCTCATCGAACAGAAATTGCTGACCCTTCCGATTCTGTATGTCAGCGGGTACATCAATAAGAATCGTACTGAATATTATCGTCGGTTACGTGCCGTGAGCCGGGAGGGGCAGTGGCACAAGTTCGTCCTGTACATGCTGAATGCATTGTATACGCAGGCCAGGATGACGAAAGAATTTCTGTTTGCAGTGACAGACATGCTCGAAAAGACCAGGGAGAGGATCAAATCGGAACATCGTAAAATTTACTCTTCAGAACTGGTTGAGGCTTTGTTTGCCTATCCTATAATTACCCCCGTGAATCTGGGAAAACGCCTCGGTGTTCATTACAGGACCGCCAGCAGATACCTCGCAGAATTATGTTCGCACAAGATCTTACGGGAAAGTATCGTGGGGAAGTACCACCTCTACATCAATAAGCCGGTTCTTGATTTGTTAAGGGAGTGAGGCCCCCTGCCGTTCCGGCGTTTAAGACTAACCATCAGATTTGCGAAGTTTTTTCGGGCAGGGTTGTGAACTCTCTATCCCGGATGTCAGGATCCTTCAATCCAGAAGAATTTGACGGCGGCTTGCCGGACGATTCTGTGGTTCTTTAACAATAGCATGGTTCCCTCAAGAACCGGATTGTCCCCCTCTGCCCCGGATTGGGATGGTATGCCAAGGAAACGGCCGCTGAACTTGTAGTATTCACCGAGGCATATCCGGGTCTCGAACACGAGGGAATCCCCGGAAAGAACGAACCGGCGGAATGTTGTCACGCATTCTGTGTCAATATGGGTGAGTGAGGTGTCGGTGAAGAATAAGACCCTGGATTCCAGACCGGTCGGTTGACCGTTTTTCTTTTGAAGGTGCAGTTCGAATTGTTCAAAATTGAAGAATGGATCACCAGCCTTTGCCTTGAATGTGTAGTAACCTGCATAGTCTCCGTATTCGGCGGACGGTATTCCCTGTGCCATCAGGTTCACACAACCCGCAAGGATGAGTATGATGCATTTATTGACCAAAGATCACCACCGCTGTTGTCTGAGAATCGATAAACTTCCTCGTTTTGTCAAGGGCCTGTAAAAACTCCGCCCTGGTGATGTCTAATCCCATCGATGTCGCCCTCTTCATCCCCCGTTCTTCCAGCGTCAGTGTGCGCGTATCAACGATGAATCCAACGGGTTCGTTGTCAATGAAGATCACCGCTCGCAATCCCTTCAGGGGGGCGTCGGCTGCCGGACGCCTGATGCAGGGTGCATCCCGGAGATGCGTTGTGTCGGGTTGCGAGAACTCCTTGTAAGGCCAGGAAGGCGAGGGCTCCCTGGGATAACGCATGAGTGTTGCTTTCAACTCATATCCCGATTGATGCCCGAGCCAGAGTAAAACATCCAACTCCGTCCCGTAAAGCTGGAGGGCGTTCGGGAATTGATGGCCTTCGGACTCGGGATCCTCAAACGGCAGGAGACGAATAGGTGTGAAGATACGGGTACCCTCCTCGATCTTTCCAAGGAATATACCGACCGGAACAATCGGCTTGTGCGTTTCCTGTGCCTGAATGGGATAAACAGCGAGATAGGTGAGGAGGAGGGCGATGAACCGGGCGCATCGCAGGTATCGTGAAGTCGGCATAGTGGGTCTCCTTGTGGTTGTTCCCCGAACCGCGCGGGTCAGCACTTTCTGGTGAAGCTGGCAATTTCCGGAACAAGATTCAACGGGGCCCTGCCGGCCGCATTCTGCCTCCTCAGCTATGTTTTTATGGAGACCGATACGATGAGCCAGTATATCCACAGTACGACACTGAGGATTAATGCTGTGTGCGGAAACCACCACGATATGAGCGCAATCCCGAGATTGATGAAGAAGCCGTAATGCGCCCCACGGCTGCTTTTTTTAATATCCTCGATTCTGATGTGGTCCCGTATCAACGGCTTCGGCCTGAGTATCGAAAGGTAGAGGAGGTTCCAGCCGATATTGTGAAATATGCCATTGAGACAGTAGAAGACTATCGCGGGCTGCGCATAAGGGGTGTTCAGATATTCCGCCATGAATGCGGTTGGAAATGGCATGAAGATCACCGTGAAGAGGAGAAAACCGTTGGCGACCTGGAAATGAGCGGAGGTTTTGTCCACCGTTTTTAAAAGATTGTGATGCCCGATCCATGCGATGAGAATGATGATGAAGCTGAGTGAAAGCGCGAAGAAGGAGGGCCAGAGGAGAGCCAGGTCGCGCCATACCTCCGCGGCGGAACGGACCGATTCAAGAGGGGGGACTTTCAGATCGAGGACGAGGAGCGTGATCGCGATCGCGAAAACCCCGTCGGAGAATGTTTCCAGTCTCGTATTCATGTGTGTTGCCTCCATGTTGACTCTTGCTGATCCGGTCATTGTTCGTGAAACTTTACGTATCATTGCCCGCAGACATGGCCTGCCGCAGCTGCTGGTAGACGCCCAGACGGTCAATAACCTGCCAGTGTCCTGTAACCTTGCCGTCTGCAACATAGTAGACGGTGATTCCCGACATTCTGATCTTTTTGCCGGATGCCCTGAATCCCTGAATATCCCCCTTGTGCGTGCCGGTCCAGTGCCATGTCACCACCACCGTATTCCCGTCTGCGAGAAGCTCCCTGATCTCGAAATGCTGATCGGGAAAGGGGGCGCTGGACAACCGGACACGCTCCTTGTATCCCTCGAGATCAAGCTCCTTTTTCTCCCACGGATCGCCGGGGTCGTGATGGATTGTGTACCTGGCGGCGATGTAGCTGCCTGAAGCCTCGACATGTCCCTCGTTCCATACCTCCTGAATCAGTTTTCGTACGATCTCCCTGGGATCGACGGTTATTGGCATCGGTGCCTACCTCCTGGAATTGGACGCGTATTCTTGCAAGATTTTATCATGCTTTCCGGTGCCGCCCTTCTGCAGCACTTTCCATGTTATGCTGCTTCCACTGCCAGAGACCATCGGTGATGTGCGGGGGGAGCCGGTGACCCGCTTCTCTCGCCAGGAGTATGATTTGTCCCCGGTGGTGGGCTTCGTGTGCGACCATGTAGGCCATGAAATGTACCACGTCGGGGGGAATGTTGGCCCACGGCACCTGAATCTTCAGTTTACCGCCCTGGTTGAGTCCCTCCTTGAGCAGTTCGCTGATTCCCCTGCTGCTCTGTTTGAATGCCCGGAGAAGTCCGGCTTTGCTGACACGATGGCGGTCGACGCTTTTCGGGGGCCTGATCCCGTACGCTCTCCCGATCATTTTAATCCAGGAGCAGCGGGCGTTGTGGATGTGACCCGCGATCATACGGACGGTTTTTCTTGGGGCACCGGGCACCTTCATGCTCCAGAGTTCCCGGGGGAGATTTTCGATGAAAAATTCGGTCACCCGGTTGCTGGTCCGCCAGGCTGCCAGCACGTTCAAAGGATTGTTGTTGTTCATTGAAGCCTTTCAGACGCTGGTTTTCAGCTGTTGCTACCTACCCGCGATCCCCAACTATAAACGGCCGGTTTGCCGCCTGTCCCTCACTCGACGTCCTTCCTTTTCTCAACGACACAGGATTCTTAATGGTGGCCATACTGTTTTAAGACGCCAACAAGCGCCTTGCATGCCGCGACGCTCATTCCATCGGAATCCGGACCGTTATCGTATGCCATGGTGATGAGGATGTCGCCGTTTGCAAAGTCACGGATAATATTGTTTGCAAGCCAGTCCTCCCGCCCGCCGTGACGCGCTTCGATCCGGTTCCCTCCATGTGTCGCCACGATCCATCCGTATCCGTACGATACGTCAACGTTGCCGCTGTCGTGCCGGATGTGGCTGCCAGCGGGGCCATCAATGCTATGATGCAAAAGATTAATCGGATCGTCATTGGATGATCCGAGAAGTAGTATTGGTTGTTCGCAGGCGTCATGACGCCATCCTTGCTAAC